>JAXLVT010000006.1:0-146314 GCA_046328925.1 Anaerolineales bacterium
ATCCAACGATGTCCATTGGGGAGGCCGAGGGTAAAGTCGGTGCCTGGAGCGGAATAATGTAATGCGGTGACTTGTTTTTTCTGTAAATAGTTTGCGCGTTCACGCAACAGTTGAATATGGTTTTGCCAGGCTACAACAGGGTCGGGTTGATCGATGCGTGATGTTTCGAAAATGGCTTTCCAAAGTTTTTCCTTGGCTTGTTCAGCAGAAAGGTCAGGGAAAATTTTCTTCGCCCATTCTGTTCCAGCCGCTGCTACAACACACCAGTTGATGGCGTTGGTGGTTACTTTTTCAGTGACTTTGCCTGCAATATTTAAGTGCGTTTTTTGCATCAAGCCTACAATTTCAGGGTCAAGACCGCCAAACATATCAGGGTTGGCTCCTGAGATGGAGAGCATCGCATCTCCATTGTTGACCATGTTCATGATGGCGTCGATGGTGTGGATTGGATATTCGTCAAAGGAATCTTTAGGAGCATATTGAGCGCGTAAGCGCAACATCTCTTCATCGCCCCAAAGTACCTCAACGTATTTGGCGCCAACGCCGTACGCGGCTTTTGTTATTTCATGGACCAAGGGGGAGAACTCAAGAGGCACCCCTCTGGTGGCCATTAGTGTGATGATTAAACGCTGTCCAGCCCGTACATTTAGCCCAACTTTTACAATGGCTTCAGCGTATTTTCTTAGCATTTCCTCGTGGGAATTTTGGGTCATATAGCCTCGAGACAATAGGAATATCCCAAGTATAGCATGAAGAGTAGTGGTACTTTGTGCTTTTTCTCTTGAATTTTCGGGCTCTTCATCCTAAATATCTTCAATTTTTTTGTATCTATCTCCTAAAATTCGGGTATATACTTTATGAAATCATCCTTGTGCTCTTCGGGAGGCTGTATGCTTGTCATTGAGAAAGTGGACACGGAAAATAAGAAGCAGGTCAAACGGTTTGTAGAACTGGTGCATCGCATCTATGCGGATTGTCCGCAGTGGGTGCCACCTTTGAATATTGATGCCTATAACCAGTTGAATAGAAAAAAACACCCATTTCACGAACATTCAGATGTGGATTTTTTCCTGGCTGTACGAGATGGGCGGGATGTGGGGAGAATTGCTGCCATTGAGAACAAACCCTTTAATCAGTATCACAATACCCAAAAAGCAGATTTTTATCTATTCGAATGTGAAGATGACCTGGAGGCAGCTTCTGCTTTGTTCAATACAGCCATTGAGTGGGCAAAGGCTCGTGGATTGAATACGATTGTCGGGCCAAAGGGATTAGGTCCATTAGACGGATATGGCATTCAAGTCCTTGGGCAGGAACACCGTCAGACCATGACGATGTTAAATTACAACCATGCTTATTATCAGAAATTGGTTGAGGCACAAGGGTTTGAAAAGGAAGTGGATTTTGTCTCCTGTTATTTGCCTGCAGATCAGTTTCGAATTCCTGACCGTGTAGAAAAAATTGCCGAGCGCGTCATGCAGCGCGGACATTTGGAAGTAAAGCGTTTCAAGAATAAAAAAGAACTTGTCTCATGGGCAGGGCGAATTGGGAAAGCCTATAACGATGCATTCGTAAATAATTGGGAATATTATCCGCTTTCGCAACGGGAAATTGACTTTGTTGTGGAAAATATTATGACAGTTGCCGACCATCGCTTGATTAAAATCATTACACATGGCGAAGATGTAGTTGGCTTTTTGTTTGCATTTCATGATGTCTCCGCTGCGCTTCAACGAGCCAAGGGAAAATTATTTCCATTTGGTTTGCCTGACCTGCTACTTGAAATGCGCCGAACGAACACAGTTTCTGTCAACGGTATGGGGATTTTGCCTGAATTTCAAGGTCACGGCGGGAATGCCTTGTTGTATTACGCTATGGGGAAGACACTTTTAGAATTCCAGCAATTTGTCCATGTTGAAATGACTCAAGTGGCAGAAACTACAGAACAAATGCGTGCCGACCTGAAAAATCTAAATGGTGTGGAATATAAAAACAATCGCGTCTACCGAAAGAAGATATAAAGCATGAAACATCCCTTGGAGTTCATTCCACAAAATTTGCGTAAGACTTTGTTTTTTGTATTTCTTGCATTTACATTAATCATCTTTGGCGTGTTCAGAGTGTTGGATCAACCGCTTCGTACTTCTTCAGCACCTAACGGAATTGTTTCCTTCGAGCTTGCGCGAACAACAAATGCATCACAGGCGATGGTCAACTCATGGGACGACAATGCCCGCCTCTTTGCTGCCTTCGGGCTGGGGATGGACTACCTGTTTATGCCTGTCTACGCTTTGGCATTGTCGTTTGGCTTGCTACTGGCTGGTAGCGGAAAAGCAAAATGGCTTCAGGTTTTGACCACATGGTTGGGATGGGGAGCCATCCTCGCGGCGTTGTTTGATGCGGTGGAAAATTATGCCCTCTGGCATATCCTGATTGGTACTGTCCATTCTTCATTTCCACAGGTGGCTGCAATTTGTGCAACTATAAAATTCATATTACTGCTATTGGGGTTGGCAGGTGCAATTCTTGGGTGGGTGGTTCGTAAATAAAAGATGGTCAGGAATTTTTCCTGACTATCTTTTTATATTTGATATTTCATAGGCTCGCTGGTTTTTTGTTGCTCGCCCTCTTCAGGTTTGCTTAGTGGCAAAATCACATGAAATTGACTACCGGGGAAATTGATTTCATCGTACCCAGGACTTTCCACATAAATCCTTCCGCCATGCGCTTCTACAATGCCTTTCGATAGCGCCAATCCTAACCCTGCGCCTCCGCCTTTGAAGCGCGTCTTACTAGTGGAGTGTTTGCCTAATTCACCAGGCTGATAAAATTTGGTGAAAATAATTTCGCGGAAATTCGGGTCAACGCCTACTCCCGTATCGCTAAAGATAATATCGACACCACCGTTGGGTAAATCCATGATTGCAGGGAAGGCATTGCCAGTGACGGTAATTTTTCCATCATTGGGTGTGAATTTGACAGCGTTGCGAATCAAATGATGAATCAATTTTCGTAAAAGATTTGGATCTGCCTTGACATGTGGCAAAGCTGGTAAATCAACAACAAGAGTATGCTTGCGTTCCTTTATGCTACTTGCCTGTTCCATGCAAACTTCGCGGATTAATTGTCCGAGCTCAACAGGTTGTAGATGTGGTTTAAGGGAGCGTGCATCAATCTGGGCAATGTCAAACATTGAGTCCATAACTTCATGCAAGCGCATGGTGCCGTCATGAATGCCCTTCATGACGAGTTTGATGTTTTCATCTAGGTTAGAGTCTTCCATTAGCATCTCTGTGTACCCTTTGATTACGGTCAATGGGGTGCGCAGTTCGTGAGATGCGATGCTGATGAAATCGGATTTTGCTTGATCGATACGTTCAAGGTCGTGGTTGTTTTTTTCCAAAGCGCGGCGTGCGTTGCGTAGCTCGTTATTGAGACGCATCAAGTTATCAACCAGACGAGCATTTTCCAAGGCTACTGCGGTTTGATTGGCATGGGCGCTGAGGGTGACCAGATCTTCTTTACTGTAACGATTACGACTTAATTTTCCGCCAAACGCCAGCAAACCTATCCACTGCCTTTTGGCAAAAATGGGAATATACACTTCGGCTTGTAGTTGGCTGAACCAATCTCTTTCAAAGCTTGAGGCAGTTCGAAAGGCTGGTAGCAAATCAAGGTCGTATTGAAGAAGCGGTCTTTGTTCCCGAATTAAGTAAGAAGCAATCGGTCCGCTTTCATCCAGTTCAACTGCAATCATTTGTCGCTCTTCAGGACTGCGAGCAGAACGAAGCCTATACATTTTTCTTCCATCTGCTTCACGTTCTGAATCAACGAGGAATAAATATCCACGCTCAATTTGCATGGCCTCCAAAATAATACCTACAGCGATACTGGCCAGCCTATCCATATCCAAAATGTTACTTATGTTTTCGCTGTATTCATGGATGGTACGACTGGCATCATATTGATCAGCTTTCATCCATGCATTTACCATGTGATTGATGGCGTTGAAGAGCGGAGTAAAAATTAAAGCCAGAAATAGTGAAACCGCGGCACCTGCAATCAACGGGTTGAAGTTTTTTGTGTCACGGAAGATGGCTTGTAAAAGCAAAAAGCCTGCTGCATATAAACCAACAATAACAGCAGCAATCAAAAGGTAGGCAAATCCTCGTCGCAGAATTTGACGTAAATCTGGGAGGTCATGAGTTACAACCACATAGGCCATAAACATGGTTGCAATTAATCTTAATGGATGGCCAGGAAATGCAACTCCTGAAAATAATAATATGTCATTTATAAAAATAAGGAAAAATGTAGGCCACCAATAATTTAGACGGTTCCTAAATAGTTGTTGACGAGCACTCCTGCTGGCATTGGCAATTGCAAGAATCATGCCGATTGCAAAGACCAACCAACCTAAAATTGTCCATGAAGAGCCAAGCCGTTCACGTTGTAAAACAAGAGTTCCATTGGTCCATAAAACATCAGGTAGGTTTAGCGCATTCGTTAAAATGAGCGCCAGAACGAGCATCCAAAATGCCCATACCGCCACCCAACTCCACCAGGTTTCACGTTTTAAAAATGTCTTGACCGTCAGGATCATTAGAACAATCAAAGTCAACGCCCCATAACTTTGCAGTTCCTGTAAACCCTTTAATTCATTTTCCCCATTTCGCCAAAAGGCTTCTGTCAGGTTTAAAACCATGGCGAGTAATGCATATAAAGCTACCAACCAAATCGCCGGTCCCTGACCATCTTCACGGCGTTGAATTACGAAAAAAATCAGCGGCAAATAAAGCACCGCAAGAAATAGGAGCAGGACGAATTGCATCAATGAAGAGTTCATAATCGCGTATAAATTTTACCCGAAAAAATTCGTTAATCGGTTATCATTGTTGTTATGCTTATCACCCGCGCCTCCCGAAATAAATACAATTTCTCTCTGGATTTCTACCGCCCAGACGGGCACGTGGTTTTTGGGGATTTGGCCTCCGCCCGTGCCTTTGCGGCCCAAATGTCAGCGCTTCGCACTACCCCTGTGCCTGCTACTGACCTCTATGCAATTTCCCTGCTGGATGAGGCTTATCATCTGCTCCTTAAACATTACCATACACGTTATTCTGGTGTCATGGGACGTGCCATGGGCTCTCTTCAATCCAACTTGGGTTCCAAATATGAACTGACTTTGATTCGGTTTACCGAAGAATTTCCTCCCATGTCAGTTTTTCGTGGAGAGAAAACAGCAGGGGTCTATCTTGCTACTCAAGTATCAGGCTTTGGCGATTTGAGCCGCGGTGTTCGTGCCGCCGCCATTGAAGAAATGTTGTTGACCAACAACTCCAATAACAACCCTGCCTTACGCAGCTATAAAGACCTGTTTGATGACTCTGTCATGACAGGGACTCCATATAAAGAATTTATTCCAAAATTATTGGATTTCCTTAGCACACAACCTGTCTTTGGAAATGGGGACGCAACCGATGCAGGTGAAACATTGGTTGATATCCTCTTGGCGCCCATCAAGGCTCATCCTGATTCTATCGAAGCTCAACTACGTTTTATTATTGAAAGATGGGGAAGTGTATTAGGGGAATCCTTCGGCCTCCGCGTTTTACGCGGCCTTGATTTTATTCGAGAAGAAATCATTCGTCAGCACGGCCCAAGTGAATTTAAGCCTGAGGCACAGGTTCATACGTTTACAGGCCATGATTATGCAGATTTCGAACGCTTTAGCCCTGATAAAGATTGGATGCCACGTTTAGTCTTGATGGCTAAGAATTCCTATGTGTGGCTTGACCAATTATCCGAAAAATATCAATACGAAATCAAGACCCTCGACAAAATCCCCAACGAAGAGTTGGATTTACTCGCCAAACGCGGTTTTACAGGCTTATGGTTGATTGGTTTATGGGAACGCAGCCGCGCGTCCCAGCGCATCAAACAACGCATGGGACAGGAAGATGCCGTTGCTTCGGCGTATTCTTTATATTCCTATGACATTGCAACCGACCTCGGAGGATGGGATGCGTTGAACAATCTTCGCTCTCGTGCCTGGGAACGTGGAATTCGCCTCTCTGCAGACATGGTTCCAAATCACATGGGCATTGATTCCACTTGGGTGGTGGAACATCCTGATTGGTTCTTGTCTTTAAATCAAACCCCATATCCTTCTTATTCTTTTAAATCAGAAAACCTTTCTGATGACCTTCGCGTAGGAATTTATCTCGAAGATCATTATTACGATAAGACCGATGCTTCTGTTGTCTTTCAACGCCGTGACCATCAAACAGGAGACCTGAAATATATCTATCACGGCAATGATGGCACATCCTTCCCTTGGAATGATACAGCTCAGCTAGATTACACCAAGGCACAAGTTCGTGAAGCTGTCATCCAGACGATTTTGCATGTGGCACGTAACTTCCCAGTGATTCGTTTTGATGCGGCTATGACTCTCGCAAAGAAACATATTCAACGCTTGTGGTTTCCCGAGCCTGGTGCTGGCGGTGCCATTCCATCGCGTTCGCAATATGGGTTAACAAAAGCTGAATTTGATGCAGCCATCCCAACTGAGTTTTGGCGTGAAGTGGTAGATCGTGTTGCCGCAGAGGTTCCCGATACTTTACTTCTCGCAGAAGCTTTCTGGTTGATGGAAGGATATTTCGTTCGCACGCTTGGCATGCATCGTGTGTACAACTCCGCGTTCATGCATATGCTCCGTGATGAAGATAACGCCAAGTATCGCCTTGCCATTAAAAATACACTTGAATTTGATCCACAAATTCTTAAGCGTTATGTCAATTTTATGAATAACCCCGATGAAAAAACTGCTGTGGAGCAGTTTGGAAGTGGCGATAAATATTTCGGTATTTGCACTGTTCTCGCTACTTTACCTGGTCTTCCCATGTTCGGACATGGTCAAGTCGAAGGTTATTCCGAAAAATATGGAATGGAATATCGTAAGCCCAAAATGGATGAACGCCCTGATGATGGACTCATCCGTGGTCATGAGTGGCGTATCTTCCCGCTTCTACACCGCCGTTACCTGTTTGCTGACGTGGAGCAGTTTACACTCTACGACTTTTTCTCAACGAACGGCAGCGTCAACGAAGAAGTCTATGCGTATTCCAATCGTTTCCACAACGAACGTGGATTGATTATTTATCACAATAAATTTGCTGATACACGTGGCTGGGTGAAAAACTCGGTTGGCGTACAGCATAAAAATCTTGCACAGGCACTTGGTCTTCCGAATAATGGGTATGTAATTTTCAAAGATTATGTTACTCATCAGGAATATATCCGTTCTTGTGCCGAATTGCGCGATAAAGGACTGTACGTCGAACTCGGTGCATATCAATGTTATGCATTTATGGATTTTCGCTTTGTAAATGGCGCAGAATGGACTAAGATTCACGACTCTCTCAATGGTGGCAGTGTTCCATCTATGCAGAAGAAGTGGGAAGAGATGTTTGGCGTTGTTGAGAAGGCAGAAGCGACTAAGAAGGCAGTTTCAAAGAAAAAGGCAAAGCCTGCTACAAAGAAGAAACCTGTTACGAAAAAGGCCGTAGCTTCAAAAGCTGTCAAGAAGAAAGCTCCTGCCAAAAAGGTGAGTACTCCCAAATCCACGAAGACAAAGGCAAAACCTGCGGTAAAGAAAAAAGCTTCAACCGTAAAGAAGCCAGCTACTAAAAAAGCTGTTTTAACCAAGAAACCAGTGGCGAAGAAATCTTCGGTAAAAAAGCCTACAGTGAGTAAGAAAGCGACAGTTCAGCCTGTTGCTAAAAAAGTAATAAAGAAAAAAGCTAGCAAGAAAAAATAATAGTATGAGACGGCAACCGCTAAGGTTGCCGTCTTTTTTTGTTGCGAAATTTTGAAGCGAAAAAGATACTTCTAAGGCTAATTCAAGTGTCGGCTAAGTCTGATGCGTGTATTCATATAAACTTACGATTCCCATACGAATCCATACTACGACTTGTTTTCTTGTTGACTTGTCTTTTGAAAAGTACTATACTCACCATATCAAGAGGTAACGCTCACATGCGATTATTTCACGGCAAGACCCAATGTTGTTCATAAAGACACGCAGATTTAACTGCGTGTCTTTATGTTTATCTTCCTAACCAAAAAGGAGTACTCTACCATGGACTACGGAATGATCGGCAAGTTGGAAAAGGCAAAACGCTATGCAGAAGACCGCCACCACTTCAAATTCAACCAATTTGATTTGACTTTTCATGGGGACAATAACGAACATCACGTCACTTATGCAAATGGAACCTTTACTTGCGACTGTGAGTTTTTCCTCACCCATAAGCGCTGCAGCCATACCATGGCACTTGAAATTTTGTTGAAAGATATGATTGTTGAAACAGTAGAAGCCTAAACCAAACAATTGAATAGATAGACCGCCCTCTACCAAGAGGGCGGTTTTGTTTAATGCGAATTCTCACATATTCTTAAAGAATATGGTGTAAAATTTTGTCTATGAAACCTTATTTTTCTCGTAGAGACTTTTTGAAATTAGGCGGTTTGGCCTTGGGGAGTTTGGCGTTTACACCTTTTCTGCCTGGCCTAACTGATTTTGATGATAGTTTTGTGGTTCGAATTGCCACAACACAAATGCCAGTTCGTAAAGAAGCCACTGACGACAGCCGCATTGAACTCACTTGGTACCGTGATGAGCTTGTCCATGTCTATCAAGAGTTTATTGCAGAAGAACCGAAATTTAATCCCGTTTGGTATCGTGTATGGGGTGGTTATATGCACCGTGGACGGCTACAGCGCGTAAAGACTATTTATCAAAAGCCGCAAGATATTGCTGAAGGCACAAAACATTTATCCGAGATTACAGTTCCCTTTACGACCCCTTATCGGTTTTCCAAGGCACGAGGGTGGGAGGCTCTTAATCCTCCCCTTTATTATGGTTCAGTTCATTGGGTTGATAAGGTGGACGAAGGCCCAGTCATGGCAGATTATTCAGGGCCTTGGTATCGCATTTTTGATGATCTCGATTCAAACGTGCCTTATTTTGTACCTGCTATTCATGTGCGTGTTTACCCGAAGGATATTTTTGATCCAATCAGCCCGAATGTTCCTTCTGAAGAAAAGTTGATTGAAGTAAATCTTTCCACTCAATCACTCACCGCCTATGAATATGGAAAAAGTGTGTTCCAAACCAACATCTCATCTGGGATTCGTGGTGGTGGGCAGTCAGGCAAAGGAATTTCTACGACCACGCCAAATGGTAAATTTAATGTGCTTGAAAAAATGCCATCCAAACATATGGGATATAGTTATTTTAGCGTAGGGCAAGGTGGAAATTTGCTTGCCGACGTTGATAATTATGTGTTGGCTGGTGTTCCGTGGACCTCATTTTTCACTCCGGTAGGTCATGCATTTCATGGCACCTATTGGCATGAAAACTTTGGTACAGAAATGAGCCATGGTTGTATCAATATGCGTTCTGAAGAAGCCAATTGGATTTTCCGCTGGACTCAGCCTCCACATTCAGCCGATGCAGTCTCGAATCATTACGGCATTGGTACGGCTGTGGAAATTCATTACTAAAATCTCATATTCTTTTGTCGAAAAGAAAATAAATCCTCATGCCTTTATTAAACTGGACAGGAAAGCATCCCGCCGCGCCCAAACCTGCTACTATTTCAGTAGACTCTATCCTGCATCCAGGCGGACGTGGCTACCCAAAATCTAAAGCAGATGGTCGCTTAATTTTGGGAGATAATCTGTCGGTGATGGCAGCACTTTTGCCTGAATATGAAGGCAAGCTGAATCTTATTTATGTAGATCCACCATTTTTTACCAATCGAAAATTCACAGCTCGCATTGGGAGGGGAGAAGATTCACGTAAGCCAGCGAAATGGAAGCTTGCGGATGGGTATCATGATGATTGGCTTGACCTTGATTCCTATTTGCAATTTCTTTATGAGCGCTTGCAATTAATGTATCGTTTGCTTGCCCCCAATGGAACAATTTATTTGCATCTTGATTGGCACGCAGATGCCTATGCCCGTTTAATTCTGGATGAAATTTTTGGAGCAGAAAATTTCATCAACGAAATTATTTGGACATATCATGGCCCGTCTCCAATTAAGACGGCATTTAATCGCAAGCATGACACTATTCTTTCTTTTGCGAAGGGGAAAGAGTACACATTCAATGCAGATGCTGTACGCGAGCCGTATAATCCAAATACATTGACCACATTCAAGTCTTCCCGTAAAGCTGGTTTTGGAAAAGTCCCAGATCTCGAACGCGGAAAAGTACCAGAAGATTGGTGGTATTTCCCAGTGGTAGCTCGCTTACATAATGAGCGTACTGGGTACCCAACTCAAAAGCCAGAAGCTCTGCTTGAGAGAATTATTCTTGCTTCTTCGAATAAGGGAGATCTTGTTGCTGATTTCTTTAGCGGTTCAGGTACTACAGCATATGTGGCTGCAAAAAATGGCAGAAAATTTATTGCAGTTGATGAGACTTTTCGTGCTTTACATACTACGCGTAGTCGATTGGTTAATTCAAAAGCTGTTACTTCATTTGAATACGATGCCGAATCTGAAAAAATACAATTAAAAAATCCACCCAAGACAACCTGCAAAATAGGGAGAGATGTAATTTCGTTGAAATCTAGTCTAACCGTAGATTTTTGGGAAGTTGACTCTGATTGGGATGGGAAAATATTTAGAAGCACGGCACAGGCTCAACGTCACGTGCGAAGCGGGGAGCTTCCTCTTGAATTAAAAATAAAAATCGGAGGCAAGATTTGTATCCGATTGGTAACAGCTCAAGGTAAGCGTTATCAACTAAATATCTAACCGATAGCCTACACCACGAATGGTTTTTAGGAATTTTGGATTTTCGGGGTCAAGTTCGATAGCTCGACGTAACCAAGAAATATGAACATCAAGAGTTCGGGTGTCGCCAGTGTAGTTGGTTTCCCATGCCTTCTTGAATAAAGTCTCACGTTCAATCACCTCACCGTGTTTATCCATTAATAAGTTAAGGATGGTTACAAGGCGAGGGGTAAGCTTTGTGTTTTTACCTAGGGAACGCACACGTCGTTTTTCAAGATCAAGGCGAATGGGGCCAACATGTAAAACGTTTTTTCCGTCACCAGGTAAAAGTGGTTTGACGCGATTGACCAGTTTTTGGGCAGTAAAGGGTAAATATAAAACTGCATCGGCTGCGTCTTTGGCAACTTCTACATCATTTTCAAGAATTAAAATAATCGGGAGTTTGGCATCTTTTTCGCGAATGGATTGGCAAATGCGTAATCCTGTACTGCGAAGGGAAGCCGCGTTGATAATAACAAGGCTTGGGCTGACTTCTTTGAGTCTTGTGACAGCATGGCTGCCATTCTGTGCCGTATGCACATCAAATCCCTTCTTTTGCAAATCAGCTGCAAAGGAAGGGACTTCAGCGTGTCGGCCTTCAATGACCAGGAGTGTAGTTGTCTTCATAGGTTTGATTTAGATAATAACTTTTTGAAAGATAAACCTTAAAATTGGCAAAGTCTTTTTGTTAAGGTTTGGTTATTATACACTAAATCTTAACAAATCCATTTATTCATTGGTACTCATTTCCCATTCGTTGCATTGCAATTTGTTTATGAAATATTTTTTTATTTACTTGACTTTATTCTGTCTGATGTGGTAATATCGGCGGGCTTTACTAATCGATGCGGGGTGGAGCAGTGGCAGCTCGTCGGGCTCATAACCCGAAGGTCGCAGGTTCAAGTCCTGCCCCCGCTACTAAAAAAGAACCACAAGAGATTGTGGTTCTTTTTGTTTAATGATGTTTGTTAGAATTAGTCTATGTCTACAAAACATAAAATAAGCAAAAAACCAATTTCACGACAAAGTATTTTTTTGAACTCTGTGGGTGGAATATTGTTTCTATTTATTCTTACTTACTTTTATGTATTCTACAATCTCCCATCTCTAGACTTATTGCCTAGCCATTTGAACCAGACCAGTATTCGTATTACGGATCGCAACGGACAATTGCTTTATGATGTGTTGCCTGAAAATGGCGGAAGAAATATCGTCCTGGCTTTTGAAGATATTCCACAATGTATGAAGGATGCAACTGTTGCTGTTGAAGACGAAAATTTTTATTCTAATCCTGGTGTAGATATTAAAGGAATTTTTCGTGCTTTGTGGATTAACCTCAAAGGGGGAGAAACATTGGCTGGGGGAAGCACCATTACCCAACAGGTAGCGAGGACTTTGTTGCTTAGTCACGATGAACGTGTTGAGCGGTCTCTTCGACGAAAGTTGCGTGAATCTATTCTTGCTTGGGAATTGACTCGTGTTTATTCTAAAAATGAAATCCTAGCTTTGTATCTGAATCAAATCTATTATGGGGGAATGGCATATGGAGTAGAAGCAGCTTCTCAAACATATTTTGGGAAAACTTCCTCAGACTTGATTTTGCCTGAATGTGCATTGCTAGCAGGCTTGACGCAAACTCCAGGGTTGTACAATCCATTCACCAATCCTGATTTAGCTATCAATCGGGAAAGGGTTGTACTTGGTTTGATGGAAAAACATGGTTACATCAACGAACAGGAGAGACTTGCAGCAGAGGTGACACCTCTTAATTTTAATCCTGCTCCATACCCAATTGAAGCGCCACATTTCGTCTGGTTGATTAAAGATGAATTGGACGCAATGTTTCTAAATGGTGAATTAAATCCACACGATAGTCTAGTTGTGCGAACTACCCTTGACTTGAATATCCAGAAAAATGTGGAAAGTATTGTCGTTCACCAAATTCAATGGTTTAAGATGACCGAGGGAAATATTTCCCATAATGTTAATAATGGAGCAGTAGTTGTGATGAAGCCTGCTTCTGGAGATGTGCTGGCATTGGTAGGAAGTGCTGATTATTTTGATGCAAAGATTCGCGGTGCATTGAATATGGCGATATCACCACGACAAACAGGTTCAGCTTTTAAACCATTTATTTATGCTTCTGCCCTGGATCCTCAACAAGCAGAGCCGTGGACGGTGGGCACACCCATTTTGGATGTGTATACCACCTTTATTACTAATAATAATGTGTCTTACACCCCAATTAATTATGATGGAACGCAGCATGGCTATGTGACTGTACGTGATGCGCTGGCTTCATCCCTAAACATCCCGGCCGTAAAGACTCTACAAAAAGTGACAATTGAGCGTGCTATTGAAATTGCAAAACGTTTAGGAATTACCACCTTGAATGATCCAGATCGTTATGATTTATCTCTGGCACTTGGAGGTGGTGAGGTGAGTTTACTAGAATTGACCAACGCTTATGCAGCTCTTGCAGACGAAGGTAATTATGTTGAACATCGCTTAATTCTTGATGTGCATACTGCCGATGGTAAATTAGCTTTTACTCAATCTCAAGGCACCCCGGTGCAAGTTATCGACCCCCGTGTGGCTTGGTTAATTAGTGATGTGTTGAGTGATGACCATGCTCGCTCTCGTGCTTTTGGATTAAACAGTACGCTAAAGTTAGACCGTGTTGCAGCTGTTAAGACAGGTACTACCACAAATTATCATGATAACTGGACTATAGGGTACACACCAGATTTGGTAGTAGGGGTTTGGGTAGGAAATAGTACTTATGAAGCCATGCGGAATGTTACAGGTCTGACGGGAGCAGCTCCAATTTGGCATGATGCTATGCGTACGATTTTGGAAGGTCAGCCCGAGCAAACTTTTGTTCGGCCTGATGGCTTAAGGGAAGTAAAGGTTTGCGAGATGTCTGGTTTACTCCCAACAGAGTTTTGTGCTCATACTAAATCTGAATGGTTTATTGAGGGTACAGAGCCTCTTACCCCAGATACATTCTACAAGCAGATCTGGGTAGATGCATTTACTAACCAGCTTGCTACAGATGTAACACCAATTGAACATCGTCAATCTATAATTGTGCTTGATCTTCCGCTAGAAGCACAATTATGGGCTCACGAACAGGGCTTATCTTTGATTTCGGATTATTCAGAGGCTAGCGCCAATCTCGAAAACGATTTGGTAATGATTTCTCCTGTTCCAAGTTCGGTGTATCGTATTTACTCTAAATTAGACCCATCTGCACAACAGATTTCCATTGAAGCAATTAGTGGACAAGGTTTTTCTGATGTGACTTTGTGGGTGGATGGAAGGATCATTTCTTCTTTCTCAATTCCACCGTATCAGGCTTGGTGGAAATTATCTATTGGTGAACATCGTTTTTGGGCAGAGGGTAATGACAAAAGTGGAAATCATATCAAAACTGCTGAAATTTCTATCACAGTGTTGAATGGACAATAAATAAATTTAACTGCAAAGACATAAAACATACCTGTTTCTTTGTCTTTGCAGTTAAAAAGAAAGCTAATTGTTTTTAGATTTATTTCACTATAAATGTGCTACCTTCACCGCGCCCGCTTACATCGGGGAAATAGAACTCAGAGGCGGTAGGTGGTATCACATTGAATGTGCCTATATTGCTTGCACGAGCTAAATACGTATACACATAGGTCCCTGCTGGTAGATAGTCTGCTGAAACGACAATCTTGTCATCGTACAACTCGGTATGGTCAAAATACCACCAACCCCAACCACGTTTGTTGAAATCAGTGATTGTGTAGTTGGATGGAACCAAAGTGTCTGCGGTAAGTGTAGAATCTATCGCTTCCAACCCTGCTGGAAGAGGATCATCTGCTGAGACATAATACAAATCTGAAGGAGCAACTAGCGTTAATCGCACCTGCACAATATCGCCTTGATTTGCAGATGTAATTGGTGTTTTGGGGTCATCTATCAAGAAATACTGACGGCTAACAGTAATGCCTTGGTCAAGAGCTTTTACTTCTTTTACGGGAAGAATCATTTGTAAATTTGCTGTGTAATATAGATTGCCCGTTCCACTTCCGCGAGTGAACACCAGATAATTCGCCTGATTTTTTAGCATATCTTCAAGCTTTACTTGTAAATTTACAACATCTTCAAGATGTTGTTTGTCAGTATGGCCTTGTTCGATGGATTTACCATTTAATCCAACTGCAAATTTATAGTCTGTTTCAAAATCTTTTGACACAATCAACCAGTTGTTGAGTGCAATTAATGACCATGTTGTTTCTTGAGTTGAATACCAATAGCCATTTTGGCGGTGTGCCATTAGCCAGCGGACTGCACTGATTGTAGTCGGGTTTTGAGGCTGAATCTGAATATAGGCATTTAATACGATAGCTGTAGTACGGGTGTTAGTATTCCAACCTCTAAAGTCAGCTGTACCTTCTTCCCAGTGAGCACCTGAGGATGATTGGATGGCTGCGGTCTGTAGGTCAGACATAAGCGTGTTAATTCGTTCATCCTTAGAATCTAATAGATGGAAGGTTTGTGCAAGGTAAGCTTTTGCGTACAAGCTTAGGTTGTCATTGTATTTGTATAAGTAGTTTAACTGGGCAGAGCCAGACTTGATTGCCTCGCCTTTTGCGAGTACGAAGAGTATGAACGCATTTCTATTAAACATCCATTGAGAAGCATTTTGATTGAGATATGGAACGTTCTGTTTTAAGTATTCGATGCCATTTTGGAGGGCAGATTCCGAAATGGGGTATCCAGCTGCTTTCGCTTCTAGTAATCCATACACAACATATGCACTAGATTGTGGATCACTTTCAGGGCCATCCCACCAACTCCAGCCTCCATCGTAAAGTTGCTTGGCGTAAATTCTTTGTAGAGCTGAGTTGACCTGCATATCAAGGTCCTTTTGTAAACTGTAATTAAGGCCAGCTTTTCTTAAGGTGTGAGCAGTAATCAGATTAGGTAGGAAGCGGGAGATCGTTTGTTCGGTACAAAGATAAGGATAATCTTGAAGATAGGTAAACCCTGACTGCATGGAGGCAATAAGTGAAGGCGAGATTTCGATGTTTAAATTGGCATCTGTGAAATTGTAGGAAGTAGGTAGTTGAATTGCTTCAGTGGTAGTGCCTGTGGAAGATAACATCCCTGAAGTTCCAACTGTTTCGGTTGTGGTGAAATTGAAAACAGGGATACCCTGATTGTCCAGAGTACCAGCTGTAGGTTTACTGGCATCTGTATACTGACCAGATACCGCTGTTGCTGTCAGGTCAACCCGTTTACTATCTTTGTTTACAAGAATATCCCATGTGACATATTGTTGTTGCCCTGGTTCAACCTTCACGCTTTGTAGAATATCAGAGTTGATCACTACTCCTGTTGCATCGAGAGTGACATTTACCATCATGGAACTTTCTGTATTATTGTGCAGTGCTGCACCGATTTGAACTTTATCTTCTGAAACAAAGAAGCGAGGTGTTTGCAACTGGACATAAAGTGGCTTGTTGCTGGCAATCTCAACAGATGCCTCTCCAACGCGGCTATCTTTGGTGACTGCTCGAACATCTGCATGCCAGGTGGTAAGATTTTCAGGCAACTTAAATGTAACTTGTGCTTCACCATTTTGATCAGTTGTGATCTGCGCCTTAAAAATGGCTGTATCTTTGAAGTTCTGACGCACAGTGATTACACCAAGGTTATCACCACCACCACCACCCATTGCTTGTCCATCTGCCACGGTTTTGCGATAATTTTCATTGTACGCATCTGCGCTAGAGACCAATCCTAAAGCTGTCATCACTCCGAGCTCGCGTTCTGGATAAAAACTCGATAGTAATGACGCTGAATTGGAAGGCGCAAGTGCTAGGATGGCTTTGTCAATGACTGCAAGAGAAACGTCTGCAGAAACAGGCTTGCCATTGATATCTTTTGTTGTAATACTGTAGGTAATCTCATCACCTGGCCCCGCTGTTTTTTTACTTGGTGTCACAGTTACATCTATTATTTTTTCTTCTGTATCAATATGTAAAGTAGTCATTCCAATTTTGTAATTTGGAACATTGGTGTTTTCTGCTCCACTTAGCACGGATACAGAAACGTAGGCTATGGGTGCCATTTCATTTGTAATTGGTAATTTATAAATAGTGCTGTTTCCTTCAAGAAGGACAACTTCCTCTTTGTAGATGTGTCCACGCTCGTAAGTCACGAGGGCATAGACTTTTCCCTCGAAAGGTTGCGCAATCAGAATTTCAGCCACATCGCCAGGAGAATATAAGTCTTTGTCTGCAATCAAACTAAAGGAGCGGTCATTAGTTTGTCTCCAAGCGACATAATCATTGCCGGAAACCCACATATACGCAGAGGATTGCTGGAGATTTCCCTTTGAGTCTTTAACAGTAACTGTTGCTTTATATACACCGCCTTTGGGTGGAATAAAAGATAGGGTGACTTTTCCATCAATTCCAGTGGTTGCAGTTTGCTGGTCAATAAGATTTTCCTTGACAGAAGATTTCCACTGTAAATTACCCTGCTTATCCTGTTCTTGTACGCTAAACCACTGTCTTTCTACAAATTTCACGTTAACAACCTGTTTGGCAATAGGCTGTGATCCCCAATCAAGGACCACCACGTCAAAATTCTGTGGTTTGTTTTGTGTACCAACATAGGATTGTGGGTGAATTCCTGCGTAAAACTCGCTTTGGTGAACAATTACATTCGTCCCCCCACTAACAATATTTCCAGTCACATCGGTGACATTGGTGTTAAAAGTTACGGTTTGACTGGGAATCTTTTCTCCAAAATCCATTTCTTGTGAGATATCAGTGTGACCATTTGCATCTGTGGCATTTTCTCCTTCAGCAATTGTTTCCCTGCTATATCCAGATGTAGGATAGAAATAGCTATCGATATCCCAATCTGTAAAATTGTATTCCGAATAATCATTGGATGGTGTGAAAACGAAATTGTTTGACTCGATAAACCAGCTTGCATTGCCATTTGCAACATGACCACCTGAATAATAAGTAGAATCGATTGCGAATTTTACAGTATCGCCTTTCAAAACGTCTACATGATCTGGAGTGACTGTTACTTCAAATTCAGGTTTTTCATACTCAGCTACACGGAAGCTGATATTGGTAATAGGGGCGTCGGTTGGCGTCGGTTTATTTTTATACACATAAATATAATAAGTGCCAACTTCTGAGCCACTAGACAGTTTGAGCATATCGCTGAAACTTCCTAGGCCAGAGACGGGAATGGATTTTTCATAAATATTCTCCCCGCTGCTTTGAACAACAACATAAATATGATCAAGGTTAGAAATGCTGTAGTGTAAGTCATCATTTTCACGCAGAATGCCTTTGAAATATACATCCTGTCCAGGGCGATATAGTGCGCGATCGGTGTAAATGTACCCGAACAAGCTTTCAGGGGTAGTGTAGTACCCCCCCATAATGCCAAAGTTGCCTGCACTTGCACCACTACCCCAGCCAATGGCAGTAAAAGCAAAGTGGCCATTTCCTTCTGAACGGGTAAAGTATGGGGTTTTCTTTAAATCCTTTAAGAACGCAACGCCATCTTTATCGGTAATACTTTTACCAAGCTCTACAAAATGCTCGTCATAAAAAGTAACTGGAACTCCCTGTTGTGGTTTTCCACTTTCCAAATCTACTATCCAAGCCAACCCTTCTGTGGCTGAGCTTTTCATGGTGACATTGTCAGTTGCAACAATAATTATATGTGCATCATAAAATGCAGTGTCATATGTAAACTGGTTAACTTTGGAACCGACAAAATAAAACCCAGGTTTAAGTGGATTCCCGTTTTCATCTTTAAGTGAAAAGAAACTAGTTTCAAGCTCATTCTTTTTGTTATTATTTGGCAAATCCCATTCACGAATGGGTTTGGATTTTGGCTGATAACTATTTGTTCCTGTTGAACTATTCGTAATGGTTTGGAATTCTTCGAAAGAAAGAGGATATATGTATAAAGAGGCTTGGTCTACATTTAAGTGCTCAAAATAAATATCCTGAACACCTTTTGCACGATATATCAATGGAAGGTATGGCAATGCCAGCCTTGTATAAGCAGGGTAGTTGCCGTTCTTGAAAGTAAATGAAAAACCATCTTTGATGGTATTTCCATAAATATCTTCCATGCCTGGTTCCAGACGTACCACATAATCTACATCGGGCTCAAGGCCATAGATGCTAAACGTGTTGGTGTTGCCATAGGAATTAAAATAAGTTTCTGCATCTTTTATCGCAGGGGTAATTTGAAGATGCGATTTTATGCTATCAACATTCATTTTTGAAGCAAAAGATAATGTAATATTCGAAGTGTAATCTGGCAGGGTAGTGTTGGCTTTTGGAGATGTGGCCACTAGTGATGGATATGGAATTGTCGAGAAGTTCACAGTGAATGCTTCTCGTATATATCCTCCATCATTTGCTTGTGCAGTGTTTTTTATGATCAATCGATAGTATCCCGCCATTTTAAACTTACCATCTGGTGAAACCGTTACTTCGGTTTTACTGTCGTTCCATTCAAATAAAAGAGGAAAAGTGGTCTGCTTTTCGTTGTCAATAATTTGAATGGCAGCTTCAACGCTTTTGGTATTCATCGATTGATCTTGGAAAGAGACGATAAATTTTTGGTCAAGCGGAATGTTGTTTGTCCCATTGTTTCTGTTGTATAAAGTTTCTCCATTTTTGAGAACTACATTATATACAGATGGTTTTCGAGTACTGAACTGGGCCTTATAAGATGACTCCAATTGGTTGCCGTTGACATCTTTTAATCCCGCCTCGATTCGAACTTGATAACGGGTACCGCTCTTTAGGTTTTCTTCTGGCTGGTATACATACACTGATGAATTGACCCATTCACCTTTCCCTTTGATAGGAGGTATAAATTTTAAGGGCTGTGGTAACTTGTCTTGTTCTTCTTTGAGTATCACTGGCACAACAGGGTGGTTAAAAATGACAGTAATATTGGCATTTAAATCTACGTCAGAAGTCGCATTAGCAGGAAAAAATTGTGCTACTGAAAGCAATTCGATGGTTGGAAATTCTAGAGTTTGCTCTTCGTTTAAAGTAGCACCATCTAATGCAGTGGCTTGAGTGGAGATGACTGCTTTATAGGTTGTAGAGGCTTGTAGAGGGATATTTGGAGTGAAGGTTAATGTCCGAGAATTGCCCCATGTGATTTTTCCAGAAACAGGCTTGAGGTCTGCATTGAGAAGCGAGAATGCTTCTGTTGTTTTCACTTGATCCATATCGCGGTCAAATGTAATTTCAATTGGAGCGGAAAGCTCTAATCGTTGCCCATCTGCTGGGCTTTGTGACACGATTTGTAGTCCAATGGGTTGGACATCTACCATAAGGTCCTTTGTTGATGGCACACTCAGCGTACCTAAAATAGCCAAAATAGTGAGTAAAGCCAAAACTCCAAAGCGAATCGTTTGCTGCTTGTTCACATTGACCTACCTTTCCCTAAAGGAAGTATGCTTTGAACTTTTGGGCTTGTCAAGGAGCCCAATTTACAGGACGATATTTTTAGCTAGAAAGTTCCATGGTGTGAAAATTGATTATTTCGCTATTTACCACTCACAATCAGGTGTGGTACTGATGCCTGCGTGATTTCCCACTCTTTTATACATAGTGACATTGGTGAAGGGTTCACCTAAAATGCCATCATGAATGGCCCAGGAGCGTTTGCGTATTTTCATGGCGGCATCTGGTTGACGAAATTCATTTGAGCCATCAAGTTGGGCATGTAAATCGCCGCCTGGTTTAAAGCCTTCATGAATGCTGTTCATCAAACGTTTTCCCATTTGATACGCAAAGCCATAACGTTCAAAAATAACAGCATTGTGATAATACAACGGCTCGACAAAATACATGTCATGACCGAGTTCTGTAACGAAGCCTTCAAATGCTTCAATGGCTTGGCCCAGTAGTCGCAACCCGCGTCGGACTTGACCTGGTGCCAGCCCAGCCGCGAGAGAAAGTTTCTCTGCTTCAATATTCCTTTGTAAGGTCCCAAATTTTGTAGGAGATCCATTTGGCATTTTATCTACATCGTAACGTGGGGAGGAGGGATCGTTTAAGATGTAAAGTAGCACATGGATTTGACCATTCATCGTGTCGGTGAGATGAGCGTAAAGAATGGGATCTGGAAAATCAACCTCGTGGAAGAGGCGCATTTCTACATCAGTTGAGCCGCTTGCAAAACGAAATTGTAAGAGGTTATAGCCAGCAGCCGAGGTCAATGGTGGGATGTTGTATTTATCAAGAAGTTGTTTGGGAATATAACGTGCATAAATGGCACGCTTTTCAGATTCTTTTAGTAGATTGATTCCGCCAAGGGTGGAAGGTGGCATGGTGTAGCTTCTTTCTTTATTTCTATTTTCTCCTTTTTTTGGGGAGAAGGAGAAAATGCTTACCTGATTCTTGATTCTCTTTCATTGCTTCGTGCTTCGTCGCGTTTGGCAATAGTGGCCCGCTTATCGTAGGCTTTTTTGCCTTTTGCCAAAGCAATTTCAAGTTTGGCGCGTCCATCTTTGAGGTACATCCGAAGCGGTACAACTGTCATGCCTTTGATGCGGACGTTATTCCAAAGCTCGGTAATCTCTTTTTTGTGTAGGAGCAATTTTCGCTTCCGTTTGGGGTCGTGGTTGAAGCGGCTGGCCTGTTCGTAGGTTGCGATGTGTGACTCGATTAACCAGGCTTCCTTGCCGTCCTGGATGTCAACGTAGGCTTCTTGAATACTGACTTGCCCTGCGCGAATGGACTTGATTTCAGTCCCTTGCAGGGCAAGGCCAGCCTCGAATTTTTCCATCAGAAAGTATTCGAAACTTGCTTTTCTATTGTTGGCAACGATCTTAATGTCTTCTGTCATGATTTTATTTTAACACAGGCAGTGTCTAGCCCCATTTCAAAATGGCAAGCCCTGCCAGTGCGCGCATTAGGCCAAAAACGATCAAGGCTGCTACTAACCCTAGCCCATCGCCTATAGCTGGACCAATAAAGGAGCTAAGGAGAATAGCTGCATTGAGCGCCATGTTATACCATGCAAGATGGGAAGGGCGGTCATCAGGCGGGATTTTTTCAAGCATGTAATTGGCATAAGCACCACCTGCAAATGCCCAGGTGACGCCTCCTAGAATTGAAACCAGATAATAATGCCAAACTTGTGAGGAGAGTGCCAACAAAATGGGGTAAGTTGACATTCCAAGCACGCCCCAGCCTGTTACTTTTTTGTGCCCCATCCTTCGGACAATTCTGCTTAATTGGGTTGAGCCCATGAAAACTGTCAAATAATATAATGCTGTTCCAATCCCAATATTATTGTCATTGAGGTGTAAAACATTGACATTGAATAAGGCATATAAAGGATTGGTCAGATAATGTGCAAGGTGAAAACAAAATAACAGAATCAACACACGGCTAAATGGGCTTTGGATAACGTCAATGCGCAGGGTGGCGAGAATGCCTCGGGGAGAATCTGTTTTTGGCTGAGGAGCAGGGATAGGCGTAGTCTGAAGCGTAGTTTTTTCATCAACAAGAGGTTTGATGAAAAAGAGATGTACGCTACTCATGGCCGCGCCGAAAAATCCAATTGCGAAAATGAGCCCATATCCAGTGACAAAGGAGAGACTTTTGAGCAAATATCCGCTGAGGAGGGAACTGGCCATGTAGGTCATGGCAAAGACGACGTTACGAGTCCCTGCTACTTGCGCACGATAATTTGTTGGCACGGCTTCTGCAAATAAAGCGTTGAAGCCTACACCTAATGGTGTAAGTGGAATTGCCATCAGAAAGGTGATGGCAATCAATGCCCAAATTTGTAGCTGATGATTGGTGATTAACGGTAGTGGAATCCACAGAGCGTAACCAAGGCGATATGCAACGGAAGACCAAAATACAGCGCGATTTGTATCGCGTTTTTCGACCCAATTTGCTGAGGGAATGGCAATGACGAGATTGACAATTGCCGATGCGGCGGCAATTAATCCAATTTGAGTTCCTGAAGCACCAAGGCGAGCTGCATAAACGTTTAGAAAGTTAACTGCCGATCCACTTAAGATTCCAAACCATCCAATATCAAAATATAGGTGGATGAAATTCGATTGATATTTTTTAGGGACATCTGTTTGATGAAAAATTCGGTTGAGCATGAAGTAATGATACTATACAGATGAAAAATCCGTTTTAAAAAAAAAATGCGATGTGAGTTTTTTTTTTTTAAAAACTTTATTAGGCTTTCCAGGAACTGAGCCGTTCACCCAGTTTGGTTATTCTTTCGCGCATCACCACGGCGAGGATGCCAAAGACCAACAGAAGCATACCCGTACAACCGATAATCAAAACCGTATTTAACCCTTGTAATTTACTGTACACCACTGTTACGACGCCAAGCACGACCATGATAATGGGCATAAACGTAAGGCTTCGTGAGCGGATTACCAAGCCATAAATTAAAACTGCAATTGATTGAAAGAACAGGGCAACAAAATAAAGCAAAGAATCTGTACTTGTCAATTGAATATAAGTTGTGCCAAGCAAAACCAACTGCGAGACAGTTCCCATAAGGAATGCCCCTGTTTTACTGCCTGCACGAGTTAATAAATAATGTTGGAACAGCCCAAGTAAGGCCGCCCCTATTGAATAGAACTGTGGTTGGTCAACCTTCAATTCGTATAAGATGATGAAGTAGGCTAGCAAATATAATCCATTAGATGGTAATCCCAGCCAGACATTTTTCTTTGCAAGGGCTTCAAATGCCCAAAGGGTGGCCGCAATTGCCACTGGAATTGCCGCATCGATTCCGCCGATACTGGGTGCGCCTAACGAGACAATGAGACTTAGCCCGAGCCCACTCATGAGAAGTGTGACATCCCAGTCTTTTGCGCGTTCGAGTTTTCGTAAAGCAAACCCAGTGACGTAGTAGAAAATTGCCACAAAGATGACTGGATGAATCCATTTGGTGAGGTCGAACTCGCGAAACAAGAAAGTGATAAATAATGGAAGGGTCGCTGTAAAAGTATAAAGAAGAAGTGGCTTGCGATAGACTATGGTGACGATTAAGAAAAGAATTGTATAGATGCCAAATCCGATCACGCCAGGTGTCGTTTTCCCAAAGAACAATAATTCAAAACTGATTGAAGTTAATAACACTGCCAGTCCGCGGACAATCAGCTTGAGCGGTCGAGATTCGGTAAATGTAAGATGTGCAAATAAATCTGAAATAATCCAAACCACACTAAACGTTAAAAGGTAATAAGAGGTGATTTCAACCTTCAAGTCGTGAAAAAGTAAAAAGGCGCCAACGTTAAATAGAATGGGTAATCCTGGCTCAAAGATACCATCGCGGCTCAGGTACATTTCCAGAGCAAATAACAAGCCAATGACAAGGGCAGACCATCCGCCATATTCTCGAAGAGTTGATAGTGCAAAAAACGAAATAAGAGTTCCTAGAATCAAGGCACTGTAGCGTAGCGTACGGGTCAAGTTTTCTTTTGTGGGGAATGCATATTTTATAACTACCCCAATCACAAAATATGCTATAGATAATAGGGTAAGTGCTAATAACCAGTAATTAAGTTTGGCATAATCAAGAGTGAAATAAATAGCCAGAGATAGATAGGCAGTGGGTAGGTAGCCATAATTTCCTTTACGTTGACGGAGCGTGATTAATGCAAAGAGTATGGTGTAACTTACAAACGTAATTGCGGTAATTGCATGGTTGTCCTCAAAAAGGACAAGGAAAGACGCCCAGGTCGTAACCAATATCCCGAAGATGCGAGGAGGAGTTCGCCATGCCCGATGGAGAGGTTGACTGTCCTTGAATACGATTTCTGGTAAAAGGAATAATATACTGAGAAAAAGTAATTGATATCCGAATGGAATATCGATTTTTTCCATAAAGGATAAATTGAAGAATGAAAAATAGGCTGTAGAAAGATTTAATAACGCCAAAGCCCATAACCAGCTACGTGTACGAATGGCATGGAGAATGGTGTAAATTAATCCAATTCCAAACACAATGCCCATTCCCAATTCAGTTGTGTGGAGATATCCATAAATTATGGCAACCCCAAGGGTGGGCAATGTGACTAGTAACGCTGGTACGCTATATTTGCGAGCCCGCTTAAATTTATAAGTTATTTCACTTGCTGTTGCAATGACGAATCCCCAGCCAAAGAAGACAAGAGCATTCCCTAAGTACTCTAGTTTAAAAGCAGCACCAATAAGCCAGGGGAAAGAGATCAGCGTTGCCATTGCCATCCACGGGAAAAGTGGAAATGGAATTAAGGAATTTGACAGGCCGTAAAATATAAATGCAAGCCCCCAAGCGAGCAACGACACTAGATTCCAAAGTGGCTGTTCTGGAGCGGTAATCATATGTCCAATGAATAAAACCATCGAAGCAAAAATGATGGCGATTTGGACAATTTGTGCAGAAACAAAAAGCGGAAGCGTGAAGTTTTCTCCCTTCCACTTTTTCACCAGCCATACGCCTCCCAGCCCCACTAGGGCAGAAATTCCCATTAATAAGAAGTAAACCTCCGCTTTGGCAGAGAAGACGTCACCTAGGCGGTAAAAGGCCAGTGCAATGGACATAAAAGCTGTTATGCTAAATAGGCGCGATTCATACAACCATGTGCTCCCAGCCCAAATCAAAGACATGATTAGAAAGACGATAACCCAATACCCTGCACTAAGGGCTTCAGGAAGGTTGAAGGTATTCTCGATTACATTGGCTGTAATTGGAAGCAGAAAGGAAAATACAATAAAAAGCGCAAAGCTTGGTTGCGGCAGTCTTTTCTTGATTGCAATCGAAAGTCCACCAAAGAGAATGGTCCCAATTATTAAGACAGGTAAACGAGCTTCTGGAACCGCTGCGCCCAAAATGGTGGCAGATGCAATAACGAAGAATGCACCCAAATAAAGAAATATTTTTATACTTGTTTCACTTAATAATGATTGAAGCAAGGATTGTTTGATCGGTTCAGGTTGTGGTGTTGCTGGTGCTGGTTCTATTGGCTGAGGGGCAGGGGCTTTTTCTGAAACAGGGGCAGGTTGGGCAGCGGCAGGAGGCGGAGTGAAGTCGAAGTCGTAACGTTGACGAATCACTTCGGCATTTTCTGATTGAATCAGCCCGTTCTTTTCCCACTCTGCAATTTCTTGAAGAAAGAGATAACGATTCCCCCGTTCAATTTTGTTGAGGCGGCTTTGAACAAAGCGTTGTATGGGTTGTGATAATGCAGTGGCTGCAATTTTGCGAAGCTCTTTGTTTGGGTCGTGCAAGGCCATCTTTTCAAGTTGAGTACGAATGGCGACACTGCTATATTTAATTTCACTTAATTTTGAAATAGCCTGTAAACGAACTTGAGGGTTTTCGCTTTGTAATTCTCCCAACACTTCGTTTAAAACTTCTTCTGGCTTTCGTGGTTCATTTTCGGCCATGGGTTCCTCACAGTTTATTCATTTGAATTTATGAATTGTAGCCTATAAATATACTTAATAAAAAGACCTGCTCTGAACTGGCTTCAGGCAGGTCTTGATTTTATTTTACAAAGATATAGTATTCCCAAGGTTTTAGCTCTACTTGTGAGCGTTCTGTCAGTTCAGTACTTTTTCCGCTTAAGTATTCAGTATAGGTGCCATGAAACAGGTTTTCGTGAAACTTGACTTTTTGAGTCGTAGTGGAAAAATTAAAGACAGCAAATACTTTGTCTTTTTCGTTTTGTCGTACAAAGCTAAAAACTTCTTTTTCGGCAGTGTTTGGAACGTGAATCATTCTTGCGCCCCACTTTGCATTCCAAAGTGCAGAATTCTTCTTTTTCAAAGCAAACAACTTTTTATATAGATTCCCAATTGGATGTTCACGCCATTCAATTGGATCTTTTTCAAAGAAAGCCAGACGCCTAGCTTCTCCAGCCTCTTGGCTATTGTATATCAGAGGCATGCCTTCACTAACGACTGAAAGAGCAATGGTCGCTTCCGTGGCATCACCAAATTGCTCAAACTGTGTGCCTTCCCATGAGTTTTTATCATGATTACTTACAAAGAGCATGCGCATGATATCAGAGGGAAATGCTTTCTCGTTCCATGAGTAATAGATAAACAAAAGGTTTACATCTCCTTCTCCTTTTGCAATCTTTAGCATGGTGTCATACCAACTCCATGCATAGGTCATGTCAAATGCTTCTGTGTGAAGATCGCGGTCTTCCCATTCTGCCAGCATAAAGACAGGTTTTATGGAGTCTAATTCTTTGCGAACAGTATTCCAAAAGTCGAGAGGGACAAAGCCAGCCACATCGCATCGGAACCCGTCGACATCTGCTTCCTTCACCCAGTAGCGCATCGCCGCTGATATGTATTCACGTAGTTCTACTTTTGAATAATCCAGGTCAATAATATCTGACCAGTCCCACCATGGAGTAGGATGAAAATCACCCTTCCAATTGTGGGTATACCAATCAGGGTGTTCTGTGGTTAATACATTATCCCAGGCAGTATGGTTGGGCACCCAGTCGAGGATGACGCGCATTTGAAGTGCATGAGCCGCTTGTACAAAGTGTTTTAAATCTTCCAGTGTTCCAAATTCATGGTTGACGCTGTAATAATCTTTGACCGCGTAAGGGCTGCCCAATGTGCCTTTACGGTTTTTCTCACCAATTTCATGAATAGGCATTAGCCATAAAATATCTATGCCTAAATCTTTTAGCCTTGGCAAATGCGTCTCTGCCGCTTTGAAGGTTCCTTCATGGGTGAATTGGCGAGTATTAATTTGATAAATCACTGCATTTTTTGTCCATTCTGGATGGACAAGTTTTACCTGAGGGGCAGGTTGGTGAAGGGAAGTGCTCATAGGGTTACTTAATCACCACTCCGCTGCGCGCAGGAATGGTTACGTGCTTTCCTGAAATAGAAGGCTTGCCAAATAAAACCTTTGGCTTTTCATCTAAAGATAACTCTACAGTTTTTTCTTCAGTGCTTACATTAAACGCAATCAAAATATTTTCAGTTTTTGATGAGCGAGAGTAAACCATGACCTCGCCTTCAGCATAAATACGTTTATATTCGCCACGTCGCAGCGCATCATGTTTGGTGCGAAGAGATGTACATGCTTTTGCATACTCTAGCAAGTCTTTATCCCATTTGCTTTCATCCGAAGGGAAAGCTTTGCGACACTCAGGATCATGCCCACCATCCATGCCAATCTCATCGCCATAATAGATACAAGGTGCGCCAGGAAGAGTGAATAAAAATAGCCAGGCGAGTTTTAGTGAATTTTTATCACCTTGTACGCACGAGAGGAAGCGCGGCATGTCATGGCTATCTAGGAGATTTAGTTGTGCATAGGTAATATCCGTTGGGTAGATATTAAGGATGTGGTCTACCTCATTCGCGAAGTCATAAGCTTGCATAGGTCGGACGCGGTCTCGAATTCCACCAGCTTGGTGAATGGTATGCAAATCAAGGTGATTCGCTCCAAAGAAATTCATGGAAGCGGCTGCTACTAAATAGTTCATCACAGCGTCAAATTGATCGCCTTGTAACCAGCGCTGAGCTTCATGCCAAATTTCACCGACGATGTAAGCCTCAGGGTTAATGGCCCGCACACGGCGGCGAAACTCACGCCAGAATTCATCATCATTGATTTCACCTGGAACATCTAAGCGCCAACCGTCCACGCCAAACTCAATCCAGTATTCGGCAACTTTATAAAGAAATTCACGCACAGCAGGGGTGTCTGTATTGAATTTGGGAAGTGCAGGTAAATTCCACCAGGCACGGTAACCAATTGCTGTTAAGCTGTCTTCATGATGAAGCGCATTTTCTTCATGGTTGGTTGGATATGCCCCCCAATGTTTTTGCCCTTTCAATCGCTCTTCATCAAAATAAAACCAATCGCGGTATGGTGAAGCGGCGCCAGTTTCCAATACATGGTTGAACTGCCAGAACCCACGACTTGCATGATTAAATACACCATCCAAAACAATGCGGATGTTACGTTTATGCGCTTCTTTTAGCAACTTTTTAAACGCATCATTCCCACCCAATAGCGGATCTACATTGTAGTAGTCATAAGTGTGATAACGGTGATTGGAAGCGGAAGCAAAGATTGGGTTGAAATAAATTGCTGTAATTCCAAGTTCTTGTAAATAATCCAACTTTTCAATCACACCATACAGATCCCCACCCTTAAACCCATGGTAGGTAGGGGCAGAATCCCATTCTTCAAATGGTAAATTCCCTGCAGGATTTTTCTTGCTTTTTGCAAAACGATCAGGGAAGATTTGATAAAAGATCGCATCTTTTACCCACTTTGGAGTTGACATGATTTCCTCATTTTATTTTGGATTTAACTTCAAAACATACATTGCGTATGGCGGGAGCTGGTCAAAGGGCCGATATGATTTGAAGCTTTCGCCGCTTCTTTCTAGACTATTTGCCTGTCCAGCACCAAAAACAGTCTCAACGCTATAGGAAGTGCCTGCCAAGCTTATTCCATCCAGCGCGATATTGTAATCTGTGATGGGTTCATCTTTCAAATTTGCCAATATCAAAAACGTTCCAGTTGAGTCTTTCCGAATTGCCGAGTAAATGGAAGGGTCACTGGCTTTTAATGGAACGATGTCCCCTGTTTGTAACGCAGAATTGGAATTTCGCAGTTTGATTAACGCACGGTAATGTTCAACCAGAGAGTCTGGATTTCCAGTTTCTTCTGTAACATTGACAGTAGTATAGTCAGTTGCAGGAGCACGCCATGGTTTGCCTGTAGTAAACCCTGCATTTGCTTCTCCGCTCCACTGCATTGGGCGGCGGATGTCTTCGTCAGGTTTTTTCCCTTGCATACCAATTTCTTCCCCATAATAAATAAAGGGAGTACCAGGAGAGGTAAACAGGAAAAAAGCGGCAAGCTTGGCTTTGTTTATGTCCCCGTTTAACTGAGACATTGAACGATTTTGATCGTGATTGGTTAGGAATGTGGCATATTGATGATTTGGAATTGCTTTTTCGCTTAAAGCCAGAACAGGTGGTAAATAACTTGCCTTGCCCGTATTTGCAGATTTTAGAAAATCATTCGCGAGTTGAAAATTGAAAGCAAGATCAAATTGATCGTTTTTAATATAACCTGCGATTGTGTTTAGTCCATCTCCGAACACTTCGCCAACGGTCATGGCATTTGGGTTGATTGACTTGTACGCTGGATAAAATTCATTTTGATACCATAAATGAGTAGAGTTGGTATTTTGTTGAACTGTACCTTCTTCAATAAGATGTTTTGCAGCATCTAACCGAAAACCATCTACACCAACTTCTTTTAGCCAAAAGGCAACAATTTTATTCATCTCAGCGGTCACAGCTGGATTTTTGTAATTTAAATCTGGCATGAAAGCTTCAAAAATCCCATAGTAGAAGCCAGTGGTTGAAGAATGCCATACGCGTTCCCCCCAGGGTCCGTTATACTTTGGATCTGTCTCGCTCCATATATACCAGTCACGATAAGGGGATTTGGGATCTTTCTTGGCATCTTTAAACCATGGATGTTTATCTGAGGTATGGTTGATGACAAGGTCTATGATGATGTGGATATTCCGATTGTGTGCTTCTTTGACGAGATTCTTGAAATCATCCATTGTTCCGTATTGTGGATTGACGTTGTAGTAATCAGTCACGTCGTACCCATGATAGGATGGTGATGGGAAGATTGGCATCAGCCAAATGGCTGTGATGCCAAGTTGTTGGAGATAATCTAGTTTTTGGGTGATGCCATTAAAGTCTCCTATGCCATCATTGTTGCTGTCGTTAAAAGACCGAACAAAAATTTCATAGAAAACAGCTTTGCTCCACCATTGATCTGAGTCTGCCAAGGCTGTTGGAGATGCCGTCGGAGGCGGAGCAACTGTCGGTGTGGGGGAGGCGCAAGATGAGATGAATAGGAGAAGTAGGAGTGTAAGTAAATATTTTTTTGTCATATCAGCTTTGAGGCGAAAAAATTTCCTCTTCCTCCTTTTATTGCACAATAAGGAAGGAAGAGGAAATTTTATAATCGAGAGGATAAATCTATCCTTTGACGCTACCGAGTGTCAGGCCAGAAATGAGCCATTTGGAAGAGTATAAGAATAGGGCCATTACAGGAACAGCAATTAATACTGAGGCTGCAGCAAATTGCCCCCAAGATACTGTGAACTGTTGGGCAAAGGTGAAAATGCCAAGCGGCCAGGTGAAAATCTCGTTCTTTTGTAGAACTACACGTGCGACTAAGTATTCACTCCATCCTCCCATAAAAGAAAATAGGAACGCAATGGCCAAGGCGGGTGTGGAGAGTGGAAGGATGATATTTGTAAAGACGGTCAATCGGCTGGCTCCATCAATAAGAGCCGCTTCTTCCAAGTCAACAGGAATTGTGTCGTAATATCCTTTGAGAGTCCAAATGGTGAGTGGAACGGAGGTTACGGCATATGCAATGATTAAGCCCAATGAGGTGTTAATCATTTTCAATTTGGCAATCATAATAAACAATGGAAGTAGCAACATGCCAGCGGGTATCATTTGCGTTGTAAGCAAGAAAACCAAGCCTACGGACCGCCCTGGAAATCTAAATCTGGAGAATGCATATGCACTGACAGCCGCAAGAATTACACTAATTACAGATGTCACTGCTACTACTGAAATCGAATTCCAAACCCATAAGAAGAAATCAGATTTTCGATGCTTTTCTGGTTCTCCAAATAAGACCTGTTTGTAATTGTCTAAAGTAGCATTTTCAGGAATGATACGAAGGTCTGTGGTTAAGAGCGTATCGTTAGGTCTTAGAGAAATTGTAACAACACGCAAAACAGGATAGACAGCAAAAATGCTAGCTATGATGAGGGCTGCATGGATTAACAATGTCTTGAAAGGGCTATCGCCTCTAGAGCGAGCGAAAAACCAGCGGATAAAGCGTGTTAGAAAATTTGAGGACATAAGATTTCTCCTTACTCGGTTGCAGACTTAAGTCCACCACTGGCTCTCAAGTAAATAAGGGTGAACACTAAAAGAATGGCAAAGATTACCAGCGCAAACATAGCTGTAAATCCATATCTGTAAAATTGGAATGCAGCTTTATACATGGACGAAACCAAGATGTCCGTTTTTTCTTGTGGGCCGCCTTGTGTAATTAGGTAGATAATATCGAACTTATTGAAAGTCCATACTACGCTAAGAATAATGGCAGGGGTCAAAACGGGTCTGAGTAGAGGAAGTGTGATGTTCCTAAACTGTTGCCAGCGGGTAGCGCCATCTATTTCTGCTGCTTCATAGTATTCCTGAGAAATACTTTGCAGACCACCTAATATGATTACAGACATAAATGGAATGCCCAACCAAATATTTGCAATGAGAACTGAGACAAATGCCCAAAACGGGTCTTGTTTCCAGCTGACAGGTCCGATTGTAGCGGCTAACCAGGCAAACACATTTCCAATTCCCACTATGTTGGCGGTGTTAAGGCTGACTGAAGTAAGCCATGTATTTATGTTGCCTAATAGAATGTTAAACAAACCGTAGCGACTGTCAAATTCGTTGCGTAGGGCCATGGCTGCAATTGTGGTTGGGACCGCCCATGGGAATACCAAAAGCGTGCGATACAGACCTTTGAATTTTAAGGGTCTATTTAAGAGAATAGCCAACCACATTCCTACCAGTACACTACAGGTTACGTTGATGGCAGTCCATACAATCGTTCGCCAGAAGACTTCAAAAAACTTGGCATCTTTCGCCACGCTACCCGTAAATAGGGCTTTGAGGTTAGCCCAGCCATAGCTGAATCCATAAGCTGCATTCTTTGTTGCCTGTGTGCCTAAAGAAGCATTTGAAAATGCAAGTTTGATTTCAAATAAAAATGGGTAAATGATAAGAAACAATACACCAATAAAGGCGGGCATAATTAGAAGATACGCAAGACCTACACGGCTGTTACGTGGTTTGCTAATGTATTGGATTATTGCAAATAATATTAAAATGCCCAGGGAGAAAATTATCCCTGCGAGCATTTTGCTTGAGTTTTTCGTGGCAATTTTTGAGCTGATTAATGATTTTTGTAAATTTTCAAACAGACTAGCAGGTGTATTGAAGAACTTTGCAATTGCTGCGTTTTGAATTTTCACCAAGTCTGTCATGTCAAAAAAATGGATAACTACCATCAAGGTAATTAATCCAAATAAAACTTGAATTGTTCTGACAACAATTGTGGTAGTGATGTTAGTTGGTTGGCGAAAAAAAATCTGATAAAAATAAATTTCTATTAATGTAAGTGCCCCCAAAATGGCGAAGAGGAATCCGCCAATTTCTTGCAAACGTTCTATTATGATTTTTGAATTTAATGTAATGCCTTCAGAATAAGGGGCAATTAAGGATGTTATAACAAAATATATTGATACGATTACTGCGATCCATAAAATAGTAGGCAGATTTCGCTTTAAGGTATTTTCAGCGCCCATGATTAACTCTCCTTAAATTATGAAAATGGAAGGGGAGCAATTTTGCTCCCCTTCCATTTTATTTTTCTTACTACTTTATGGTGTTGCTGTAGCCTGACCGAGGGTAGCTACACATTCGTCTGCAGCGGTTTGGGCGGCAGCGGCTGCATCTTCAGGGGTAACGGAACCAGCCATTACACCTTCGAGGTTTGGACGCCACGCATCCCATGCACAGCGCATTTCTGGGGCAGCGGGTTGACCGCGGCCAACAGAAAGATCGGCCATGGAACCAGCGAGGATTGGGTCACTGGCAATGCTTGGATCTTTTGCAATTTCAGTGTTGGAAGGAAGGCGCTTGAATTGATCGAGCCATTTCTTCTGAACATCAGCAGAGGTCATGAAGGTAATGAACTTGGTGACAGCGTCCTTGCGGGCGGCGTCATCGAGAACGGCCTTGGAGACCATGAAGTACTTGCCAGCGGTCATTTCGGTGTAGGGGTTGCCATTGATGGTAGGAACAGGAGCAACACCGAGATTGTCACCAAGAGCGGTGGTGTAATCGCCGAGAGACCAGTCACCATTGATGATCATGGCGGCTTTGCCGTCTTTCATCAAGGTATCTGCACAAGCATAATCACATTCTGCAGGAACCACGCCATCAGACTTTAACTTGGACACAAAGGTCAAGTAGTCAATGAAGGCTTGGTTGTTGAACTGAGGTTGATCCTTATCATCAAGAGGCCAACCACCAAAAGCGCCATAGAAACCAGCACCCCAGAAGGGTTCATTGAGGTTGTAAGCGAATCCTTGAACATCACCTGTGGTGAGTTCCTTGGACTTGGCAATCAAGTCTTCGAAAGTCGCAGGGGGTTCTGCAATCAAGGATTTGTTGTAGATCAACATGAGGTGATTTCCATAGTTGTCAGGAACGCCCCAAAGAGTGCCGCCTACTTTAGCGGGGTCAAGGGAACCAGGGAAGAACTGACCAAGGAAAGCGCTGTCAAAAAGTTGATCTGCAGGAGCAATGATGTCGAGAGTGCTGAAAGGACCAGCAAAATCGTTTGGAACGCGAACAACATCAGGTGCAGCATTGGCTAATGAAGCAGTTTGGAACTGATCACGAAGAGCTTCGTTTTCATAGTGAGTGCGCTCAACAGTAATGTTGGGATTGGCAGTCTGGAAGTCGGTGATCAAGCTGTCAATAAATACATCAACATCTTCACCTTCTTGTTCCCAAAAAGTGATGGTGATGGGTTCGGCAGCAGGAGCTTCGGTAGCTGCAGGAGCCTCAGTTGCAGGGGCTGAAGTGGCGGGAGCTTCGGTCGCTGCAGGGGTGGCGGCGCCACCACAAGCGGCAAGAGCCATGGAAACAATAACCATTAGGCTCAACAAAACGAGCAAATTCTTTTTCATTCTCTTTCTACTCCTTAATTAATTTTAGAAATGTTTCACTAACAAACGGAAGTGGAATAACATTTTATATATAGGTGTTTGTGATACCACCTCCTTTCTAAAATCATTATCGAATAGCCTGTTCAGTGCTTGCATCAAAGATATGGAACTTGTCCATATCGAAAACAACTTGAGTAGAGGAACCAACGCGCAATTTGGAACGAGGATCTACGCGTCCAACGAATGTGTTTTTTCCGCTGACGAGGTAAAGCAAAGTTTCATTACCCATCAACTCGGTTACATCTACCTTGGATGCAACTTTTTCACCGTGAATGTTGTTAGGTGCAAATTCAGGATCATGAATGTTCTCAGGGCGAATACCAAAGATAACATTCTTGCCTTCCATGCCTTTATAGGGAGCTGCATGTTGAGCAGGGATCGGGATTTGGAAGTCCTCGGTGTCTACGACCAACTTATCGCCACTCTTAACAAGTTTGGCAGGGAAGAAGTTCATGGCAGGGGAGCCAATGAAGCCAGCTACAAACAAGTTATTTGGATGATCGTAAAGGTTTTGGGGGGTGTCCAATTGCTGTAAAACGCCTTTATTAATAACAGCGATGCGAGAGGCCATGGTCATGGCTTCAGTCTGATCATGGGTTACATAGATAAAGGTGGTCTGCAAGCGCTGGTGCAATTTGCTGATTTCGGCGCGCATTTGAACGCGTAGTTTGGCATCGAGATTGGAAAGAGGCTCATCAAAGAGGAAGACCTTCGGTTCACGCACAATGGCGCGGCCGACAGCCACACGCTGGCGTTGACCACCAGAAAGCTGACGAGGCTTGCGATCCAATAATTCCATGATGCCGAGAATTTCAGCAGCTTCGTTGACGCGGCGTTTGATTTCTTCCTTCGGTGTCTTGCGAAGTTTCAAACCAAAAGCCATGTTGTCGTACACGGAAAGATGTGGGTACAAAGCGTAAGATTGGAAGACCATGGCAATGTCGCGATCTTTCGGCGCAACGTCGTTCACCACACGATCACCGATGATAATTTCGCCACCGGTAATTTCTTCCAAGCCTGCGAGCAGGCGAAGGGCGGTTGTCTTTCCACAACCAGAAGGACCAACCAAAACAAGGAATTCCTTGTCCTGAACCTCAATGTTCAGGCTCTTGATGATCTCAAGATCACCAAACTTCTTTACGACGTTCTGATACTTTACACTAGCCATAGTAAACCTCCAATCTAAAAAATATAGTGATGTAATTATACACACAAGGCGATTTTTGTCCTATGCTTTGCGCAAACGAATTTGTTGCGAGGGTAAACAAAAGGTACTTAAATAGACACTTTTTGACCCGTTTCGGCAGATTCCAAAAGAGCGAGGATGGCTGCAATATTTCCGCGTGTATCTGCCAGCGATACTCGAGGTGTTTTGGTCCCTGCAATCGCATCACACATGTCTTCTACTTCGCCAGCATATAACTCTTGACCTGCAACTTTTATCTTTTTCTCTTCCTGTCCGTTGTTGATAAAAATCTCAGTGCTTTTTCCTGGCTTGAAAGGAGCTGGAACTCTTAGTGTCGCTTTCGTTCCAATGATTTCAATCAGGCTACGGAGTGGAGAAGTAAAGCTGCTGTCGAATTGCGCGTGGACTCCGTTTTTGAATTTAATTTGCCCAACGAAGGATACATCGCCTCCACCGGGACCTTGAACCTGCCAGCCAAATACTTCGAGTGGTTCTTGCTCGAGAAGCATTCTTGTATAAGAGATGGGATAACAACCTACATCCCAAATACTGCCTCCGCCCATTTCTTTGTAGTGACGATAATTGCCCTCGCGAGTTAATTCAAATGAGAAGGCTCCTTTGATTAATTGAATATTCCCTAACTCTCCACTATCAACAATTTCCTTTACTTTTAAGGTTTGCGGATGGTGTCTATACATAAATGCTTCCGCTAAAACCTTACCTGTTTCTTTCGCCGCTAAAACCATGGCATCTATTTCTGCTAAAGAGAGTGCCATCGGCTTTTCACAAAGGACATGTTTGCCTGCTTGCAATGCTTTAATTGTCCATTCAGCATGTAAGTGATTTGGAAGGGAGTTGTAGATAACGTCTATTTCAGGATCATTCAATAAGGCTTCATAGCTTCCATGTGCGCGGGGAATCTTCCACTGGCGGGCATATTCATCAGCGGAGGATTGGCCTCTCGAAGCAACGGCCAGCAAATGGGTCCGTTTTGATGCGTTGAGTGGCTTAATCAATGCCTGGTTAATCTTGGCTGTCGAGAGTAATCCCCAGTTAAGCTTCTTTTCCATTTTGATTTCCTTTCATTAAAAACACAACGGAGATTAGTAGCAGAGCTGTAAATATGATGTTTAAGCTAAATCCTGTTTGTAAGCCCAAACTGTTGCTGGTCCACCCGATAAGCCATGGGCCAATGACGCCGCCGATACCAGCAAAGGTAAATAGAACGCCAAGGATTGTGCTGGTGTTTTCAACATGGTCATCAGAAACCGCAGCAGTAATGGTTGGGAAAATAATTGAGAAGAAGAAACCTGTTAGGGCAAGAAAGACTGTTAGGTTTGTAAAAGTCCCAACTACAAGACAGATGAGGCTTCCAATGGTTGCAAATAAAATTGAGCGAATGTATCCGAGGCGTTGAACAAAAAATCCTCCGATTAACCGCCCGATCATCAACATGGCGAAAAATAAAGATAAAAGTTGATTGCTTGCAACGACGGATGTGTCGCGGGTTTGTTGTAGATAGGTGACTAGCCAAGAGGCGAGCCCAATTTCTGCGGCCACATAGATTCCGATTACTACATAAAAAGCAGGGAGATTTCCTTTGAATGCAAATTTTGTGATTTGGCTAAAATCAAGTTGTGCTTTTTCTTCTGATTTTGGAAATCGTAAAATAAATGTGAGGATAAGAAAAAGAGCAATGAGAACAAAATCCCAGCGATAAATCGTGCGCCATGAGATCGATAATGTGAACAGCCAGCCTGCGAAAAGGGGAGCGCCGAGAGATCCTAATCCATGAAGAACGGCCATTAGATTAAGGAACAAACCTTTTCTTTCCTTGTGGAGCTGAACAATAATGGCATTCGGCCCAAGTTCGAATGCACCCAACCCGAGGCCGATGACGAATAGAGACAAGGAAAGTAAAAAGGTGTTTTGGAATGTACTATATCCACCTACACCGATTGCAAGACAAATCCCTGCGAAAAGCAAGACACTTTTTAAGCCAAATTTATCAGCAATAATGCCTGTGATTAATGTCGCGATGAGAAAGCCGAAATACTCACCGAAAAATATATTCCCACCCGTCCCGTAGTTGATATGAAGTTCTGCCAACATGGCTGGGAGGGTGGGACCTTTTAAATTATCAGTAAAACCGAATAGGAAAAATGCTAGAAAACAAATGAAAGTGATTAATGCAACTGTGATTTTTGAAGAATTCTTCATGATGCTCCTGTAATAAGCAAAAGACACGGAGGTTTTCCGTGTCTTTTGCTTATTTGTTTTATTGTCAGAGATTATCCCTTGCCACGTGTCATAACATCAAAGATTACAGCTGCTGCAAGGACAGCACCTCTCACCATATATTGATAGGAGATACCGATTCCCATGAGGTTCATACCACTGGTCAGCGATGTCATTACCAACGCTCCGATGATTGAGCCGACTACTTTCCCGACACCGCCAGCGGCAGAAACGCCACCAACATAAGCCGCTGCAATCGCATCTAGCTCGAACAATGTACCTGCTGTTGTTGTCGCAGATTGCAAGCGCGAGGCGAATAAAATTCCAGATAATGCAGAGAGCATGCCCATGGATCCAAACACAACGTAGACCAATCTCTTTACGCTGATACCGCTCAGTTCAGCGGCATCAGGATTACCACCAATGGCGTAAATGTGCCTGCCGAGAATGGTTTGTGACATGATGAAGTTGTAAATCAAAGTCACAACGAGCACGATGACGGCCGTCCAGGAAAGGCCCTTATAGCCAGCCAACACCCAGGTAATTCCGCCAATAACGACAGCAAGAAAGATTAATTTCAAAGCAAAAATTTCATTGGGTAGAACTTCAAAATTGTAGCTTTGCTTTTTTCTACGATCATTGATTTCATTGAAAATCAATAACCCTACTGCTAGGACGCCAAGAATAAGTGTTAATTTGTGAACGCCAGGCAATATGCTGATTCCTGGAATATCGGGGATAAAGCCATTTCCGATGGCGTTAAAGGCATCGTTCGCAATAATGATGGTGCCGGTGCTTTCAGTGACAACAAGAATTGCTCCGCGATAAATCAACCAGCCTGCCAGCGATGCAACAAAGGAAGGAATTTTCATTTGTGCAACGAGGAATGCAGTTAAGAGACCTGCAATCACACCTAATAACAATGTCAACGGGATGACCGCGTAAATCGGTAGATTGAGACCGCCAGCAATGAGTTTGGGATCTGCCATCATGATGGCAGCGAGAGCACCAAGGAAACCAGCAAGAAAACCAACAGATAAATCAATTTGACGAATGATAATGACGAGGGTCATACCAACGGCTAATACTGCAATATATCCAGTCTGGTTGACTAGGTTAACGATATTTCTAGATGAAATAAACGTCCCACCTGTCGTAATTGTAAAAATAGCCATAATGACGAATAGGGCGATGTACATGCCATATTCTCGGATGTTTTGTTGTAAAACTTTTCTTGCACTGACAAAAAAGTTCATCTCAGTTCTCCTTAGTTTGTTGCCAGACGCATAATTTTTTCCTGGGTTGCGTCTTCTATGGCGAGTTCACCAGCTATTTTTCCAGAAGCTACAATGTAGACCCTGTCGCTCATTCCAAGCACTTCAGGAAGTTCAGATGAAATCATAATAATGCTCATACCTTGTTTTACGAGATCGGTCATGATGGTATAGATTTCATATTTAGCTCCCACATCAATACCGCGAGTGGGTTCGTCTAAAATGAGAACGTCCGGACTTACAAACAGCCACTTGCCAAGACAAACCTTTTGTTGATTCCCACCACTAAGGTTGGAGACTTTTTGTTCAACACTGGGTGTCTTGATGTTGAGACTGGTTTTGTATTCATTTGCAATCTTGACTTCGGCGTTTTTGTTAACCACGCCTCGATCCGCAATCTGACGTAGGTTTGCCAACGAGATATTTTGTTTTACATCCTGAATGAGAATCAACCCATCGCCTTTGCGGTCTTCCGTTGCATACGCAATTCCAGTACGAATCGCATCTCGTGGGTGGGAGAAGTGCTTCCTCTCTCCCTTTATGTATAACTCTCCGCTGATATGATAGCCTTTCGGGTTTCCAAATATACTTAAGGCTAGTTCGGTACGTCCAGACCCGATTAAGCCAGCGAAGCCGATGATTTCCCCTTTTTTCAAGTTGAAGTTCACATCCTTAAGAATGGCCCTGCCAAGGGTAGGATGATTCGCGTTCCAATTCTTGACTTCCAGTACAACTTCCTTAGATGTTTTTCTCTCACGCTTGGGATAGATATTATTAATTTCACGTCCCACCATGTGTTTGATGAGCACGTTTTCAGTCACCTGGTCTCTGGGTAATGTACAAATGGTTTGTCCATCTCGCAAAACAGTAACTGTATCTGCAATCTCAATGACTTCTTTTAACTTGTGAGTGATCATGATGCAGGTAACACCCTGCTCTTTTAAATCACGTAATAATTTCAGCAAATTTGCGCTGTCAATTTCATTCAATGAAGAAGTTGGTTCATCCAAAATTAGCAACTTAACATTTTTACTTAAGGCTTTTGCAATTTCAACCAACTGTTGTTTGCCTACACCTAAATCCAACACCTTGGCTTCAGGGTTAACTTCAAGCTTTACTTTTTTTAACATTTCCCCCGCTTTTTTGATGGTTTCATTCCAATCCACCAAAAAGCCATTTTTGACTTCATGCCCTAGAAAAATATTTTCATAAACGGTCATTTCAGGGATAAGGGCTAACTCCTGATAGATAATAGCGATCCCCGCCTTTTCACTGTCACTGATGCCTGAAAAAGTTTGTACCTGTCCATTAAAAAGAATATCCCCGGAATAGTTTCCGTGGGAATAAACGCCACTTAATACTTTCATTAAGGTGGATTTCCCTGCACCGTTTTCACCAACTAAACAATGAATTTCCCCTTTGGCAACTTGAAAACTTACATTGCTCAAGGCTTTTACACCTGGGAATTCCTTGGTAATGTTCTTCATTTCTAATAAAGGGGCATTCATAGAGGTTCACCTCTTGAGATTGTATTGGGAATTTTCCCAATTATACAGGAATAGTGATGGATATTGTAGTCTCCACCACTATTCCTGTCTTACCTAACGTTTACTACTTATTTCAAACCAGTGAAGTCACCAGCGGAATAGTAGCCAGAGTCGATCAAAGCGGATTTGACATTGTCCTTGTCAACAGTGATGACAACGGTGGGGTTGGCGGGAACGTCAATCTTGCCGTTGTTGTAGCTGTTGGTGGATTCAGGGGTCTTGCCGTTTAAGAATGAGACTGCGGCCTTGATGGCATCGTCAACCAAGGTGCGGACATCCTTGAATACGGTCATGGACTGCTTACCGTCAATGATGTACTGAACGGAAGCTTTTTCAGCATCCTGACCGGTGACGAAGTAGCTCTTCACATCAGCATCAGCACCAAAGGCATCAGCAATAGCGCGAGCGGTACCATCGTTCGGGGCGAGGATAAAGACGTTGCCCTTGTCAGCAGCGGTAGCATTGGTGAGGTTGGCTTCAGCCAAGTTCTTGGCGGTGTTGAAGTCCCAGTTGGTGGTGATTTGACCAATGATCTTGGACTCTTCGTCGCGGGTCAAAGTGGCCTTGTCTTGAAGAGCAACAGCCTCGCTGGAGTTCTTGATGACAAATGTGCCGTCAGCAATCTTGGGTTGAAGAACGTTCCAAGCACCTTCGAAGAAGAGGAAGGCGTTGTTGTCGGAAGCAGCACCAGCATAGAGATAAAGTGGGTTGCCAGAGCCAGTGGCGTGATCGACCAAGTATTGAGCTTGGGCAGCGCCAACGGAGATGCTATCGAAGGTGACATAGAAGTCAACTGCATCTGTGTCGCGGATCAAGCGGTCATAAGAAATGACTGTGATACCAGCGGCTTTGGCCTCTTCAACGGCTGCGCCAGCGGCGGCACCGTCTTGAGGACAAATGATGAGAACTTTTACGCCAGAGGAGATCAAAGCTTCAACGTTGGCTTTTTCCTTGGCGGAATCGCCTTGGCTGAAGAGGATCTGTACATCGTAGCCAGCAGCTGTCAAAGCGTCCTTGAAGCGGGTTTCATCCTGCACCCAGCGGGGTTCGTCTTTGGTGGGAAGCACGATACCAACGGCGAGCTTGGCGCCGGTCGGCATGGTGAAGTCGCTTTCAGCATAGTAGCCAGAGTCGATCAAAGCGGATTGAACGTTGCTCTTGTCAACTGTGATTACTGCAGAAGGATTGGCAGGAACATCAATCTTGCCGTTGTTGTAGCTGTTGGTGGATTCAGGGGTCTTGCCTTCAAGGAAGGTTACGGCCGCTGTAATGGCATCGTTCACCAAAGTGCGGACATCCTTGAATACAGTCATGGACTGCTTACCATCGAGAATGTACTGAACGGAAGCTTTTTCAGCATCCTGACCAGTGACGAAGTAGCTGCTTACATCAGCATCGGCGCCAAAGGCGTCGGCAATAGCGCGAGCGGTACCATCGTTCGGAGCGAGGATGAAGACATTGCCCTTGTCAGCAGCGGTGGCTGCTGTGAGGTTGGCTTCAGCCAAGTTCTTGGCGGTGTTGAAGTCCCAGTTGGTTGTGATTTGACCAATGATCTTGGACTCTTCGTCGCGGGTCAAAGTGGCCTTGTCTTGAAGAGCAACAGCCTCGCTGGAGTTCTTGATGACAAATGTGCCGTCAGCAATCTTGGGTTGAAGAACATTCCAAGCACCTTCGAAGAAGAGGAAGGCATTGTTGTCGGAAGCAGCGCCAGCATACAAATAAAGTGGGTTGCCAGAGCCGGTGGCGTGATCGACCAAGTATTGAGCTTGGGCAGCGCCGACGGAGACACTGTCGAAGGTGACATAGAAGTCAACTGCATCGGTGTCGCGGATCAAGCGGTCATAAGAAATAACCTTAACGCCTGCAGCCTTGGCAGCTTCAACGGCTGCGCCAGCGGCGGAACCGTCTTGCGGACAAATGATGAGAACTTTGATGCCTTGTGAAATCAAAGATTCAACATTGGCTTTTTCCTTGGCGGAATCGCCTTGGCTGAAGAGGATCTGTACGTCGTAGCCAGCTTTTTTCAAAGCATCTTGGAAGCGGGTTTCATCCTGCACCCAGCGGGGTTCGTCTTTGGTGGGAAGCACGATACCAACTGCAATCTTGCCAGCAGAAGAATCGGTTGATGCGGCAGGGGCTCCGCAGGCGCTCAGCACCATAACGGTTGCAACTAATACAGCCATTAAGGTATACAAAATCTTTTTAGACATGTTTTTTCTTCTCCTTAGTAATTTTAGGTTCAACAATGGGTGAATGGACTGGGGTTATATAGTGCGCTTTGTGTACCACCTCCTTTCAAGTGATTTAATTTAAAAAAATCGAAGCAATCCCGCTCTGTTGGAGCGGAGATGCTTCGCTAAAAACGTGCTGATTACGCAGAAATCCCATGGGGTGTTCCATGAAGAAAATATAAGAAAACTCACTTTCGAAATATGCGAAAACTGAAGTTGATATCTTATTGCGACTAAATATTAATTTATTGTCTAGAAGTATATGTGTTTTGAGATTGTTTGTACATTACCGTATCCCCCATTTCATGGTGAGGAAACCCCTTATTTAATTAGGGGGAATCCCTTAATGGTTTTACAAGTAAGCTTAGTTTAAGATAAGTGGGTGGGGGCTGGGAATTTCAACCTGTAAAATTGTCCCATTTCCCTCAGAGGATTCGATATTCATCGAACCGCGTAATAAGGCTACACGTTCGCTGATGCCTACAAGCCCAAAATGCTTATTGACTGCTAAAGAAGCGAGATCGGTGGGTTTGGAGAGGCCTTTTCCATCATCTTCTAGGCGTACGAGCAAGTTGGTGTTTGAGGTTCTCTGTAAAGATAACCGCACATGGCTTGCTGCTGCATGCTTGCGGATGTTATTCAGGCCTTCCTGTACGATGCGAAAGACCGATAATTCAATCATTTCGGGTAGCCGACCTAAAGCGGGGTCAATTTCGAGTTGGAGCTGAATATCACTGCGTTCAGCCCATTCATCGGCTAGGGAACCTATCGCTGCGGTCAGCCCGTGGTGGTCCAGGGTTGGGGGACGTAGGTCGCTGCACATTTGTCGAAGTTCGCCAACCAAATCTCGAATGCCTTGGCGGATAGAGCCAACATCCTCTTGTAATTCAGCAGAGTCTGTCAGGTTTTCAACATCCTCAAGACGATAAATTAATCCGAGCATGTCTTGAATAATTTGATCATGAAGTTCGCGCGCCAAGGCTTTTCGTTCATCTTCGCGTTCTGTGATTAAGCGGCGTTGTGTAGCTTGTAAGGCAGCATTTAATTGATCTAATGCTCCAAGTTGATTGCTAAGCCGTTCAATCAATTGACGATTTAAAGAATCCTGTGCATCCAAGCTTTTTTGCAAAGAAGCTTGTGAGCGACGCAGTTCTTCGGTCTGTTGTTGTGCTGTATGGTAACTTTCCAAGGCCCAAATGAGAGGAGAAACCTGCTCCTGACCAGCGGAACCCACGATCAGTTCTACAATTTCGCGTGGAGTGGATTCCGCAGTCTTACGGTCTGCGACTAACTTTCCTTCATATAGAACGATAATCCTGTCAGTCACTGTAAAAAGATGTTTAAGGTCATCACTACTGATGATGACAGAAGTCCCCTGAGCAGCAAGGGTTTTAATTTTATCCAGCAAAATCTCTTGGCGTTGGAAGCTGAGAATTGGGATAATGTCATCCAATAGCAAAAGTTGACAGGGTTTATACAGGGTACGAAGTAACAAAATTACTTGTCGCTGTTCATCAGAGAGGTTGCTGATGCGTTCATGAGCAAGATCTGGAGGCAGATCAAATTCTGCAAGAAGCTCTTGGGCAACGTCAATCATTCGATTCCAGTCAATGACACCGAACAAAGGCAGCTTTTTTAATTCACGGCCCAATAAGATATTTTGATTTACATTAAATTGTTCCACTAGACCAGAGGTTTGTCTTGTAATCTCAACACCTTCATCGCGGTGGGAAAATATGTGTGTAGAAAAATCAAAACGATTGACAAGGCTTGAAGTTTGATAAACAGTTTCAATCCCAATCTTTTGTGCCTCAATACGATTAGAAAAGCGGCGATTGGCTCCATCAAAATAAATAGTTCCTGAAGAAGGGGGAATGGCGCCACTTAAGAGGTGAAATAATGTTGACTTTCCTGCCCCCTGACGGCCTACCAGCCCAATGACTTCACCTTTTGCAAGTGAAAAAGTAACATCTTTTAATGCAGGCAAACGGTCAAAATTTTTGGATAAATTTTCGACATTTAAAAGTGATTCGGCCATAAGTTATTTTAACCTGAATTCATGTAATATGTACGAGCGATTGTCCTATTGAAATGAAAACCTAGCGTTCATGGCTGGCTACTAGTCAGTTCGTGACACTTACGGCATAATAGCTTTATGCCTTCTATACGAGTTTTGCTTGCTGATGATCATACAGTGGTTCGGGCAGGGTTACGAAATGCCCTTGAAGTGATTCCAAACCTTGAAATTGCAGGGGAAGTTGGAAATGGCCGTGAGTTGATGGAAACCCTTCCTCGTTTAAAAATTGACTTGCTCGTGATGGATGCGAGTATGCCTGAATTTGAGCCAATTTCTACCGTTCAGCAAATCAAAGCAGAATACCCCCTATAAAAATATTAATTGTTAGTGCACATGACGATGAATCGTATGTTGTGGGTCTGTTAAAAGCGGGTGCCAATGGATATCATATGAAGGATCAGCCTCTGGCCGACTTGCAGCTTGCCACCCAAAGGATTCTTAATGGAGATCGTTGGATATCAGGAAGTTTAATTGACCGCTTGATTAATCGACGAACAACGTCCGCGCTTCCTGCCACGCCTTGGCTGACTCGTCGACAAAGAGAATTACTTCGGCTGATAGCACAAGGCACGGACAATCGCACCATTGCATTAACCCTCGACCTGAGCGTTAAGACAGTTGAAAATCATTTAACCGCCTTGTATCGTGTTCTTGGTGTCGATAGTAGATTAAAAGCTTCAAATTACATTTTGCGCCATCCTGAGTTGTTAGCATCCAGTGGACAGGAAATGACCGAATTGGCACCCAAAGAAATTGAACAAGATCTTACAGTTCTTGTAGTTGATGATAATGCTCGCTACCGTCAACAACTTGGCAGGTTGATTGGAAAAATTTACTCCTCATCTATTCTTTACGAAGCAGAAAATATCTCAGAAGCGTTGACACTTGGGAAGCAAGTGCAACCTCAGCTTGCTTTTATTGACGTAGTTTTGGAAGATGAAGATGGGATTCAATGTGCCCGCAAACTTCGAACTGTTTCTCCCCTAACCCGCATTGTGGTGATGAGTGCTTATCCCGACCGTGAATTTAGAAAACAAGCATTATCTGCCGGAGTGATTGCATTTTTAGATAAAAAAGACCTGGACACAGCATCGATGCGACAAGTGATTGAAGACGCCTTGCGATAAAGAGACGAGAGTAAGTTTTAATGCCGTGCACTATGGGAGGGGGAAGACAGCACACGATCTGCAACGATTGCAGTCGCTCCAATTAAACTGGCATCAGGTCCAAAGGTGGAGAGTAGTACTTCCGCTTGTTGATCTATTTCTGGTAAAGAATGTTTCCCAATTGTTTCCTTAATCGCAGGAAGCAAATAATCACCGGCAATGCTTAGGGGGCCACCTAAGATGATTTTTTCAGGGTTGAAAATGTTGATTAAACCAGCAAGGCCTTGTCCCATGGCACGCCCTGCCTCGATAAAGGATTCTCTTGCTTCAATATCACCAGCATCCGCTGCTTGTTTAATTAATGGAATGGTTAGCGGGGATTTTGTCTCACTCATCAATTTCGGCACAATGCTACTGCGTTTGACTTCCAAGCGTGCTTGCACCCTTTGAATGATTGAGTATTGATTTGCGTATGTTTCCCAACAGCCGCGATTTCCGCAATGGCAAACATTTTGTGAAGGTTCTGCCATGATGGGGGAATGTCCAATTTCGCCAGCATAGCCATTTTTTCCACGATATAGTTTGCCATTTAAAAACAGGCCACCGCCAATGCCTACGCCTGCAAAGACAAATAGAAAGTCCTGGCTTTGGCGAGCGGCTCCAAAAAGGTGTTCTGCAATTGCGGCTGCATTTGCGTCATTCTCAACAAGAACGTTTAATTTTGTGTGTTCTGAGAATATCTTTCCGAATGGAACATTTCGCCAGTGCAAATTGGGGGCGAAGATTAAAACCCCTTGTTCCAAATCCACAGTTCCGGGCGTGGCAAGACCGAGTCCTAAAAATCTAACATTCTTTTTCTTAACTGCAGACATTCCATCTTTTACGATTTGTAATGTCTGGTTGATCATTTTCTGTTGGTCATCTGCTGGGTCGGCGTCTTCTCTTCTTCTCCATAAAATGTTCCCTAGAAAATCAGTCACTGCCACAGAGACAAAATCTACGCCAAGTTCAACGCCAACAATGTTCCCAGCTTGTGGATTAATTTCCAGCAAAGTGGCGGGGCGTCCTGCTCCGACCGAATTAATACCCGTTTCATGAATCAAGTTTTGCGCGAGAAGCTCATCGACCAAGCTTGATACTGTGGATTTATTCAACCCAGTAACAAATGCAAGTTTTGCGCGCGAAATGGGAGATTGAGTATGAATCAATCGTAGAACCAAGGAGAGATTGGTTTCACGCACAAAGGTTTGATCGGCGGTGTTTTTGTTATGCATGCGAATTAGTATGTTAAAACAACAAAATAATTATAGCTGGCTTGTTTCTTTTGTCAATGAAATCATTGTTTCATGAAACAAAAAGACAGGGTAGAGATTTTCTCTACCCTGTCTTCTAAGAATTTTTTACTTGGCTTTCAAAGCGTCCCAACCAGCGTACTTGGCTTCGCTTCCCAATTCTGCTTCAATGCGAAGGAGTTGGTTGTACTTTGCCACTCTGTCGGAGCGGGCAGGAGCACCAGTCTTAATCTGACCCGTGTTCAAAGCTACGGCAAGGTCTGCGATGGTGGCGTCTTCGGTCTCGCCAGAGCGGTGAGATGTGACAGCTCTCCAGCCTGCACGATGGCACAGGTCAACGGCTTCGATGGTTTCGCTCAATGAGCCAATCTGATTTACTTTGACGAGCAAAGCATTTGCGGCATCTTGTTTGATTGCTTTGCGAACACGTTCTGGATTTGTCACGAGCAAGTCATCACCGACGATTTGAATCTTGTCGCCGAGATTTTTGGTCATCAACTGCCAGGATTCCCAATCATCCTGAGCAAGACCATCTTCAATGGAAACGATGGGGTAGTCCTTGACCCATTTGGTCCAGAACTCAACCATTTGTTCGCCTGTAAGTTGCTTGCCTTCTTTGCGAAGGTTGTATTTCTTTGTCTTCTCATCGTAAAGTTCGGATGCGGCAGGGTCAAGTGCTAGCACAACATCTTTGCCACGACCTGCTTTGAAACCAGCTTTTTCAATGGCTGCGAGGATGACTTCGAGCGCTTCTTCGTTGGTCTTGAGGGCTGGAGCATAACCACCTTCATCACCGACGAGGGTGCTGTAGCCTTTTTCCTTCAAAACAGATTTCAGTGCATGGTAAATTTCAGCACCCCAACGCACGCCTTCTGTAAATGTAGGAGCCCCAAAAGGCATGACCATGAATTCCTGCATATCTGTAGATTGCCATGCTGTATGAGCACCACCGTTCAAGATGTTCATCATTGGAACGGGGAGGACGTGAGCATACACGCCGCCAAGGTAACGATAGAGTGGCATGCCAAAGGAATTAGCCGCAGCTTTGGCAACTGCCAAGCTGACGCCGAGAATGGCATTGGCGCCAAGTTTGGATTTGTTTGGCGTGCCATCCATGGCAATCATTTCTGCGTCGATGGCCTTCTGATCGGAAGCGTCCCAGCCAAAGAAGGATTCAGCGATGATGCCGTTAACATTCGCAACAGCTTGTGAGACACCCTTGCCTAAATAGCGCTTCTTGTCGCCATCACGCATTTCGAGAGCTTCATGTTCGCCTGTGGAAGCGCCTGAGGGCACTCCTGCACGGCCCCATGAGCCATCCATTAAGACCACTTCAACTTCAACGGTTGGGTTGCCGCGTGAATCGAGAATTTCCAGCGCGGAGATACTTTCAATTGTTGTATCCATATTAAACTCCTGAGTGTTTTCTAAAACCAGATTTCCCGGCTTTGAATTTATTTTTGCAAGTGAAAAAGCCGTGTTGGCCCCTCACTTGCTTCAAGTATAATCCCAAATAATGGGAGACGATACCTTGACTGACGCCTCATCTTTTGACCCGCGAGATAAAATCAGATTTGTATTTCATGCCACGCCATTTCGGAAATTTATTTTATTTCTCATCCGAACCCTCTTTAAATTAATTATGGAATTGCGCGTGGAAGGGCTTGAAAATTTTCCTTCCGATGGGGCGGTGGTTTTGGCGGCCAATCATGTCACCAATTTTGACGTGTTGCCGATGCAGTTTAGCTTGTCACGTCCCATCTTTTTTATGGCGAAAGATAGTCTGTTCAAATACCCATTATTTGAATTAGCCATTCGTGATTTGGGTGCCTTTCCTGTTCATCGCGGAGAAAAAGATGAATGGGCCATGCGCCATGCCGCCAAGATTTTGGCTCATGGACAAACACTTGGAATGTTTCCCGAAGGAAAGCGTTCTCAAGGAAAAGGACTGGGCGTCGCCAAAACGGGAACTGCCCGCCTCGCTCTTGACGCAAACTGTCCCATCATTCCTATGGCTGTTATCGGCACTGACAAATTTTTCAAACAATTTCCCCGTCGCACGGTTGTGACCATTCGGTTATTACCAGCAATTTTGCCAAAACCTGGTGAAACAGCACTCGCCTTGATGGATCGAGTCATGTTCACGCTTGCAGATGCTTTACCAGAAGAAATGCGTGGAGTGTACGCAGAAATGCCCAAAGGGTTTGGACGGTAAGTACAAATTCTCAAGTCGGTGACAGGTATAATTCTGTCAACTTATTACACGGAGCCAACAACATGCCGCAAGAAACCAACGCTGGGAATATCACCACAAGCGGTAACGGACCTTCATCCGATAAACTTATTCCATTTCTTTCTTATACCAAAATAAACAGAACCGTTGTGCGCGAATTTGCCGAGAAATTAAAAGCCGAAGGCTGGATTGATCCTTGGTTTGATGAGGAAGATATTTTGCCAGGTCAGGTTTGGCAAGAGAGTGTCACCATTGGCGTGCGCAATTCACATGCAGTGATTATTTTTCTTTCAAAACTAGCCGTGATTTCAGAGGGATTTTTTCAGAAAGAAATCAAACTTGCGCTGGATACTGCCGCAGAAAAACCCGAAGGGACAATCTTCATCATTCCCATTCGTTTGAATGATTGTGCCGTGCCTGAGATGTTGCAGAAATATCAATATGTGGATTATTTTGGAAACGAAGAACACAAAGATCATGTGTATGCGAGCCTGATTGCCTCGCTCAAGTGGCGCGCCCAAAATTTAGGAATTAAAGTTTAATACATATCATTGATATAAAAAGAGGGATGCATTCTTGAATGCATCCCTCTTTTTGATTTCTTCTTCTACTTTTTTGCCTTATCCTTTGCTGCTTTCAGTAACCCCATAAACAATGGATGTGGCTTCATCGGTCTGGACAGAAACTCAGGGTGGAATTGACTCGCTACCATATAAGGATGGTCTGCCAGTTCAACAATTTCCACAAGCTTTCCATCTGGCGACAGGCCTGAGAAATTCATGCCATGTTTGGAAAAGTCTTCGCGATAGGCATTGTTAAACTCAAAACGATGGCGATGTCTTTCGTCCACGCGGGCGGTGCCATAGGCGTTGGCTGCTTTCGATCCCTTTTGAAGCAGGCAGGGGTAGAGTCCGAGGCGCATGGTTCCACCCATATCAGTGATGGAACGCTGGTCAATCATCAAGTCAATGACGGGATGTTCCGTGCCACGATCAAATTCAGAAGAATTGGCATCTTCAAGGTCGAGAACGTTGCGTGCAAAATCAATGCACATCACTTGCATGCCGAGGCATAAACCCAAATAAGGGATTTTGTTTTCACGTGCATAGCGGGCTGCCAACACTTTGCCTTCAATTCCGCGTGACCCGAAGCCACCAGGCACAAGAATGGCATCTGTCTTTTTGATGATGTCCCAACTTTTATCTTTATCTTTTTCAGGTCCACGGAGTGAATCCAACTGATTTCCACTTCAACGCCATTGGAGAGGGCTGCATGTTTTAACGCTTCGCGCACAGACATGTACGCATCTTGTAACTCCACATATTTTCCAACCAAGGCAACTTTGACAGTAGGCTTTGGCTTTTTAACTTCTTCTACCAATTTTTTCCACGGACGCATATTGGGCTTGCGTTTGGCTTTTATCCCGAGTTTGTTGACAACCAAATCGCCAACGCCTAATTTTTCAAGCAACAAAGGTACTTCATATAAAACGCTGGCGGTGGCCATAGGAATGACCGCATCTTTTTCAACATCACAAAAGAGTGCAATCTTTTCGCACAAGCCTTTGTCTACGGGTTCGTCTGCGCGTGCGATAATAATGTTGGGTGAGATACCAATTGAGCGTAAGGCAGCCACAGAGTGTTGCGTAGGTTTGGTTTTCATTTCACCAGTCGCGCCAATGGTCGGCAACCAAGTGACATGCACGAACAAACAATTTTCACGTCCTACTTCATTGCGAAGTTGACGTAATGCTTCCAAAAATGGTTGTGACTCAATATCCCCAACTGTGCCACCCACTTCAAGAATTACAACATCAGCCTTGGTTTCTTTTGAAACCAAGCCAATGCGACGTTTAATTTCATTGGTGATATGCGGAATCACCTGAATCGTCCCACCCAAATAATCTCCTCTGCGTTCGTTGGCAATAATCTCCGCATAGACTTGCCCTGTGGTGAAATTGCTGGCGCGGCTCAAGCGATTATCGATGAATCTTTCGTAGTGCCCCAAATCGAGGTCGGTTTCGGCGCCGTCATCCAGTACATACACCTCACCATGTTGGTAGGGACTCATCGTACCTGGGTCCACATTGATGTATGGATCTAATTTCTGAACGGCTACTTTGAATCCACGTTCTTTAAGCAGCAGTCCGAGGGCGGCAGCGGTCACACCTTTACCAACAGATGAAACAACACCGCCTGTGAAGAATAAATATTTTGTGGTCATGATTTTTCCTTTTCTCGCTTCTCTTTTCAAAAGAGAGGCAGGGGGGATGAGGGGTAAACAAAGAGAATGGGAGGGCGTTTAAGCCCTCCCATTCGGGATTGTGATTGATGTGGAGTGAAGTGTTTCTGGTGGTTCATCCAACCAGCTTCGTAAGATCTTCAGCCGCACGACGCATTTCAAGGAAGATCATGCCAAGTTTCGCATCCTGACGTGCCATAGCAGTTAACACGGCTTCTTCTCCGATGGAGGTTAACACAATGGCTCCCTTATCGCCTTTAATATAAACCTGCTCCAAACCACCGCGTCCCAATTCGCCCGAGATACGTTCACCGAGTGAAAGCATAGCCGCTGACATAGCTGAAACGCGATCTTCTTCCACACCCTGCTGCAATGCGGATGCCATAATAAGGCCGTCTACAGAAACGACGGCTGATGCTTCGATATCGGGGGCTGCAGCCTGCATGTTACGAAGGCGTTCCACCATTTGGTCAGAGCGGGACTTTGCCATAACGCGAATCTCCTAATTTCAATGCGGGAATTTCCGCCAATAAGTTTATTACAACGCACAGAGTTTACCAGAAAAAGAAAAATTCGAGAATTGCTTCCGCATTTCAAATCCGAAAGCGCATCATTTCATTACAAAACTTACGCAGATTTGACCCGCATTCCTCTTCATGTTAAACTTACCGATTGCCATGCTCAAGCTTTTTCTTCTTTTAACCCTGCTATTTCAAGATCCCACCGTAACTTTGACTTCACCAAGTTCTGGGGGTACTTTGCGTGGGCAGGTGGAAGTCTTTGGAACCATGGATGTTCCCAACTTTTCGTCTGCTGAGCTGGCTTTTTCATTTTCCTCCTCAACCAATGACGCTTCCCGCCCTGCCGAAAGCTGGTTCACCATCCAAACATTTCCCCAGCCTGTAAAAGACTCAGCGATTGCCATTTGGGACACTACCACACTTACTGATGGCGATTACGACCTCCACTTGCGAGTCTATTTACAGGATGGCACCACACAAGATGCCTTATTGACCAATCTCAAAGTCCGAAATGATGCGCCTGAACCAACAGCAACTCCATTGGAAGAAAATTTTCCAACCCCTGCGAATCAAATTGCACCAACGGCGAACTTTCTCCCCAGCCCAACTCCTACCTTGGTGTTCAATCCGCCTACTGCTTTACCCTCTAACCCTGCCGCTTTGCATGCAGATGCAATTTACAACACGCTGGGACGTGGTGCATTGGCGACATTGGTCTTATTTGTATTCATTTCCTTGTTGATGCGTTTGAGGAAAAATTAACATGGAACGTTCGCGGGCTTGTGCTGCAATTATTAAGAATGGAAAAATATTATTGGTCCACCATCGTTCTGCACATGAAAGCTATTGGACCCTGCCTGGTGGCGGAGTTGAAGGTAATGAAACCTATGAACAAGCTGCCCTTCGCGAAGTGAAGGAAGAAACTGGGTTGGATGTTGTGATAGGGCCATTGCTATTTGTTGAACCCTATGAAGTTGGCTTGAGTTATTGCTACCAAGCAGAATTGCTCGGTAATGATGTTCCATCGCTTGGCTTTGACCCAGAAGAAGTTCATTTGCCCAGAGAACATCAATTACTGCAAGGTGTTGCATGGCATTTGTTGGAAGATAAAAAGAACGATAAACAGGTATCAAAAGTAATTTCTACTCTTGGAATTCAATTATGACAGATAATACGTACCTCATTATTGGCCTTGGAAACCCAGGCCGTGAATATAAAGATACCCGCCATAATATTGGTTTTATGTTGATTGACCAATTAACCGTCCGCTTGAATGCGCGTGGAATGAAGTTGCAGTCCAAGGCGATTGTGATTTCAGCGCTTCATCAAGATAAAAAGATTATTTTTGCCAAGCCGCAGACCTATATGAATCTCTCAGGCCAATCGGTGCAGGGACTTTTGCATTTCTATAAGATTCCGTTTGAGAATCTACTTGTTGCACATGATGATTTGGATATTCCTTTGGGAACCATCCGCATTCGTGCAACGGGTGGCCCCGGTGGACAGCGTGGCATGGCTTCCACGATTGAACAACTCGGCACAAAAGATTTTCCGCGCTTGCGATTGGGTATAGGCCGTCCACCAGGCAGAATGGACGCCAAGGATTATGTCCTTCAGGATTTTTCAAAGGAAGATATGAAATTATTGCCCGAAGTCCTTGAGCGCGCCGCTGATGCCGCATTGACTTTTGTAACCGACGGCTTGAACAAAGCGATGAATCAATTTAATGGAGATATTAGAGAATAAATTAGAGATTTTTCTTCTAATCTATTCTCAATTCCTATGCAATCTTTGTTGGAAAGTATTCACTCTCTTCCTCAGTATCAGCAAGTGCTGACTGAGCTTAACGCAGGCAAAACCCTTTCAGGTCTTGGGCTTCCGCGTTCTGCACGCTTGCCTGTAGTGGCTGCGTTACATACCAATGTTGAATATCCCATTCTCTTGGTCACTGATCGTGCCGACCATGCGTTGTCACTGTTTGACGAGTTGGGATTTTGGTTGAAATCTCCGCGCATGTTATTTGCAGAACCCAATCCATTGTTTTATGAAGAAGCGGCTTGGGAGTTTCCACGCGCCGTTCACGTTTGCAAACGTTGACCGCGCTTGCTGCTTATCATTTGCCTTTGTGCAAACCCCGCAGACAGCGCCAGTCATTATTGCTTCTGTCCATCACTGATGACGCGTACCTTGCCGCGCAGAGACTATCTCAAAGCGTAAAAAACTGTCAGTTAACCAGAGCATTCAGCCCGATGGATTGATTCGCGAATGGGCGCGAGTCGGATATCAACGCGTGAACACGGTTCTTGAGCCAGGTCAATTTTCACATCGCGGAGGGCTGCTTGATATTTGGCCGCCTACCGAATTAAATCCCGTGCGGTTGGATTTCTTTGGTGATGAAATTGAAACCATTCGTCAATTTGACCCAGCTACTCAGCGCACCATTGAAAAGTTGGAAACGATTCTCATCACGCCTGCACGTGAATTTTTGCAACCTGAAGGAGATACTTCTGAAAATCTCAGTGAGTTTCATATTCCTTTGTTGCACATCCAACCTGCATCCTTGTTGGATTATCTTCCCCAAAAATCTTTGATTTTGATGGATGACATCAGCCTTGTGGAAACAATGGCAAATGAAATTGAAGAACAGGCCGTAAAGTTTAGGAATGAAAGCATCGAAGAAGGGACATTGGCAGCGGCGTTTCCAGTGCCTTATTTGCCTTGGTCTGAATTAAACGATGCCATGCACGATATGCCTAGCCTGGAATTGGGACACTCGACCGAAATTATTGAAAGTGAAGAAAGCATTGACCTTGCTTCTCACTTTGGCCATGATGAAAGATTTGGCGGCAGGCTTAAACCCTTTGTAGATTATCTTGCGGCTGTAATAGAAAAAGGGGAACAGGTTGTAATTGTTTCGCGTCAGACTCCGCGTTTGCATGAGCTATGGGCCGAGCATTATCCCAACTCCGAGCCTGAGAATCTTGAGTTCATAGAGTCTTCGCTTTCCGAAGGATTTACCCTAAAGACGGATTCATCTTCAGTCCACCTGATTACTGATTCTGAAATCTTTGGTTGGGAACGTCCCCAACCCCGCATTCGTCAAAGACAAGTTGCCGAGACGCCTGAATCAATTTATGCTGATTTACAAGCCGGGGATTTTGTTGTCCACGTCGATCATGGAATTGGACGCTTCAACGGTCTCATTCAGCGACAATTGGATGGCCACGAACGAGAATATCTAACCGTTGAATACGATCGCGGTGATATTTTGTATGTTCCAGTTCATCAAGCAGATCGTCTCACTCGTTATGTTGGTGCCGAGGGTGGCTCACCAACTCTCGATAACTTGGGTGGTCAAGCTTGGCAAGAGACCAAATCCAAAGTCAAAGAGGCGGTCCAGAAAGTTGCCGAAGACTTACTTGATTTGTATGCACGTCGTCAGGTGGTGGAAGGGTATTCTTTCTCGTCTGATACTCCCTGGCAAAAAGAATTGGAAGATAGTTTTCCGTATGTGGAAACTGAAGATCAAAAGCGCGCAATCGCAGACATCAAGCGTGACATGGAACGTGCCCGCCCAATGGACCGTTTGCTGTGTGGGGATGTGGGTTATGGAAAGACCGAAGTTGCTTTACGCGCTGCCTTCAAAGCTGTGATGGATGGAAAACAAGTTGCGGTGCTAGTGCCTACTACTGTATTAGCCCAGCAACATTTTGAAACCTTCTCACAAAGGCTGGCGGCCTTTCCCGTAAAAGTGGAAATGCTTTCTCGTTTCCGCACACCGCGTGAGCAAACTGAAATTTTATACAAACTAGCCGTAGGCGAAGTGGATATCGTCATCGGCACACATCGTCTGGTTTCATCGGATGTTGTGTTCAAGAATCTAGGTCTGGTGGTAATTGATGAAGAACAACGCTTTGGTGTGACGCATAAGGAGCATCTCAAGAAACTTCGTACCGAAGTAGATGTATTGACGCTTACGGCTACGCCGATTCCACGCACTTTGTATATGGCTTTGACGGGGGTACGTGATATTTCCAATTTAAATACACCGCCAGAAGAACGCTTGCCCATCGTCACGCATGTGGGACCGTACTCTCCACGCTTGGTACGTCAGGCAATTTTGCGTGAACTCGAACGTGGTGGACAGATTTTCTTTGTCCATAACCGTGTCAATACCATCGATGCAATGAAGGCGCACCTCAATAAGCTTGTCCCAGAAGCGCGGGTAGATATTGGTCATGGACAAATGGCAGAAGGCCAACTTGCAAGTGTCATGCATCGCTTTACGATGGGTGAGATCGATATTTTGCTTTCCACCACCATTATCGAATCTGGTTTGGATATTCCCAATGCCAACACGTTGATTGTAGATCGTGCAGATACGTTTGGTCTGGCGCAACTTTATCAACTACGTGGGCGAGTCGGTCGTGGCGCTATGCGTGCGTATGCATATTTCTTCCGCCACAACAAAATGTCTCCTACTCAGGAAGGTCAGCAAAGGCTCGAAGTGATTGCAGAAAATACGCAACTTGGGGCTGGATATTCAATTGCCATGCGTGACCTTGAAATCCGTGGTGCAGGTGAACTACTTGGCACGCGTCAACATGGATATATTCAGTCTGTCGGCTTCCATCTCTACACGCGAATGTTGGCAGATTCGGTTCGGCGTATGCGCAAGGTGGCAGGTGAGTATCTAAAAATGGACATGTCGCATATGGACAATGTTTTTGGCGCGTTTAGTTTGCCCATCTCCATGCCTGTCAATGTAGATTTACCGCTGGCTGTTGGAATTCCCAGTGATTACATCTCAGACCAAGATTTACGGTTACGCTTGTATCGTCGCATTGCCGACCTGCGAGATGAGACTGAATTGGATGCGCTTGGCTCTGAATTCCGCGACCGTTTTGGTCAACTGCCTGAGATGACGCAAAATCTGCTGTATCAAATGCGCGTGAAATTGCGTGCTGAAGATGCAGGTCTCTCGTCTGTGAGTTGGGAATCAGGGCAGATTCTGCTCAAGTACAACAGCCCAACTGACGGGTCGGAAGCGAAGCGTTTGCCTGATTTGCCAAATGGCGTCCGTGGTGGAAAATCCTCGTATTGGATCACAATGGCCAAAGATGAAGTTTGGACCATTAAACTTTTGGATGTGTTAAATCAACTGAGGCATGAAAGTTCGCCTCTTTCTTAACCGTGGGCTGATTCTGTTTTCTGGCGCTTCTTCTTCCTTTGAAGTAAAATAGAACAGACGTTCCCCTTTGTAGATTTGGAAAAAAATATGGAATTTAAACTTCAAGCCCCTTTTATCCCTATGGGTGATCAGCCCGAAGCCATCCGCGGACTTGTGGATGGCGTGCGCAATGGAATGAAAAATCAAGTTTTGCTTGGTGCAACTGGCACAGGAAAAACTTTTACCATCGCATCTGTGATTCAGGAGTTGCAAAAGCCCGCGCTTATCATGGCTCATAACAAGACCTTAGCGGCACAGTTGTATGCAGAGTTCAAAGAATTTTTTCCTGAGAACGCAGTATCCTACTTTGTTTCTTATTATGACTATTACCAACCAGAGGCTTATGTTCCTCGTCATGATTTGTTTATTGAAAAAGAGACAGAGATTAACGAGGAGATAGAACGTCTGCGCCTCGCTGCTACAACCGCGCTTGTTTCTCGTCGCGACGTTATTATCGTCGCTTCAGTATCTTGTATTTATGGTTTGGGGAATCCTGAAGAATTTAACAAAGGCTCAGTCAACCTCAAGGTAGGTGAGTTGTACCGCCGTAATGCATTGCTCAGACGACTGATTGAGTCTCAATATCAACGCAATGATATGGAACTACGTTCTGGTACATTTCGTGTACGTGGGGACACGCTGGAAATTATCCCAGCCTATGAAGACAAACGCGGATATCGGATTGCCTTCTTTGGGGATGAAGTAGAACGAATTATGCAATTTAGCCCTGTGACTGGTGAAATCTTCGATGAGCCGAAAGAGATTTCTATTTTTCCAGCCAAACAATATTTGACCGATGCCGAGAAAACGAAAGAAGCCATCGCAGATATTGAGACCGAGTTGCAGGAACGCCTTGCTCAATACCGTGAAGCGGGAAAAATCCTCGAGGCCCAGCGTTTGGAACAACGAACCCGTTATGACCTTGAGATGTTGAAAGAGGTCGGTTATTGCTCAGGAATTGAGAATTATTCCCGCCATTTTGATCGACGGGCAGCAGGAACGCATCCTTGGACAATGATTGACTTTTTACCAAGCGATTATCTGCTTGTGATTGACGAGAGTCATATGTCGATTCCGCAGATTCGCGGTATGTATAACGGAGACCGCGCTCGTAAAGAGACTTTGGTTGAGTATGGATTCCGTTTGCCAAGCGCTGTAGATAACCGTCCGCTCAAGTTCGAGGAATTTGAAGAGGTGATGGGGAATACCATTTATACATCAGCAACACCTGGGCCTTATGAATTGAAAAATGCTGAGCAAATTGTGGAACAAATTATTCGCCCAACAGGTTTGGTAGATCCAGAAGTGGAAGTGCGGCCGACCAAAGGTCAGGTAGATGATTTGGTTGGAGAAATCAATCAGCGTGTTGAGAAACACGAACGCGTTTTGGTCACCACTTTGACGAAGCGTATGTCTGAAGATTTGACAAAATATATGAAGGAACTTGGCATTAAGGTCCAATATTTGCACTCAGAGGTTGAGACTTTGGAGCGCATTGCCATATTGCGTGATTTGCGTTTGGGCGTCTTTGATGTGCTGGTTGGAATTAATTTATTGCGTGAAGGTTTGGATTTACCCGAAGTGTCTTTGGTTGCAGTTCTGGATGCGGATAAAGAAGGCTTCCTTCGTTCAGACACTGCGTTGATTCAAACCATTGGGCGTGCAGCACGTAATGCAAATGGGCGTGTCATTATGTACGCTGACAAGGTCACGGATTCAATGAAACGAGCGATTGATGAGACCAGCCGCCGCCGTGCCAAGCAATTAAAATATAACGAAGACAATGGAATTGTCCCAATTAGTATTACGAAGGCGATTCATGATTTGACCGAAGAATTGACAGCCAAGTCTGTAGGAGAATCCAAGGGCGAATATCGTATCAATGGAGATATTCCGCGTAATGAATTGCGGCAGATTGTCCATGAGATGGAAAAACAAATGAAAGAGGCGGCTAAGAATCTGGAATTTGAAAAGGCTGCCGCTCTTCGTGATGAACTATATGACTTGAAAAGTTTACTGGCTGAAGACGAGCGTTTAAAGCCGTGGGAGAAAATTAAACTCTTAAGTGGCGAAGATGAATAAAAAAAGGAGGCGGTAGAAAATTTTCTACCACCTCTTTTTTATGTTTTTATACTTTTTGATGCTCGTGCTCGTGTTGATGCTCATTAATTACACAAAATAGCACATCTTCGTGGCATCCTTCGCACTCTAGTTGTAGTGTAGCGTGTTGAATATTGTATTTATGAACAAGTAAGTCGTTAATCTTGTTTTGAATCGGGGTGCCCTGACGGATGGATATATCATCTGTAACAATATGGGCAGAAAGAGCTTGTAAGCTCTCGTTGATGCTCCATATATGTAGGTCGTGTACGCTTTGTACACCTTCCACTTTATTAATATCTTCTACCATACGGTCAACATTGATATTTTCTGGAGTGCTCTCTAGCAAGATGTTAATTGCCTGTCTTAGAATTCCCCAGGCGTTCCATAGAATTAGAGCACCAATTAAGATACTAATAAGTGGATCAAGCCAATCCCAGTTTGTGAATGCAATGATGATGCCAGCTGCGACTGCCCCTAAGGTGGAAAGCACGTCTCCCATTAAGTGTAGGAATGCGCTGCGCAAATTGAGGTCGTGTTCGCTTCCGCTTTTGACAAGCCAAGCGGTAATGGCATTAATCAAAAACGCGACGGTTCCAACGCTAATCAAAATTGGTGCATTTACGACAGCTGGTGTAATGAGACGGTGGTAGGCTTCATAAAAAATACCAAAAGCAATTACCACAAGGGTTGTTGAATTCGCTAAAGCGACCAATATCCCAACACGGTGATATCCAAAAGTTTTTCCAGCATTTGCAGGTTGGGTGGAAAGACGTAAAGCATACCAGCTTAATCCCAATGCGATGACGTCAGTGAAATTGTGGGCTGCGTCTGTTAATAAGGCAAGACTATTTCCGAAGATACCTGCGAAAATTTCAACTAATACGAATAAAGCAGTTAGTCCAAGCGAAAGGGCTATTCGTTTGGTAGTTTGTGTTGCTAAATCGCCTAGGTGAGAATGAGTGTGTGAATGACTTGAAGACATGTTTTTATTATAGCAGTAAGTGATAGCCTTTTTATAATAAGGCTATCACTTACTGGGTAGTTATTGTTTTTTTTCTTGTTTCTCTGCAATGGGAATAATCATCACGTTAGCTTGTACATGATGGCGCAAATCATTGATGACAGAACCGTGAATTAAGTCAGAGACACCAGAATGGCCGTGGCTTCCGACAATGACTAATTCCACCTTTAATTCATTAATCATGGCCGCTAATTGTGAAACTGGGTTTCCTGCTCCAAGACGTAAGTGAGTTGTTATTCCGTTCTCTTTCATAATATTGACTAACTGTTCAAGTCGCTGTTGATCAGTTTCAGTCTCTCGGTCTTCCGCTTCGGGACCAAGGGTACGTGCTACAGGGCTTTCTACTACGTGAAGGAGCCATACTTCTGTTTTGTGTTTGTCAATGAAGCGCAGACTTTCTTCAAGTAGTTTTTTCTCACTCCCAGAAAAATCCAAGGCAACTGCCAGCCGTTGATAAACTTGTGGATGGGTGAGTTTTTCTGGTGCCTGAGTAAGTTCACGATGCACTCCACCCATTCGCAATGCGGCAATTCGGAAGTTTCTTTGCTTTAACCATGGGTGAATGGTGATGTAAATTAAGAGAAGCCCTAATGCGATTGCTAAAGGAATAATGGTGATTTCGAGAATCCAAGCTTGGCTTCCTGCATCTGCAAGCCATCCAGTGATTTGGTCAATAATCAACTTTACATTAAGAGTCACAATGACTGCCGCAACCAACCATGCGAGTATTTGTAGCCAGGGAGCAATACTAAATTCACCCATGCGCTGTTTATCTGCCACGGCATGAATTAATGGAATGATGGCAAATGGCAATTGCAAGGAAAGAATTACCTGACTTAGAACGAGCATTGCACCTGTAGAATTTTCACCATAATAGAGAATTACTGCAATTGCTGGGAGGATGGCCAAGGAACGGGTGATGAGTCTACGCAACCACGGGCGGATGCGTAAATTTAGATATCCTTCCATAATAATTTGGCCCGCAAGCGTGCCGGTAATCGTAGAGCTTTGCCCTGAGGCCAGCAATGCGATTGCAAATGCAATGGGAGCAATGGCAGCCCCAAGAATAGGTTCCAATAAATGATAGGCGTCTTGAATTTCTGCTACTTGGTAATAACCATTTCGGTAGAAGACAGAAGCGGCTACAACCAAAATTGCAGCATTTACAAAAAATGCCAGATTCAAGGCTACGGTGGTGTCAATGTTATTCCAGCGGATATGATCCCATATTTCCTCTGGCTTGCGTCCAATTTTTCGAGTTTGCACAAGGGAGGAATGTAAATATAGATTGTGAGGCATCACAGTGGCGCCTAGAATACCAATGGAAATATAAAGTGCAGTTGCATCTGGCATGGATGGAACAAATCCGCGCAAAATGCCACCCCAATCTGGTTGGCCGAGGAATATTTCAATAAGGAAGGCTACGCCGATCGTTCCAACAAGAGCAATCACTACACTTTCAAGTTTGCGAATTCCTACATGTGAAAGAAGCAAGAGTAAAAATGTGTCAAGAGCTGTAAGAATTACACCGTAAATAAGAGGTAATCCAAATAATAACTGTAGTGCAATTGCAGAACCTATGACTTCAGCAAGGTCACAAGCTGTGATGGCTATTTCTGCCAGAACATAAAGTGGAATGTTGATAGCGGGGTGGAACTCTTCATGGTTGATTTGAGCAAGATCTCTCCTGCTTACGATACCCAATCGTGCAGCCAAACTTTGTAGCAAGACTGCCATCATGTTTGACATGAGAAGGACCCAAATTAAGGTGTAGTTGTAGCGACTTCCTCCGGCAATGTCTGTAGCCCAATTGCCAGGGTCCATATACCCTACGGCGACCATTAATGCTGGACCTGTAATAGCCAGCCAACTTCGCCAGGATGAACCGCGTGGTGGTACAACGACTGATTCGTGTACTTCTGAAAGAGAAATATGTCTTTCTTGATCCTGATTTTTATTATTCATAGGTTTCCTCTCTGAAGATATTTATAATATTTGGTAGGTAGCGTCCCGTTTTTTTCATGTATTGACGATATTCATCTCCAAATTTTTCGATTAAGTTGGCTTCCTCTTTTGGCGTGCGTGCTGCCATCCCGATAAAAGATAGGATGCCTAGTAACACAATAAACCAGTTATCCGCTATTAGACCGAATGAAATAAATAAAGATGCACCGATCGTGTAAAGCGGATGTCGTACCCAGCGATAAGGTCCACTGGTTACGAGTTTGTGTTCTTTACGAGTGGCGCTTGTAGGTGTTATGCTGTTGCCGATGCTACTAAATAGCCAGTAAATTCCGAAGACACAACATAATCCAAACCCAATGCCTAGCCAGCGGACCCATTCGGAGACTCCAATCTTTGACCAACTCATCCAGGTTGGGTTGATTAAGTAAGCCAGCGGGCTTAGGAATAAAAATAAGCCAACGAATTTAATAAGATTTGCCATAAGAGAGCCATCTACTTGACGAGAAATTTTCTCCCCTGAGTTGCGATCTGCTTTTTGGCGAAAATAGGTTGAAATGCCAACTCCTGTAAAAAATATAAGAGCGGCGGAAATCCGAAAAAAACTTTCGTTCATAAATACCTCTGAATTCTAAGAAACTAATCACTTTCTTCTATAAATATTTTGTTTGTAACATTGAGTCCGAGCACAACAGCTTTTTTGCTGATTTTTATAGTGAGGTTGTGATCGAATTGGGAATATTCACTTACAATAATCTGCGCTCCTGGGACAAGACCGAAACTTTCAAGATAGCGGAGCAGGTTTGTGTCGGCAGATTTGACACAAAGGATTTTGGCTGTTTGTCCTTTTCGAAGGGAAGAGAGCGGAATCGATTCGTCGAGGGGCATCTTAAGATCGGCGGTTGGTATCAATTCTCCGTGTGGGTCACGAAGCGGATTTCCCATCGCAGCAGCAATACGACTCTCAAATTCTTCCGAGATTACATGTTCGAGTCTTTCTGCTTCTTCATGAACGGTATCCCAAGAGTAGCCTAAGGTTTGAACTAACCACGCTTCCAATAAACGGTGATGACGAATTACTTCAAGCGCTGCTTTTTTCCCTTCGTTGGTGAGTGTTACACCTTGATGCTTTTGGTATTCAACGAGGGCAGGGGTGGCCGATGCAAGTTTTTGAACCATTCCAGTGACAGATGCGGGTTTTATGTTTAACTTGGAAGCGAGTGCATTTGTGCTGGCGGTTTCGCCATTCTCGGTTAGTTCATAAATATGTTTCAAATAGTCTTGAGTGGAAATGGTTAAGTTTGAATCCATAAGTTTTCTTGTTGGTAAAATTTAGCCTTGCCTAAATTTATTTTAGGCTAAACTAAATTATTTGTCAAGTTTTGAGTTTTTGAAATCCCAAGCTTGCGTATAGTCAGTTTCGAGAAAAGACTTTATAATTTGTCGAGTTTGGTGTTGAAAATATTTTCCTAAAAAGTGAGATTGCTATGTCGCTATATTCAGAGATTGTTGAACAACCAGCAAGAATTCAGGCGTTATTAAAGTCACAGAGAAAAACAGTTGAAAAAATTGCTTCTGCGATTCGCGAGAAAGATATTCAATACGTTTTTCTGGCAGCACGCGGCACGTCTGATAATGCAGGCCGATATGCCAATTATTTACTTGGTGCTTTAAACGGGTTGCCGCTTGCCTTGGCTACTCCCTCACTTTTTACTTATTACAAACAGCCTCCGACACTCAAGAATGCACTTGTGATTGGTATTTCGCAATCAGGAAAATCTCCTGATATTGTCAGCGTTTTAGAAGAAGGCAGAAGGCAGGGATGCGCAACACTTGCCATTACCAACGAAGCAAACTCTGATCTTGCAAACGCATCAGACTTTTTGATTGATATTCAGGCAGGCGCGGAAAAAGCGGTTGCGGCAACAAAAACCTATACAACTGAATTGATGTCAGTTGCCATGTTGGCTGCTGCTTTAAATGGCAATAAAAAATATTGGGATGATCTTTCCAAATTATCAGGTTGGATGAAACAATCCTTAAACCAAGATGCCTTCATTGCTCAAAATGCACAACGCTACCGTTATATGGAACAGACAATTGTGCTTGGCCGTGGTTTTAACTATGCTACTGCTTTTGAATGGGCATTGAAATTAAAAGAATTGACTTATATTATTGCCGAACCTTATTCCTCTGCAGATTTTGCTCATGGACCGATTGCCATGGTCGAGAACGGGTATCCTGTTCTGGCTGTTGCACCGAAAGGAAAGGTGTTTGATTCCATGTTGCAAATGCTCAAACGTTTGCGCGAAGATATTTCTGCTGAATTGGTAGTAATTTCAAATGACAAAAAGGCATTATCCTTGGCACAAGTGCCATTGACCATTCCGACGGAAACTCCTGAATGGCTATCTCCTTTGGTTAGTATTTTGCCAGCGCAGTTATTTGCATATCATTTGACCCAGGCCAAAGGATATAACACCGAACAGCCACGCAGCATCAGAAAAGTCACCGAGACGAAGTAATTTAAAAGAGCAGTGATGAACTGCTCTTTTATTTTTTTATGCCTCAAACATTGTATGAATGAAGTTTTTATATGATAATGCTGCAAAATGAAAAGAGGTGACAATAATGCGCGTCTGTATTCTCTCTGATGAAAAGATTGAAGATTTCAACCCAGCACCCTACATAAAAGATTTTGACTGGCGAATGGTGACCATGACTGCTCCTGTCATGGAAAAAATCCGCGCGCTGGCAGAGACAAAAGAATTCGATGTGTTTTTGAACGTTTGTGAAGGCTATGAATTTGAAGATGAAGAAGATGACGAAATTGGATATCAAGCCATAGAGGTTGTGCAGGCTTTAGAGGCTCTCAACCTTCCGTTTACAGGTGCAGATTCCAATTGCTTTGATCCCAGCCGTGAAGAGATGCAAGAGATGGCAGAGAAACATGGCGTTAGTTTTGTAAAAGGCTACCATGTGAAATCAGTGGAAGAAGCTGAAAAACTGGTTAAGAATTTGCATTTTCCAATCATGGTGAAGCACCCCAAAAGTTACGGTAGCACAGGAATGACCCGTGATTCACGTGCAGATACGGTTGAGCAAGTTCGAGAACAAGTAGCGCGAATTTGTTCCGAATATGGTGCCGCTCGCATGGAAGAGTTTATCGTTGGTAAAGAATTTAACGTGTTGGTAGTGGAAAATGCTGATGATGCACAAAATCCAATTGCATATCCGCCAGCCGAATTGGTGTTCCCTCCAAATGAAGAGTTTTGGCATGTGGATGTGAAATGGAATTATGATGCTCCTTTTGACTTTAAACAAGTGACAGACCCGCTTCTGATCTCACGGTTACATGACCTTGCCAAAGGAATGTTTCTAGCAATGGGCATTTCTGGGTATGGTCGTTGCGATATCCGTATGAATGAAAAAGGTGAACTATTCATTTTAGAGATTAACCCAAATGGTGGCATCATGTTCAAACCTGAAGAATATGGCCCTGCCGATTATATGATTTTGTATGATAAAGATGGCTACAAAGGATTCTTTGACAAAATCTTCCGCGCGGCTTTTGTTCACCAAAAAATTCGTCAGCAAAAATAACAAAAAAGCCACGAATATTCTCGTGGCTTTTTTGTTTAATAATATTATCTTTTTCGTGGCCTCATCCAGCGGCCACCAAGAACAAGCGATAGTATGACAAGCACAATGGCCGCATAAGAAAAAAGCGTATTGTTTTGAATTAGGCCAATCGAAAGGCAAACCATTCCAAGGATGAGAAAAATTGTAGCCCAACTTCTTTTATTTAGTTTCATATGACTCCAGTGTTGATGGTGTTTACTTCTGCAAAATGATTTGAGATTTCATCGAAAAATCGAGAAGGTTTTTCTTTTAGCGAAAGTTCAAAGAAGGCAAGTATATAAGAATCTACAATCTCTGTCACGCGTTTGCCACTTAGTGGACCTTTTATCCCCAACATTGGTGCAATTGGCGAGAGCAGGGGAATATCGCTCAAATCAAAGTGTTTTGTACCTGAAATCCAGATTGCTCCTTTTGGTTGCTCTGAATGTTCATACAGATTAAAAAACAACTGACTATTTCTAGCAGTTCTGTCGCTTGACCATTGCTCGCTGAAAATAAAAAAAGCAGGCTGTTTTATGCCTTGTTCGATTACATTTTCTGCTACTGGGCGTACAAATGGATCGAGTCCAAGGATGGCTTTACAGCGTTTGTCTGTCGCGCTGAATTGAATTGCAGCGCCACCACCAGTGGAGTGACCGTAGACTCCGATTCGTGAAAAATCGAGATGCGGAGTTAAAACTCCCGCTTCACTTTTTGGATCTTGAAGCTGGTCCAAAGTAAAAGACATATCCTCAGTCCATTGTTTGACCAATTTTCGAATCACTTCTTCGAAATCATCTTTTTCGTAATTGTATGGCATCGCCAGTGGATTATTAGCAGCAATGCTGCCATCAGGAAAGACAGTGACCATGGAGCCATATGGATGCTCCATCCCAATCACCACATATCCGTGGCTCGCTAATAAAACTGCTTGGCCAGTATTTTGTGCGCGGAAGCCCATCCAACCGTGAGAAAAAAGAATGATAGGAAATTTTTCTTCCGACTGAGCTACAGGGGCCGCCAAATACGCTGGCGTTTTGAGGAGTTGTAAGTGCCCCAGAAAAAAATCTGGCAGGCTTAGGAACCGTGAGCTATGGATGGAATATATATTGGCATCCTGCATCCAAGGAGCAAATTTATCGGTTGCCTTTGGCTCAGCAGGATACCAAATTTGAATCATCATTCTGCGGGGTTCATCTTTTTCAGAATAAATTTCTTTTCGCGAGATGTCCTTCAACATGAAGTTATGCGTCCCAACCTTGTATGGTCCGCGAGGTTGGGGGATTTTAGGAATAGGCAGCAGGATGGGCAATGCAATACACGGAATCAATGCCAGGACTGTAATATCTGAAGCGATGGCTGGCCAATCTGTGTAGCCTGACAGTTTCATCAAACTACTTAACACCAACAGCGGAGTCAAAAGGTAAATCGGAATCATCTGCCAGCGATAGCCTTCCACCGCCAGATGTAGGATTAACACCAGAGTGGCTAAGATCGGCAATAGTTGAATCACAAATGGTCGCGGGTGCGGCCATAGTAAATAAACTACAGCAAATGTTGGCAGTAAAGCTTCAAGACGACGCATAGATTTCCTAATGAACCAATAAGTTGAATCCTTGTTTTATCTATTGTACTTTCTACTTTAGCTTTTTAACTTCTGGATAATCGCTAAAATTTCCATTAAATAAAGTTAACGTTTTTCCGTTGAGAGTCATTTCAAAGAAATTGAGCAAATAAGAGTTCACGATTTCGGTAACTCGCTTCCCGTTAAGTGGCCCTTTCAAACCTAATTGTGGTGCGATGGGTGAAAGCAATGGCAAGTCACTGAAATCATAATGTTTTGTACCTGTGATTTCAATTACCCCAAAGTTATCCGATGTGTTTGGGTAAAACTGATTGAATAATTTGTTGTTGATGCTGTTTGTATCATCAACCCAAAACTGGCTAAACATAAAGAAGGATGGTTGCGAAACACCATTTGCAATTACTTCTGCAGAGACTGGGCGCATGAATGGATCCATGCCCAAAACCGCTTTACAGCGTGGGTCTGTTCCGCAGAATTGAATCGCTGCACCTCCACCTGTTGAGTGTCCATAAACTCCGATGCGTGAAAAATCCAGATGCGATTTGAAGAAACTTCCCGCTTCACTTTCTGGACTGTTTAATTGATCCAACACAAAGGACATATCTCCAGCCCATTGATTGACCAGTTTTCGGGCAATCTCTTCATAGTTTGGGTCATTGTCTTGAGCTGGTAAAGCAGTTGGGTTATTGGGAGCAATCGTCCCATCTGGAAATACAGTGGTGATCGCACCGTATGTATGTTGAACTGCAATTACCACATAGCCGTGGCTGGCCAGTTCGAGAGCCTGCCCTGTGTTTTGAGCATTGAATCCCTTCCAGCCATGAGAAAATAAAATAATTGGAAACGGTTTATCAGTATTTGCCAATTGTGCATTTTTGTAGGCAGGGATATCCACCAATGCCAGATGATCTAGAAAATAAGGTGGCATCTTGATAAAGCTTGCAATGGCAGGTGCAAAGATTTGAGCATTTGTCATCCAAGGTGCTTTCACATCAGTTGCCTTGATCTCTGCTGGGTACCAAACCTGAATCATAAACCTGCGTGATTCATCTTTGCCTGAATACAATTCTTTACGCGAAGTGTCGGTCATCTCGTAAATGGAAGTGCCGATTGAGTAAGGTCCGCTTGGGGCAGGGATTTTGGGAACAGGTAAAAGAATAGGTAATGCTGTTGAAAGCAAGAGCAGGACTACGGTCAAGTAGGAAGCGTAGGTAGACCAATCTTTGCTATTCTTGATTTTTATCAAACTGCTGATGACGAGGAGAAGCGTCAACACATATAGTGGAATCATTTGCCAGCGATATCCTTCAATGGCAAAATGTAACCCTGTTGCAAATGCAGTTATGACGGGTGTTAATCGAATTGCAATTGGGCGTGGATGAGGCCAAACAAGATATAGTGCGAGCAATATTGGAATGATGATTTCAAGCAGTCTCATGAGAATCCCTTTCAAGTATAGATGAATATTTTAAGTTATTTTATAAAACTAGAGGTCGAGGTGATATGGCACTTTTTTGGATGAGTATATTTCTGTCAGCTTTTTTATTGTTTCAAATCCAACCGATGATTGGGAAAATCATTTTGCCGTGGTTTGGGGGAACGCCTGCCGTTTGGTCGACTGCCATGTTGTTTTTTCAAGTAGTGCTGACTGGTGGATATGCATATGCATCCTGGTTGGTAAAACGCACAAAACAAGGCTGGATTCATATTGTACTTTTAGGGATTGTGTTTACGCTTCTTCTTGCGCTCGGGCTGGCTTGGCCTTCCCCAATCACTCCTTCCGCTGACCTGCGTCCTGCCAACGTAAATTTTCCCATCTTCAACATTTTTCTACTCCTGACAATTTCAGTAGGGTTGCCGTATTTTGTACTCGCTGCAAATGGACCGTTGATGCAAGCGTGGTTTAGTCGCATCTTCCCTGACCAGTCTTACGCGCGTTTGTATGCGTTATCGAATACTGGATCTTTGTTAGGCCTTTTGGCATATCCTGTTTTTATTGAACCTTCCTTGACTTTACATCAACAAGGTTGGGTTTGGGCTGGCGGATTTTTTATCTTTGCACTTGTGGTTGTTGGTTTGGGATATCGTTTGCGAACTTCTACGGAGCTTGCCATTCCAGGCTTGAGTGTGACTGAAGCGCCTTCTGTTTCTTTACGCATCCTGTGGATTACATTAAGTGGAATTGCTTCTTTATTCTTGCTCTCTGTCACCAATCAAGTCTCGCAGGAAGTAGCGGTAATCCCGTTCTTGTGGATTTTGCCTTTGGCTGTGTATCTTTTGTCTTTTATTTTGGCATTTTCGGATTCGTTCTGGTATGAAAGACGTTTGTATACCGTGTTTTTTAGCATTGCAAGTCTGGCTATGTTATGGGTTCTGACACAGGCTGGCACGCTTAATGTAATTTTCCAGATAGCGGTTTACAACATTTTACTTTTTCTGGCTTGCATGATCTGTCACGGAGAGTTATATCGATTGCGCCCGCAAGCTGATCACTTGACAGGCTTTTATTTAATGGTGTCCATTGGTGGTGCCGTGGGTGGGTTGTTTGTCAATTTAGTGGCGCCATTTATTTTCACAGGCTATTGGGAGTTTTATTTGGGTTGGTTCCTGACTCTCCTGCTTTTGATAATTATGCTGTTGCCGAGTTTCTCACGCCAGGTCCACTTGCAGGCAGGTGCAATGGCTTTCTCCTTTTTGATTGGAGTGGTTCTTCTATCTTTTGGTCTGAACAACAACCACAAAGAGCTTTTTGTTGAGCGAAATTTCTATGGAATTATCCGCGTTCGTAATTTTAATAATGAAAATGCCTATGCCATGATACATGGTTCAACTGTCCATGGGGTTCAATATGTAGACAATCGTTCACGCCCAACAGCATATTATGTGGAGGATAGTGGAGTTGGCCTCGTTTTTAGAAATTATCCCAGAGCGAACACTGGATTAAGAGTTGGAGTCTTGGGGTTGGGCACTGGTACTGTGGCTACCTATGCCCAACCTGGAGATGTATATCGTTTTTATGAGATTAATCCAGTGGTGGTGCGAGTGGCTGAAGGGGAAGGCGGTTACTTCAGCTTCCTGAAAGATAGCAAAGCCGATGTTTCTGTTATAGAAGGAGATGCTCGTATTTCGCTGGAAAATGAATTGAGTTTGGGTGAGAAGCAGAATTTTAATATTTTGGTATTGGACACCTTTAGCAGTGATTCAATCCCTGTGCACCTCGTAACGCAGGAGGCTTTTGCTTTGTACCTTCAGCATCTTGCGCCTGATGGTGTAATGGTGGCTCATATTTCCAATCAACACCTTGACCTTCAGCCAGTACTTTGGCAACTTGCTCAGGAGTACAACCTGTCGATAGTACGGATAGATGAAGATGGTGACTCGAATACTGGTGCATTTCAATCAGAATGGATGTTGTTAGCGCGTGACCCTGCATTTTTTGAAATCCCTGCCATTAAGTCTCGTGCGAATACACTGAATGGATATCATACCGATATCCGTTTATGGACAGATGACTACAGCAATTTGTTTCAAATATTAAAATAAAAAGAGGCTGCGATGCAAGTACATCGCAGCCTCTTTTTATTGAGTTATCCAGAAGTTGAAGCGAGAGGTGCTTGAGATAGCTTGAGTTTTCCATCTCTGTATGCTTGAGCGGTAGTCGCATACATGATAAGTGCAATGTACATTGTGGTAGCGGGTAGAACCACGATTAAAAGGCATGCGAAAATTAGTGTGATGTATAGGAACTGGACGGCGAAGCTTAATACAATGGCGGTTAAATAATAAATCCCAAAGGCCACGATGAAACCGCTGAGATTGATACGGAAGATTGGCCACCACTCGCGGAAACGGAAACCTGCTGAAAAATCATCCTTTTCAATGACGGACATTTCTGCAGCGGGGATGATGAGGGCAAGTGGAATTGAAATGGGGATCAAAATACAAATACTACTGAATATGAGGACTATGAATATGGGCAGAAGACGTTCAATGTCTGAACTGCTAGATGTGCTTATTATGATTGGAAAGGCAAACCCTGCAATGATGAGTGGAATCATGAAAATAAGAATAGGTAACGAAAAGATCATGCGAATACCAATCATTTTCAAGCCATCTTTGGCCATGGCGCCCCAATCATCCCATGCAACCATGCGAGGCGATTCATTGTTCAGTATTTGCTTTGCGATTCTCACGGCGTACCCAAATAGAACGAGGTAGGGAAGAATTGGAATCACAAAAGCTGCGAGAGAAACCAAACAGCCAATTAGAAAATGCTTGCGCGCTTCTTGATCTTTAAGAGGAAACGTGAAAATTTCTTGGAGATTAAATCCGAAAAACATACTATCAACTCCCTGCTTTTTATCACAGGAGTTGCAGAGTTAAAAAGACCTGCAACTCCCGTTGTTGTATTAGAGTGCTACACCTAAAACAGCTACAAAGTGCGCTGCTGCAGCCAACAGAACAAAAATATGCCAAACCTCATGAAATCCAAACACACCAGGTTTGAAATTGAAAATTTTAGTGGCATACACAATTGCGCCTAATGTGTAAATTACACCCCCAACAATCATCCAGGTAAAAACCCAGGCAGGAAGGTGGCTTAACATTTGACCTGCTGCGGCCACACTCATCCAGCCCATCAACACATAAATCCCTGCATTGACCCAGCGTGGCGCGCCAATGTAAAAGACTTTTACAACAATCCCAATGAATGCCAATGACCAGATAATGCTCAACATGCCCCATTTCCAAAATCCGCTAAATGCATTCACGCAGAATGGGGTATAGGTGCCTGCAATTAATAGAAAAATTGCAGAGTGATCAATCTTGCGGAAAACTTCAAGTGCCTTATCTTTGACTCGCACCATATGATAAGTGGCACTGGCTGAGAACATTGCAATTAAGCTGATGCCATAAATAGCCAATGAAATAATCTTGGCTGGCGTACTCCAGCCGACAATTAACAGAGCAATTAACCCAATCAGGGCGAGGATTGCACCTGCCCAATGAGTAAGGCTGTTAACGGGTTCACGTAATTTTTTGATCATGTTTATTTTTTCCTTTTGCTTAAATCAATGACGATAGGTTTGTGTGGTTTTCCAGAACCAGAAGATGAGAATAGATACGATAGTAAGAATAAAAAGACTCCGATGCCTAGCCCGCAAAGGGTATTTCCATATTCCAGAAAAAATGCCAGTTTTACTTTGGCAATTTGTGGAAACGCCTCGAGATAACGAACTTGGTATTCACCGTACTTTTCATAAGGTCTGCCACTTAAGAAGGGATCGAAATCGAACAACATTGGAGCTGTCAGTGGATAGAAAGTAATATGTTTTCCGCTTTGGGTTGTAAACTCCATTTTCCCTGTCCAACAAGTTTTTCCAGCGGAACAGTTACCTGATGCCGCATTCGAGAGTTTGCCGATTGCTGGTTTGCCAATGATATCTAATGTGACTGCACCGATAAAAAATGCACAAGAACATAGCATAGCCAACACGCCAATAAAAAACATAGCGCGATCCCGAGATCGTTTAGGCGGCTTGCTTTCAGTTGCTGTTGTATTTTCCATCTTAATCTCCATTATTCATCACTATTTGTCGCGATGATTACTAATAAATGTCCCGATTTTACTTCAATAATTTTGATTTCAGTTTGAAATCCTGCATCCATAAAAGGTTGTTGCATTTTTGCTTTGATGATTTCATTTAAGGTTTCTGGATTTTCGCCAGTGACCTTATACAACCATTGGAGAAATCCACTCTTCGGCCACGCTGCAGGCAGGACGATGAGCCTGCCGCTGTTTCGAAGGACTCTTTTCACCTCTGACAAAGTTTGATTGCTGAAAATATATTCTGTGGGAAAGGTGGAGATGATACAGTCAAAAGAATCTTTTTGATAGGGAAGAGCTTGAGCAAGTCCACGGGACAGTTTTTGTGATGGGCCGATGCGACGTTTGGCAAGCCTGCCCATTTGTGTTGATTCATCAATCGCAAACAGAATCAGCCCTCGGTTAAGGAGGAAGCGTTGCAAATGACCGGGACCATGTCCGAGTTCAAGGATGTGAGTCCCTTCAATAAATGGCAGGATACTACGTCCCCAGTTTTTCCATTGGCCAAAAGATACTACTGTGGCCACTAGGTCGTAGGTAAAGGCAAAGGGGTGATAAAGCAGGTAGAAGAACACCTGCATGAATTTACGCATGGATATGGGAAAACAAAAAGGGTTTGACCACTTTCGTCAAACCCTTTTGCATTGATTGGCTGTTATCCAGCGGCGGATGTGGTATCGCCACTCTTGGGCTTGCGGACGGCTTCGAGGGCGCCTTTGCCGCGTTCGCGTACTTCGCTGGCGAGTTCGGTGGCACGTTGGCGGGCTTCTTTGGAAAGTTCTTCAGCGCGCAAGCGAGCTTCTTTGGTTAATTCTTCGGCGCGTTGACGAGCTTCTGCGGCCACAGCTTCTGCGCGAGCGAGTACTTCTTCAGCAGATTGAGAAGCTTGATCACGAAGTTCAATTGACTTGTCTTTGATCAAGGCACGGGTTTCTTCGCCAGATTGCGGAGCGAAAAGCAAGGCGACAACGGCGCCAGTCAGGCCACCGACTACGAAACCAACAAGAAACGCTCCAAATTCATCACGGTCAGACATGGGAATACTCCTTTTAAACTAGGGAATGAATAATCTTTACTTGGGTTTGATGCCCATTAATTCTAACATACGACGTAACCCCGCCAAATATCCATTGAGTTTGATGACGGGTTCAACTACATTCTCGCCAAGGAATTCAGCGGTACCGCGCAGGGTGTTGACTGTGTCATTGGTGGCTTTCAAGATGGGTTTGACTTCATTTTGCAACAGATTGATTAAGCTGGCTAGCTGAACAATCAGAACAATCATTGCTACGCCAATAACCAAAGACTCCAGTGCTACGACGATGATAAAGACATCTCGTATCTTGTCGGTGGGGGCGCTGGGTTGCATCAGGAAGTAGATTGCTACTCCCAATAAAATGAGAATAAAGACAATTCCAGCAATCACGCTGGTGATAATCATCTTCTGTTTGCGCTCGGCCTCTTGCATTGCGGCCAATTCTTCAGGGGTTGGTTGTGGCGCAGGAGGAGGAGTTTGTGCTTGGTGAGGAGGAAGTTGAGGTGTTGCCATGTCTTAATTATAGCATTTTATTTAACAATAAAGCCACTTTGAAAATTCAAAGTGGCTTTGTGTGTATGGATACTAGATTGCTGTTACCAGATTCTTATGGTTTGACCAACGTAAATCTTGTTGATATCTGGAATTTGTGGATTCAAATTTATCAGTGCATCCAAAGTAGTGCCAAAGCGAGCTGCAATTTTCTTCAGAGTGTCACCAGTTTGTACGGTGTAATAAGATGCGCTTGTCGGCAGGTTGATAATTTGTCCTGCGTAGATTGTGCTTGCGTTGGTAATCTGTGGGTTGACCGCGAGAATATCATTGACGGTTGAATTGATGCGAGTTGCAATCTTGCGGAGGGTATCACCACTCTGAATGGTGTATGTTCCAGCAGAGGAGGGTGGAGGCGGAACAGGGACTGCGACGCCACTAGGGACTGTCAATGGTTGGCCTTCGTAAATCAAGTTGTAGTTTGTGAGGCTATTCAAAGAACCAAGAGTGTCCATATTCGTGCCGAAGCGAGTGGCCAACGCTTTGAGGGTGTCACCTTTAGCGACAATGTATGTTGCGTATCCATTGGTGTTATCCCAAAGTGCGCCTGGAAGTACGAGAGTTTGCCCTGCATAAATATATTGACCTATTTTTGGATTTGCCAATCTCAGAGCAGCGACACTTGTCCCGCAGGTCTTGGCGATGAAACCAAGCGTATCGCCACTTTGGACCGTATAGCTGGTGCCACATGAATAGGCAGCAGCGGCGCTACTGGTAATGCCCAAGGAAGCAACCATAATGGCAATTAAAAAAAGCATTTGTACGAATTTTTTAGAAAACATCTTTCACCTCTTTATGAAAACAAAATAAATCAATATATTTCAGACGCAGAAAATCAAAAAAAGTTCCAAAATTCCCTTGACTCTTCAAAAATGGGGGAGTAAACTTTGCCCTACCTACCGTTCGGTAGGGAAGGAGACCAATGACCAGAGACGACATTCTCGATGCTGCTGCACAAGTATTTCGCCAGAAAGGCTTTCACGGTGCGTCCATGTCTGCCATTGCAGATGCTGTGAATTTACAGAAAGCCAGTCTGTATCACCATGTCAGTTCCAAGCAAGAAATTTTGCTTGCACTTTTAGACCGCGCTCTGGCCATGTTGATTGATTACATTGGGGGAATTGCCAGCCAACCCTTGCCTGCTGATGAAAAACTCCGCCTCATGATTCGGGGATATTTAAAATCCCTCGCCGAAAACCCCGACCTCACTTCAGTTTTATTATTTGAACATCGTTCACTGGATAAAAAATCACATGCCCGTCATGTCCCTCAGCGCGATGCGTTCGAGGCGATCTGGCGGGATGTGCTTAATGAGGGAGTGCGCGCAAAAATTTTTGATTTGAAAGACACTGGGCTCGCTGCACGTGCCTTGATGGGGGTGATGAATTGGACATTAACCTGGTATCGCCCCGAAGGTGGCAAGTCCATTGAACAGATTGCAGATGAATATGCAGATTTTATGCTAAAGGGCATGTTGAAATAGTTTTCCAAAGGAGAGAAGAAAAAATGTATTCGTTCGAACCCAATGAAGAACAACAAATGTTGGTGGATGCCGTGGGGAAGTATGCCGCCAATGACCTTCGTCCTGTTGCGCACGATGCAGAAGAAGGGCATGAGTTTCCGAAGAAATTAATTAATAAAGGTTGGGAGCTTGGATTGTTACAAGCCTCAGTGCCTGAATCCTACGGTGGTTTTGGAGATCGCTCCGCAGTGACAGGTGCTTTAGCCGTGGAAGAAATGGCCTTTGGAGATCTTGCGGGCGCACTGTCTGTGATGACACCATCTTTGTTTGCAACCCCAATTTTGATTGGCGGAAGTGAAGACCAAAAGCAAGAATATCTTCCAAAGATCGTTGGAGGTGAATGGGCGCCTTACACTGCTGCACTGATGGAAATGAGCTTTGACTTTGATCCTTATGCATTGAAGACCACAGCCAAAGCCGATGGTGATCAGTATATTCTCAATGGCGAAAAGATTTTCGTACCCTTTGCCAAAGATGCCGAAGCGATGATTGTTTATGCAAACCTCAACGGGGTGACACAGGGCTTTATTGTCAAACAAGACAGCGTTGGATTATCCATTTCAGAAGAACGTGAAAAACTGATGGGACTCAACGCATTGCCCATGTACCGGGTCAAATTGGAAAATGTCACTGCCAGCCGATTGGGTGGCGCATCTGGTCACGACTTTGAATTGATTCTGGCTGCGATGCGCATTGCCTCCGCTGCGGCTGCTCTTGGCGTGGCAAAATCCTCTTTTGAATATGCAAAAAATTATGCAAAAGAACGGGATGCCTTCGGCGTGAAGATTGCGCAGAAACAAGCTGTGGCCTTCATGCTTGCTGAAATGCGGACTGAAATTGAAGCTATGCGCTTGTTGACCTGGGAAGCTGCCTGGAAATTAGATAATCAAAAAGAAGACCTTTGCACTGATGCTTATTTTGCCTTCACTGGTGCAGCAGATATGGCCATGATGGTTACAGATCGCGGCGTGCAGATTTATGGTGGGCATGGATATATTCGTGAAAACCCAGTTGAATTGCTCATGCGCAACGGACGTGGATTTCCGATGTTACTTGGCTTGGCCATTGTATAAAGGATTTATAAAATGACGATTGAATTTGAAGTTCCCAAACCGATTGTACAACAACAAGTCATGTTGAAGACCGTCGCGGAAAATATGATGCGTTCTGTGTCTCGCGAGTTTGATGAAAACGAACATTCCATTCCCTGGGATTACGTGGAATTTATGCATACCGCCATGAAGGCAGCAGGTGGCGGCGGTGGGTTAACCGTCACAGAAGAAAAGCCAAAAGAAGGTGCTGAAAAACGTCCGCCAATTGGGTATCAAAAATTGGCGACTCAAATTGAAATGCTTTCTTGGGGTGATGTAGGTATGTATTTGATTACTCCTGGCGGTGGCTTGGGAGCTGCAGCAGTTGCTGCGGCAGGTTCCCCTGAGCAGAAAGCCAAGTTCCTTGAGAGGTTCAACGGCGAGAAACCGACCTATGCCGCGATGTGTATGACAGAACCCGGTGCAGGTTCGGATACTTCGTCGATTCGAACACGGGCTGTATTGGATGAATCCACAAATGAGTGGGTAATCAATGGCGAAAAGATTTTCGTCACCGGCGGTGATAAATCTTTCACTGAATACGAAAAACTCGGCAAAGGCTTTATTGTCGTGTGGGCCAGCATTGACCCGACTGCTGGTCGCGCTGGGATGCGTGCATTTGTCGTTGAGAGTGGCACGCCCGGTGTGAAAATCAATAAGCTTGAACACAAGATGGGCATCCGTGTCAGCGATACGGCAGCGATTTCACTGGTCGATGTGCGCGTGCCGTTTGAGAATGTGCTTGGCATGCCGACCGTTGAAAAGACGAACACTGGCTTCAAGGGAGCGATGGCAACTTTCGATGCGACAAGGCCGCTCGTGGCGGCATCAGGCATCGGTGTAGCGCGAGCCGCGCTTGAATTCCTCAAAGAGAAATTGGAAGGGAACGGAGTCAAAATCCGCTACGGATTGCCGCGCCAGAAATTAACGAACATCGAACGCGAAGTCATTGACATGGAAATCATGGTCAAGTCGGCATGGCTAATGGTGTTGAAGGCAGTTTGGATGGCGGATAATAAAAAACCGAATGCACTTGAGTCTTCAATGTGCAAAGTAAAGGCTGGTGATGTGACCACAAAAGTGACGCAGAAGGCGGTTGAGATTTTAGGTCCGCTCGGTTATAGCCGCGAGTTGCTGCTTGAAAAGTGGTTCCGCGATGCGAAGATTACGGATATTTACGAAGGCACGGGCCAGATCAATCGTCTCGTAGTGGCGCGCCAGATTTTTGGCTACACAGGCGCGGAGTTGAGGTAACGATGAAATACAACATTCATAAAGCGGTTGTAGTGGGTTCAGGCACAATGGGCGCAGCGATTGCGGCGCATTTGGCCAACGTCGGCGTGCCCGTGACTTTGCTTGATATTGTCGCAAAGGACTCGCCCGATAAAAATAAAATCGTCAAAGAAGGTTGGGATCGCTGTATCAAAGCCAAGCCAGCCAACTTGATGGCTGATGAATTGAAGACTCTGGTAACTCTGGGAAATCTTGAAGATGATTTCAACGCCATCGCCGAAGCAGATTGGATTTGTGAAGCCATTGTTGAAAATCTTAAGATTAAACAGGATTTGATGGCGCGCATTGACGAGGTCCGCAAGCCGAACGCGATTGTTTCAACGAATACGTCGGGCATTCCCGTGCATGCTATCGCCGAAGGTCGCTCGAAGGAATTCAAGAAGCATTTTCTTGGTACGCATTTCTTTAATCCGCCGCGCTATTTGAAGTTGTTGGAAGTGATTCAAACTACGGATACCGCCAAGGATGTTGTTGAATTCATGGCGCATTTCGGTGAATATCGTTTGGGCAAAGGTATTGTGCTTTGCAAAGATACGCCCAACTTCATCGGGAATCGCGTCGCGTTTGGAACAGGTGCTTTCGCGATGGATTTCATCCTCAACAATGATTATTCCGTGGATGAAGTAGACGCTCTTACTGGACCCTTAATGGGTCGGCCCAAAACGGCAACGTTCAGGCTGATCGATTTGGTCGGTGTGGATGTGTGGGATCACGTGGGCAAAAATCTAGCGCCCTTGATTCCGCATGACAAGCTCGGACAGAAATACCTCGCCGCCGAAAAGCCACGCAAGTTGATGGATACTTTGCTTGAACGTAAGTGGTTGGGCAATAAAACCAAAGTCGGTTTTTATAAAGAAGTGCGTGATGCTGAGGGTAAGAAGCAATTCTATTCGTTGGATTTGAATACACTGGAGCATGTCCCTGCCACCAAGCCGCGCTTTGACTCTGTCAAGGCGGCGAAAGATGTCGAAGGATTGGGCGACAGGCTCAAGGTCATGTTGGAAGCGGAAGATAAAGCCGCGAGGCTGGTCAAGGCGTTGACCTATCAAAGCTTCCAGTATGTTTCATCGATTATCCCCGAAGTATCTGATACTCCCAAGCCGATTGACGATGCGACCCGCTGGGGTTTTTCTCACGAAGCCGGTCCGTTCGAGATTTGGGATATGCTTGGCGTGAAAGAGACAGTCAAGCGCATGAAGGCCGAGGGATACCCCGCCGCAAAATGGGTGGATGAGATGTTGAAGGCGGGTGTGGAAACCTTTTATCAATACAAGGGCGATAACAAGATCGGCGTATATGATGTTTCAAAGAAAAAATATGTGAAGTTGAAACAATCCGAAGGCTTTGTGTTCTTGAAAGATTTCCGCGGTACGAAAAAGGAAGTGAGCAAAAACGCAGGTGCGACCTTGTTTGACATTGGTGATGGTGTTGGGTTGGTTGAATTCCATACAAAGATGAACGCGCTGGATGACGATATCAGCGCCATTGTCACAGAAGCGATGGACCGCCTCGAGACTGATTTTGATGGTCTCGTGGTTGGCAGTGAGGCTGAACATTTTAGTGCAGGCGCTAATTTATTTATGGTGGTGGTCGCCGCACAACAAGGGATGTGGGATCAGCTCGATGAGGCCATCCGCCGTTTGCAAAACATGAACATGCGCATGCGATATTCACCGAAACCGATTGTGGTGACACCCGCTGGATATACACTTGGCGGCGGATGTGAGATCACCATGCATGCTTCTCGGGTGGTTGCCGCAGCCGAGTCGTATATTGGGTTGGTAGAACTGGGCGCGGGAGTCATTCCTGCAGGCGCTGGTACAAAAGAATATATGCGCCGCATCATTAACCCTGCAGTGAAAATCCCTGACGCCGAACCTTTCCCATTCATACAGAAAGCGTTCCTGCAAATTGGTCAGGCCAAAGTGGCGACTTCTGCAGAAGAAGCGCGTGGGATGGGAATCCTAAATCCGCAGGATCGTGTGATTGCCAACCGAGATCACTTGTTGACGGAAGCGAAGCGCGAAGCCTTGCATTTGATCGCTTCTGGTTACAGACCTCCCACACCAGAATTAATCTATGCTGCCGGTCGCGATATGTTCGGTGCAATGAAGGTTGGCGCATGGGCATTCAAGGAAGGTCATTACATCACGGAATATGATGCGCATATTGCCACCAAACTTGCACATATCATCGCCGGTGGTGACGTGACCAAGCCTACTTGGGTCAGCGAGCAATATATTTTGGATTTGGAACGTGAAGCATTCCTGTCGTTATGTGGTGAAGAAAAGACGCAGGCGAGAATGTGGTCGATTTTGCAGACAGGGAAGCCGTTGAGGAATTAGAGATTGCGAATTAGGAACTAAAGGATGGAATGGCTATTTTAAAAGAGTTGCCGTTTGATGAGTGGGTAAAGACCTTGCCCGATTCTCTGCGAAGTGATCCTTTGTGGAGATCAGTTTATTATCGCTTATCTATGTATATGTATGATCTGGTTTGGTTGGACGCGGTCATGATTAATAAAGATTTTCGCGGACGAGATCGTTCATCAGTTGATAAGGTCTGCGGGTAGTGTTTGCGCCAATATGGAAGAATCGTATCGCCGCGGCATTGGCACTCCAGATTTTGTAAGAATTATGCGAATCTCATTGGGTGAGCTTGGTGAAACGCAAGGATGGTATTTTCGCTCTCGCCATATACTTGGTGATGAAATTCTTGATAAACGAATCAAAGTTATTAAACAAGCTATTGCGCTCACTGTCACAGTTATTGATCAAAACCGACGTAAGAAGTAATTCCTAATTTTCCTAATTCCTAATGTCTCATTTGATAAGGAGATAAACCATGAGAGAAGCTGTTATTGTTAGCGCCGTAAGAACGCCAGTTGGCAAAGCCAAACGCGGTGGTATGGCAACGGTCCGCCCCGACGAAATGGGTGCGGCAGTGATTAAAGAATTGTTGAATCGCACGCCGAATCTTGATCCATCTCAAATTGAAGATGTAGTCTTTGGCTGTGCCTTCCCTGAAGGAGAGCAGGGTATGAACGTAGCACGCACGATTTCGATTCGTGCAGGGTTGCCGGATACCGTGCCCGCTGAAACCATCAATCGATATTGCTCGTCCGGCGTGCAGTCCATTGCGCATGTGGCGAATGCCATTCAAGCAGGGCAAATTGAAATTGGCATTGGCGCAGGTGTCGAGTCCATGTCCATGGTGCCGATGATGGGATATAAGTTTTCCCCCAATCCGCAATTTGCGATGGAACTCCCACAGTATTACACCAATATGGGACTGACTGCCGAGAACGTTTCTTTGAAATATGGAATCACCCGCGAGCAACAGGATGAGTTCGCATTGAAGAGTAATCAAAAAGCCGCTAAGGCGGTTGACTCTGGTCGCTTTGACCCGGAATTGATTCCGCTGGATGTTGAGGTGGTTGACTATGCTGATGGAAAGGCTGTCAAGCGTTCGTTTCGTGTGAAGCGAGATGAAGGTCCGCGTGGTGATTCGACGTTGGACGGTCTCGCCAAGCTCAAGCCTGCTTTCAAGGAAGGTGGCTTTGTCACCGCTGGAAATTCCTCCCAAATGTCTGACGGTGCTTCAGCGGTGATGGTCATGTCAGCGGAGAAAGCAGCGGAGTTGGGATTAAGTCCGTTGGCTAGATTCGTTTCCTTTGCGGTGGGAGGCGTCCCGCCGGAGTTGATGGGCATTGGCCCGATTGCGGCCATCCCGAAGGCATTGAAGGTTGCAGGTTTATCTTTGAACGACATCGACCTGATAGAATTGAACGAAGCCTTTGCCGCTCAGTCTTTGGCTGTGATGCAAACCCTTGAAATTGATCCAGATAAAGTCAATGTCAATGGTGGCGCGATTGCGCTTGGGCATCCACTTGGTTGTACGGGTTCCAAACTCACCACGCAATTGATTTATGAAATGGGTCGCCGCAAATCCAAGTATGGAATGGTGACCATGTGTATCGGTGGTGGAATGGGTGCCGCCGCGATTTTTGAAAATTTACAAAATTCATGGAGGGCGATTTTCGCCCCATTGTGTTGAATAAATAATCGGTCAGGAAAACCCTGTCCCTACCAAATAAAAAGGAGAAATACCCAATGCCACTTACAGTAGCAGACCTCATGTCCAAAATGCCAGGAGCATTTATCCCAGAGAAAGCCACAGGTTTGGACGCCACCATTCAGTTTAAGTTCACAGGTGCAGAACCTGGCGAATGGTACGCTACCATTAAAGACGGAAAGGTAGAAGTTGCTCAAGGGACACACGCTTCTCCCAAGATGACTCTTACCGCCGACTCGGCTGATTATGTCAAAATCTTCACAGGTGAAATTGACGGTATGCAAGCCTTTATGCAAGGGAAATTGAAACTTGCTGGAGATCTCAATCTGGCGATGAAATTGACCCAGATGTTTAAGATTAAATAAGCATAAAATCTATTGTAAAATACGCTCAATCGAACAGGTTGAGTGTATTTTTATTTAATGAGGATTGACTTGTGGAAAACTTTAATTGGACAATAGCAATTTGTTACTGCAGTTTTGCGTTGATTGCGCTTGTGTTAGTGGTGCCAGTCTTTATATTTATTTTTAGGATTGGAAAAAAACAAACAGACGAAATGGAGGAATACCGAAAATCTATTCGTGATAACGGTGGGGTTTCGGCGCCTGCAGTGATCGTTGCTGCGCAAGTTTTGAGCTCGGCTAGAGCTAGAACAAGTTCACCCTCGTTTACAGTCCAATTCGAAGTGGAGGTAAGCCCCGAAAGTGGTGCTCCATTTCGCACAAAATTTCGCCATTCAATTACTCCGAATGGATATAAAATTGAAAACCATGAAATGATCAGCGAATATGGAAAGAAGGTGATGGTTATGTATGATCCAAACGAGACTTCCCGCGCTTACATTGACACTTATGATATGGACAACTACCGACCGGCACGGACAATTTGGCGATTTTAATTTTTATAACAGTATGAGACACCTGCAGAGTGTACAATAAAAAGTTGAAATGAACGATCCTGTTGATTTGAAGTGTTATGCAAATGTCTTTTGGTAAAATTGGTCAAATTTGTTGCAGGAGCGTGAAAAATGGATTTTAGCTGGATAACCTCACCTGAGGCTTGGGTGGCTTTGGTCACTTTGATAGTTTTGGAATTGGTTCTAGGGGTGGATAACATCATTTTTATTTCCATTCTTGCTGGAAAGTTGCCTCACGAAGATCAGGCACGTGCCAGAACAACAGGTATCATGTTGGCTGTTATTTCTCGTATTTTGCTCTTGCTTTCCCTTAAGTGGATTATCAGTTTGGAAGAGCCATTATTTAAGTTGTTTGGTTTTGGCTTCTCTGGTCACAACTTAATTCTGATTGCAGGTGGCTTGTTCTTGTTGTATAAAAGCACTTCTGAGATTCACGATAAATTGGAAGGTCAGGAAGGGCATGCTTCTGCCAAGGTGGCGGCCAATTTCGTCAGCGTAATTATCCAAATCATGTTGTTAGATATCGTCTTCTCGCTGGACTCCGTTATTACCGCAGTCGGAATGTCGAAAGACCTGATGATTATGATTATTGCCGTGGTGGTGGCGGCTGGGATTATGATTTTCACATCGGCCCCAATTGGCGAGTTTGTGGAAAGACATCCGACTGTGAAAATGTTAGCGCTGAGCTTCCTTTTGATGATTGGTCTGACACTGATTGCAGATGGATTTGGACGAGAAATTCCCAAGGGGTATGTTTATTTTGCCATGGGCTTTTCCATTTTTGTCGAAATGATCAATCTGCGTGTGCGAGACAGTCATGTGAAGCCTGTCAATTTGCGTGACCCGTATAAAGGGGAGAAGCAGGCTTTGCAACCAGTAACAGTAACGGTATCTGCTTCTCCTGCCAAGGCATCTAAACCCAAATCGAAAACAAATCCAAAGACTAAAAAGAAATAAGAATAAAAAATGCCAACCGATAAGGTTGGCATTTTTTATATCCTATGCACGCCCAGTGTGCCAGGGCTGGTGATCAAGCCTTTGGCTTCCACGCCGCGCTCTTCGAACCTGAACATGATTTCTGCTTTTGCCTGCTCTGCTTTGTCAGGTGAGACAAAGCAAATAATGGATGGCCCAGCACCAGAGAGTGCTGCTGCGCCAAATTGTTTGGCGGTCTTGTAGGCAGACATCCCACCTGAAATATGCTTCAAACGATAAGACTGATGTAAACGGTCATCCATGACCTTTTGTAGTAATTCACTGTCGCCATTTCGAAGTGCGTCCACAACCAGAGCCGCACGACCAATATTGAAGACTGCATCTGCCCGAGAAATGGATTTAGGCAAGACCGCACGTGCTACACGGGTGGGCCAATCTAAGTTGGGTTTTACTAACACCACCGAAAAATTAGGGACATCATAGCGGCGCGTGATGATTTCATCATCCGACATGACCGATACAACCAAACCACCAAGCAGGGCTGGAGCTACATTATCAGGATGGCCTTCCATATCTGTTGCGAGGATTAATAATTCACTTTCGCTTAAAGGACGTCCCAACATTTCATTGGCCCCAAACAACCCAGCCAATTGCGGCCGCACTGAGCCAAGTCCACTGCTCATTAGGATTTCATTTTGAGCCTGAATGTTGAAGCCTTTTAAGTCTTTTCCGCAAATTTCGTGAACGTAGGTAAAGGCTTTGGTCAACAGGTTTTTTGTGCCCTTGTTTAACTTTTCAGCTCCTTCACCGCTTGCGTGATAGGAGATTTTGTTGGAGGTCTCAAAGGAAATTTCATTCCAAATATTCAAGGCAAGGCCAAGACAATCAAAGCCTGGGCCTAAATTGGCAGAAGTGGCAGGGACTCGAATTTTTATCATGGCGGACATTATATAATACCTCGGTTACAAATTGTGTTTTTTGATGCAATTTATGCCAGCGATAGGTATAATCGCCTCGTTTCGATTACACTCAACGCATCGCATTCTTAATCTTGGAGTTGCTATGTCCTATCAGGGCTTGATTCATCGCTATGGGCAGTATCTTGACTTGCCCGCACACACCAAAACCATTTCCCTTCTTGAAGGGAATACCCCCTTAATACCCATGCCACGTTTGAGCAGGGAATTAGGGTGTGAATTATTCATTAAATTTGAAGGTTTGAATCCCACAGGTTCTTTCAAAGATCGCGGTATGACTGCCGCCATTAGTGAAGCGGTTGGCCGTGGAGCACAGACTGTCATTTGTGCTTCCACTGGAAATACTGCGGCATCTGCGGCTGCATATGCCGCCCGTGCAGGCTTGCGCTCGATTGTGTTAATCCCTGAAGGGAAAGTTGCTGTTGGAAAATTAGCTGGTGCCATTGCTTACGGTGCAGAAGTCATTCAAATTCAAGGTTCTTTTGATGATGCACTTTCGTTGGTGGTTGAGATTACACAAAAGACACCGATTGCTTTGGTGAACTCTATTAATCCATTTCGTATTGAAGGACAGAAGACGGGGGCTTTTGAAATTTGTGACGATCTTGGCTCTGCACCTGATTGGTTGTGTTTACCAGTTGGAAATGCTGGCAATATTACATCGTATTGGGCTGGGTTTAAACAATATCAAAAAGGATTGCCTCAAGTGCTTGGTGTTCAAGCCGCTGGTGCAGCCCCGCTTGTCTTGGGGCATGCTGTAGATAAACCTGAAACGATTGCGACTGCCATTCGTATTGGCAGGCCAGCACGCGGTGAGCAGGCATTGGATGCAGCTCACGAATCGAACGGGAGAATTATTGCTGTCTCGGATGAGCAGATTTTATCCACGCAGAAAATTTTGGCTGCCGAAGGCGTTTGGGTCGAGCCCGCATCTGCTGCGGGGTTGGCTGGCTTGTTGGCAGAGTCAGCTCTCGGGAAGTTTGATGCGAAAGGTAAAAGAGTCGTGGTCGTTTGCACAGGTCATGGCATGAAGGATCCATCCGTTATTACCGAGTCTTTTGATTCTCCAAAAGTCATTCCTGCCAGTTACGATGCTTTGGTCTCTTTGGTGGGTGCGTAGTACCGACGTACCCTGCGAGCCCTTGAAAGTGTTTTTATAATCAGTATATCTTCCCCAGGAGGCTGATATGTTTTTCAATGAATGGAATATTCTTGTTGTTGACGATGAACCTGATGTTCTTGCAGTCACAAAGTTGGCTTTGCGCGATGTAACGGTTTATGGGTTGCCGTTGAAAATTCATACGGCGAGCAGCAAGGCCGAGGCAATTGAATTGCTAAAGGGTCCGCTTTCATTACAGGGATCGACAGAGCCAATTGTAGCTGTGGCCTTGGTGGATGTTGTGATGGAAAGTGACCACGCTGGTCTGGAGCTATGCCAATATATTCGAGATGAAGCAAGTGGAAGCTCGGTTCAATTGTTTATTCGTACTGGTCAGCCTGGGATTGCCCCTGAGCGTAAAGTTATTGATGACTATGATATTTCAGGCTATTTCACCAAAGTGGAATTAAGTGAGCAAAAACTATACACTTTGGTGAAGAGCGGCGTTCGTCAATGGTTTACCAGTTGGTATGCCTTGATGACTGAAATGTCAAATACCAACTTGATTACCCATTCAGGTTCACGCGAAATTGCTTGAGGCAATTGGTTGGTTTGTTGACCGGAGTCCACTAAAGAAGGTGAAAATGACTGGGTTTATGTTTGATAAGACCCTGCCTGTTAGTGACTACCCTGAACATATTAAACCATTGCATGACCGCCTCGACTCTCTTGAGCCTGTGATTCGTACTCCTGAAGGTCATAAATTGGCGATGGATGATATGGGAAATTTCCTCGTCAAAACTGTCAAAACAAAGACTACTGCTGATTATTATTATGTGGCTGAATCAACCATGGTGATGCCGCGGGTGTTATTGGAGTTAACTTTCAATAGTGGCTTGGTATTCTCCACGTTGTGGAAAAAAATTACGGATGCAGAGAAGAAAGCTGAAGCCGTGAAGCCTGTCAAAAAGGGAATTGAAAAGAAGAAGGCGGCAAAACCAGTTTCCAAGAAGAAAAAGCAGGCCGTAAAAACTGCCAAAAAGCCTGTTAAGAAAGTTGCAAAAAAGACTGCGAAGAAGAAATAAGCATACAATCACTTTCATAAAGATAATTTTATATGGATACTATGGAGTCAGTTCCATAGTATCCATACCTTTGTGGTGGTGAATTGTGCTCGAACCTACATTCATGGTAAAAAAGAAAAACGCCCTCAACCCCGAAATCTTGAAGAAATTTGCTTTCTTCGCTTCATTTTCCATGGATCAATTGGAAGAGATTGCGCAGGTTGCTCCGCGTCTTTCACTCAAGGCAAATAAAGTTGTGTTTCGGCAAGGGGATTATTCAGAAACAATGTATCTAATCTTAAAAGGGGCTGTAAAAGTTGAACGGGAAGACCTGAAGAAAGAGACAATTAGTGTTGGGGAATTTTATGAACATCAGGTTTTTGGCGAAATTGCCATGTTTAGCAAAGAACCCAGGCAAGCAACAGTAACTACAACCGAAGATTCGGAATTTTTGCTCATTGACCGAAGTATGATGTTGGATATCATTAGCAAATCAGACCCTGAGGAGATTATCGAAGTATTTTCTGTGTTAAGTGATCAAATGCGTGCTGCAAATGATCGTGACTTTGAAGAAACTTTGTCTCGCCGAACTCTTGAAGCTCAAATGGAAGTGGAAAAACAGCGCGCTCTTACCCAAATGGTGGCTGGGGTGGCTCATGAGATTAACACGCCACTGGGTGTGATTAATACAGCCGTTAGTATTATGGCGCGTGAACTTGCAGTTCCTTTGGAAGTAACAGTTCAGCGGGCTGCAGATATTGCTGAATCTTTGGAATTGATTCGTAGAAATGTAGAGCGGGCTCATGCCCTTGTTCAGGATTTTAAGAAAGTATCTGTCAGTCAATTAACTGCCGAAAAAGAATATCTTGATATTTCTGAAGTAATCACTGAGACGATTAGTTTGATGGCCGTTAGTTTAAGAAAATATATGATCTTTATCAAATTCCACGATAAGCTTCGTGCTGATCAACGAAAGTGGACGGGGTATCGTGGTTTTCTTTCACAAGTATTAATTAATTTCTTTTCCAATGCCCAGCGATATGCGTATACCCGTACCGAAGGTGGCACAGTGGATGTTTATCTTGAAATGGAAGATAAAGACCACTTTCGGATTACAGTCCGTGACCATGGGAAAGGAATCCCTCCTGAAAACATTTCACGGATTTTTGAACCATTTTTCACTACTGGCAGAACGGTTGGTGGGACAGGTCTAGGTCTGGCCATTGTGCATAACCTCGTAACGAATGCCTTGAAAGGTGAAATTAAGGTAAAGTCTGAGCTGGGGAAGGGAACGGAATTTATTGTGATTTTGCCAAAGATTACACCTGAATAATTATGGGGTTTTATAAATGAAGTCACTTTTTTGCTTTGCTAGGGTTTTATAATTAGAAAGCAATCAAAAATCTAAAGGAGAATACACAATGGATAATAAAGTATTGCAAGTGATTTTATGTTTTTTCATTCCCCCTCTCGCGGTTTACTTAAAAAAGGGCACAATTGATAACGATTTTTGGATTAATCTTGTCCTGACCTTTTTGGGTGGTCTCCCTGGTTTGGTACATGGCTTGTACGTTGTTTTGAAATAATTGTTCGGTTACAAAGCCCCGCAGAAATGCGGGGCTTTCGCTTAAAATTGAGAGATAATCTCCTACTTGACATTCCCTTTTATTGTCTTGATAATAGGCACTCATCAATACTGACCCTGTATATGAAAGCGTAAAAAATATAATTATGAGTAGTAGTCTTCCTCTTGTTGTTGATAACCTTTCCTTCCGTTACCGTGATCGACAAGGTACAGCCATACATAATCTCTCCTTCGACGCAAAACCTGGTGAGATTTTGTTGATTGCTGGGGCTAGTGGTTGTGGCAAAACTACACTTGTCCGCTGCATTAATGGCTTGATTCCGCGGTCTTACAAAGGCGATATTAGCGGAAAGGTTCTAGTTTTTGGCGAAGAAGTTAAAGACTGGAAGCTCTCTCAAGTTTCCCAAAAGATAGGCACTGTATTACAAGACCCCGAGAGGCAGATTCTGGGTACAAAAGTTTTAAATGAGGTAGCTTTTGGTCTTGAGAATTTAGGAATGCCGCGTGAAGAGATTTTTACACGGGTTGACGAAGCTTTAGATTTTCTAAAGATTCCTCATTTGCGTGATCGTGAAACATTCAATCTTTCTGGCGGCGAAAAGCAAAAAGTTGCCTTGGCGGGGGTGCTTGCTATGCGTCCCTCAATTTTATTGTTGGATGAACCTTTGGCTAGTCTTGACCCTGCATCTGCTCAGGATACGCTGGATACTGTGCGCCTTCTCGCTGATCAAGGAATGACAGTCTTGATGGTGGAACATCGCGTAGAGGATGTTTTACGTATCAAGCCAGAACGTGTCATGTTTATGAGCGAGGGACAAATACGTTACCTTGGAGATATTACGGGGTTATCAAAGGTAGTTAACTATCGCGAAGTAAAACTTCCTGCAGAGGATATTGTCGAACGTGCGAAAGAGGAAACTGCTCCAGCGGAATTAAAAGTTCTTCCTGGTGTGGCAAATAAAGGTGCTGAAAAAGAAGCGCTTGTTCAATTCCAAAACGTTGCATTTGGTTATGAATCTGAACGTGAAGTCTTGCATGGTATTAATCTAAACATTAATCGTGGCGACGTTATCGCAGTGCTTGGTCCAAATGGTGCAGGCAAGACAACTTTTGTGAAGCATGCCATTGGCTTATTAAAGCCGAAGTCTGGCAAAGTAATTGTAAATGGTCGCGATACTCGTGAAGCTAGTGTGGCCGAGATTGCGAGCGTGTTGGGATATGTGTTTCAAAGTCCGAGCCATATGTTGTTTGCGCCGACGGTTCGAGAAGAACTGGCATTTGGCCCAACGAATATGAAGCACCCCAAAGATCAAATCGAATTGGAGGTGAAAGAGGCACTAAAGATTGTCAATCTTTCTGAGAAAGAAAACGATCCCCCGCTGGCTCTTTCTTTTGGCCAGCAGAAGCGTGTGAGTATCGCTGCCATTCTTGCCATGCGTTCCAAGATCCTTGTGATGGATGAACCCACGGCAGGGCAGGATTATCAGAATTACATGAACTTTATGGATTCAATCTTGCAAATGCCCGCATTTATATGACTTCGTTTATCACACATGATGTAGATCTTGCTGCAATTTATGTAAATCGTGTTGATGGTAAATGATGGTCGTCTCGTTGCTGATGGAACTCCACAAGACGTACTCCGCGACTTCGATAGACTTAAAGCCAACCGCCTCGTTCCGACCGTTGCTTGCCCTTAATCTCGCCGTTTGAAACAACTGACGTTTTATGCGTAGAGGTGTTGGCACACTTGTAAATTTTGAAGTTTTCAATCACGCTATTGGTTGACTCCAGAAAAAATTAAAAGGAGAGAAGTAAGATGGATAAGAAGCTTACGAACGTTTCACTTCATTGATTGTTGTTCTTGGTTTATTTGCAGTTGTGATGTTTGTTTTAGGTGCCGCTCAAACTTACTGATGGCGCTCTCTAATTTCTCCGTAGATCAAGGCAGTGTTGTTTCCCGCTTTGCATTTGTGTTCTTGGGTATTGCCATCGCTTTTGGTGTGCATTCACAACAAAGATAACAATGCATGGGAAGTAGGTACACGTCAGGTAGTATGGATGGCCATTGGCGCAGCGCTTTATGCTGTATTCTCCCGGCTGCTCTAACGGAACAGTGTTCGCTGTACCATCTGTAAGCCAGGTTTCTTTGCGCCTGCGATTGCTATTCCGATGTTCTTCTTTACGCGGCATTTGGGCCAATCGTCGGCTTCTTCACTGCGTTTTGGAAAACATTGTTTGGTGATGCTCTTTACTTGCCGGCCTTTCTCCTCAATGGAGCATTGGAAACGGTTTGATCGGCTTCATTTCTGGTATGTGGATGCTGTTCTCAGATAAGAAGAAAAGCATGGATATGGTTTTCTATATCAGCGCAGCTTTGGCTGTATTAACAGCTTTATTGTTCTTCCTAAATCGTGACCAATCCAACATGCTTTTCTTTGACCCAGGAAACAATGTATTTGGTGATGCAAAAATCTCTCTTTTTGCAGGTATCGCCATCCTCGTTGGTTTCGCTTTAATCTTGTGCAGTACGCTATTTCTTCCGCTCGAACGAAGATGTAGCCACTGCTGTAACTTGGGGTATGCTTGGAAACATCATTGGTTTGCTTTTGCCTCCCTGGCTGATATTGTCATCAATGGCTTGACCTTGCCTGCAACTATTGTGGGTCAGTTTTGCCAGCCGCTGGCCCGAACCTGATTTTCGCGGCTATCCTTGTTCCAATGCTGCGGTTGCTTACGCTTCTGTTCAACGCCAATCTGGTCGTTAATTTATATTCAAGTCTATGGGAACAAATCCTGCCAGAGCACTTAAGAGAGAAATATGTTAGTTGCCTGGCGTTACCGAAAACGAGATCATTCATTTATTCAATCTTTTGACCCACGTGCGTGGATTATCTTCTACGCGTGCTTCTTGTTTGCTACACTTTCCTTTTGGGATGTGCGATTTTTGCTTCCATTTTGGTTGATTGCTATTTTTACTTTGTTTACATCGGGTGTGAAATGGCATGAAGTTCGAAGGGCCTTCTTATTTATTATTGGATTTATTTTTTTCTTTGCTATCCTGACGTTTATTACGGGCCGTGGTGGGGCAGAAGTATACAAACAAGAGCATTTGATTCGCGAATTTAAGGCTTCCTTTTCCATTCTAGGATGGACACCCTCATTGAAAATTACTGTATAACGAGCTTTTTATGCGGTGAGCCAATTGGTTCGTGTTTCAGGAATTGCGGTTATGACTATCCTAATTCCATATTCACTTAATCCAGCCTTGTATGGGATTACCTTTAAAGGGATAGGTCTCCCTGATAAATTTGCATATGCCATGGATTTGACCATGCGCTTTATCCCTACATTTGGCAGGGATTTTCAGCTAACCATGGATGCCCAACGTGCTAGAGGATATGAACTTGAAAAGATTCGTGGTGGTTTAATTGAACAGGTTCGTAGATTGGGTCCAATTGTAGTTCCTGTGGTGATTCATGCAATTATGGGTAGTGAAGATATTATTGACGCCATGGATTTACGCGCATTTGGTGTGGGCCCACGAACATGGTCCGATGTCTTGACCTATCAAATAAAAGATAGAATCTTGATTGCTTTTGGAGTTTTGATTTTAGTTGCGTCTATTACAGTGGGGATTATGGGGTATGGCAAGTTTTGGGTTCCTGAAACCCTGATAAATATGTTTTCTTAAACAGACAAGCAAACAGACTGATAAAAAAATCGCCGCTTGATGCGGCGATTTTTTTATCTATGCAGGTCTCGGGGAAAAGTCTCTCCAGCCAATACTCTAAAATCTAAGTGATTTTGGGCAGGAGCAAAAACGCAGGTGGCGAAATCTGTAAAAGCACAAGGAGGGCAATAGGCTTTATTGAAATCCAAATAAATTTGCCCGTCTTTTTCTATATCTGCAATTAAGTAGCGGCCTGTGGGGTAGGTCTCATCTTCACTGGTAGGGTCCCAAAAACGGACAAAAAGCGTGCCGTCATCTTCTTTGTTGACGTCCAGTTGATAATGATTTTTATTGAATTCAAATGACAGATAACCTTCCACTGGAAATTCGGCTTTTTCGCCTGTCAGGTCTGGGAAGTACGCCATCTTGGGGCGGTCGTATTGGGTGTATTTGGCTGGAATGCGATAACTCTCGTTAATGTCGTACCAAGTGCGGGCGGGGAAGGAGCGACGAAGTTCACGTTCGTTATCCCACATGCGAACCCCAACGCGATTTCCACGTTGAATTACAACAAGACGAATATTTTGTATGTTAATGAAACTTGGGGTATCGGATATGTCAGGTTGAAGGATTGCAAAATCCGTTATTTTTTCGTTTACGTGTATTTTTTGATTAGAATTTGCACGCAAGCTTACAGACTTGCCGTTATATTCAAGATAACCAATATTGGCAGGGAGGCGGCTTGGAAGTTGCACTTCGCATTTTGGGTCAGAGCCAAGTTGATTCTTTCCAAGCTTTAACCAATATAAACCAGCCAAAGAAAGCCAGCCATTTTCTTGACGGATAGTTTCGTTTCTTTCGTTTCGCCAATCTAGTAATGCTTGCCGATATGTTTTCTGTGTCATATAACGAGATTATACCAACAAAAAAAGTAAGGCAAGCTTTCATAGCTCTGCCTTACTTTTTTGTCATGCGATCTTAGAGAACGGTTGGAACCATTGTGAAATAGGTAATCAAACCTGCAATTAAGGTAATGAAACCGAAGAGCGCAAATAAAAGGCGCATGTTGCTTTCAGAATTCAAGAGGGAGGCCCAAGCTGCAAATGCTAGACCAAGTGCCATGATGAGCATAACCAATTGAAGCTGATCTCCGCGATCATCCCATTCTGAGCCTTTCGCAAAATTCGTATCTGATTCATCAAAGAGCGCGGTGGCATCGGCATATTTGTCTGTGTAGTATTGATCATCCCAGACGGTGTTGGGATCACGTTCAACTGCGGCCTGGAGTTCTGCTGAAAAATTTTCTTTGTAATATTCCGCAGCATCAGGATTTGTGTCGCTGTTGATATACCAGTTGTCAAAATAATTATAGTCTTGGGTAATATCTTGGTTTGCGCGCAAATATTCTGCATTTCCATCATTTAGATTTGCCATACCGAGGTTCTCGTATTTGTTTTGTTCAGAATCAGACATTGCCCCTTGGTAGCTGGCGACCGCAGTAAATACACTCAACAATGCGATCATCGTGCCTAAAAAGATTTCATTGCCAAGAAAACCTAAAAACTTCTTCATTTCTTTATCTCCTCAAATTTGTTTTTCAGCTTTGGGCTGAATTTTGCCGCGATTATATAGTATGAAACGGTTTTTGAAGTTTACAGTTTTGTTGTAATTTTAAACAAATAAATCCCCGGGATTTTCATTCCCGGGGATTTAAATTTCGCTTCAAACCAGGGTTTTGCTGTTTACTCTTCCAATGTGCTGATGTCACCCTCGGGCAGGCCTTGAGCACGAGCCTTTAATACACGACGCATAATCTTACCGGAGCGCGTCTTGGGGAGTTTATCCAAGAATTTGACATCCTCTGGACGGGCGATTGGTCCCATGTGAGTTGCAACATGTTGACGTAGCTCTTCGGCTAACTCAGCAGAGGGGGCAAATCCAGAGCGCAGCAGAACAAAGGTGTAAATCGCTTGTCCCTTGACTTCGTGCGGCAAGCCGATGGCGGCTGCCTCTGCTACAGCTGGGTGACTCACCAAAGCAGATTCTACTTCTGCGGTGCCGAGACGGTGACCAGAAACTTTGATAACGTCATCCACGCGGCCAATAATCCAGAAATATCCATCCTTATCCCGTTTGGCAGAGTCGCCTGTGGTGTAGCGGCCAGGGTATTTGGTCCAATAGCTGTTGACATATCTTTCGTCATCGCCATAAATGGTGCGTAGCATTGATGGCCATGGATTTAACAAAGTGAGATAGCCTTCTGTATCATCTGGTACAGGATTTCCTTGCTCATCCACAATTTCCGCTTTTTGACCAAAGAAAGGCCTTGTGCCTGAACCCGGCTTGAGAGGCACAACAGGCGTCGGCGCGATTTGGAACGAGCCTGTCTCAGTTTGCCACCAAGTATCAATGATTGGACATTTTTCCTTCCCGATGACGCGATAGTACCACTTCCACGCTTCAGGGTTGATGGGCTCACCAACACTTCCCAACAAACGTAAGGAAGAAAGGTCATGCTTGTTTGGCCAAGCTTCGCCGAAACGCATCAAGCCACGGATGGCAGTGGGGGCTGTATAAAATACGGTGATGCCATAACGTTCGACAACTTGCCACCAGCGGTTGGGATAGGGGAATGTGGGACCGCCTTCGAATAGCATTGAAGTAACGCCAGCAATCATTGGACCATAAACGATATAGGAGTGACCTGTGATCCAGCCTGGGTCTGCAGTACACCACCAACGGTCTTGGTCGTTGACATCAAATACATATTTCAATGTGGAATATGTACCCACCATGTACCCGCCATGTGTATGAAGAATGGCTTTGGGTTTACCAGTGGAACCAGAAGTGTAAAGAATGAATAGAGGATCTTCGGCATCCAAGACTTCTGTGGCGCATTTGCCATTGGCAATCGGAAGTGCGCACATGTCGTGATACCAGTGATCACGTCCCGCTTCCATGTGGACGGGTTGGTTGGTGCGCTTGACAACGATGATGTTCTCCACCGACGGGCAACGCTTGACTGCGTCATCGACGATGTTTTTCAATTCAACAATTTTTCCATTTTGATAGGAGCCATCACAAGTGATGATAAGTTTTGACTGGCTGTCTTCAATGCGACCTTGTAACGAGTCAACTGAGAAACCACCGAACACTACAGAATGAATGGCTCCAATTTTTGCACAAGCCAGCATGGCGAAGACAATCTCTGGTACGCGTCCCATATAAATGGTGACGCGTTCTCCCTTTTGAATGCCCATGGCCTTGATGATATTGGCCATACGTGAGACTTCACGATTCAGCGCAAAATAGGAAAATGTTCGTTCTGACTTGCCATCTTCTGATTCCCAGATGAGAGCGAGTTGATTCTTTCGATGTGTTTTTAGATGACGATCAATTGCGTTGTGTACAATATTTGTCTTGGCGCCAACAAACCATTTATAAAAAGGCTTGTTGGAATCATCCAACACCTTATCCCACTTTTTGTACCATTCCAATTCTGAGGCTTCGTCTGCCCAGAATCCTTGTAAATCTTTGCCTGCTTTTTCAGCGAGCGCATCCCAGTCTTTCAGTCGCGCTTGCTCAATCACTTGTTCTGACGGGTAGTAAACTTCGCCTTCCATTTCTTTTGGTTTGCTGGTTTTTGCCATCGCGGTCTCTCCTCTGTCTGAAAATGATTTTGCAATTTTAATCCCGTTTTGATTAAACTGCCTACTCTACCCAATCCAATATTTTATGCCAGGCACCTGCAAATGGCAGGAACCATGGTGAGCCAGTGTATAGCCCCAGAGGGGCGCTTGGAAAATCAAACTTTGCAAAGGGATGTTCTTTGATATTTCCTGCCAGCATTGATTCTGCGACGGTCTTTCCCAAATATGTTGCCATGGCCACCCCGTGACCAGCATACCCGAGAGAATAATAGATTCCATTTTCCTCGCCAACATGTGTCATTTGGTCGAAGGCAAAATCAAGCGTTCCACCCCAAACATATTCCACCTTTGTTTTTTTCAGTGCGGATACACCTGAAGCATTTCACGTTGTAAAATTTCTGCGCTATTCTTGATGGTATGGCTGTTTCAAGGGAAAAACGCTGCGCAGCCACCGAATCATGCGATTATCCCAAAGTCTGAAATAATTTTAAATAATGCCCAAAATCGAAGATCATGCGATTTTTGGGGCTAAGTTCGTTTGCCAACTCATCTGATAATTTCTCTGTTGCAATGATAAAGGAGCCAATGGGAATAATCTTCTTTTGCAGTTTTTCTTGTGACATTTCCTGTATAGCCAGGGGTGCGACTAAAACCGGGATTCAGCCTCTACAGCGCCGCGATTGGTTTCAAGAAGCTTCGCTTCTCTTTTCGCTCAGCTTGTTGACACGCGCTCGCGCGCACAAGGTGCCCCTGCTTTTTCAGTCGCCTGTGCGAGACCTGTCACATATTGCGCAGGAGTTGGGGCCACCACTGACTTTGTCTACTAATGCGCCATGGTAAAGATCTGGGCAATTTCACTTTTCAAATCTTGTGGCGACACAGGGATAGACATCATGATTGAATTCTTTTGCCATGAATTCAACTTCGAAAGCTGTAAAGGGAGCATCATAATGTTTGGGTTTGTTTGCGGTTAACAAGTGCCCATATCGGGAAAATCCACAATTAATATTTTCTTCTTTGATAATTTGCTCTACTGTTTTGACTGAATCCAAAGAGCATTGGAATAATTCTCTGGCGAGGTCCCGTCCATATTTTTTGAGAATGGTTGCCATGCCTACTTTGAGGGCCAGTCAATGTCATGCCACCGTTGCGAGAACTTGCACCCCAACCAATTGTTTCGGCTTCTAGCACAACAACCTTGATGCCACGCTTCGCCAAAGTCCGTGCGGCACTGAGCCCTGTATATCCACCACCGATGATAGCGACATCCACTTTTTCGGGATGAGTCAGATTTTTATCATTGGGCATTTGAACGGTGGTATGCCAGTAGATTTGTTGTTGCATGGTTACTCCAATATTTCGTCCCAATCAATTTCTGTGAAAGCTTTTGCCAGCCTGTGACCATCATCCACGACGATGTGTTGCATGTTAGTGAATAACTTATCTGCGAGTGCACGGACGGGTTCCATTGGTACAACATCATCCAACATCCCGTGGATAATGATGGTTGGAACAGAAACAGGCTTCAGGTCAGTTGAGAAGCGAATTGGTCGCGTAGCAAAGCTGGGGCAAGCAGAATCAACTTCTGTACTTGGGAGGGGTGTTTACAGGTAAATACAGCAGCCATCAATCCGCCGAATGAAGAGCCGATGATGATCCAGTTTTTCTTGCGTCCTAGAATGGGTTTGAGCTGTTGCATCCGCTCTTCGAAGGCATTGAAATCAGGGGTGAGCATGCCGGGAAATTTTTCGGCAAATTGTCGCGCCTTGCCGCTCTGACTGGTGCTTTCCAAACCGTGAAGATAAATTATTTTTGAGTGATCCATTTTCTTCTCTTTGACGGCTTTTTTCTTTTTGGTTTCCACAACTGGAGTATCTTCTACAAAATCTTGAATTTCTTCTTCGGCAGATTTTTGGAACCGTGTCAACGGTTGTGGACGTAGTAACTCGCGCAATTCATTTTGTGGGGGAAAATCCTGCGAAATACGACGCAGAGTAATGACAGTCATTGGGTTTTCAGAATTCGCGAGAATATGTTTAAGGAGAAAAGTGGTTTCGTTGGCAGAGGCGCGATATAAAGAAACGATTAAGTCGGTGAGATCATTTTGAAGTGTAGAAGGCGCCTCTTCAATAATGGGTTCAACGATATCTAAAATAGGAGGGAGATTGTTGTAACTTGTATCTGCAATCATGGGCAATAAAGCTTGAATACCATTTGACCATGTGCGAGAACGTTCGGGATGGAGATATTCACGAACAAGGGTAAGGAATTGATTCGGAGTTTCTTTGCGCATGCGCGTAAGGCTGGTTGAGAGCAAAGCCGAGCGAACTTCAGGGTCACGAATTTGTTGTGTCCATGCGGTGAGGCGGGGGAGAAGACGTTCTTCTTGTGGTGGGATTCTTCCAAGGAGAAAAGCGGCTAACAGACGCGTTTCGAGTGCGCCTTCATCCCAAAGCATGTCTGCAAGTTCCAAGGCAAAATGTGGATTTTCTTCTACCGTGGTTTTTATTTCATTTTCAATTTGAGTTAAGACTGCGGGAGGTGTGCGATATGTTTTTAAGTTGGACCCAGGCGCGACATTTTCTTTGGTGCGCAGGGTGTAATTTACGTAGAAATCTAAAATCTCGCGCAAATGCTTCATGAACTCGTTTGGCAGAAAGAAAAAATCTGCCAAACGAGTTGCTTGTTTGCGAAGGCGAGCTAGGTCAATAGCGGGCATTTATTTATTTACGAGAGAAAGCATTGTTTCGATTTCTTTCAATGGCATTGAAAGTTCTGATTCAGTAAATTTGAAAACTGTAGGTTGAAGATTTTGCATTCTATTGCACATTTTACGAATTGATTCTACTTGTTTTTCAGAAGTAGGTTGGAGCTGGCTGATTGAACCGCGAGTATAACTTCGAGGACTTCTATTCAAGTGCCTTTCAATATCTTGAATCATACCATTTAGGTATTCAATCCATTGTGTCACAAAAACGCCATCGCCACGAATGATGTATTTGGTTGTGATTGCTGCCATCATCCAAAAGAATGCCCACTGCTCTGCAACGAGTTTTCTACTTTGGTCCAAAGATTCCATTTCAGGTGAATTTGAAATAGGGATGCCAGCTATATCAAAAAGAATCTTTGATTGAAGAGGTCGTCTTGCACTGGTTTGCGGAATTAAAGTCCAGTCTACCAGGATTGCGGATTCGGCGTAAAGGACAGAGGTGAATGTCCCATCTTTTGGTGCATTGTGATTGTTTTCATGGATCAAAGCAGGTAAGCCAAATTGCCTCATCAAGGAATATCTCTCTGGAGAAGTTTGAGCACTTACGTGGGTTGACCGCATGCAAAGACTTGCGCTATCTTTTTCTGATACAACCAAATTAATATCAATATCGCTTACGGCATCAGAATCTTCTCTGCTCAAACTGCCTGTAAGCCACCCTGCCACAAAGCGATTGTCATTGGATAGTGCTGTAGTGATTACAGCGAGCAGATCATCACGTTGTTTTTGATATGCGTTTAAAGTTGTTGTCATGAAAGGTTAAGTGTGAGGCACGGTATTACCCCGTGCCTCACCATTTATTTTAATACGCTTTTGCGAAATACACTTTTCGTTTGGAAGGCTTGTCACAAACGATGCAGGTACCTTCTTCTTTGGGTTGGTCAAAAGGAATGTTGCGTGTGGTTGCTTTGGCTTCTTCCTTAACCTTGGTTTCGCATTCGCGCGATTCGCACCAATAAGAAAATGCCCAGCCATCCTGAACAACTTGTTTCAACTCTTCATAGTCTTTGGGATCATGAATGTTGGCATCACGATATTCAGTGGCACGTTTGAGGAGTGAGGCTTGAATGTCGGTCAGCAAGCCTTTCACAGTGGAGTCCAGACCGGCTTGTGGAACGAAGGTCTTGCCTTCCTTACCGGGTTTGTCACGGCGGGCGAGAGCAACGGATCCTTTTTCCACATCCTTGGGACCGATTTCAATGCGAACAGGAACACCGCGCATCTCCCAATCGTTGAATTTGAATCCAGAACTGACATTGTCGCGGTCATCCATTTTGAGACGGACGCCAGCAGCTTTGAGCTCCATGAAGATGCGATCGGCTACTTCCATCACTTTGGCTTTTTCAGCATCATTTTTATAAATAGGAACAATCACAGCTTGCACAGGGGCGAGGCGGGGAGGAAGCACGAGACCTTGATCATCACCATGCACCATAATCATCGCTCCGATGATGCGGGAAGAGATGGCCCATGATGTGGTTTCAGCATATTGCAGAGCATTCTCTTTGTTGAGGAATTGAATCTCGAAGGCCTTAGCAAAATTGGTGCTGAAATAATGGGATGTTCCTGATTGCAAGGCACGCTTGTCCCACATCATCGCTTCAATGGATGTGGTGGTGTGGGCACCAGCGAATCTTTCGGTATCACTCTTGGTGCCTTTGATAACAGGGATGGCGGCTTCTTCCAAGCAGAAACGTTCGTAAATATCGAGGATGCGATACATTTCCTCTTTTGCTTCTTCGGCAGATGCGTGGGCTGTGTGTCCTTCGTGCCAATAAAATTCAGCAGTTCGCAGGAAGAGTTTGGTGCGCAATTCCCAGCGAAGTACGGAACCCCATTGCACAATTAAGATGGGGAGATCGCGCCAGGACTTTACCCATTTTGAATACATGTGACCAATGATGGTTTCTGATGTGGGGCGGACGGCCAATTTTTCTTCCAGTTCTACACCACCGCCATGGGTAACCACTGCCAACTCAGGAGCAAAGCCTTCCACGTGATCTTTTTCTTTTTCAAAGAAAGACATAGGAATTAATGTTGGGAATGCCGCATTGACATGACCAGTCTCTTTGAATTCTTTATCCAACCAGGAAGTGATATTTTCCCATAAGGCCCAGCCATAAGGTTTTACTACCATGCATCCGCGTACGGGCGCATAATCAGCCAAATCGGACTTAAGGACAAGCTGGTTGTACCATTCTGAGAAATCTTCTGCTCGGGTAGTTAATTTTTCGTCTGCCATTTTTTCCTCTTTTTAGATTCGCATGTTTGCAGGTTGAATTGTTTAAAATTCAAGCCTGTTAACTTTTTAATCGATTGACTGCAGTTTTTACATCTTCCGCAAAGTATAACAATTCTCGTTGATGTATGGGCATATAAGAGTGAAACTCATTGAAAAACTGATCGAATGTGGACTGCCAACCACTCCCGACCAGTATCAGCGGCCTAGGGGATAAAGATTCAACGATCATTAAATTCCACATGAGGGAGATTTCAGTTAATGTGCCTGCACCACCAGAAAGCGCAATGGCCGCGTCACGGCCTTCAATCAAACCCATTAACCGTTCCATCAAGGTTTGTTTCCTGCGCTCTTCTTTCACCCATTGATTGGGTTTTGACTTGCCAATCTTCAATATCAATACAGGTGACACCAATGACGTGTCCACCCGCCTCAGAAGCCCCGCGGGAGACCGCTTCCATTGTACCCATGTATCCGCCAGTCAGCACAGCGTGGCCTTGCTCGGCAAGTAACTTGCCAAGTTCACGGGCTTCTTCGTAAGCCGCTGTTCCTTCTTTGGGTTGTGCACCACCAAGTACTGTCACATTCATTCTTCAACATCCCATTGTCTTGTTTTATTGACTTCAATTTTCTTTAAGACCGCTTCTTCAAGGTCAACGCCTGAAATGGAGGCGAGTTGCAAAAGATACAAGGTCACATCGGCGAGTTCGCTTGCGAATTCCTGTTTGTCTTTGGGTTCTTCTTGAAATTGAAAATGTTCTAAAATTTCAGCAGCTTCCAACGAAAGCGAGTGCTAAATTACGCGGTGTTTGTGGCCGCTTGCTATCCTTTTCGTACCAACCTTTTGATTTGACCAATTCATGCATTTGCAGGGTCAGGTCTTTGATGGTTAATTCCCTTGCCATCTTTATTTTCTCCGTAATCTGTGATTACAAACAAAAACGGCTCACCAAGTCTGGGAGCCGTTTGGGCGCAATAAGCGAACCTAGCCAGACCTGGAGGAACTACACCATCGAGGGGACGGGTTCCGGGATTAAGTATGTTTCCAATTATACACACTAATTAAAAAAATGAGAAGAATTCTGCGAAAGAAAATCTTCTACCTCCTGAGGTAAAATACAAGAGAGAGATTTTCATGCCCCTATTCTGCAATTTATTTTCCGCCGACTTTTTTATGCGGTTGTTTCCATGGTAATTATTACCATGGTGCTTTACGCGGGTTTATGTTGACTCCCCCTGAAGCAAGAGCTCGCCTGTACGTACCGCCAGGCAAAGGAGGGGAAAATGTTTCAGAACAATATATTCAAAATATCATAAATGCGAATCATCTCAATGCTCCATATTTGGTTCAATATGGTTATTGGGTGAAATCTCTTTGTTTCAACACACGTGGGGGTACAGTCCTACTCTACGTAACGAGGTGCTTCCATCCTTACTTCACCGAACGCCTGCTACGCTGGAGTTAATGATTTGCTCTCTTTTGTTACTTATTCCATTGGGCTTAATGGGTGGATTGTTATCAGGCTGGCGACCAAAAGGCAAGTTTGACATAGGATTTCGTGGGCTGGCTTTTTTAGGCACATCAATGCCGTCTTTCATATTATCTATGATTCTGCTTTCGATTTTTTATGTCAAATTGGATTGGTTTCCTCCTGGGCGCGTAGATGTGACAACAGAATTGGCTATGTCTCGTTCGGGGTTCATAGAATATACAGGCGCCTATTTAATTGACAGCCTTCTTAACAAAAGGATTGATGTATTTTTTGTGGTATTGCGTCATCTAGCCATGCCTGTCTTTACATTGTCTTTTTATCATTGGGCTATATTAGGACGCATAACGCGTGCCACCATAATAAATGAACGCAATAAAGACTATATCACCTCTGCTAGAGCCCGTGGTGTAAAGGAGAAACGCCTAGTTTGGCGGCATGCATTACGTGCCGTGCTTGCTCCATCTCTAACCACCATTGCCCTTTCTGCTGCCAGTATTGCAACCGGCGTGTTCGTGGTTGAAATCATATATAACTTTCCAGGGGTTTCTCAAGTTATTGTGATTGCCATGAGCAGTTTTCCTGATGCCCCAGCCGCACTCGGATTTGCAGTTTACAGCGTCATCATGGTGCTTGGTTTGATGTTAAGCTTGGATTTCCTTCAAGCTTTGGCTGATCCACGCATTCGGGACGAGGTATTGAAAATATGAGGTCCGTACAATATTTCTTTTCCCGTTGGCAAAATTGGCTTGGGTTAATAATCGTATTGTTTTTTACTATTATTTCTCTAGCGGCTCCGTTATTATCTCCTCCGAACAAAACCACACAAGGGGCATTCAAATTGGTAGGACGGTCAACCGATTTCAAGCCGCATCCACCAAGCGAGGTTGCTCCATTGGGAACACTTCCTGGTCAATTGGACGTGTATCACGCGCTAATTTGGGGTGCACGCGAAGCCATGATATTTGGAGTCTTAGTAGCTTTTGGTGCATTTGTGTTTGGAGTATTTGTGGGTGCTGTTTCTGGATATGCTGGTGGTTTCGTCAACAGTATCATGATGCGCATTACAGATGCCTTTCTCACATTCCCAGCACTTGCGGGGGTAGTATTTCTTCAACAACTTGTGGCTGTGACAATTGAATCTTTAGGTGGAATATATTGGTTCAACTCTGATTATCATGGCAGTGTGATCGATTTTCAATTTACACCTCCATCTTTTGCTGTCTTTTTAATGAAAGTGGACCCAATCCTAATTAGCCTGATTCTTTTTTCATGGATGCCAATCGCTCGACTTGTAAATACGCTTGTACTCACTCTAAAGAATGTTGAATTTGTGCAAGCGACACGTGCTCTTGGTGGAAGTCCAGTAAGGGTTATTTGGCGTCATCTCATTCCAAACGCAATAGCTCCAGCAATTGTATTAGCCGCTGGGAATGTTGGTGGTTCTGTTATTTTGCAAGCTACGATTACTTTCATTGGATTGGGTGGACAATCTGCATGGGGGCTTTTACTCTCCTTAGGGCGTAATTGGGTGATTGGTCCAGGTGGAAGCTTGTTTTCAACCTGGTGGGTTTTTGTTCCAGCCACTCTTGCGATTATGTTGTTCGGAATTGGTTGGAATTTACTAGGGGATGGGTTGAGCGAGGTATTAGACCCGAAGAGGCTTGGATGAAAAATTCCCGCTTCTCACTAGACCTTAGCCTGATTCCGTCCGATCAAATAGACTTTCTTAAACAAATCGCTTCTACGGCTGCATCCCTTGGATATCCCTTGTATATCGTTGGAGGATATGTCAGAGATTTGCTTCTGAAACACCCAGCCAATGACTTTGATCTTGTCGTTGAAGGGGATGCGATTCAATTTGGCGATGCCTTAGTGAAGCAATATGGCGGCAAACTCACGTCTCATCAAAAATTTCGTACTGCCATTTGGCATTTGCCAGATTCATCTGAGACTATCGACCTTATCACCGCTCGCAAAGAAAAATATCTTGCCCCTGGTGCTCTTCCTACAGTAACTCCATCTACTATTGAAGATGACTTACAGCGCCGCGACTTTACAGTCAATGCCATGGCGGTTCGCGTGGATGGGAATCATTTTGGCCAGCTTCTTGATCCTTTTAATGGACAGGTTGATCTTGAAAATAAACTTATTCGTGTTTTGCATCAACGCTCATTTATAGAAGACCCCACACGAATTTTTCGCGCCATTCGATACGAAGGGCGTTATTCTTTCGCGATGGATACTTCGACATTAAATTTAATCAATTCGGAATCAGTCTCTGTTATTATGCGCCTGAGTGGCGAGCGTATTCGCCACGAACTTGACTTAATTTTTGAAGAAGAACATTCTTCAAAAATGATTCAGCGTGCAGGAGACTTAAAACTCTTTGAAGCCATTCATCCCAAGTTTCCACAGTTCAATACAAGTTATTCAGATTTCCTTGAAATGGACCCAACTTTAGATGTGCCTGCTGATAAAGTCTTAATGGGCTACATGCTTTGGCTCATAGATGTACCAGAAGATGACCTTTTATCTATCGCAAGGCGCTTGGATTGCTCATCCGAAATGACGCATTCAATTTGGGCTGTTGCTCAATTAAAAAGAAGCCTGCCATTTCTAGTCAATTCCAAACCAAGTGTCTGGACTTTTGCCCTTGAGAATTTACCTTTGCTTTCTATTTATGTTGTTTATTTAGTGACACGCGAAAATGCATTGTTGGATTACATTTCCATGTGGCGGCATATTAAGCCACATACCACTGGGGATGATTTGAAAGCGCGTGGGCTTGCTCCTGGGCCACGCTTTGGGGAGATTTTGTCTCAGCTTCGTGCTGCCTGGTTGGATGGAGAAGTTAGTAATCAATCTCAAGAAAAGGAATTGTTATCCAAAATTTTATGAACCTGCAACCCTACCTTGATTTTGCAACTTCCCTCGCATATCATGCAGGGAAGATTACTTTAAGATACTTCAATACAGGTATTCGCCCTGACTTTAAAGAAAACAATGATCCCGTGACCATTGCAGATAAAGAAGCAGAAGCTTTTGTACGTTCAGAAATTGAGCGCGTTTATCCAGACCACGATATTGTTGGTGAAGAATATGGCGAGAGCTCAAATGGCCGTTCCTTTCGCTGGATTATTGATCCCATTGATGGGACCATTTCATTCATTCGCGGTGTACCTTTGTATGGCGTATTAATTGGATTGGAAATTGATGGAGTTGTGCGAGTTGGTGCGGCTTATTATCCACCTTTGGATGAGATGCTCACCGCTGCAGACGGCCACGGTTGCTGGTGGAACGGACGACGGGCACGAGTCTCCACTGTAAGCAAACTATCGGAGGCTTGTGTAGTGAGTTCAGATTTTCAACACCTCACTGCCAAAATGCCTGATGTGGTAGATCGTTTTGCCAGCCAAAAAGCATTGTTGCGCACCTGGGCAGATGCTTATGGCTATTTGTTAGTGGCGACTGGGCGTGCTGAAGTGGCGCTTGATCCACGATTGGATGTGTACGATTGCGGACCTTATCCTGTCATCATGAAAGAGGCAGGGGGATTCTTTGGCTCGTGGAGCGGAGAAGAAGGTCACACTCACGGGGAGGGAATTGCTTGTAACGCAATCCTCAAGCCTGAAGTTATAAAATTGATGCGTGGTTTTTGATTCCTTTTTATCCTGTACCTTGTACTCATCCTACTTTATAATTCGAACATGACAGATACGGAAAATGCGCGACTCCCTTATCGCTTGAAAGAGCCATTCCTGACCACGACGGAATTGGCTCTTTTTCGTGTTCTGAGTGAGATGATGGGTGACCGTTATGTGATTTCTCCGAAGGTAGCATTGAACGATATCTTTTATATCGTTCGTCCAAATGAGAATGTGCATTTCTTCAATAAGTTTTTTCGCAAACATGTTGACTTTTTGTTATGCGACCCGAAAACCCTTGCACCAGCTTTTGGCGTAGAGATTGTGCGGGCAATTTCAAAGCACGATACCCGTGAGGCCGATAAATTTATGGAAGAGCTATTTACAAATGCAGGGCTTCCATTGGTGCATATCACATCCAGTGAAAAGTATGATCCTTCTGAAATTGTGAATTTATTCCAACTGGCAGTGATGAAGATCGGCGGAACGGGTTCTCTTCGAGTGAAACGTGATACTGATTCAGTGCCTCAATGCCCAGTTTGTGGAAAAATGATGGTGCTGCGCATTCAACGTGATGGACCCCGTTCAGGGAAAAAATATTACGGCTGTATGGATAGTCCACGTTGTGCAGGTGTGGTTGCGATTGAATAAAAATCCCGTTCAAGCGAACGGGATTTTTTATTTTAGAAATGTCTTGCGAGTTCGGAGGCGTATTGTTGTCCGACACTTGACCTATTTTCGTTCAACCAATCTTTTAAACTTGTTTTACAGCGAGGAGTTTCTTTTGAAACCAATAAATTGGCCATCAATCCATCTACTTCTTCAGGGGTAAGCATCACGTCATTGACAAACAGACTCATAAATTGTGCGGCCAATAGTGCAAGCCGTGGTGGAAAGGGAAGTAGTGGCTTTTGAGAATTTGTGCTTTTTCCAATTACTTCCACCATTTCTTTGAAGGTAAATTCATCTGGGCCTACCGCATCCCAAATATAATTTTCTTTGCTGTATACAGCTTCCACAGCAAGTTTGGCAAGGTCATCGACATACACTGGGGAAAGCCTGTAAGAACCATCCCCTGGCAGACCAAATAATGGAAATCTTCTTAATAACCATGCGATGTTATTGATAAGAATATCTTCTTTGCCAAATAAAACAGTAGGACGCAAAATGGCGTAACTCATACCAGAGTCGATCACGGCTTGCTCGTTGGCGGCTTTTCCCCAGAAATACGGGAGATGCGACTCTGGTGACGGGTTAGTGATACTAATATGTACGATTCGTTTCACACCTGCTTTTGTTGCAGCTACTACCAGTTTCTTTGTGTTTTCGACAGCACGTGACTGAGTGTTGTTGCCTTTATCAAAGCGAATCCAGTAGGTGTTCACTAACACATCAATGCCAATTAAGTTTTTTATTAGTTTTTCTTCATTGTTAAAATTAAGTGGGTATGCCTTGACTTTTCCTTCAAATGGATCTGGACGGTTTGGATGATTGGTCAATGTAATGACATCTTCTCCACGGGCAAGTAAGCGACTGGTGATGTATTTTCCTGAATACGAGAATGCACCTGTGACAGCGATTTTCATTTTTACTCCTTATTTCAAAATGGATAAAATCTTTTGGACGTTTGTAAATCCCAGCTTCTCCAATTTGACGACTGCATTTGTGAGACTATCGATTGCATCAAAGAATTCCTGTAACGCCTGCACGCGCTCATAGACGAATTGAACTTCCGCTTCATCTCCTGACACTGAACCTGCTTCTAGTTTCTGAAGCGTTTCCCGCACTGAAAGCAAGGCGCGGTCAAACTCACTGTTTTGGCGTTCCTTCAGAATTGACCGAATTGATTTATAAAAATCAGACTCGGCTTCATAATAATCTTTGCGGTCACCAAGTTTCGATGAGCGATGGACTAACCCCATGCGAGCTAAAGTCCGTATCTCAGTGCTAACTGCACCTTTGGTGAGATTGGTTTGAGCCACCACTTCGTCTAAAGAGAGCGGTGTAGGGGAGAGGTATAGCACTGCAAAAATAGCACCCATGCCTTTGGGAAATCCCCAAAAGCGGCTAATCTGGCTGAGTCCTTCTGTAAAATCTTGTTTAAGCTGGGCGAGTTTGGTTGGCACATGTCACCTTTAGAACGTTTAGTAATTACTAAACGCAGTATATGTCTTTAGCCTTAGTTTGTCAAGATAAAAAAGAGAGACGCAAAGCGTCTCTCTTTTTTATCTCATGGGGTTGGTGTGCTTGCCGTTAAAGTATCTGACGGTGGTGGAATGTAATATTTTCGAAACAGATCCACGCCTGATAGGCCTGATGCATTATTGATATAGTCTTGGACATCGATTCGCACATTAAGTTGTTCGGATTCACTTTTTTTGAAATTGAAAGCTGCAAATCCCTTTTTCCTTTGCACTTCTTCTTGAGATAGGGAAGTAATCACATTTAATGTTTTTTCCATCCAGGTTCCAAGTGCTTCTTCAGCTGTCAAATCTTCAACAGGAATACTGATGTAAAAATCAGTTTCCATAACGCCAAAGGTGGCATGACCATCCGCGTAAACGCAGTCTTCGCCAAATAGTTGTGCGTTGGCGCTGGCATTTGCATCCAGAGCTTGGATTAAGGCATTGAATTTTTGAGAAAGTTCAGGGTCATCATGATATGCCCATATATAGCCACACCCTTCATAAGTCGGTGTGAGACTAGGGACATTAATTGTCGCCGAAGCAATTATCGGTGTGACAGAGGCGGAATTAAGACTCTGGCTGGCTGGTGCGCTGACATTCTTGATTGCAAAAAGTCCCGCGGCTGCAGATAGAATAATCGCGATAGCCCAATTTCTCTTTTTGTTCATGGCTGTTTCTTGTATTTAAGGTGTAGGCAGTGGGTCGCCATTGCCACTATCAGTTACAGGTGGATCTGTTGGTGGCGCATCGTTAATTGTGGGTGCATCTGTTGCTGGTACTTCCGTCCCGTAGAAACTTCCATCATTAGTGGGTGGAAGAGTTCCATCTAGAAAATAGTCAGGCAAATACTCAGCAGGAATCTCATCTAAATTGCCATCAAAATCAGGAGGGAGATCTGGAAAATCTTCTGGATTTGGAAGTTCTGATAAATAGTCATCTAATTCAGGGTTTTCATCGAGCCAGTCTTGCACTTCATCTCGATCCATGGGAAATGGAGCGGTGGGCTCTTCATCTCCTTCAATGAAGGAAGATGACCCTTGTGGTAAATCCATTTCTTCACCATCATCGCTTCGTATTCCGCAATCACCTTCCAAACAAGAGGCTGTAAAGCGATTGGTAGTAGAATTAAATTCCACACTTAATAAACTTCCGCGCACAGAGGCTACGCCCGATGGCGTTTGTACATCTAATGTGCCGCCATTGAGTAGAATGAAAATTTTCCCAACCAGAAGCTCAATCGTAGTTTGAGGCTGCCCGTTGGCTACTTTTAGGCTTGTAAAATTAAAGAGGGAATTTGGCCCCACGCGCACAATCGTTCCATCTGGAAGCAGGTTAAGACGCACGTGAGCATCTTCGCTTGTTTTTACACTTCCACCTTCGAGTATCGACATGCCATTTGTGGCTGCTACAAATTCATCTGTAGAAGTTTTGCGTATGGATACGTTATTATTAATTTCAGCTAAAACCGCTTCGCGCGCAGAGACGGTTGTTTCAGCAGTAATTACAGAGTTCGCTGCTGATGGTTCTCCAGAAGAGATGGGTGAATTTGCTTCAGAGGTGGAACTGCTTGTTGTGCATGCACCCAGCAAAAGGCTTAAGAAAAGAAGCGCAGATACTAAAGTCCGTTTCAAAATCAAGTTCCTATTTCAAAAGACCTGCAGCAGCAGCAGCCATAATTGCCACACCGTTGATTAATGCTTTTTCATCAAAATCAAATTTTGGGTGGTGATGACCATAATCCAAATGTTGCTCTTTATTATTTGAGCCAATAAAGAAATAACAACCATCTACTTTTTCCTGCATGTATCCCATGTCTTCTGCACCCATAGTGAGATAGGCGTTGGTGTCTAATTTTGCATTAGGAAGAACATGGCGCGCGGCATCCAGCACTACTTCAGAGACTTTTTCGTTATTAACAACTGGTGGAGTGACTTGAACGATTTCTGTCGTGGCCTTACATCCCATTGATTCAGCAACTCCTTGCACAATTTGTTCAAAGCGCTGAAAGACCAATTTGCGAACTTCCTGATCGAATGTTCGAATTGTGCCAATCAACTTTGCTTCTTGTGGGATGATATTGGATGCAGTACCAATATCCATTTTGGTGACACTGACGACGGCAGTGCTTAGTGGAGAAATATTACGAGAGACAATGGTTTGTAATGCTGTGATGATGTGAGCGGCTGCGATCACAGGATCAGCTGTAGTGTGCGGGGCTGCGCCATGCCCGCCTTTGCCTGTGATGGTGATGTAAAACTCTTCTGCGCCAGCCATGACGGGTCCCTTGGCTACATTGACCCAGCCAAGTGGCATTTCGTTCCACAAGTGCAGTGACAGAGTCTTTTCTACTTTGGGACCTTCGAGAACACCATCTCGAATCATCATCAAATTGCCACCAGTATCTTCGCCATTGAATCCTTCTTCGGAAGGTTGGAAGCAAAACTTAATGGAACCAGCAAGTTCATTTTTACGTTGGTTCAAAATTTTAGCAACAGTTAAACCTATCGCTGTGTGACCATCATGTCCGCAGGCGTGCATCACGCCTTTATTCTTTGAAGCATATTCTGCACCTGTGTCTTCAGTGATGGGAAGCGCGTCCATATCAAAGCGGAGCAGAATGGTTGGACCAGGTTTGGAGCCTTCCAAATAACCCACGACGCCAGTTTTTCCCACGCCTTTGGTCACTTCAAGCCCCAAGGCTTCAAGTTCTTTGGCGACAATTCCACTGGTGCGGACTTCATGGAAGCCGAGTTCAGGGTTCATATGAAAGTCACGGCGCATGGCCTGTGTGTAGGGAAAGAGTTCCTGTGCTTGTTCGAGAAAATCACTCATGGTGGGTTCCTTTTCTATTGTCCGTGTCCTGGATATATTTTTTTAATCTTGTATGTATGGATTTTATCCCAACTTGCCTTTGAAACTGTATCTTCTTCTGGAGTCATAAAAGTTGGGTGCAAGTCTCCAGTAAAGGCATAGCCTTCGTCCAGAATTAAGGTGACGCTATCATCACTATGGCCGGGCGTGTGGATAATTTCTCCTTGCAACCCCAATTTTGCAAGGAACTTTCGACTCTCTTCAAATTTCAGCAGAAGATTATCATCTCGTTTTATTTCCAAATAAGGCACCGATTTTGTTTTTACCAATTTTGCCAAAGGGGCAATAAACTCAGTTTGATTTTCCAGCACGAGAAGTTTTGCACCAAGATTTTTTAATTCTTGTGCAAGCCCTGCATGGTCAGGATGAAAATGAGTGACAAGGATGAATTTAATATCCTGCGGTGTCATGCCTTTGCGTTTAAGCTCTGCTGTGAATTGAGGAAGTGTGCCAGGCCAGCCACAATCGACAAGGAGTTTTCCGCCTTGAATGTCGATGGCGTAGTAATTGGTGGAAAGATATCCAACGTTGGTGATGTTCATAGGGATAAATTAAAGGTCAAAGAACATCAACGTTCTTTGACCTTTATCTTTTCTTATGAGTATTTCACAACTCTAAATTTTTCTTCGTATCTTGGATTTTCTTCTGTGCTGTCTTCGGTGCGGCGTGATTTGAATCTTTCAATCAGTTTTTCCGCATCCTGCACTTGAGTCTTGTGCTCGAGAATAGCTTGTAGCTTGATGTCCCATGTTTCTGTTACATCGACGGTTGTGTTTGGCTGGTTCGTGAGCGAACACCATACCTCTTTTGGCATGTGAGGCTGAAAGCCTTCTTCCAATAATTCAGGGAAGTAGGCAATATTATCTGCAGCTGGAAAGACGGCGTCAATAACTACTTGTCCGCAAGCGCGGTGATCAGGGTGGTTGATTCCATAGAGGGCAAATAAATTTTGTGGGTCACATGTGACAAGGATGTCAGGTTTATGTCTGCGGATTTCGCGGACAATGTCCCGGCGTAAGTTTAAGTCTGGAACGAGATACCCATCTGCCAGGTCCATGAAAAGAGGCGGTTTGGCGCCAATCACTTTGGCGGCATTGGCCTGTTCCACATGTCGCAATCCACACAACTTTTCTGGTGTCATTTCTGGGTGAGTGGTGGGATTAAAACCTTTGTCACCGCAGGTCAAAAGTAAATAGGTAATCTCGTGTCCGGCGCGGGCCCATTTTGCCAATGTGGCACCGCAAAAAAATTCTGGGTCATCGGGATGAGCCAGAATTACTAGAATTTTTTTTGAGGTTTCCCAATTGTCAATTTGCTCGGTCATTGTTTTTCTTTGCCTTGCCACAGGTACAACCACCGCCTTCATGGCGGTCACAGGGAGCGGCAGATTTTCTGCGTAATGCTTCGAGTTCATCCCAAGGTTCAATTTCTTCGCGACCAAAGGTGAAACTTTGTGGACGGTCTGTGCCGCTTTCGATGAGCACAATTACTTTTTCGCTCATGGGAATTACATCGATGACTTTGCCTTCGCCTTTGGGTGTGACCACACGCTTGTTGCGTTTGGGGAGTTCTTTGCGTGCAGCAACATACTGTTCATATTCGTAAATGAGACAGCAGCGCAAACGTCCGCACATGCCGGTGATTTCATTTGGAGTAAGAGAGATGCCTTGTTCCTTAGCCATCTTGATGGAGATGGGGGAGAAGTCTGTTAAGAATTTAGAGCAACAGCGGGTTTCAATTCCACAAGCGCCCATGCCGCCTAAAAATTTTGCCACATCTCGCGGACCGATTTGGCGCATTTCGACATGCGTGTTTGGATACAAATCATGCATATCTTTTTTTAATGATTTGAGATCCACCTTGTCTTCGCTCTCGGTGCTGAACAAAAAGGCGAGGCGTGAGCCATCATAGTTATATTCAGCAGTGACAATTTTGACGTCTTTGAGACCAATCTCGGAGGCGCGGGCGCGACAATTAATCATGGCTTCGGTTTGCTTGGCCTGCCAGGATTGTTGGAGCAAAAGGTCGCGTGGATTGGCGCGCCTCTCTACGGACCTCCAGCCGCCTTCTGGTTTCTCGGGCATTTCCTGCACAATTTGAACGACTTCGCCCAAATGTTTGCCACGAGAGGTATCGACGATTACATGCTCGCCGATGGTCACATCGGGCACAGCAGAAGAGTCAAAGTGATAGATTTTTCCAACTTTAGTAAAACGAACACCTATAAGGTTGATAATTGTAGTTTCCATGGGCGCAATTATACCGTAGGTACCAGCACGGATTGGGGAAGTTTTGGCTCTAAAGATTTCAGGAGAATTGCTGGAATCAAAAAGGTCTGACGAAGTAAATTCATCAGGCCTTTTTGGTCATTACTCAATAATATTGATGGGCAGGCTGTTATTTGCGCCCAAAGCCGCCACGGAAACCTTTGAGGCGATGGTCTGAGAAATTTCTCTCAACGCCACAGCCACAGCAGAGTCAGGGTACGCCGCTACAATGGGTTTGCCGTTATCGCCGCCGATGCGGACGTTTTGGTCAATGGGGACTTTACCAAGGAATGTGGTTTGGGTGGCGCGAGCCAGTTCTTCACCGCCACCTGTGCCAAACAAGTCCATGCGGGTGCCATCGGGCAAGTCAAGGTAGGACATGTTCTCAACGATTCCCAAGATAGGAACTTCCAAAGTTTTGAACATGTTCAGGCCTCGGCTGGCATCTTCCAGCGAGACCAGTTGCGGAAGTGTCACGATGACAGCGCCACTTAATGGCAGAGACTGTGCGAGTGAGAGTGACGCGTCACCTGTGCCTGGGGGAAGGTCAACAATTAGATAGTCCAATTCTCCCCATTCCACATCACCTAAAAATTGACGAATGGCTGAGTTGAGCATGGGTCCGCGCCAAATAAGTGGTTGACCTGGTTTTACCAAAAGCCCCATCGAAATCATCTTCATTCCATAGGCTTCTGCGGGTACAAGCTTTTGTCCATTGGGCGGAGGAAGTTTGTCTACGCCGAGCATGGTGGGGATGTTGGGACCGTAAATATCCGCATCCAACAAGCCGACGCGTGCTCCTGCTTGAGCGAGAGCCACTGCCACGTTGACAGAAACTGTTGACTTGCCAACGCCGCCTTTTCCTGAACCAATCGCAATTGCGTTACGAATCGGCATGTTGACCAATCCACGCATGCGACCATCATTGGGAACATCCGAATCCATTTTGACTTTGACGGTTTTGACACCTTCAATGGACATTACGGCTTCTTTTGCATCTTTTTCAATCTTGCCGCGAAATGGACAAGCGGGTGTGGTCAACATAATCGCAAAGGAAACTTTATCCTCTTCGATTTCCAGGTTGCGAATCATATTAAGAGTCACAAGATCCTGACCGAGGTCAGGTTCTTGTACTTTTCCAAGAGCGGCTAAAACCAATTCTTTTGTTATATTTGCCATTTTCAAAAACCTTTAAAAACAAAATAAACGAAGAGCACAAAGCAACAAAAGGATTTCAGCCCTTTTTACTTTGTGCTCTTCGTGTTTCATTAAGCTGCGGGAGCAGCGGCGGCCGCATCAGCTTTTGCAGCTTTGGCGGCTTCTTTCGCGCGACGTGCTTCGTCTTCTTGAGCCGCATTCAAAGGACGAATGCTTGCATAATAAGATGCAGGCTTGAGCAATTTCTCAAGGTTGTATACATTGCGTTCGTAGGATGCAATATCAAAATCATGATCCATCTTGATAGCATCAAAAGGACAATACTCCGCACAGAATCCGCAGTTCATACAGATATCCATGTCAATATAGAAGTCTGTTGGAACAGGAACAGGACGGTTTGTGACAGGATCGTTGGTGCGCACAATCCAAATACATTGTGGCGGACAAACTTTTGCACAAATACCACAGGAGGTACAGCGGACTTCTTTTTTGCCATCAGCTACTTCGTCATATACAAGGAAGGGTACGTAGCGCATTTCCTCAGGCACAATCAGTTGCTCTTCAGGATACTGCACCGTAAAGATACCTTTTGCATCTTTACTTGAACGATGAGCAATACCTTCGGTGGTGTTGTAGCGTTTCTTTCCACGCAGCCACCATGAAAGGTCATCAGTATACGTTGCCCAGAACCGATCCCAGGTTACTTTTAGTGATTTTAAAATGCCTTTTCCATACATAAGTAAGTTCTCCTGTTTTAGCGGTCGAGCTCGCCCATCACGATGTCAAGCATCGCGAGCAAAGCAACGAAATCCTGAATCTTGGAACCGCGGCAGATATGTTCAATGGCGGTCATGTTGACAAAGGAAGCGGGGCGCACATGGTAGCGATAGGGATTGGGCTTGCCATTCGATACGAGATAGAAGGCTAGTTCACCCTTTGGTGATTCAATGCGACCATACGCTTCACCTGCCGGGACCCGAACCTGATACGCTGGTTTCTGTGAGTTAATCGGCCCCTGAGGAATTTGCTTAAGAGCCTGCTCTACGATACGCAGGGATTGTCGAATCTCATCAAAACGAATGAGATAGTTATCCAACAAGTCGCCGTTGTAGCGGACTGCCACATCGAAATCAAAGCGATCGTAAATGGAGTAGGGATCTGCACGGCGTAAGTCGTAAGGCACACCTGCGGCACGGAGCACGGGACCTGTGACAGAATATTTGATTGCATCTTCTGCATTAATCACGTGGATGCCCTTCAAGCGTCCCATCAAGACTTCGTTGTCGTTGAGGAAGCGTTCCATTTCATCAGTCTTGGCAGGGATACGCTCCAGCACCAAGTCTTTGATTTTCTGTAGAACATCATCAGGAATGTCGCGCACTACACCACCAAAGCGGAAGTAATTGCACATCATGCGCGCACCGGAGACAGCTTCGAAAATGTCGAGGATTAATTCGCGTTCTTCGAATGCATACAGAGATGGCGTATACATTGTGCCGAGGTCATTCATCAACATGCCGATGAAGATCAAGTGATTTTGAATACGGCTGAGCTCTGCCATGATGATGCGGATATATTCGGCACGTTCCGCTACGGGAATCTTCATCAATTTTTCAACGGTAGTGACATAACCGAAGTTATTGCTCATCGAGTTGAAGTAATCGAGGCGATCGGTGTAGGGGATGATTTGTAAATATGTGTTGCGTTCGCCAATTTTGTCATGGTTGCGGTGCAGATATCCCATAACTGGCTTGAGGCCCATAATGGTTTCACCTTCGAGAGTCACGGCTACACGTAGCACGCCATGGGTCGATGGGTGATGTGGACCCATATTAACGACAATCTGGTCTGTTTTGAGTCCATCTTCAGTTTTCAAAGTATGGCTTTCGAGAGAAGCATACAAATCCTTCTCGTTCTCGGGTTCATACTTTTCGGGGTCAAAATCCTTGGGGAAGTTCAAGTTGTCGCGGAACGGATTCTTGAATTCAGCATAGGTATGTTGACCATCGGGCCAGCGGCTTTTGAACGGTTTCACTTCTTCTTCGAAGAAGGCTTCTTTCCAATCCTTGCGTAGGGGATGGCCTTCAAAGCCTTCCCACATCAGAATGCGACGAAGGTCTGGGTGACCTGTAAAACGAATTCCTAACAAATCGTAGGCTTCGCGTTCTTGATATTCAGCACCTAACCAAACGCCAGTGAGTGAGGGGACTTCAACTGGGTCAACACGTTCCACTTGAACTCTGAAGACCAAGCCAGAGCCGCCAGTGGTTTTGTAGGCATGGTAAACCACTTCCATTTTATTTTCGGCAACGTAATCAACCCCTGTTACAGCGGTTAATAAATCAAAGCCGAATTCATCACGAATGGCGGTGGCAACTTCCAAAAGGTTGTCTTTGTTGACGATAAAGCCAGCGTAACCGGGGCGTGTGTCAGCGGTGACACTGCCTGGGAAACGTGCAACCAAATCAATGGTCGAAGTGAGAGGTGTTGCCATTATGCACTCTCCTGGGTTGTCTTTGTCGCAGCGGCTTTCTTATATTCTTCGTTGCGGCGTACATCAATCAAGTCAGGTCCAAGGATGGGCATGGGGACGTAATTGGAGTCGGCTTTGTTCTTGTCGTACCAACGTACAGTCTTAATGGATTGCTTGTCGATTTTTTCCTGCAATTTGATTAAGCCTGCGATTAATGCTTGTGGAGAGGGTGGGCAGCCGGGGATGTATACATCCACGGGGAGGAATTTATCAATACCTGCCACTACGTTATAGCCTTCTTTGAAGGGACCACCGCTGGAAGCACAAGCTCCCATGGCGACGACATATTTGGGTTCAGGCATTTGATTGTACAAACGCACGATCGATGGGAGCATTTTCTTGGTGACTGTGCCAGAGACCAGCATCATATCGGCTTGGCGTGGAGTGGGGCGCATTACTTCCATGCCGAAGCGGGCCATATCGTAACGAGCCGTTTGCGCTGCGATCATTTCGATGGCGCAGCACGCCAGGCCAAACATCAAAGGCCAAACCGAGGAACGGCGTCCCCAGTTATAAAGGCGGTCAAGCGTGGTGATGGCTACAACATTTTGAATATCTTCAGGAATGTTGTAGTTCGGTAAACTTAGTTTTTCATTTTCCATGAATGTTCTCCTCGAACCAATCTTGATAAATTGCACGCAGGATGTCGTCGTTTGCGAGCGCGGGATCATCCTCAAATTCCGAAAGTTCCAAAGTCCACTTATAAATTTGTCCAAGTGAAACTTCTTCAATATTTACATCTTTATGCTGTCGCCGCAACTCCATGGCGATGGCGTAGGTCCCTTCCCAAGTTAAGTTCATTTGGGTTGATTCATAAGTTGACGTTCGCGGGCATAAAGAAATAATGGCAGGGCAAACGATAACCCTACAAGGAGCGAAGCCACTACATAAATCCAACTGTTTTTTATTTTGTGGGTTTGAATTTCTTGATATAGATAAACCCAAAATACAATAATTGAAATGATTAAGTCAACTGCAAAGAAGGTTGAGATTGGGTTGGTAAAAAGTTGTTGAAGCAGAAGTGAAACATTCAAGCCATTTTCTCTTATGAAAAGAAACAGGAAGTAGTAGGGGAAAATAAATCCAATTCCTGCAAGAGCAAAATAAATGTTTTTCTTCACAAGGGCTGATTATAGCAGGGTGAGAGGATTAGTCAATTGAATTATGCAAAAATATATTTGCAAAAATAAAGAAGTGAGTATAATCACAGCGTCTAGATGACAGGCACGCTTCAGGCTTAACCAAACCTTGATTCTGTTTCGAAGAAAATTTCCTCACACTTGGAGTGATATGGCTACTGCACGGCAAAAAATATTGTCCCATCTAAAAAAGACGCGCACAGCTTCTGCTCGAGAACTTGCACGTGCCTTGAAAATGTCTGCGCCAAATGTGCGACATCATCTTTCTGTATTATGTTCTGATGGGCGGGTGGATTTTGTGGCTGTCAATAACCGTGAGGGAAGGGGCCGACCTGAGAAAATGTATTCCCTGTCACAAGCCGCGTTGGGAGATAATTTATCCGCGTTGACAAAGGCTGTTTTGGATGTAGCAGGATCTACGTTAAGCACGGATGCGGTGGCTGGTCAAATTTTGGAACCAAGTCTATTCTTAAATCTCACAGTGACAAAGCGTCTGGCTCTTTTAGTTGAAAAATTAAATGACATGCATTACCAAGCCCGCTGGGAAGCAACTGCCGATGGGCCAAGAGTTATTTTCGGTCGCTGCCCGTACGGAAAGGTGATTGATGGTCACGCTGAATTATGTAAAATGGACACAGCTATGGTGAAAAAGTCTTTGGGCAGAAGTGTGGTTCTTTTGCAAAAAGGTGAATCCAGCACCCATGGTGGATGTCCATTTTTATTTCAAATTCAGTAGGGAGTTATGAGATATTTTGATTTTACTGAAGAAGAATTGAATTCCAATCGAAATGGGTTCTTCAGCCCGAAACAGAAAGAAATGTTTGCTACGATGGCAGCTGCTTCTCGTCAGCACCCCCGAAGTGGAGTTTGGGTCATTCTTGGATTTGCTGGATTGGGCACCTGTATTCTGCTGGCTTTATTTTTAACAACTGCGAATGCACGAACCTTGCAAACTTTAGGCCCACAAATTTTGGTTGGATTAGGTTTCGCCTTTGTGGCTATTTTTGTAATGATTGCATTGATGTTCTTCTTATCAAATCGACAGGCTGCGCTTTTTGAGGAAGCGCAATTGTTTTCTGTTGAAGGAGTGGTACGACATGACTCGTCTTATTCTGAGCAAGGTGGATTTAAGAGCTACTACGTTTATTTTGACAAAAAACGTTTTGCTTATGCTGACGATTTAAGCAAGGTGTTTCCAGAAGGTAAAAGATTTCGAGTCTACTATGGCAAGGCTGGCAAAGTTGAATTAATTATGTCATATGAAAAACTGACTTGATATTCAATTAGCAGGAGAGAATTCCTTTTGTGTAAATTCTATTTTTGCAGCTTTGAGAAAGTTGATTGCATTTTCATCTGCGCGGTAGGCATTGCTGTAGACGATGCGAGTAATACCAGCATTAATAAGAGCTTTTGTGCAATTGATACAGGGAAGGTGTGTGACGTAGCAAGTTGCACCTTTGGTTGAGACCCCATGCAATGCGGCTTGAATAATGGCATTGGTTTCGGCGTGAATTGTGCGGACGCAGTGTCCATCCACCATGAGGTGACCAATTTCGTCGCAATGCTCCTGCCCGGCTGGGGAGCCATTGAATCCTGTAGTCAGGATGCGCTTTTCCAACACCAACACACAGCCCACAAAAGCACGATCGCAGGTACTTCGCTCTGACACGGCGTAAGCAATTTTCATGAAGTATGAATCCCAATCTGGACGCATTTGTTCTCTCCTTGTGGCTAAATATTTGGATATTTTACTCTTGAACTCCCCTGTATCTATATTCTATTTTTGGGGTTATTAATTTAAACGTTATAAGGAGATACTATGTTAAATACAGAAACCACAACTTCCATTTCTTTTTACGAAAGACCTGGAGTTGAAACAATAAATATACCAGTTGCAGGCGGAATCCCGGTTGGGATTGAACGAGTATTCAGCAAGCAAATCGGCATTGGTGGTGCATACGGTTCCTGGGGAAAAAGCTTTAGCAATGCAGAACTACCGTCCTTTGTGGAGCACCGTCTTGGGCGTTCCTTGACTGAGGATGATATTTTAAATTTAGCTGAATTAGGTTTTGAGCATCGCCAACATATTCCTGATTTGACCGATGAACAACACCTTGAGCTAGAGTTGGAAGTAGGCGCCTTGTTACTCCGTCAGGCTATGCAGGCTTGTGGATGGCAAGCTTCTGAAGTTGCTGGTGTGTTAATTGGCATGAGCGGACCTGTTTCTGATGATTATGTCAAACGGATTTCCCAAATGGCGGGCATTCCTGATACTGCTTTGAAAGTTAGTATTCACAAGGCCTGTGATGGTTCCATGGGGGCGTTGCACCTCGCTTTGAATCCTGAACTCTCCAAAGGCGAACAGGTCAATGTTGCTGAATTGTTATATGGAAAAAAGGTGTTGGTAGGCGGCGTGGAAGGATTGAGCCGTTTTACCAGTCATGCACGTGATAAGAATGCGCTTCAGTTGTTCGGAAATGGCATGGGTGTGATTGGTGTCATTCCTGGCGAAACAATGAAGTTTTTAGTGGGTAGAACTTTTGAGAATTATGATGAGGAAGGTTTATTGCAGGTTTGCATGTACTACCCCCATACAAAGAGTCGAGCCGATGGTGGCTCAATGGTGGAAGTGATTCAGGATGCACCTGACCATATCCGTATTTCTGGTTTGATGCATGAACCTGAGGATGGCTTGCCGATTGTCATGGCAGGTTTGATGGGTATGGTCAAACTGTTTGTTCGTACTGGCGTGCAAGTTGTTACAGACGTCTTTAATGACTATCTTGCTCTGATGGAGAGACTTGGGGAAAAAGATAAATCCATCAAAATGGGAATTGTGCATCACGCCAACTTCAAGATTAATGCCTTAAAGGCCAAACATCTTTCTAAGGTTGGGATTGAATTCCCCATGCCCTGGCTTTTAAACGATTTTGGAAATGTCAGTGCTGCTTCTAATATGATCGCATTTTTACGCCAGTTACCGCTTTTCAATGTAGGTGACCATATCCTCATGGATGGCTTTGGCGCTGGTACCTATTATGATGTAATTGCAGTTTCAATGGGCAATTCATAATCTTTACGAATCAAAAAGGCCAGTCCTATATAGGACTGGCCTTTTTTTGTTTATTCAACAGTTACTGATTTTGCCAAATTTCTTGGCTGGTCTACATCCAACCCGCGAATGGCGGCAATGTGATACGCCAACATTTGTAGGGGGAAGACCGTGATTATAGGGGAGAGCATCCACGGTGTTTTGGGAATCCACAATACGTGGTCTGCCATGCCCGCAACCAATTCGTCACCTTCAGTAGCGACGGCTATGACCATACCACCACGAGCCTTGGCTTGCTGAATTTGCGAGATCATCTTTTCATGCCAGGGGTCTTGTGGAGCAAGACAAAGCACTGGCAATTCTTCATCAATCAAGGCAATTGGCCCATGTTTCATTTCGCCTGCGGGATAGCCTTCGGCGTGGATATAAGAAATTTCTTTCAGCTTCAAAGCGCCTTCATAAGCAATCGGCATGTTGATACCTCTGCCTAAATATAAACAGCTTTGAATATCTTTCAGAATGTGGGCAACTTTTTCAACTTCGGCTTCTCTGTCGAGCACGCGCCCTGCCAGGTCAGGGACGAGGCGTAGGTCTGCGACCAATTCCTTGCGAGTCTTTTCGTCAATCACTCCTCGTAAATCTGCCAGCAAAATCGCAAGCATGTATTGGTCAACAAGCGGAGCGGTGAATGCTTTGGTGGAGGCAACTCCGATTTCAGGTCCAGTTTGCATCGAGATGTATCCATCTGAAACGCGCATGGCCTGAGAGCCTACGGCATTGACGATGCTCCACACAATGGCCCCTTTGCGTCGACCTTCTTCCATCGCAGCGAGTGTGTCGGCTGTTTCACCAGATTGTGAAATTGCCATGACGACTGTATTTTCATCAACAATTGGATCACTGTAACGAAACTCGGATGCAATCACGACTTCAACAGGGATGCGGGCGATTTTTTCAATGAGATACTTTCCGACCATGCCTGCATAGGCAGCAGTGCCACAAGCTGTAATGTAAATACGTTGGATGCGCTTGGCGAGCTCAGGCGTTAGGTTGAGTTCAGGGAGGCGCACACGGCCTTCCTGAAAATCGATGCGGCCCGCCAAGGTGTCAGTCAGAGCGCGAACTTGCTCATGGATTTCCTTCTGCATGAAGTGACGATATTCGCCTTTTTCAGCAGAGACTGCGTCCCATGAAATGATATGGATTTCAGGTTTTAATTCTTGCCCTTCCAAAGTTTCTACGCGTACGCCATCTTTTGTCACCACAGCCATTTGTCTTGATTCCAAAAAGATGACTTTGCGAGTGTGCTCAAGAATGGCGGGGATATCTGAAGCGATAAAATTCTCGTTTTCGCCCAAACCAATTACCACACCGCCTGCATTCCCAATTCTTGCTGTGATAATTTTGTCAGGCTCATCCGCAGAAAGAAGTACAACCACATTGGCACCTTCAATTTGTTTGAAAGTGCGGCGTGCGGCTTCTTCAAACGAAATTCCAGAAGCTTTGTGATGTTCGGCAAGATGAACAATCGTTTCGGTGTCTGTATCCGAATTGAAAATAATACCTTCTGATGTTAATTCTTCCTTAACCTCAAGGAAATTTTCAACGATGCCATTGTGTACAACCACAACTCGACCTGAATTTCCAAGGTGAGGGTGAGCGTTTTTAGCTGATGGGGCACCATGTGTTGCCCAGCGAGTGTGACCAATTCCAGGTGAACCTTTGAGGGGGGACTTTCCAACAAGATCGACCAATTGCGATAATTTACCCGCATCACGACGCACGTCAATCTGGTCGCCATTAATAACAGCGATCCCAGCTGAGTCATAGCCACGGTATTCCAGCCTTTTCAGGCCATTGAGGATGATAGGCGTCGCATCACGCGCGCCAACATATCCGACGATTCCACACATAAGTAAGGTTCCTCCGATTTAATAGAAAATATGATTGCGACCGTAGGTCGCTGGTTTTGTGTCATTCCGTACCTTTTGACCAGGAGATTACTCCCATGATATTGTAGGTAAGGTTACCTTTGGAGGGAAAAGATTGACGGGTGTGACGCACCCGGAGGGCTTCCGCTGATCTGTCGATTTTCATTTGCAAAGTCATCTTGCAAATTTAGCTCCATTTGTGCAATGGAGAACCCTCTTCCTCGTCAACTTGGAGAACGAAAATCCAAGTCCATGCGCTGTCTTTCCCTGTAGATTATTCTTGGCACCTCCTTGTTAGTGATAGATTTTAAATTATACCGTAAAAAGATACCCGCCGAATTCGGCGGGTATCTTTTTCTAAATTTTTTGTTACCCTAACAACCATCGAAACAAGCTGTTGGCGTTTGTGTGGGTGTGAACGTCGGCGTGTTGATTAGTGGCGTCGGCGTCTTGGACGGAGTGTACGTTGGCGTCCTTGTAGGTGTGTTGGTTGCCGTCGCTGTATTGGTTGGCGTATTACTTGGTGTCGAAGTAGTTGTCGCTGTACGTGTTGGTGTACGTGTCGGTGTGTTCGACGGTGTGTATGTGGCTGTTGCTGTTGGTGTTCTCGACGGTGTATATGTAATGGTTGGTGTCAACGTTCTCGTCGGCGTGTTTGTAATCGTCGGCGTATTCGATGCAGTTGGCGTCCTGGACGGCGTCAAAGTAATTGTTGGCGTGGGCGTACGTGTTGGCGTGTTTGTAATCGTCGGCGTGGGTGTACGCGTTGGTGTATATGTGGGGCTGGGTGTATTGGAAGGTGTAATGGGCGTTGGGGTACGTGTTGCTGTAGCTGTACTTGTGGGTGTTGGTGTATTAATTGTAATGGAACCTGTAAAGGTACAATCACCCCAATTGGGGAAATTAAAGGTCATCGTGACGCTAAATGTTCCATATAGCGCTGTGGGAGATTGGAAATCTGAACGTAGTACGGCTGTTGACCCATTTCCAGTTAATTGGATGCTAGGTGCACTGGTTAGAACTGGAGATGTAGACAAATCAGGATTGGGATCGTAGTAACGGTTTCCACTACCGTTGAATTGGATATAGTTGAACTTATAGTTTTCAGAATTGACGTTTGGCCAGGTTAAATCTGCATCTGTTAAGTATGCAGGAGCTACATTATTATTTCGGACTGTTACGTCAAATTTATCTGAGCCAGTAATCACGGCCGATGAGACAAAAATATTACTGCAACTTGGTACTGGAGTTGAAGTGGGTGTAGTTGTGTTTGTAGGTGTACTTGATGGCGTGGCAGTGTTTGTTTTTGTTGGTGTATTGGTAGGTGTGTAGGTTTTTGTTGGCGTACTGGTAGGTGTAAACGTAGCCGTCGGCGATGGTGTATTTGATGGCGTAAATGTCGCTGAGGGTAAGGGTGTATTTGTGGGGACTGTAGGAATATTAAGCGGTAATGGTGTGTTAATAGAACGTGTCGCACGGAATTGTTCGTTGATGCCTTCACGATAAGATGCCAAGTGAATCATACTTGGCTGTATGCCGAAAGCAGGCAACACAATAAATGTGAAATTGTAGTCTGTTGCAACTACAACGCGCTCACCTGGTTGACCAGCATTTTCATTTGGAGCACAGCTTGCATAAACTGGCTGTGCCATGCGTGGAGGGGTGAACACATATCCTGCGGAACTGGAACAGACAGTTACATGAAGGTAATTGTTAGCAGATTGTGCAAGAGTTTGATCGTAGAAAAAACCAATAATAATACGGCGAGTTTCATCCTTAATGGATGGGATGCGTGCAGCATCAGTTTCAGGAGCATCTGCCGCTGATGTGGTACATAGTGAGCCATCTCCATTAAGATCACTACAATACGATGGGTCAAAATTACCAGTGGTAGCGTAACGAATACCGAAACGAGTGGAGTTCTCAACAATGAGCCAAGCATAGAATAGCCTGGCAAATTCGATTACCCCAAGAAGCAAGAGCAGCAAAACTGGTAATACCAACGCAAACTCAACCATGCTTTGCGCCCGGCTTTTACCGTTTTTTCCTACTTTTTTACGTGCCAGGAAAAGTTTCATAAAGATATCCTTGAAAAAAATTACTGAGAAATTCTCGTAAAGATATTATCTGCGATTTTTGTGAAAATAGCTGACAAGCCTGAGGCATCAGGAGCGAAGTAATACTCACCATGATTGGCACTCGTACCACCTGCTTGAGTGGCTATATATGACAGAAGCTTTTCGCCCATGGCTGGATCTCCAGACCCAGCGTGTTGAACAAGGTTTCCAAGACCGATAGTAAAAATTGTTGCGCCTTGACCATTGACAGGGTCTGCTAAAAAGTCTGCCATATCACGGGCATAGTCGTCCGCATCATAATTGACATCAGGAGAGTGATGTCTAGTAGTTGCATCAGCATCATAACAAAATGGGTTCCTCAATGAGGCAGTAGGGTTAGTGTCGTGCCATGTATTAGTTGGGCAGTAGCCATAGGGATAACCAGATGCCGCATCGGTTGCATTTGCAGGGCCACCCGCTAACATAATGGTAACCCAAAAAGAATCCTGACGAATTGGGGGTTGAGTGAAGGCGTCGCTTGCCAATACTAAGGCTCCACCTAGATTACTAGATGTACAAGATGAGGGATTAAAGAGCGTGTCATCCGCAGTTCCAGTAATTAAGTCGGGACCTTTACGATAAATTGGACATTCAAAACCGACAAAGGTTCCTGTTGGATAATTTAAACAGGGGCCGAATGAAGTATCACATACTGGAGGTTGGAATACTCGTAGGTTTTGAATCGCTGTACGTACAGTCGCCTCAGTATTATTTAACTGTAAAACAGTTGTAGGATTTCTAGTCCCATTTGCGATTTGGGAAGTAGAAGCAATGACAGCGACACGATCATAAGGAAAAAACATTGTGTTAATGAACTGTAACGCCACACTTTTTACTTGTTCAAGTGGCTGGCAGGTGTGACTTGTGTTACATACCGATGGGTCATCCCCAGGGTCTACTCCTGTACCACCGGATGTTTCATAAGACATGGAGGCAGAGGTATCAAACACCAGAACAAGGTCAATCGAGGCTGCTTCACCAGTAGAAGCAGCAGTGATATCGGTTGAATTAATTCCTAAAATACGTAGGAAGCCAAAGTTTACATGCCTAGAGGCTGTTACTTTAACTAATTTTCATTGGGGTTGATTTAATGGAGGGCACCAATTTTGGGGAGTCACAGGGTCACAAGTTTCAATTAAGACATTGAAAACATCTGACTGATTTAATTGCAAAAATTCCTGAGCGGCTGTAGTTAGGTCTGCATTTGTAAAACCCCTTCGGAATTGTAATGCGGAAGCTACAGATGCAGCATCAATGGAGCGTTTTAAGCGGCCATACTCGATGAGAAGAACCCCGCCATCTACCATCAAGCCAACCATTCCAATCATGCCAACAATGGCAAAAGCGATCAAAATGATCGCTTGTCCTCGCTCTGTTTTTCGAAGAAGTTTTTTTAACTTTGCACTCATAGTTGGTTCCTAAGGCTAATTCGGCTCTGCGGCAATTAGTGGCATGATTGTATACGCGTGAAGCATTGAGGGATCAGCCATGAACGCCTTGATCCATGGAAGCTTTAATACTTGATGATATCCATAATACACTTCGACTACTAAAATCCCTGCATTTGGAGCAGTATTAATCAACCTGCTTTCTATTATAGAGTTAGGCAACGCAGTTCCTTTATTTCCAAACCATTGAAAATAGCCTGTGGGGTCTGGGTAACGAGCTACCACATGCCCACCAGAAGCACCAATCACAGATATTACTACATCATCAAGATTTGGGTCTAAAATGACTTTCCTGGTTGTATCATTGACATTCCTTGGCTGTAATGCGTCAATTGTCATGGCAGCTGCGTCACTGTAAAAAGATATCTTATCAGTCCCATCCGCATTGAAAGGGTCAAGGTTGCTGTAGAAACGAGCAGATTCACGAGTGGCATCAAGAAGAGAAAGATAGTAGTTAAGCATAAATCCAAATTCCATCAACCCAGAAAGCAGGATGAGGATAAATGGAAGAGAAATAGCAATTTCAACCAGACTTTGGCCGCGAGTTTTTAATTTGCTGCGCCTTTTGATTGATTTTTTATTTCTCAACTTAAGTATAGATTTAATTTTTTCTATAAAATTACTCATGCATGCTACTCTTTATCACAACTAAATTAAGGAAAGTTGTTTCTAATAACTTATGCGGTTTTGGGCTGAGATGATTTCTTCTTTGTGTTAATCCCTGTTCAATTATATAACAAGTTGCCAAAGTGCGCATCGGTGTAAGTATTCTGTAATGCTTTCAAAAATGCAAGTAACATTGAGGTTGTAGAGTCAGGCTAGGGCCCAGAAAGAAGCGCTTAGTCACTCAGGAGCACTTCTGGCATCTTAAAAGCATCGTAATTTTGCTCATCCTTGTAAGTGATTTTGATATTATCAATGCCGCCTACTTCTATGTATTTTCCAATAATTTGGCTATGATATCCTTCTTTTGATTCTATGCCATTTAAGTGGATACCCGCCGATGGGGCAAGGATAGTACCTCTATAACTAGAATTAAAGTTTCCATTCAAGGCAACACGCCCTAAATTTTCTATGGGCAGGTAGATAAGCAATCCTTGCAAAGGACCAATTTTTGGCGCTGAAAGCTGGATTTCAGCACTACCCTGGATGTGAATATTGCCTTCCTCTACAAATAAAACAACATCGGTTCCAGAAAGCAACCCATCCACTAAAACGTCACCTCTAATACAATAAATGCCCCCCTCTAGATAGTTGACACCTTTTGGTGGAAAATCTCCTTCCCAAGCACCAGCAGACATAGTCATATTTATTGGAAGTCCATTTGCATCAATTGTTCCACTGCCGCTGATAACTGTAGCACTTTTGCCACAGGTAATTTTTGGCATTTGAAACGGTGGCGGAAAAATAATGGGAACGGCACCTGTTTGAGGTGGGGTAGGGAGGATGAGTTGTGGCTTTTGAATATCTGCGCCACCTACAATCACCAATGAGTTGTCATCTAAAAAGCGAATGCCAGCGCTACCTTGCTCAATAAAAGCACAGTCAGGATTGTCAGAATTAACAAATATTCCACCTCCAACCATTGTCAATGTCGCTTCATCATGGAGCCAAAATGCACGTTTGTTTGGCACATCACATTTGCTTTCTGGTGCAAGGCTCACCAAGGCATCTCCATTAAACATTTGGCCATACTCGGCAGGTTTTGTTTGAGAAATCGCTTGAGTGGAAACTACAATTTGTGGAATTCCAATTACCACACCAAAGAATGTATTAATATGAGATGTGATAATTACTTGAACATACTCAGGGTTATCTACATAAGGTCCACTGGTAGGGGGAGTGTTTAATTCAACAGTATTGGTAATTCCATTATTGTCATACCCATTTGATTTAGCGCTGGCAAGCGCATACTCCCTCCAGTCATTTCCCTTAATTCTAGCAATTGCTCCTGAAAGTGCAGCCGCATCTGCCGCACTTTGAGTCTTTCTCCGTTCAAGATAGGCATTTCCACCATCGATGGCCAAAGCTGCCATACCTAGCAAGCCAATAAACGAGAACACAATGATGATGAGGGCTTGACCCTTTTCAGGGAATTTAGTTTTAGGCAAATTGAAGATACTTTTTATCATGGGCATGCAGGTTGAAGAATAACATTAGTCGCTTTTGCAGTTAGGTGGATGGTTTTTGAGCCAATGACTTGGGCGGCAAATGGCATCATTAAAGGATAGTTATAAGTTGTAACTACAGTAATACTGTTGACGGTTCCTTTGGTAAGTCCCTGACAATTTTCGCCAGAAGTGCTGATTTGAACCTTAACGATGTCTTTATTATTCAACTTGACAGGAAAAAAATAAAGTGAATCTGAATCGTTTGGCGCAATGTTGCGAGCACGACTTTCTATTTCAACGTTGTTGCTGGGGTTAAATGACCCATACAAAGCACCTTCCTGGGCAGAGTCTCTAATCACTAGGTAAGAATAGAGCGCCATGCCAAAGTCAATTGTGCCAAGTAGTAACAAAAGAATCACTGGAAAGCTAATTGCTAATTCCACGAGGCTTTGGCCTTGTTCTTTTTTGTTTCTTTTAGTTTTTTTAAATTTTTTCAACATGATTTTATTGATTAATGACTTGAGTCGATTGGATAATCTACACAGCCAGGGGTTCCTAGGGAAATAATAATTCTCTCGGTTCCATCCGTTACATCATACTTTTGATCAAAAACGAAGCGAATAGTCGATTGGTTGACTGGAATAAACGGATGGAAACCACGGATATATTCGAGTGGAGCAAACAAATCTCCATCCCATTGTTTATTGTCAAGAGTAATCTGTCTGAGGTGTAGAGAACGATTTTCTCCTATATGTCCAGTGTCGTGATTCCATTCAATGTAAATTTCAGAAGTCACTAAATTGAACCCGGTATTGTTGAGGATACTCATCTCAATGTAGTTGTCCTTAACCGTCAATGGGCCGTGAGTGACGCCCGATGTTGGACCAGTGCACATAATAGGTGTTGGTGTAATGGTAGGTGTATAGGTTGGTAATGGTGTCTTAGAAGGAGTGTACGTAATGGTCGGTGGAAGCGTGTTTGTAGGCGGTAAAGCCAGTTGAGTCAAAACGCTTGCTGGAAGGCGAGTGGAGGTCACAAATGCGACAGTTGGCGTTAATGTCGCAGGATTGCTATTGGTTGGAACCCTGGATGGCGTACTGGTTTCAGCGGCAAATCCTAATGGCACAGATGATCCAAGAATTGGAATCGACACAATAAATGTCCGTGCGCTTGATGAAACAATCTCCAACGGTTTAATGGGAACAATAGGAACAATCGGTTTGTAAGTAGTCGAAACCTGGACAATGATTCTGTCTCCATTGCGAACGTTCAAATTATCAACGGGACAGCTATCCTTGCTGGGGCTTGGGTCTATTCCTGCAATTGGAATCTGAGTACCGTCTGGGTTTACTCCGCGATCATAGGTAATGTTGATTTTCGTGAAATCTGAAATGAAGGCTGATTGTTTTGCAACTTCTTTGATTCCATCACAATCCATGTAGTGGGGAGTACCATCTGCGTTTTCACCAGAACCAGAGCCGTACCTTGCTGCAGAACGCGATGCATTTGATGTGGAAGTAAACATAAACGCAAGACGTGCCAATTCAATTGTTCCGTAAATAACTAAAAGCAAAAGTGGTAATGCCAGCATAAATTCCACCATTGCCTGAGCTGTGGTGGAGCGGTGAGTAAAACGAAGAACTTTTTTCAAAGAACTATTCATCATTAGTTAGGTACAAGCTTTGCTAGCCATTCTGGAAAAAATATAATTAGAGATGCACTTATTATAAAATAGGGGCCATATGGAATAAAAAGCATGAGAGCATTTTTCCCATATTGACGTGAGCCGATTAGCCATACAACAAGCAACAGGCTAATGAAACCTCCTAACAATATTCCTACCAACAATCCAAACCAGATGAGTGGCCATCCAAGCATTAATCCAAGAATAGTAACGAGAATCACATCGCCTGCTCCAAGTGCTTCTTCATCATCAACTTCCTGGCCGTCAGCTTTCATTTTTCTTGCGCGGAAGCGAGTGAATAATACTCCTAAATAATAGAAGAACAGCATAATGGCCAGTCCGCCCAATGCACCTTTCAAGGTAGGAAGAAGCCCATGGGCCAGGTACCCAGTAATCAGCGCAATTAAAGAACCGAAGAGGCTGGTCATATGGAGAATCAAGCGATGTTCTAAATCTATAACGAAGACAATCCCAAAATAGATTGCAATCAATAAACCTAATACATACCCAAGTTTATGAGGTGGTGAAATCCAAATGTATAGGCTTGCTATCACCATGATAAACTGCGTCACCCAAGCCCTTATATTTCTTGTATGCCCTTGTGGACAGGCGCGCAACAAAAGATAATTTTTTATATCAATCTTTTCGTTGCAGGTCCGACATGTTGGTTGGCTTAATGATCGGGTTGATGGGAGCACATCAGCCAGATAGTTTATGATTAATCCTGCAAGCCAGCCTGCCAAAACGGGTATGATTAGGGTGAATGTCATGAAATTCATTATAATTCTATTATTTCCTCATTGGAGAGGGATATATTTTGGTGTAAGTAAATTGTAACGTAAATTTGATATTTGGTTTTTTCCCTTACAATCTTGAAAGTGACTAAGGAGTATATAAATGGAAGAATTTGTCATCGAAGGCGGAGTTCCCTTAAAAGGTACAGTTGTCCCATCTGGAAATAAGAATGCTGCATTGCCTTTATTAGCAGCTTGTTTATTGACTGAAGAACCTGTGACCTTACGGAATATTCCACAAATTCGTGATGTGCTTGCCATGCGGAAGTTGATTGAAAGCTTAGGCGCACAAATTGAGGATATAGACACAAATACCTGGCGAATTACAACGAAGGAATTAATCGCTTCTCACCTGGACCCGGAATTATGCCGTCGAATTCGAGCATCGATCTTAATTGCTGGCCCAGTCCTCGCTCGTGCTGGAAGTTTGTTGTTGCCACCGCCAGGTGGCGATATTATTGGAAGACGCCGTCTGGATACGCACATCCTTGCACTGCGTGGTTTGGGTGCAACGATTAACTACGAAAGAGTCTTTGACATTTCTGCTAAAGAATTACAAGGGGCGGATATTTTGTTAGATGAGGCCAGTGTAACTGCCACTGAAAATGCGGTAATGGCTGCGGTCCTTGCAAAGGGAGATACATTTCTTCGGAATGCGGCTTCTGAACCACATGTACAGGAATTATGTCAGTTCTTAAATGTTTTGGGGGCGCAAATTGAAGGAATTGGCTCTAACACATTGCACATTAAAGGGGTTCAAAAACTCAAAGGCGGTGAATTTACAATTGGCTCTGACATGCTAGAGGTTGTAAGTTATATCGGCGCTGCAGTGGTGACAAAGGGCAGTATTCGAATCCAAAACGCTGGGGTTCAATATCTTGAAATGGTAAGCCAAGTTTTTCACCGATTAGGTGTTCACTGGCAGGTAGATGGAAACGATGTATTGGTTTCCGCTGAACAACCGTTGCAGGTTATTTCTGATTTAGATGGTGCTGTTCCAGAGATTAAAACCAATGTATGGCCAGCTTTTCCAACAGACCTGACCAGTATCGCTATTACAGTAGCAACGCAGACATCAGGTTCTGTACTATTCCATGACTGGATGTTTTCTGGGCGCATGTACTTTACAGATAAACTGGTAGGGATGGGGGCACGAATTATTCTATGTGACCCATATCGTTGTTTGGTTCAAGGACCAACTCAATTGTATGGAGAACGCTTGGAAAGTCCTGATATCCGCGCTGGCATGGCCTTGCTGCTTGCGTCTCTGGCTGCAAAAGGAAAATCTAAAATTAGAAATATTGTACAAATAGAACGCGGTTATGAGAGAGTGGATGAGAAGTTAAGATCGCTTGGGGCGATTATTAATCGGGAAGTTGAGTAGAAGATTTTTAAGTAAAAAGCTTGGTTTGAAGAAAATTCCTTCAAACCAAGCTTTTTTATTGTTTTAATTCGAATTTAAGTTAGTGAGCAGTTACAACTTCTTTTTTAATTGCCACTACGATTAAGTCTGTATAACCTTGATTAATTTCAAAAGAACCTGAAGATGTTCCCTTTGGATTAATCCATGCATAGGCATACCATAAGCCAACAGGAATTTCAGTGTTGATTTTTCCATTTTTCTTAATTGTATAAGATATAGCTCCACATTGTCCAAATGCATTTTTTACATACAAATTTAAGGACAAATTAATATCACCACCTGTTTGGTTCTCAATGCGAATTCTTTGAAGTCTTCCAGCTTCAGCAACATTGAGAGGTTTGTTACAGCTATTTGGATCAGACGCAGCAGGTGGAACTGTTGCAGTGGGCAAAATTAAAGCTGGATCCAGAGTTGGAGGAGGAAGGGGCGTAAAAGTTGGTAGGGGAGTTGGGCTAGGTGTTTCTGTGGGAGGAGGAAGAGTGTTTGTTGGAATCGCAGCTTGTGTCATGGCAACCATGGTAAAGGCTGCTGCAACTGCCGTATTTTGAACATCCTCTGGTGCCATTGTTGGGGTGCCCTGTGGGCCACATGCCGTTAAAAGAACAGCTGCGCTTAACAGGATAATTGATACTCGTTTGAACATTGGTTTCTCCATTTTTTTAATTACTTAGGTAATCTATTTTGATTTGATTTCAACATGATCTTTAAATATTGTAATTGAAAGATCAGTGCTTTTCCCCAGGCTAAAGGTTCCAGATAATTTCTTGCCACCAACCCAAACTACATAAATATATTTTCCTGCAGGAGCTTTGGTTTTTATATTTCCCGCAACGGGATATTCGAGGATTGTCGTGTAGCCGTCGTTGGTGGTTGCTTGAAGAGAAATATATACTTCACGTTTGGATCGATTGCGTAATTCAATACTTCCAAAAGGAAGATTGGGCGGCAGGGTACCATAATATCGAGGGTGTAAAGTCTCGGTTGGTGTAGTGGCAAAACCTGCTGAGGAAGTTGAAGTAGGAGTGGCTGTTTGTGATGGGGTAGTCAGGGTGCCAGTAGGGGTAATCGTAGAACTTGTTTCGAGTGTTCCAGTCAAAGTTGGCGTTGCACTTGTTGATGCCAAAGTTTGTGAAGGTGTCGATGAAGGTGCCTTAGTATTTGTTTCTACAATTACAACAGGTGTATTACTTGGGAAAGGAGTTGATGAAGGCATTGCCTGCAAGGTCTGTTCAACCAGCACAGCAGCCGTTAAATTTAAGTCAACAGTAGGGGACGTGTTATCTGATGCAGGTTGCGAAGATGGCGCACATGCACTTAATAACAAGCCAACTACAATGCTGATTAAAAGAAATTTTCTCATTTCCCAATAGCCCTAGGGGTTAATTCTGTCCAATAACATCCATAAATTGCGTTACTACTTCACGTAACATGCGTTCAGGTAGTGCGCCTACCTGACGATGGACTACCTTGCCACCTGAAACAAATAACAATGTTGGAATTCCTTGAACACCAAACTTTGTCATCCATTCAGCGTTTTCATCTGTGTTCACTTTGGCAACGATGAGTTTGCCATCTTGTTCTTTTGCAAGCTTTTCAAGTGTGGGTGCGATCATCTTGCAGGGGTTGCACCACGGAGCCCAAAAATCCACAATTACAGGGAGTTCGGATTGCATCACAACTTTTTCAAATGCATCGTCTGTAATTTGAATAGGTTCACCAGTCATAATTTTTTGTAATCCTTTCGTTTACTTACCTTGTTTCTTTTATTTTGAGTTACAAGCGAAATGAGTATAACATAAAAAATCAGCATGATATAATCGCCGCTCATGGCTAACTTATTTTCACAATGGAGAGAAGGACTCTCTCGTACGAGCAAAGCTGCCTTTGGACAAATTGCAACTTTACTTGGTACCTCCGAAATTACTGATGAAACGTGGGATGATCTTGAGACTCTGCTAATTCAAGCGGATTTGGGACTTGAGACCACATCATCAGTATTAGATTCTCTCAAACGCATCGCACGGACCGAAGGCCTGACTCGCTCAAATGAGCTTTCTTCTGCGCTGAAACAGGATTTGCGCTCTCGTTTAATTACACCTCCTGTTTTGAACTTTTCAAACAAACCAACAATTATTCTAGTTGTAGGTGTGAATGGTTCTGGAAAGACCACTACTATTGCAAAACTTTCCTCACGCTTTCATGCCGAAGGAAAAAAGATTCTCCTCGGTGCAGCAGATACATTCCGTGCTGCAGCGGTGGACCAACTTCAAGTATGGGGAGACAGGCTTGGGGTAGAGGTGATCGCAGGTGCTCCTGAAGGAGATCCTGGCGCGGTGGCGTTCAATGCGGTTCAAGCAGGAGTCGCCCGTGGTGTAGACATCGTCATGATTGATACTGCTGGACGTTTACATACTCGTTTTAATTTGATGGAAGAATTGAAAAAGGTATATCGTGTTGTTGGAAAATCTCATGAGGGTGCACCTCACGAGGTTTGGCTTGTGCTTGATTCAACGACAGGGCAAAATGCCTTGCAACAAGCTCGTTCATTTAAAGAAGCCGTGAATGTAACTGGAGTAATTCTTTCCAAACTTGATTCTTCTGCTCGGGGTGGTATGGCATTTGCCATTCAGCGGGAACTTGGTCTTCCGATTTTGTTCGCGGGGCTGGGCGAAAAGCCTGAAGATTTGACTCCTTTTGATCCCGAAGCCTTTGTTGATGGAATTTTGTCTTCATAATTTAGTTTTCATTTTTTATTTCTGGAGTTCCCATGCAAGACCTACTAACCCGATTAAAAGCAGCCAATGAATTAACCCAGCAACTTTTGGAGCGTCTTTGACTTTGAGGGCAAAGAAATTCAACTAGGGCAACTTGAAAAAGAAATTGAAAGCCCTGATTTTTGGAACGATAACAATAACGCGCAAAGGATAATGAAAACCCTTTCTGGATTGCGTGACGAAGTTTCGTCTTGGAAGGCGCTTAAACAACATATTCATGATTTAACTGATCTGGCTGGACTGGATGATGAGTCCTTACGTGATGAGCTGGTTGGTGAAATCACGAAAGTAGAGGTGGACCTTGAGAAACGTGGTTTTGCTGCCATGCTTTCTGGTCCATATGATCACGATGATGCGATTCTGGCGATTCACGCTGGTGCAGGTGGAACCGACTCACAAGATTGGGCGGGAATGCTCGAACGCATGTATTTGCGTTGGATTGAAGATCAAGGTTTTACTGCTGAAATATTAGACATGACCCCTGGCGAAGAAGCTGGGATTAAGAGCATCACGATTGCCGTGGGTGGGAAGTATGCCTTTGGCTATTTACGCTCTGAAAAAGGTGTACATCGGCTTGTACGCCTTTCTCCATTTGATGCAGCACATCGTAGGCATACTTCTTTTGCATTAATCGAAGTATTGCCGCAGGTTTCTATGGAAGAAGCCGACGTTGAAATTAATCCCAGCGACATCAAAATGGATGTGTTCCGTTCTTCCGGTGCAGGTGGCCAAAATGTGCAAAAGAATGCCACGGCGGTTCGTATCACGCATCTTCCAACCGGCATTGTAGTGACCTGTCAAAATGAGCGTTCTCAATCTCAAAACCGCGAATTTGCAATGAAGATTTTGCGTGCCCGTTTGTTGGAATTGCGCCAAGCTGAGCGTGAGGAAGAGCGTGCCATCTTGCGTGGTGAATATACCAAGGCAGAGTGGGGCAGCCAGATTCGGTCTTATGTCTTGCATCCATATCAAATGGTGAAAGACCATCGCACAGATCATGAAGTTGGCAATACTCAGGCTGTGTTGGATGGTGACTTAAATAGTTTCATGGAAGCATATCTGAAGCAGAAATAAGATTGGAGTACCATGAAAACCATTTTCCAAAAAATATTTTCCCGCGAAAACTTGTTGGCACTCCTACTGTGTTTGATTTTAATTGCTTTGACCATCGTCTCTGCTGACACTTCGCCGACCTGGATTTATCAAGGTTTTTAAATGACCATCCTTCAACTTGGCATTTTTGCTCTGACGGCGGTAGGGATTGGGCGCCTCAAACAAGGCCGTGAATTGGCCTTGCTGGCGACAAGCATTTTCATTATCTATTGGCTGCAACCTGCCCAACAATTTATCAGCCTGGTATTCTGGTTGCCCACTGCCACCCTTACGTTGACAATTTTTATCTGGGTGTTAATCGCCAAGCCTGAAATTCGTTCATGGCAACGTAACTGGTCATCGGTTGCGGTTATTTTGGCTGTACTCTTGCTCGTTGATTTCAATCAATTCTTTGGCTTTGATCAAGTTTATATGACCACCACACCGCGTGTGTGGATGATTCTTGTTTTTGTCTCTTTATATGGGGCATTTCTTTTTGGTACATCGAGTATTTCGAGCATTCGCAAATTTTTGATAGGTGCTTCATTTATTGGGATATTACTTGTGTTTGTATATCTCAAGACGCCGCTTTTGATTGAAAAATCATTTAACCTTTTACATTCCCTTCGTGGCGTTCAATCTCCAGATCAGTTGATTCCGTTTACATGGTTGGGATATTCGTATATTGCTTTCCGTTTAATGCATACCGTTCGAGACCACCAATCGGGAAGATTGCCTGACCTGACCTTGGGAGAGTATGTCAACTATGTAATCTTTTTCCCAACTTTTACAGCAGGGCCTATTGACCGCGCGGAGCGTTTTGTGCGTGAACTTCGTGAACCTGTCGCTTTAGCCGACCAAGATTGGTTAGAAGCAGGGAAGCGTTTCTTTGTCGGGCTGTTTAAGAAATTTGTCATTGCTGATTCGCTTGCGTTAATCGCCATCAATGAAATGCTAGTGAAGCAAGTTCATTCTGCAGGGTGGATGTGGTTTTTTCTTTACATGTATTCTTTGCGAATTTATTTTGACTTTAGTGGATATACAGACGTTGCCATTGGCCTGGCGCGTGTCATTGGAATTCGCTTGCCTGAAAACTTTGCGGCGCCATATTTAAAACCAAACCTCACTCAGTTTTGGAATTCGTGGCATATGACCCTAACTCAATGGTTTCGTGCCTATTATTTCAATCCTATTACTCGTGCGTTGCGAGCAAAAGATATTTCAGTGCCATTAATCGTCTTTGTGACTCAAATTACCACGATGGTATTGATTGGTCTTTGGCATGGAGTCGCATGGACTTTTGTTCTGTGGGGATTGTGGCATGGGTTGGGACTCTTCATCCAAAATCGTTGGAGCGAATGGGTACGCACCAAGATGAAAACTCCGCTTCCCACTCAGGGACAGTTGCTTCTGAATGCGATAGGTATTTTTCTCACTTTTAATTTTGTTTCGTTAGGTTGGCTTTTCTTTACATTACCAACTACTGACTTGGCGTGGCAGGCCATGTTGAAATTGTTTGGATTTAACCTGTGAAAGAAATACGACCTTTTCATGTGTTGATGAAAGCTGTCGTTTTGTATGCAATTGCAAATCTTGCTTTTGCTTATTTCAACCCGCCAATCGGAAAATTATCCATTTATAACTGGCTTGTCCCTGGCCGTGAGCGTGTTCCTTACGAGCGCGAAGTAGCTTACTATCTGGGCTCTCATACAATTCCTGTCTATGAAGACATGGACGCGATGTACAAGTCAACGGTCATGTCTCAACCCAAGGCTTCTGATGAATATCGAGTTGTTTTGTTGGGGGATTCTTCTGCTTGGGGATTTCAGCTTAAACCTGATGAGACTTTGGTAGGGCAAATTAATTCATTGAGTCTAAAGACCTGTGACGGCAAAAGAATTGTTGCTTATAACGCATCTTTCCCTTTACCGTATGTAATGAAAGATTTAATCCTTATGGATAAAGTTCAGGAATATAACCCTGATTTATACCTTTGGACAATTACGCTCGATGGATTTCGAAACCGCACTATTTTTACAAATTACTTTTTAGATCCCTACGCCTCTCGAGTTCGAGAACTGGTAAACCAATATCAAATTCGAAATCTGGATGTGGCTAAATTATCCGCCTCAACATTTTGGGACCGTACCATCATAGGTCAACGCAGCCGTTTGAAAAAAATCTGGGATTTGCAGATGCATGGATTTGGTTGGAGTGCCACTCAACTGGATTATGCCTATGGAGATTTCACGCCGCTTTCCAACGACCAAAGTGATAGTAATTTGTTTATTGAGACTCCTCCTGGAAAACTAAACCCAGATTCCATGCTGTTTGATGTGTTGCAAGCAGGATATCAGCTTGCAGGCAAAACCCCTGTGATCGTTATCAACGAACCGATTTTCATTGCAACTGGAGTGAACAGCAACCTTCGTTATAATGAGTTTTATCCACGTTGGGCCTATGATGAATATTTAACTTATCTTGATAAGTGGATGGAGAAAAACGGGCATGATTATGTCAATGCATGGAATCTTCTCCCACCTTCGGAGTTTACTGACACTCCATTTCACCGCACTCCTGTAGGTGAACAGAAATTTGCTGAACTGCTTAAAGATAAAATTGAACAATTGTCTTGTTCGAAATAAATTTGAAAACGAAGGACTTCATCATGACCATGGAAATTACAGCAACATTGGCAAAACAGATTGCCGAAAAAATATTAAAACAGCCCAATCGCGCCATCGGACCAGACGAGTCACTGATTACCAGCGGCTTGATTGATTCTTTTAGCCTGATGGACTTGGCACTTTTTGTCGAAGATACCTACGGGGTTCGTATTGATGACACCGAATTGAATGCCTCCACGTTTGATACTTTAAATCAATTGGCAAGCCTCATTCAATCAAGAAAATAATGAATACGTTTTCAGAGCGCTTGCGCTTGCATTATTCCCAACATCCTGAGCAAGTTGCCGTCACAGTGCAAAGTGCAGGGAAACCAGACCAGCCGATTTCTTATGCTCAGTTATTAAGCGGAGCACAAGGATTTGCAAAGGCTTTGGAGGATGCTGGCATCCGTTCAGGCGAAGTGGTTGTTTTAATTTTGCAACATGGTGAACCATTGATTTACTCCTATTTTGGAGCAGTACTTCATGGCGCAATTCCTTCCATTATGCCATTTCTCACCGAAAAACTTTCTCCCGAAAGATATCGTGCAGATCTTTCTGCCTTGGTTTCGATTACTCGCCCCTCAACTATTATTACATATACAGATTTTGAAAAAGAGGTTCGCTCCGCTTTACAAGATGGTGACTCTGTCCGTGCTGTGATTGTGGCAGACCGTGTTTCTGCTGAAGAAGTAAACGCTTCTTCCTGGCCCGGGCTTGCTCGCCAACCTGACGATATAGCCCTGCTTCAGCATTCTTCTGGGACGACAGGTTTGCAAAAAGGTGTGGCTCTTTCGCATCAGGCAGTATTTAATCAATTAGATTCTTATAGCAAGGTTTTAGAAATAAATGATAAAGATGTGATTGTTTCATGGCTTCCTCTTTATCATGACATGGGCTTAATTGCTGGCTTTTTGATGCCCATTCTATATGGAGTTCATTTGGTTTTGCTTTCTCCATTTGATTGGGTGCGCGCGCCTTATCGGTTGATGCAATCTGTCTCGCAATATAAAGGGACTTTGTCCTGGCTACCTAACTTTACCTACAATTTCTGCGCACAAAAGATTCGTGATCGTCATCTTGAAGGCGTGGATTTATCCTCTTGGCGGGCGATTATTAATTGTTCTGAGCCAGTTCGTTATGAAAGTCACGAGGCGTTTTACGAAAAATTCAAAGCTTTTGGTTTGCGGGATGGCGTACTTCATTCATCCTATGCGATGGCAGAGAATGTCTTTGCTGTGACTCAGTCAAAACTTGGCAGTCAACCAAAAGTCGAAGAGATTGACCGAGAAGCATTTATGACGGAACGGGTTGCGCGCAGCTCCAACGGAAGTTCGTCCATGAAAGTAATGTCATCAGGGATTCCACTCCCCAACGTTCAAATCAGAATCTTGGACGAAAACGGGGTTGATTTGCCCGAACGTAGAATTGGGGAAGTTGTCTTAAGAAGTGATTGTATGTTGACGGGGTACTTTAATCGACCTGAGATAACTTCACAGGCTTTCATCGACGGGTGGTATCGCACTGGAGATTTTGGTTATCTTTCAGGTGGAGAAGTGTTTGTCTCTGGTCGAAAGAAAGATATGATTATTGTCGGTGGAAAAAATGTGTATCCCCAAGACTTGGAATCTTTAACTTATGAAGTTGCTGGTGTACATGCGGGGCGCTCGGTGGCATTTGGTATGTTTGATGAAGAGCAGGGCACTGAAGAGGTGGTAATTATTGCTGAGGTTGATTCAGAAGATGAAACGGAGCAGCAAAAAGTGGCTGATGCCATCCGTCAGCATGTGACGAAAAATTCAGCTATTGCATTACGCCATGTAAAAGTGGTCGGGCCGAAGTGGGTGATAAAAACATCCAGCGGTAAAACGGCACGGTCTGCAAATAAACAAAAGTTTTTAGAAGAATTAAATAAAAAAGATAGTCACCTGTAAGGTGACTATCTTTTTTATTGGTTTATTATCCACCAGTGGGGAGACGCTTTTCCAAAGTGCGGTTGAAGAGTTTTTCTTGTTCTTCAGATGCTTCCTTGTAGGATTTGCGGCGAACCTTGCCATGAGATTTTGATTTTTCAAGGGCCACTTGCCAAGCGATTTGCATAGCTGTGTATTCTGGTTCCTTGGAAATATCGGTTTCTTCCTGGTAAGTTTCTTCTTCTTTCTTGCCCTTGCGTTTGCCTTTGCGATCTTCGCGGCTTGGCTTGTCTTCCTGTAATTCGGCGATCTCAGGAAGCATGGCCTTCATGCTTAAGCGAATTTGGCGTTTGCGGCGATCGACATCCAATACTTTGGCTTCGACTTCTTCGCCTTCTTTAACAACTTCGCTGGCGGTTTTTACGTATCCGTGAGTCAATTCACTTACGTGGATTAAGCCAGGGCGTTCTGCTCCGAAATCTACAAAAGCACCGTAGGTTTCAATGCGAACTACCTTGCCTTTAACAACCATATCTGGCTGAATTTCTTTCCACTCGAAAGCGAGTGGTTCGATCATGGTGAGTTCAACGCGATCTTTCTTTACGCGGCGGACCCATACGTCCACGGTCTGTCCTTCTTTTACAACGTCTTCCACTTTATTGACGGCTTCGGTCTGGAGTTGTGAGATGTGGATCACACCGGGTACGCTTTGTCCGATGTCTACAAGCGCCCCCGCGAGAGTTGTTTTCAAAATTTTGCCGCTAAGTTTGGTTTTGGGTTCAAGCGCAACGGCTGGCGCGCTGTCGGGTGTTGTCATATTATGCTCCTGCTGGTTGAAATAATGCCGAAGAACGATTATACCTGTCTGATACTGAATCGTCAACGAGAAATGAATAATAAAAATACGTAGCCTTTTGTTGTGATTACAATGGATAAAACAATGAATAAAAAACTTTCACGCCGTGATTTTCTACGGATTCTAAAATCACTTTTCCTGTCTGTGTTTGCAATCAATACAGGAATGGCTTTTTACGAGCTATTTAGTGAGCCTGGTTGGGTTGAGGTTAAAACTCTCAAAATCCCTTTGGAAAATCTAGCCAAAGTATTTTCAGGATTACGAATTGTGCAGATTAGTGATTTACACATGGGTGGTTGGATGGATCGAGAACGATTAATTCATGTTTTAAACATGGTTAAAGAGCAAAAACCTGATTTGATTGTCATTACTGGTGACTTTGTTTTTGGGCATGCATGGTCAGACAACCTGGATATTATTGCAAAAGATTTTGTGCAAGAATTGTCACAAATTACTACAGAATATCCAGTGTTTGGTGTGATGGGAAATCACGATCATTGGACTGATGTGGAGAAAGTCCGCATCATGCTTCAGGAGAGCGGAGTGGTCGAACTCCGAAACGACTTTCGTACTCTCGAAAGAGATGGGGAGATTTTACATATAGCAGGAGTGGATGATGTTTCATTAAATAAACAACGTCTGGTTGTGCTATATGCTGTTCTGCCAAAGACTGGACCTGCCATATTATTAGCACACGAACCCGATTATGCGGATGAGACTTCAAAATCTGGTCGGTTTGGTTTGCAATTATCTGGGCACTCTCATGGCGGACAAGTTGTATTTCCTTTCATCGGCCCGCTGGTTTTGCCGTATTTAGGCAGAAAATATCACACAGGTTTGTATAAGGTGCGCGAAATGTGGCAATATACAAACCGTGGAGTAGGGATGACCAGTCCATTTGTGCGTTTTAATTGCCGACCTGAAATCACGGTCATCGAGCTGCAGCCAGCTTAACTTGCTTGCCGAATTCGACAACCCTATGTATAATCTGCCAATCGTTATATTCCGCATAGCGGAAAAAAGCATTGATGGGAACGAGTAAATCTGTCGAAACGGTCAGCGAGTCCGAGGTCAGGTGTGAGGCGGATACGCGTAGACGATTGAAAATCATCCCGAAGCTTCAAACTGAAATGGAGTCATCCAAAGTAAGGGAGACGGGTTCCTGCCGTTATATAGGTGAGGACATGATTGTGTCCAAATGAGAGTCCCTGTTGGTTAGGGGAATCAGAGTGGTACCGCGTGAGCATTGCTCTCGTCTCTGTTTGAGACGAGAGTTTTTTATTTTGTGGAGGTAGGAATGTTTAAATCAGTTAACCCAAAACTTGATGCACCTTCGATGGAAGATGCCGTGCTTAAGATGTGGAAGAAGCAAGACATCTTCAAGAAGACCATTGAGCAACGCAAGGGCAAGCCCGAATATGTGTTTTATGAAGGACCTCCCACGGCCAATGGAAAGCCAGGCGTCCATCACGTATTGGCTCGTGCTTTTAAAGATATGTTCCCACGTTATAAAACCATGCGCGGATTTCATGTTTCGCGCCGTGGTGGTTGGGATACGCACGGTTTGCCTGTGGAGATCGAAGTTGAGAAGCAACTCGGTTTTAATAGCAAACATCAAATCGAAGAATATGGCGTTGATAAATTCAACGAGCTTTGTAAAAACTCTGTTTTTACTATATTCAAGGCATTGAAAAACTCGCAGACATCGCTTATTGGGTTGACCTTGAAGAAGCGTATGTAACTTATACCAATGAGTACATCGAATCAGTTTGGTGGATTCTGAAAAACTTCTGGGAAAAGGATTTGCTTTTCAAAGGCTATAAGATTGTTCCTTATTGCCCACGTTGTGGCACGCCTCTTTCTGACCATGAAGTTGCTCTCGGTTACGATGACGCCGTTGACCCTTCGGTCTTTGTGCGTTTCCCGTTGGTTGATAAACCAGACACTTCCTTATTGGTTTGGACGACAACCCCGTGGACATTACCTTCCAACGTGGCTGTGGCAGTTCACCCCGATGTAGATTATGTAACAGTTGAGCGTGATAACAACGGAACAAAGGAAAAACTCATCCTTGCCAAAAATTTGGTTGAGAGAGTTTTCAAGGATGAAGAAGTAAAGGTTTTGGAAACTTATAAAGGCAAGAAGTTGAGAGATTTGAAATACAAACCTCTCTTTACCTTCCTGCCAACAGAAAAACCTGCGTACTACGTCATTCTTGCGGATTATGTCACCGTGGAAGATGGTTCTGGTTTGGTTCACACGGCACCTGCTTATGGTGCCGAAGATATGGAATCGGGCAAGAAATATGATTTGCCGATCATGCTCACTGTACAACCAGATGGAACATTCATCCCTGAAATCACTCCGTGGCGAGGAATCTTCGTCAAGGATGCCGACCCACTCATCATCAAAGATCTCGAAGCGCGTGGACTTTTATTCCGCGCGGGTACGTTTACACATACCTATCCATTCTGTTGGCGCTGTAAGACTCCGTTGTTGTATTATGCGCGTGAGTCTTGGTACATCCGCACCAGCGCCAAAAAAGACCGCCTTGTTGATTTGAATAACACCATCAATTGGGTGCCTGATCACATCAAAAGTGGACGTTTCGGAAACTGGTTGGAAAACAATATCGACTGGTCGCTGAGCCGTGAACGCTATTGGGGCACGCCGCTGCCTGTTTGGGAATGTGAAAATGCGGAATGCAAACATCGTGAATGTGTGGGTTCGGTGGCTGAACTTTCTGAAAAAGTAAGCAGAGACCTGACCGAGCTTGATTTGCATCGCCCGCATGTGGACAATGTCCATTGGAAGTGCGTGGA
>JAXLVT010000060.1:0-8872 GCA_046328925.1 Anaerolineales bacterium
AATTTGTATACAATTGGTATTACTGCCCCGCAAAAAGTGACCATGAGCGGTACCAATACCTTTAACAACAACGGAAATTCTGGTACTGAATCCGGCTTGGTAGTTTCATCTGATGGTACCATCACGTTGAACAGCGTCACTGCGAACCATAACTTTTTTGATGGTGTAAATCTTAATAATTACACCAACTGGTCTACTCGCTTGCCTTCCCCATTTGCCACCTTTGGCTCTGTAAGTGTGACCGGGTTTGGCAATTTCGCCTCTAACGGAAATGAAGGACTGTATATATCCACCAAAGGCTCGGTCAGCATCACCAATATTTCTGCAAGTTCCAACCTTAACAATGATGGTGTTGGAATCAATGCGTACGGGAATGTGACCCTGACTTGTGTTGCGACGTATAATAACGCATATGGATTCTATATGTATCACCAGACCCCGTTGTTGACCATTAAAGGTTTGAGTTCAGCTGGAAATGTAAATTCCAACGAATTCCTTAGTTATGCAGCTATTTCCCGCACGAGATGTCCATAATCTGAAAGAATAGATAAAGAAATATGAAACAAAGATGGATGGCTGAAAAGCCATCCATCTTTGTTTCAAGTTCGCGACTAACTCTAGGGTTTGCTTGATTACTTGGTTGCTCCCGAATTGAAATCCACCATCATCCCAGAAGTATCCACAGCCTCGAAATCATTTCCAGTTAATACATCCAACAGATGCAGCATGTCGTTATCCCAGCGTTCATCGGGGGCACCGCTGACATACCAGTTGGAGCCTGTATCTGCGATCACAATGCCATAGGTCTTCATGGCTTGTAAGATAATTTGCATTTCAGGAGGGAAGTCTGAAATATCGTAATCGGCCTTCAAGCGGAAGCGTGCTCCCATTGGAGGGATGTCTCCCAACGTAGTCGAATCAGTGACGGGATGGTGGGCGGGCCAAATGTATCCATCACTTTCTTCTACTGTGAAGCGCAGGGCGTGGTTGATGGCACCCGCCGCGATTTCATCATAACGAACCAAGCCAGGCAAAATGGGTAAACCTGCGGCGTCGGCAGATGTCCATGTTTCGGGGCGCAGGGCATTGGAATTTAAATCCCAAATGGCACCAGAGCCGCCACTCCATTGACCATTCTCAAAGCTGGCATCGTAGATTTCATAAAGGGTGCAAGTATCTGTATCTACAGTGAGGATGTGATGGTCTGATCCCCATTCACGATTGGGGTTTTCAGGAATTGGATACGGGCCAGGGTCTGATTCATCGGGATAATAAAAATCTAGTGTGTATTGATTCACCGTAGAGCCAGAAATCACATTAAATGGAATACCAATCGGCCCGCCATCCCATTCTCCAGAACCAAAATCCATGTGGAAGATTTGGTCACGGCCAATGTGGTTAATCCATGCATCCGATAAGGCGTGGATGGGGAGGGAGTCGATGGGAACATTCCAAAAGTTATCTGCTGGGAAGAGGGGACAGGTTGAGATGGTAGGTCCGCTTGAAGTTAAGATAGGAGGCGCTTGTGTGGAAGGCGCCTCTGTTGCAACTGCGGAGTCTGTTGGTTGAGGAATGTCCGCTCCAGGTGTGGATGTCAGGTTGACTGAAAAGGAACAAGCCAGGGTGAGCAAGGTGATGGCGAGAAGGGAAGGAATGTGTTTTTTCATATTATGAATTTAGTTGAATGACTTTCTGGAAGGCGCGTAGTAAGGCACCGCGTTGTTCCATGCCTGATTCGCCAAGGTCTGAAATGGCAAGATATATCTTTTCGCGGCAACGGCTGAGCAACCCGCCAACCAATCTGGCGAGGGCTTCTGTTTCAGCCACAACTTCATCGCTATCGGTCCAGATGCGGCCAGCTTCCCAATGACGTGAGAGCACATACGGTTGAGTCAACGGTTGTGCTAGGCGTTGTGACCAGCCGTTGGAGCCAGGGTCCAGCCAAAATTGAATGGCTGCGGGACGATTCATCATCAGGAAGGTATGGGCGGGAGCGACAAGCACCGCATCTTTGTTTTCACTCTTCCATGATTCCAAATATTGCGCAGCGATGACTCCGTCATCGAGCATGGCAAGATATTCACGGCCCAGGTCAAATTCGGCAGTGCTTGTGTTGACATACGATGGTTCCATGGCGTTGCGGAATTTCTTAATCGATTCGATTAAGCTGGCTGCCACGCGCACAGAATCCAATTGGTCATGAAAGCCAAAGCCTTCTTGTGAAATCACTTCGCCGAATAATTTACGCAAAAAGAAATCAAGCGGCAAAGGTTGTGCCGACTTGTACTCTTCGAGCCAAGTACGCAAAGTGGTGAATCTCTCTCCGAGAGCATAGGTGATGCGTTCCTGTGCTTCGGGTTTAATTTCATCGAAGGTTGAGAGTCGTAAATCTTTTTGGCGATAGATGATATCGGTTAAGAGTTGTGCACGAATCAAATCGGTGTTGAGTGCAAACATCAACGCATGTGCCACATCAAATTTAGAAGGGTGGACATGCCAGTGTGGGTGAGCGATGGCGGATAAGGTCAACAACGTTTTACTAGCAGTCTCATCTCGCAGCGAACGCGAAGGACGATGGGTACGCCAGGGCAGTCCTGCACTTTCCAAACGGTTGGTGATCGAAAATCTTAAAGCGTCTGAAAGATACGGAGCGAGAATCACAATTTCTGCAGGAGGAACCCCTTGTTCTTCAATCAATCTTTTAATCTCTGCCACAATCGTATCCAACATTTCAGGATAAAAATGCGCCAGAATAAATTCCATGGCTGTTGTCGCTTCATTTGATTCAGCAGATGCGTGATTGTGAATTGCAGAGACCAGTCCATTGGAAAGGTCAATGACATTTGATGAAGAAACAAATGTATCTGGCATCTCTATCAATTCATCACAAGCCATACTCAAGGCATAGCCTGTTTCTGCATCTCCGCCGAGGAAGGAACGATAGCCCGCATCGGTATCGTATAACAACAAGGCTGAATCAAAACTTACAAGCCAATCACTGACAATGTCATGCGAGGTGGCACCATCTTCTTCTACATTATCGTAAATCAAATGACGATACGTTCCCATCAGGTATTCGCGGACAGGTTCTTGATGCCAGAGAATTTTTGCAAACACTTCCAGTTGAAGAGAGAAGTCAAGTAAATTATTTTCTAAACAATACGCACGAAACAAATTCGCACATTCCTGTGCATCTGCGTAGATGCGGCGTTGCACCGGGTCACCGAACCAAGCCGAGTCCAGCCGTGAACCAATTTCAGTATGTGGGAACCCCACAACTGCCGCTTTGTTCAAGTTGTCAATGATTTGAGAGTACAACCGATTCCGATTGATGGTGAGAGATTGAAAATATCCCTTTTCTTCCAGCAAAGGACGCACCAAATGTGCCATGTAGTATTGAGCTGTTTCCAAGGTGAGAAATATCGGCGCTTCATCGGGCTTATGAAATCCAGCTTCTTCAGCGGCCAGAGGCCAATACAGGTCGCACATACGTTGAGCCAAACCGCCAATGGTCGCGGCGGTTACTTCTCCGCCTGCGATGCGTTCAGCACTGTACAACAAATCGAGATACGGCTCTTGAAGAGTCCGCTGTGGAGTCAACATGAGGATGTTGCTTGCAGGCAGTCCTTGCGCAAGTAAGAAGCGCATCCTTTCCACGCCGACAGTTGTTTTCCCGGCCCCAGCATGCCCGGAGATGAAAAGTTTTCTGTCAAAAGAGGATTCAATGATTTGACGTTGTAACAGGCTAAAGGAAGTCATGATGCGAAGGGTACAGGATGCAGGATGATTTGTCAACTAAAAAAGGATGAACATCAATGAACTGCGTGCTATACTGGAGAAAAAATTTCAATGATGCAGGAGCACAGCCGCCATGATTCAGCGTAAACTTTTACCCTTCATTTTGCTCATTGTATTTTGTCTCACCGCCTTCAAGCCATTGCCCATGGAATCTTCCAAATTGGGAAAGGCGCGTGCATTTTCGGGGGATGTGTATTTGGTTGACATCACCGCTTTAAATATTTCAGGGATTGATCTTTCCGCTGGCACTTATGATGTGGATTTTTATATTACTTTTATTTGTAAAACTCCACCATGTACACATGAACCTGCTTGGGATGTCATGAATTCTACAGAAGAGATTTCCCCGCAAGATCAGGGAACCTCCATTCCATTCAAGGAATATGACTATCGTTTGAAAACTACGCTCATTGCCAAAGTGGATTATCAATTTTATCCATTTGACTATCTTTATATTGAGATGTTCATTGAAGATAAAGAACATACCAGTCAAGAATTGACCTATCAATTGGATTCCATTGAGGTGGATTCAATGCTTTTCAATCCCTCAGGTTGGTATTACAGGCCTCAATACAACGGGGGAGAAACCAATCCCGTCTCTTATTTTGGAGACCCAGAAACTTTTGATCGATTAGATGTTTGGATGTTTCTGGAACGCGACCGTTTCGGTGCCTTTATGAAAACAATCTTTGCGGCGATTGTGATTGTGATGATTGGGATGCTTTCCTTCTTGATGCGTCCTGATTCGGTTACTGAAAGATTAGGGCTGACCTCTTCCACCTTGGTCGCCATTGTTTTGTATCATATTTCTCTTGTGGCGGGTGTACCTGCTACAGGGTATTTGACCTTCGTCGATAAATTTATGATTGCCACTTATGTTGTTGTGTTTTTCTCACTGGTTGTATCTGTTATGTTGATGGTCAATGTGAATAAAGGAAACCTCGAACGGGCTGAAAAAATTCATCAACTCACACGCTGGACCGTTCCTTCTGTATGGATACTCTTGATGATCTATGTCTTCGTGTTTGAGCTTGTGATTCCTTATCAGCAGTTGTTAGTTGCTGGTGGTGGTGCTTAAGGGTTTGACTCTTGAAACATTGAATAGCGAAACATATCCATTCCAAAGTATTCAGCTTTCCTGGTGAAGGTGAGTCCGCATTTCAATAGAACATGCTGTGAAGCATGATTCTCTGGGTGTGTCAGCCCGATGATTTCTTTTTTGTTCAACACTTGAAAACCAAAATCCAAAGAAGCCTTTGCACTTTCCGTGGCATAGCCTTTACCCCAGTGCGCTTTGCTCAGTAGATACCCTACTTCAGTTTCATTTGTCTCGGCAATGAAGTAGAGTCCGCACCAACCAATCAGTTCATCTTTCTCAAGCAAAGTGAGAGCCCACCAACCAAGTCCATAGGTTTGCCAATGAGTTAGTTGATGATCGATGGTCTTTTCAACTTTTTCAATGGAGGGCGGGCTGGTGGTTGGAAAGTACTTAAGAATACTGGGCTCATTCAGAATAAGATGCAAGGCAGTGACATCGTCCATGTGAAAGGGACGTAATGTTAAACGTGAGGTCTTAATCGTCGGAATTGGGTTGTCCATCATGTTTCTCCATCTTTCTATATTAACTCATTTTGAAGCGCGTTCCCAAATCAAGGAGTTTTCATGAAATTTGCGATCTTTGGTACAGGCGGGGTAGGCGGATATTTTGGCGGTAGGTTGGCTCAGGCTGGTCAAGATGTGACCTTTATTGCACGCGGCAAACATCTGGAAGCTATGAAGACAAACGGCTTGCAAGTCGATTCCATTAACGGTTCTTTCAAACTGAATCCTGTTCAAGTTGCAGAAAGTCTTTCTTCGCTAAAAAATGTTGATGTGATTATCCTTTCCACCAAAGCTTGGCAACTGACCTCTGCAATCGAGCAAATCAAGGCTCTTGCGGATAGCCGCTTGCTCATCCTTCCGCTTCTCAATGGAATGGGACACATGGATATTCTCCATGCTGAATTTGGCGACCGTGTGCTCGGCGGGTTGTGTAGAATCAGCTCCTTTTTGGTTGAGCCTGCTAGAGTGAGTCATGTGGCGGTGAATCCAATGATTGCCTTTAATGAATGGAAGTCAACTGGGTCTGCTCGTGTAAAAAATCTGCAGGGTGTTTTTTTAAAGGCACAAGGTTTATCGGTAGAAGTCCCAGCGGATATTGAACTTGCCATGTGGGAAAAATATTTATTGATTTGCGCATTTAGTGGGGTGGGGGCTGTCACTCGTCAACCCATTGGTGTGTTTCGTGCCATTCCTGAATCTTGGGCTTTATTTCGCAGAGCTTTAGAAGAAGTGATGCAAGTTGCCAATGCCCGGGGCGTCATGCTCACGCCTGACTCTGTCCAAGCGGTCATTGATCGCATGAATCAGACTCAAGCCGATATGGTCACTTCGATGCAAAAGGATATTATGGAAGGGCGACCCTCTGAGTTGGAGGCACAAACTGGGGCTGTGATTCGAATGGCTCATGCCGCTGGACTTTCTGTCCCTGTGCATGAATTTATTTACGCAAGCCTGCTTCCTATGGAAAGAAAAGCGCGTGGCGAAGGATGACCTACCCGAACGTCCAGTGTAGGTCTATTCGTTTTGGCGATACACTCTCTGAGTGCACTGGCTATACTGGTGCAAAAGGAGAAATCTTATGAGCAAAAATATTTTTGTTGAACTTTCAGATGCCATGGCTGATGCCGCCGAGCGCGCTGGAAAATCCACTGTGTTGGTGGATGCCCGCAAGCGATTCCCTGCCAGCGGTGTGGCTATTTCTGCCGATACCATTTTGACAGCAGACCACGTTGTTGAGCGTGATGAAGATATCAAAGTCATCCTTGCGGATGGAACTGAATTAAAGGCACGCCTCGTGGGTCGGGACCCTGGGTCTGATTTAGCCGTTTTGAAATTAGACTCCGCCTCAGCCACTCCCGCCGAAGTTTCAAAATCTTCTGTGCGTGTTGGGCAGTTTGTGCTTGCGATTGGTCGTCCTTCATTGAATGGAATTGAATCCAGCTTCGGCACAGTCAACTCGATCGGTGGCCCTGTACGCACAGGACGCGGTAGCATGTTGGAGAAATTCATCAAGACCGATGTAGTTTCCTATCCTGGTTTTTCAGGCGGCCCTTTGGTCAATGGGGATGGAACCATTTTTGGAATTAACACCTCTGGCTTTGGCAGTGGCTCCGCCATTACCATCCCTGCTGATGTGGCGATGAAGATCGCCGATGCTTTGATTAAAGATGGAAAAATCAAACGCGGCTTTCTTGGTATTCGCAGTCAAACCGTGGAGATTTCTGCTGATGCAAAGAAAACGCTCAAGCGTGACCAGTCCACTGGTTTGTTGATTGTCGGCATGGAACCTGAAAGCCCAGCTTCAAAAGGCGGTTTGATGGTTGGCGATATCCTCGTTGGGATTGCAGGCACTGCAATTGAACATCATGATGAATTATTCACCCGCTTGAGTGGTGATGTGGTTGGTAAATCCACTGCAATGGATGTGTTACGGGGTGGTAAATTAGAGTCAATTCAAGTTGTTGTTGGTGAGAGATAACTGATTGATTCGCCTCGCCATTGTTTCGCCAAATCATGCCTTAAGGGTTGGCTTACGTGAAATGCTAAGCAGCCAACCTGGCATTGATGTCATTGGCGAATTCTCAGATATCGATGTTCTTAATAGAAAAGAGATCGAGGTATTAGTACTTACCTCGGTCTCTTCTTTGCACTTACCTGAACTTTCCAACAATTCTTGTGCAATTCTTCTATTAACAGATAGCCAAGAACAAGTGCAAAGTTTGATTGATTCAAACATTCGCACCTGGGGTGTTATTTCTACCAGTGCGTCGAGTGATGAATTGCTGGCTGCGGTGCATGCAGTGGGGGAAGGGTTGTGGGTTGGTGCACCAGGCTTGGTACGAGGTTTGATGCGTTCTTCGATTGGGCGAGTGGATGTAGCTGGTGATGAGTCTGTTATTGAGCAGATTACACCACGAGAAAAAGAAGTCCTGCAATTGATGGCTGAAGGCTTGGCAAACAAACAGATTGCGATGCGATTAAACATCAGCGAGCATACTGTGAAGTTTCATCTTTCATCTTTATACGGAAAACTGGGGGCTGCCAGCCGAACAGAGGCTGTAAAAAGAGGCTTGGGCCTCGGTTTGATTACTTTATAAAAGTCCACTTCTACGGAAGTGGACTTTTATTTTTTCTTTTTTCGAAAAATAATCGGAATTATGATAATGACAAAGATGGCAAGGCCCATCATCATGATACCGTCTGTCGAGCCAACTTCTGAAAGATCAGTTCCATTGGGTTGTAACGTGGCCTGAGCTTGTATGGACGATGAGTAAATGTTGGTAGTAGGTGCGACGGGTTGACTAAATGCCATCACTACCGAAGCGATGGCGAGAATAAGAATAACCAGAGTCGCAGTGCCAAGAATATGTGATGTTTTCATTGTTTTTGTTAGTTGTAATTGTATCACGCCTTAATTCCTTCTATTTATTGCCTTATTAGTAACCGTATGTACTTTTCTGCACTTTTGCTGTATAATCCGAAAATTCTTTACTGGGCGGGGTTCAGTGAATGAATTTTTAAATGGAGAATGTGTTGATGCAAGAGTTGTGGTATGCCGCTATTATCTTTCTCGTCCTGATGTTTATCGGGACGGGTTTTATGTATGCCTATAATACGGTATGCTTTTATTCTCCTCGTAACTCCGTCTTTCCAAATTTGTTTTATATCTTAAGGTAATTCAGCCCTCGCCGCCGGTACCATACGGCGGCGTGGCGCTTAAAGTTCATCTCAGGAGCATCCATGATCAAAAGACTTTTTGACTGGCTGAAACAGCCGCTTGGTCTGATTGCGGTGGGGATCGCGTTCCTGGCCTTGTTTAGTGTTGCTGCCTATGGGTTGTATACCACCCAACAGTCACCTGAACAGCCAATCCAATTCCCTCACAGGACCCATGTTGCATTTGGTATTCAATGTTTGTATTGTCACCCGAGTGCGGCCAAAGGCCCATCTGCTGGAATTCCCGCTCAAGCGA
>JAXLVT010000061.1:0-8092 GCA_046328925.1 Anaerolineales bacterium
TTCGCTTAAGCATGGCTAATCCTTCTTCAATACCAGAGTATTCTCTGGCATGAGCATCAACCAAACTTCCTGCCCCACAACGTAGAACGATTTCGGGTCCAGTCGTGAAATTCGATTTTGTTCAAGAACCTTCAGCTTGGCGTTGTTCACATCCACATAAATGTGCGTGTCAGCGCCAATATAAACCGTGTTCGTCACTTTTGCATGGAACAAGCTATGATTCTTTGCATCTTTTTCTGTAACGCGTATTTTCTCAGGGCGGATAGAGACAACAACTTCCTCGCCTTTTACCAACCCATCGGAAATAGGCATGCCTATCACCTCAGCATTTAAACTGGGGACAAAAACACTCGCCTCATCCTTCGACAAGGACTTGATCGTGCCTTCGAGGAAATTCGACTCCCCGATAAAATCTGCAACGAACTTATTGGATGGACGTTCGTAAATTTCAACTGGCGTTCCCATCTGCTGAACTTTGCCCTTGCTCATTACAGCAATGCGGTCAGACATGGTCAACGCTTCTTCTTGATCATGTGTAACATAAATAAATGTAATGCCTAATTGCTGTTGAAGCGCCTTGAGCTCAAGTTGCATCTCTTTACGAAGTTTCAAGTCCAATGCGCCGAGCGGCTCGTCGAGTAGCAAAACATCAGGGGTTTTGACCAGCGCCCGGGCAAGAGCGACGCGCTGTTGTTGTCCACCGGAGAGCTGCTTGGGCTTGCGGCGATCCATCCCGGTTAGTTGCACCATCTCAAGAGCACGTCCGACGCGCTTCTTGATTTCATCTTCCTTGGCGCCTTCCATCTCCAAACCAAAGGCAAGGTTTTGATATACGGTCATGTGCTGAAAAAGCGCATAACTTTGAAACACCGTATTTACCTTGCGCTGAAATGGCGGCGTGTGCCCCATTGCATTGCCTTCAATATAAACCTCGCCCTCCGTGGGCCATTCGAAACCGGCAATCATACGCAGGGATGTGGTCTTTCCGCACCCGGAAGACCCAAGCATGGAAAAGAATTCTCCATTCTTGATTTTCATGGTGACATGGTCCACCGCGGCCATCTCATTCCCTTCTGGCGTAATAAATCTTTTTACAACATCGCGCATTTCAACTGCAAATTCACTGGTCATCTATCTTCTCCGACTTATGGATTTTATTCTTTTTCGCAGAGGCTTCACCTTTGCGACGAGCAGTTATATTGCCTTGCTGATTTCCTTCAACGCCTCGCCTAATCGGTCAAGCAAAGCGTCCATCTGACTTTGTGTTACAACTAGCGGTGGTTCGATTCGAATTGTTTGCGCACTGGTCAATGTGCCTGCCACTAATACATTACGTTTAAACAATCCTGATGCAACCTTATAACCAATTTCAGGAGTCTGGAAATGCATACCAATTAAAAGACCCTTGCCCGTTATTTTCTCATATATTTGTGGATACTGCGCAACGAATTTATTCAATTGTGAAATCAAGTACTCGCCCTTTTGAGCAGCCTGCTCCCATAACCTTTCACGCAATGTAACATGAATAGCAGAGATCGCTGCAGAACAAGCCAATGCGCCTCCGCCCGTTGTTGTTGTGTGCATGAACGGATTCGGATACATCATTGGCTGATAAATTTCTTCGGTTGTCGTCACCGCGCTAATCGGCATCACACCGCCGCCAAGAGATTTTGCCACGGTCAAAATATCAGGCACAACATTCCAGTGCTCAACCCCCCACAATTTGCCCGTGCGCCCCAAACCCGTTTGCACTTCATCAGCTATTAATAGCACACCATGCTTTTTCGTTGCAGCTCGCACACGCGGCCAGAAATCATCTGGTGGCACAATAGCACCAGATTCACCTTGAATTGGCTCGAACATCACAGCCGCAACACCAACACCAACTTTCTCACAAATGTCCAACTGTTTCTCCACCGCATCTGCATCCCCAAATGGGACGTGATAGACCTGCCCTCCATACAAGGCACCCATCGGCGAGCGGTAATCTGATTTGCCCATCAACGAAAGCGCCCCCATAGTCTTTCCATGAAACGCCTTCACACCCACAATGAACGCAGTTTTGCCTGTATAAAGTTTGGCAATTTTCATCGCAGCTTCATTGGCTTCTGCGCCGCTCGCACCAAACCAGCTATATTTCAAATCGCCTGGCGTAATGGATGCCAGCAATTTCGCCAACACACCGCGCAAGGGATCAAAACAGCTCCTGCGAAGGCATCGGCGAACGCTCCAGCTGCGCCTTCACCGTATTGACCACATCAAGGATGGCTCCACCCCAAATCAATATGCCGTAACCGCCGAGAAATCAAATACTCGCGTCCAACCTGCACGTCCTTGAACACAGGCTCCAGAACCGCCCCATTCCACTGCCGCCCAATCGCCAGACTCAGTTACACTCTTGCGATATTCCAACCAGTTACGGTTGTAATGTTCCGCAAAATTCGACTTTGACTCATCAATGATCTGATGTGCCTGTTCTATTGTCGGAAATTGTTCTTTTGAATAAATCCATCCAACGTAATGAATAATCAAAGCATCTTCGTAATCTACAAAAACCATTATTTTACTCCAAAAATTTAAGAGCTTTCTCGTCACTCTTTGGGCCAACGTTCGACCACAACACTTTCTGCGTGAAAAACTCCACCGCATCCATACCCTGCCCGTGCATATCGCCAAAGAACAGATCCTTCCATCCGCTAAACGGGAAGAACGCCATCGGTGCAGCAACACCAATGTTAATGCCGATATTCCCCGCATCCGCTTCATAACGGAAACGCCGCGCCGCATTCCACTGGATGTGAACAAGCTGGCTTGATTGCCATACTGTCCACTGTTCACCAATTGGATGGCATCGTCGATGGTGTTCACATGCATGAGACAAATACTGGGCCAAAGATTTTCCGTTCTTGCAATTTCGCTTCCAGCTTTAACATCAGAGAGGATCGTCGGTCTGACAAAGGATCCACGCTCGTAGCCTTTCACCACCGTCCCGCGCCCATCCACAGGCACGCCAGCACCTTCCTTCGCGCCAAGAGCAATCAACTGTTCCACGCGCTGTTGTGATGCGGTGTTAATGACTGGCCCCATTTGTGTACCAGAGTCCATGCCGTAGCCAACAGTTCTTGACGCCGCAGCATCACAGATCAACTCGGTGAATTCGTTCTTGGACTCGGCAACTGTCACAGCGAGAGAAACTGCCAAACAGCGCTGCCCAGCACACCCGAAGGCTGAATCGGCGACGATCTTTGTCGCCATTTCCATATCTGCATCTGGCAAAATGATGACGGGATTCTTCGCTCCGCCTTGTGCTTGAACACGTTTGCCATTTGCCGCGGCAGTTGCATAAATATATTTCGCCACATTGGTTGAACCGACGAATGTGATGGCGCGAATGCTGGGGTGCTCAAGTATCGCATCCACAGTTTCTTTCGCGCCATTGACCATGTTGACTACGCCCTTGGGAAAGCCAACCTGCTCGATGAGTTTGAAAATGAACTGCATGGTCATTGGCACTTTTTCGGATGGCTTCACGATGTAAGTGTTACCCGCTGCGAGTGCGTAGGGCAGATACCAAAACGGAATCATGCCAGGGAAGTTAAACGGCGCGATGGTGGCGCACACGCCTACAGGCTGGCGGATCATAATCTCATCAATGCCAGGGGCAATGTCTTCCACAAATTCGCCTTTGCTCATGTGTGGCATTCCACAAGCAACTTCGATATTTTCATAAGCACGCACCATTTCGGCTTTGGCTTCTTCAAAGGTCTTGCCTGCTTCATCTGTGATGAGTTTGGCAATTGCATCGCCATTCTCGCGCATGAGGTTACGAAGTTTGAAAAGATATTGCACGCGATCATTGACAGGCACACGTCGCCATGAAGTGTAGGCTTCACTCGCTGCTTTCGCCGCAGACTCAACATCCGCTTTTGTGCCAAGCGGTGTCTTCGCAATCACCAATCCCGTTGCGGGGTTGATAACATCAAAATATTCCTTGACTGAGGGCTTGACCCATTCGCCATTGATATAGTTCAAGATTTCCATGAGTTCTCCTGTGTTTCAATTATTGCTGTACGTGTCTGTGGGTGTTGCACTTCGTTCAGCATTAATAATTTCAATCGCCGCTTTGCCTGTCATATATTCAATCTGCATTTCTGCCACATTGACCAATTTCCATTCACGCTCAATTTCAGATCGTCCTTCCGCTATGTAATCGGGCGAATATTTTTCCACGAGACATTCAAGGGCATGCCTTTTTTCGTTGTCATCTGTGAGCATTCTCGCCCTTCCAAAAGCAATAACACTGCGAAAATGAGTGGTAAATGTTTTCTGAATGACATCATCCGTTTTTATCACGCAGAATGAGACTTTGTCGTTTCTTGCGATACCATCAACCTTATGACCTGCTTTGGCAAAGTGAAAAAATAATTTTCCATCTTTGTAGACATAACTCAAAGGAACAGTGTACGGATAGTCATCATCACCTGTTACCGCCAAAACTCCTGACGTACAAGATCTCAATATCTCAATCGTCTCTGCCTCAGGCAGCAATTGCTTCTTCCTTCTCATTTCTCTGAACATGATTTTTTATGCTTCCGAAGGTGACTGTCATCTTGTAGATGACGGTCACCTTAATTTACCTTCGCATCCGCAACTTCCAATGCCTTTTCGACAATCGCCAGCCCTTCATCAATCTGCTCTTTAGTGATGCATAACGGCGGCACAACAAAGACCATACTGCCCATATTGCTCGCCATGATAAAGGTGAACAATCCATTCTCGCGCAGAGTTTTGCCAACTTCCGCCATCACAGAGGGAGCAAAGATTTCCTTCGTCTCACGGTCAGCAACTAATTCAATAGTGGTGAACAGCCCAATGTAACGTACATCACCTACGGAAACATGCCGTGACTTTATTTCTTCAAGGCATTCGCCAAGGTAATTTCCCATTGTCCGCGCGTTTTCAATGAGATGATCTTCATCATAGACTTCGATGGTGGCAAGCGCTGCCGCACAGGCTAAAGCATGTCCATTGTATGTAAGACCCGCATAAAGATATTTATCGTCAAAGAATTCGGCGATCTTGTCGGAAACGATCACTGCACCAAGGGGAACATATCCGCTAGTGATGCCCTTTGCGGTGGTGATGATATCGGGGGTAACGTCCCAATTGTCCACGGCGAACCATTGACCAGTTCTGCCCCATCCGCTCATTACTTCGTCAGAGATCAGCAGAATGCCGTACTTATCGCAAATCTCACGGACACGCGGCCAATAGTCATCGGGCGGAACGATCAAGCCGTTCGAGCCTACCACGCCTTCCATGATGATCGCGGCGATCTTATCTGGACCTTCGTACTTGATCACCTCTTCAAGATGGGAAATGCACTCTCGTTTGCACGATTCTTTCTTCTGCCCAAAAGGACAACGATAGCAGAACGGGTCAAGGAAATGAACTCCGCCGGGCATGGCAGGTTCCACTGCATTGCGACGGTAATCGCCTGTCAGCGCAATGGAGCCGTGGGTCGCGCCATGATACGAACGATACCGGGCAAGGATCTTATGCCGCCCTGTATAAAAGCGTGCAATTTTGATGGCATTCTCATTGGCTTCCGCGCCGCCGAGGGCAAAAAAGGTCTTCTTCAGGTTTCCAGGCGTCACCTCGGAAAGTTTCTTTCCAAGCAAAGCACGGACATCGGTTGTGCTGCCCGGATGAACAAAGCACAATTTGGCAGCCTGATCTTGAATGGCCTTGACCACTTTGGGGTGTTGATGCCCAATGTTGGTGTTCATCAACTGTGATGAAAAATCAATATATCGTTTCCCATCCATATCCCAAAAATCAACCCCTTCCGCTTTTTCAACTGGGATGGGGCTGATCTGTCCCTGCACAGACCATGAGAAAAAGGTATATTCTTTGCTGAGGTCAACGATTTCTTGTGAGGTTAGTTTGTTTGCCATTTTCACTCCTTGTTTAAAAGCCGAAGGTCAAAAGTTAACAGACCTTCGGCTTTTGACCTTTGATTATTTCTTCACTTCCTTCACGATCTCTGCGTACACATTCAGCGTCTGGTCAATATCGGCATCAGAGTGTTCATAGCAGAGGAACCACGGCTCACGCGCATCACGGTCTGGCATTACGCCGCGAGCGACGGCTTTATCTATCAACTCAATGTACAAGTCATGGTCACTCGCAGCCCAATCGCGCTGACAGGTGACAGAGTCAACACCAAACGAGAAGGAGAACATGGAAGGATAGCCAGTAAACACAGCATGAATGCCATTCTCTTCAAAAATCTCTTTCAAGCCATCCATCAGGCGCTGGCCGCGCTTTTCTATTGTTTTCAAAATTGGCCTGTTTTTCAAAATATTCAAAGTGGCATACGCGCCTGCGATCCCTGGCTTGTTGTTGGTGTATGTCCCACCCTGAGATACGCCTTGCCCAATAATAGACATGATTTCGCGCTTACCGCCGAATGCCGCAACTGGGTAACCATTCCCTAGTGATTTTGCATAGGTCACCATATCAGGCTTGATGTTGTAATATTCCTGCGCTCCGCCATTCGCAATTCGAAACCCTGTTTTCACTTCATCCAAAATAAAAACACAACCATGCTCTTCCGTACGCTTACGGACAAGGTCAAGGAATCCATCTTGCGGATTGATCGCCGCACAATTTCCCTGACACGGCTCGGTAATTACTGCGGCAATTTGCTCCCCGTGAGATTTCATCACGCGCTCAAAGCCTTCAAAATCATTGAAAGGCAATACGATGATAAAGTCACGCATGGCTGTCGGGATGCCCGATGATGCAGGGACGGGAATCGGGCTGCGGCGATTGCCATACGCTTCCACAGGCGCGTAGGTTGACCACAAGGTGTGGTCATGCATTCCGTGATAATTGCCTTCAAACTTTACGATAATATCGCGGCCAGTAAAAGCACGCGCTACGCGGATGGCGTGCATGGTAGCCTCTGTTCCAGAGCAAGCCATGCGCACCATGTCAATTGCCGGGGACATTTCCACGATCATCTCTGCCACAGCAACTTCAAGTTCGCCTGTCATTGCGAAAAGGACTCCGCGTTGGATCTCTTCAACGACTTTCGAATCAACTTCAGGGTAAGCATGACCGAGAATAATCGGCCCAAAAGCCATGCGATAGTCAATATACTTTCGACCATCCACATCCCATAAATATCCACCCTTTGCTTTATCTACGTATGGGGTAATTTCATCTCCCCAAAAACGAAAATTGGAGTTCACCCCCAACGGGATAACCTTCTGCGCCCGCTGCTGTAACGATTGCGTCTTTGAACCGAACATACACCTCTCCTTTTATGGATTATTTGGATGTTGCGACTGATTCGTTCTCTGACAATTCATTTGCAATTCGTTCAGGCACTCTCCACTGGTAAACATCTTTCAGAATGATCGGTACGATGGAGGTTGTGGTCTTGCGAACCCCAGGGACTTTGCGAACTACTTCTGTGACGAAGTAATAGATCTCAGAAGTATCCCTTGCAACCAACTGAATACTGATGTCATTCTGTCCAATGCCGCAGGCTACGTACGTCACATTTTCGAAAGAGGCCATTTTTCTGGCAACTTCCAACACGGCGTCGGCTTCCACTTCAAGCCACACATCGGCTTTGATCTTGAAACCCAATGCCTCTGGGTTAACGACCGCACTGATCTGAATCACGCCCTCTTCGATCATTCGGTCTACACGATAGCGAACTGCGCGTTCAGAAATATCTCCCATACGGCGAGACATCTCTGAAGCGGACATACGGCCATCTTCAAGGAGCAAATTGACGATTTTTATGTCTGTTTTGTCGAATTCATACATGTTATTTTCGCTTCTTTTCCGAAAGTGACACGCGGAATATACCTTACGGAGTTTTAATCGTCAAGAGCGTTTGTTATTTTTAACACACATACACATCAATATATATGCGGCATATTTATCTGTTCAATAATTCTTGGATGGATTATTATCCCCCATCGAAAATATTTGAGGAAAATATATGTCACTCATTAAGTTTAATGAAATCCTAGAGAATCCAATAATTATCAAAGCCAAAGAAATTGATGTT
>JAXLVT010000062.1:0-8071 GCA_046328925.1 Anaerolineales bacterium
AAAAAGAAAGCAGGCCGAGTCCTTGAAGGCAGAACGTGGGATGAGATGCCAGTCCACTTGGTGAGAGCGTAAAAGAACAGCCAGTCCGCTGCGGGGCTGGCTGTTTTTGTTTACTGACGGTACAACGAAAAACTGCAGGAATATCTCCCAGCTAGTCTTTACATAATTTACCCTTGCGCCATCTTGAGATAATAAGGTTGTGTGATCAATATTCAGTCTGGAGTTGCGAGAGATAACTGATGGAATGGTGACATATAAAAACGCAATAAAGAGATTATCCTTAGACTTGCCTGCATCAGACTACTCTTTCGGATATATTTCAAAAGTTTGTGTACCGACCAGGTACTGATCCATATAAATATCTACTCTGTATTCTCCTGCAATTCCCGGGTTCTTTAAGTGGAAAAAAAGATGGGAATCTCTGTTAACTGGAATGTATTCCAAATACCCGACAGGAACATATAAATCCGTCCATAAAGCATTTACTTTTAAGAACCACCGCGATGTGAATTTTTGAGTTGAAAGTACTTTATTTGAATTAAAGTAAACGTAAATATCTTCAGCCGCAGAAAAAGGAGGGATATTCAGGTCTGAAATTCCTGATGACACCGGCGTTGAAGATATATCGGACCTTGTGACCATGGGGGCAATTGAAAATATTATTACACATAAGAATAAAACCATCACCAATGAAATGATGATATTTTTATTTCTTATAGTAAATTTTTCAAAGGCTTCAAATCTTGCTTTTTGCCTTGCTTTTTTTTCTGCCTTTATGCGTTCAGCTTTTTCTCTAGCAATCCGTTTTCGTTCTTCTTCCATTGCCCTTAAACGATCTTGCTCATCTACACCTAAAGCGTTTTCCAAATGCTCAATTAAGCGATAAACGTCAGGATTAAACGAATGATGATCAACCTGCAAAGCATTTCTTCGCGCCAAAGCCTTGAGATTTTCTGGCAACTCAATTGATTGTGGCATATCAACGCCATCAACCAAAACAGGGATAACACGAATATTACGTTTTAGCGCAGTAGCAATTTCAATCCGTACAAAATCTTCAGGGTTGTCTAAACGTGATTTCCCGTCTTTATCTTTGATCGTAAGCCATTGCTTACCGATTAAAGCAATCAGCACATCACAAGACTGCACAGCATCTTCCAAAACTTTTATGAAATCAGATCCACCCTCAATAGTATCAACATCCATAAATATCGCATTCTCGCCAAAATGTCCAGCGAGGCGGTCATAAATACGTCCAGCATAGCCAGCACTATCTGCTCTGCGATAAGAGATGAAGATACGTTCCTTTTGTAGTCGTTTGGATTCGGTCATGAGATTTCCCGCCGAAATCGGCTGGCGAAATTATACAACCGAAAACTAGTGAATCCATGTTTTCTGGGCGGCGAATATGGGTCATGGGCATGGCAAAGGAAGACTTTGAGGGGGCGTTTGGGTTCGGTCATTATGGCGTATCCTTTGCGCAACGGAATCCTAAGTCATCAGCATACGAAGCAGGGTCTGCGCGAAATCGGTATGTGGTGCTTAATTCAGCTATATTTTTTGTCCGCCAACTACCACCGCGGACCACCCGTCCATAGTAATTATGAGAAGGTTGGTAGGGAGGGGTAAGTGGCCCGCCAGGATTTGGAATACTATCATTTAAAACGGTTTGATAATATTCTGGCGAATACCAATCAGAAACCCATTCAGAAACATTCCCTGCTACATCGAGAACTCCGTAAGGGCTTCTGACAAACATATAACTACCCACATCCTTTGCATCACTTCCATCATAGTTTGCATACTGTACCGTGGGAGCTAATTCGCCCCAAGGATACGTGCGTTCATCCTCCCCTCGCGCTGCTTTTTCCCATTGTGCTTCTGTAGGAAGGCTTCCCCCTCGCCATTGGCAATAGTCATTTGCCATACTCCAATTGACAGTAACAACAGGGTAATTCGCGCGTGCAGATACATAATACAAATTAGTATAGAAAGGCCTTACACACGCGCCATCCGCCACACACATCTGATAAAGCGAATTAGTCACTTCTTTTTTATCAATATAAAATGTATCCAGATATACAACATGAGACGGCTGTTCATCACTAATCCAGCCATCTTTACCTATTGTAAATTGTCCTGCTGGAACAAGCATCATTGACACGCCTTTGGCGTCCATAATTTCGGTTGGCACAGGTGTAGATTCTGATCCATGGGCCAATGCAGTGGAAGGTACATCAGTAGCAATAGGTTTATCCGCCGTTGAAGAAGAGGTTGAAATCTCTCCCAACCAGTGAACAATGGGCGTCATCCATTTTTCGGCACTAGAAAACGCCACCCAAAGGACAAATAAAGATAAAAATATTCCAAATGCTTGTTTACCCCAAGAGGGAAACTTTAATTTTGAAAAATCAATTGCAGAGATATTTCCAGGTTTAGCAGGCTTGTTTCTTCCGAATTGCAGAATCGCCCCAATCTTATCTGCTCGCAAGCGCAACGCACGCATAAGCCTCGCATGTCCATCTTTTTCAAACAAATCCACCCAATGCCATCTTCTCAGGCTTTCGAGATTGTCACATTCTTCCAACCGTGCAGGGATGATGAAAATCTCCCCTTCGGGCTTTTCCATTGCGGTATCGAGCGCGAGGCGAACTTCCTTCTGACGAAACCCTGCTTGATTGAATTGCTTTGAAAGGCAAACGACCACCACGTCCGCTTCGCGCACGGCTTTTTTGATTTCCAATTCCCAATCTTGCCCTGGTAGGAGCTTTTCTTTATCGAGCCATGCATCTACGCCATCGTTGGTCAGGCGTATGTACAGCTTGCGGACAGCGTCACGGTCCGCGTGGGCATGGCAGAGGAATACTTTAAGGGGGCGTTTAGGTTCAGGCATTTAATTTATCCACCAACTTTGGTTGGTGAAATTATACAACCGAAAGTCAGCAAAGTCATAAAACTTGATGAGAGTGTAAAAGAACAGCCAGTCCACTGCGGGGCTGGTTGTTCTTCCTGTTGTATAATTCAAGTATGACCCGAAGGACAGTCATCACCCGCATCCGCAAGAATCGCGCTCAATTGGAAAAATTGGGTGTAAAGTCATTGTCCCTGTTTGGGTCAGTTGCCCGCGGCGAAGAACGAAAAAGCAGCGATGTGGACATCCTTGTAGAATTTAAAGGGAAAGCCACCTTTGATCGTTACATGGATACAAAATTCTTTCTGGAAGACCTGCTTGGTCGTAAAGTGGATTTGGTTACTCCCAAGGCCATCAAGCCGCGAATGAAACCCTACATCATGCAGGATTTAGTCCATGTCGCGTGATGTATCCCTCTATTTGGCAGATATATAAGAATCTTGCGAGAAAGTTCTGCGATTCACCAAAGGGATGACCTACAAGGATTTTGTCCACGACGAGTTGCATTTCGATGCTGTATTGCGAAATTTAGAAATCATCGGGGAGGCTGTAAAAAATATCCCTGAGAAAACGCGGCAAAAGTATCCCGACGTAAAATGGCGAAAAATTGCTGGCTTCCGTGATATTGTGGCGCATGAATATTTTGGAATCAATGATGAAACCGTTTGGAATATTGTAGAGAATGAAATCCCTGCTTTATTGAAAATGGTAAAAGCCATTCTTGAAGAGAAAAAATAAGTTTAATGAATGTATAGCAACCAGCCAGTCCACTACGGGGCTGGCTGGTTTTGTATAATAAATTCGTGAAGCATTCCCCTTTTCATTTCACGGCAAAGGAGGAACGTCCCTCACACAGCGGAATCCAAGGTTACTTAAAACAGAATCAGGTTCGGCGGTGAAGCGAAGCGTAGTGCGGAGGTAATAATCAAAGTTATACCAAGAGCCGCCCCGCAGTACACGGAGTTGTCCCACATCCGCACCTTGCGGGTTGGATGACGGCGAGTTTTGATAATACACATCGGAGTATCGGTCTGCCGTCCACTCCCAAACATTGCCCGCCAGATCATAGATACCGTACGGGCTAACCCCTTTTCCGTATATGCCAACTTTCGTTGTATCAGCGGCACACCCAGCTTCGCCATCCCAATAATTGGCTTTACTGCAATCGATCTCTTCTCCCCACGGATAGGTGCGCCCATCCACTCCGCGCGCGGCTTTTTCCCATTGCGCTTCGGTGGGCAGCTTCGGAGCGCTCGTACCATCCAACGGTCCACGCCAGGCACAATAAGCAGCCGCCTGATTCCAATTTACATTGATAACAGGGAAGTCACCAAACTCTGAATTGCCATAGTAACTTGCACGGGTATTGGAACCAACATCTTGTGGCGCAATGCAATTGCCAGTTTCTACGCAAGCCATATAGAGAGTGTTGGTCACTTCGTACTTGTCCATATAAAAGGCATCCAAATACACCGAATGGATCGGCTCTTCATTAAGGAACATTTCCTGCTGACAATCTGTATGAGTTTTTTGACATTGGGCAAATGCGGCATCTGCATTACTTCCCATGATGAAATCCCCCGCTGGAACCAAGCGCATCGTTACGCCTCTGGGATCTGTGATCTCATCAGCAAGATTCTCGTTCTCTATCGGACCTGAAAGCTGGGTTGCTGTTTCTATTGGCATTGCACTCGCTGTAGCTGTTTCAGTGGGCTTCGCGAAGAGATTTTCAAACCACGAGGAACTAATCACCGCTGCACCAATGATTCCGATCAATCCGATCATTGCCACGAGAATGGCTGTATTTGGCTTACGAAGAAAGGCTCTTCGCCTTGAATTATTTTTGTTTTCCTGTTTCATCACTACAGGTTTGTCATTCTTCAAAGCTGAAACATCATTGAGCAGCGAACTCTGCTTAAGCTGTAGTGTAGCCCCAATATGATCTGCCCGAGTCCGCAAGGCGCGCGTGAGCATTTCATAGCCATTCTCTTCAAACAGATCCACCCAATGCCATCTTCTCAGGCTTTCGAGGCTGTCACATTCCTCCAACCGTGCAGGGATGATGAATATCTCGCCTTCTGGTTTTTCCATTGCTGTATCAAGGGCAAGGCGTACTTCCTTTTGTCGAAACCCCGCTTGATTGAATTGCTTTGAAAGACAAACCACCACCACGTCCGCTTCGCGCACGGCTTTTTTGATTTCCAATTCCCAGTCCTGCCCAGGCAGAAGCTTTTCCTTATCCAACCACGCATCCACACCGTCTTGGGTCAGGCGAATATAGAGTCCGCGCACAGCATCACGGTCCGCGTGGGCGTGGCAGAGGAAGACTTTCAAAGGTTGTCTGGTCTCGGTCATATCCGTCCCGAAAAAGCAGATAAGTACAAGAAGTTAAATTTCCCAACTTTAAAATTATACAACTGAAAATAAACGCTTACATACACCTGGCAAAATCGTAAAGTCGAAACAGTCTTAAAGCAGAAGTGACTTTTCAATCTGTTTTGGAGATGCCAATATAAAAAGCCAGATCAATCCCGCCATTCGGAGGTAGCTAAAGGGAAACACGTTAAACACTGGAAGCATAAAAATCAACGCTAGGCTGAGAATCACTTGCCAGGGTGCGTCCTTACCACGCAAGGCAATACCCAAATCGCTAACGGGATGGCGATCACATAATGATGCTCCCATGCAGATGGCGCGATCATCATGAAAGAACGGAAAAGTCCAGTACATGTCCCATCATACGAAAAGAAGCTGGCTCCACGGAGAGTGTTTCTATTGAAGCAACCCTCTTCTCTCGTTGAAAAAAGCGAACTAAGTACCAGACCAAAACAGCCAGGACCGTAATTCCAAACAGAATGGGCAGGATCTCTAAAGAAAGGCCAGAAAACTTGAGCGTGCTTCTTAACAAGCTCATTGGGCTGGTATTTCTAAACAGGGAACTCTCTTGTTCAACTGGAAAGGATAAATAAAATTGCACAAACTGTTCCCAAAGTTTTAGTTTATGCAAAAGCAATATCTCAACCATTGTGACGAGGATCGACCCTGCAAACACCCCTGCCAATGCGCGCCATTTCTTCAATCCCAAAAGCGGAGCAGATAAGGCAAAAGGATACAACTTAATAAATCCGCCCAACGCAATCGATATGCCAGCAAAGAATGGATACGTCTGGAGCAGAACCAATGCTCCCAGAATGGAAACCAACACATAAAAATTGACCTGATTATTACTTAGCGTCCTTAAGATCGGTACGTTAAATAAAAATACTGCACTGACCAGCAAATTCCCCGTTATTTCATCAAGCCCGATCTGTGAAGCAAACTGCATGGAAAGAGCGTACGCCAATAGCAAGAAAAACAAAAGTGAACTTTGGTGGATATAAAAAACAAACACCCATGCACTTTTTCCCAAACTAAGCAAGGGAAAAAGGCGCAGCCCAATCCGAAATACAAGAACCATCAGGTCAGCAAAAAACGGTGGATATAGATAACGAGTGCTCAAGTATGGGTTGTTCCCCTCTGCAATTGCCCGAAATGCCGTTTCATACTGTGCATAATCCCAAGACTGGCGTGACAACTCAATGGTATAGGACAAAAAGATTAAACATACAAGATACGGCAATCCAGCGAGTACGATCTGTTTTACAGAATTTAAAGTCTGCGGCTTGAAGTCTGTATATGCTACAAAAGCCATTACACAAAGCACACAAAAACCAAATAAACCAAACAAGTCTTCTTCCTGTTTGGTTGAAGCCAATCGGACAATTTCCCATTCCCGCGACCAGAGAAATACCCCTGCTGCTACAGCCACCCAATATAAAATTGAAAACCTGAAAAACTTCCATGAGACTTTTGAAAAGGTGGTCATAACTATTCCCTATGATAAACAAGACTTGTCAGAAGTATTGAACATTCCTTTAATATCATAATTGACATCCAATATGACACTCTGAGACCCGAAATTATAAGCCTGAAATTAAGGAATATCTTTCAATTCATTACCAGCAGAATAGTACATAAATCAAAAAGCCAATCCGCTATAGGGTTGGCTTTTTGATTTATGTTTCATTGGCTCAATTACGGCCCATTATTTGTCTCGCCTGCTTCCTGAACAAGGCAGCGCGAGTCAACATACACCCATAATTGGTATGAGCCTTCATCTAGTCCGCTAGGGACATTAATAGTTTTTGTATCCGTCTGCCCGAAAGTCAGATTCGTAAACGAATCAGAACGATAGTAATCACCAGCAGCAGGGCATCCTGTGATGGGGTCTATGGTGGTCATAGGATCAACGCCAATGTATACATCACGATAAATATCTACTGGGCCTGTGGGACCGCCTTGATTCTTGATGGTGATCGTTACATCAAATGGTTCATTAATGTCTGGAAATCGTGGGGTAATCGTAACGTCAGTGACGATAAGGTCTGGCAAAAAGCCAGCTTTTGCAGCACTAACTGCCGCCGCCGCATTTACAATTCCACTGCCACAAGTTGATGTTGTACAGCCGCTTCCAACAGGGAACGCACGCGCAGTGCTCTGCAAAATCTGTAAGACCTCAGTATAGGTAAGGCTTGGGTTAACCGAAAGCATTAAGGAGACAACTCCCGCAACATGGGGCGTCGCCATACTTGTGCCCATATAATACACATAAGTATCTGAGGCAGGTGATGTTGTTCCAGTATTAAGCGTGGACAACACACCATTCACCCCACCTTCACCACCTGGTGCGCTAATCTCCACTGTAGAACCATAATTACTGTAATAAGCGCGGTCCCCTCCGCGATCTGTAGCTGCTACGGTAATGATCCCACTGCAATTTGCAGGCTGATAATTATTCGTATCAAGGTTAGCGGCATTGTTTCCAGCAGCGACGACAATGATCGAGCCAGTCGCGTTGATGGCATTGATTGTATTTTGAAGAGTGGTGCCGCATGCGCCGCTACCGCCCAAGCTAAGGTTTAGCACTCTGGCTGGGTTTGGGTTGGCAGGCACACCAGAAACGGACAAACCCGCCGCCCAACGCATACCGTCAGAGATATCAGACATGTAACCGCCGCACTTTCCCAACACGCGCACAGGCACAATTGGAGAATTCCAATTGATCCCAGTGACACCTTTGCTATTATTCGATACCGCCCCAATGGTTCCTGCTACGTGCGT
>JAXLVT010000063.1:0-6836 GCA_046328925.1 Anaerolineales bacterium
AAATATGGAAAAGTTTTCTTTCATTCTTTCGACACGAATCGTCTTGGGAAGCACCGTCATATCTTTCTGAGCCAAAAACCTTAATGCAACCTGCGCTGTCGATCTGCTGTGGTTAGTAGCGACTTTTTTCAAAACCTTGTTGTTCAAAATATCATTCTTCCCACAAGCCAATGGTGACCATGCTTCCAGCTTTATGTTGTACCTATCCATTTCCTCCTTGAATTGTCTTTGCTGCATAAAGACATGCGCCTCTACCTGATTGACCATTGGCTTGACTTGGCAATTGTCCACTATTTTCTTGAAATCTTTCCCATAGAAATTAGACAAACCTATGGCCTTCAACTTTTGTTCACGATAAGAGGATTCCATAGCACGATACGTTTCTACAAGATTACCAGAGGGCCAGTGGAATAAAAGCAGGTCAATATAATCTGTTTGCAATTTACGCAATGCTTCATCAATCATCTTGAGCGCTTCTGCGTAACTGGAAGCACCATATATCTTGGTCGTTATAAAAATCTCATCTCTTGGAACATAGCTGTTCGTTATGGCATTACCAACTTCGCTTTCGTTGTAGTAATTCCTGGCGGTATCAATATGCCTGTACCCCACGCGTAATGCGTCTAGCACGCATTTCTCTGCAATATTTTGTGACACTTGATAAACCCCATAACCCAACATGGGCATCTTTACGCCATTGTTCAATATTGCATATTCCATACTTTTGTCCTTATCAATATCAAGGTGACAGTCATCTGCGAGATAGCTGTCACCTTCAATGTTTTGATGAAAAAATCAAAACACAAATAATCAGATACTATTTAACAACACCGTTGCTTATCATCCAATTCAGAGACTCTCGAACCGATTCAAAACTGGAATAAGCTGGAGCAAATCCTAATAATCGTTTTGCCTTTTCCATGGAATGATTCCCTGAACGCAGGATGTGGTTATAGGTCGAATCGGCATCCACCTCTGACACATCTTTTTTGAATTCATCAAAAGGTTTGAAGACGAGATTGGCTTCCCTGCCAAACCACGAAGCAACTTCTTTTGCATATCCACGCAGCGTAACCGCGCCTCTGGAAACCGCATGGAATGACTGTCCATAGCTTGGGCTTCCAGCACGGATCGCCGCCCGAAAAACACCTGCAACATCTATCGCATGAACGTGATGGACAGTTTCCATGCCAAAGTTTGGAATCATCAACGGCGCTCCATGAATTAGTACTTCAAACACCTTTGGGTTCTGATTCCCTTGTGGGTTAATTGGCGGATGTCCAGGTCCAACGATATGCCCAGGGTGAATGATAGTTCCTGGAAAGTGCGAAAGGGCATATTTCCGTTTCAAGGTCTGGGTCATTTTCAGTTTTTCGATTCCATATTCTCCAAACGGTTTCAAATCCTCTTCTTCTGAATTTGGAACAACAGAACCAGTGCCATGGCACCATATACTTCCTGTGACAAGATAATGCTCAACCTGACCTTCCAATGCCCCAATCAAATCAGACATCTCAGATTCTTTGAAGCAAATCTTATCCAATACAATATCTGGTTGTAGTGCCAAGATTTTCTGTGGGAAGTTTGATTCGTTTCGATCAAGGTCGACTTGCTTGACACTGTCCCAGCAAGCATGAGGCACAAACGGTTTGGAATCACCGCGACTCACATTGATAACTTCAAAGCCATCTTGCACAAGCATGGGAACGAGATATGTTCCAACCTTTCCCTTGCCTCCAATAATAACAGCACGTTTCATGGAGTTCTCCTTTACGGCATCAACAATGCTTTGATGGCGCGGCGTTCATCCATTGCCTTATAGCCTTCTGCGACTTGTGAAAGTGGCAGAGTTAAGTCAAACACTTTGCCAGGGTTGATTTTGCCATTTAGAACCAAATCAATTAAGTGAGGCAGATAATTGCGCACGGGAGCAGGTCCGCCGTGCAGGTGAACATGCGAGAAAAAGTATTCCCAGCCTTCAATTTCCACGCCATGCAATACACCTACAAACCCAACGTGACCACCCACCCGCGTAGCACGAATGGACTGCATCATTGATTCTTGCGTACCAACTGCTTCAATCACCGAATGCGCACCAAGCCCGTTGGTGAGGTCTTTGATTCGTGCCACACCTTCATCACCGCGCTCCGTTACGATGTCGGTTGCGCCGAATTCCAGCGCCAGTTTTGACGGTCTGGGTTGCGGCTCATGGCAATGATCCGCTCCGCACCCATCTGCTTGGCTTGAGAGGATTCCGAGCAAGCCCACCGCCCCATCCCCAACGACAGCCACGGTCTTGCCGGGAGCCACATCCGCAGCCAACGCACCAAACCACCCAGTGCCCAGCACATCCGAAGTGGAGAGCAAGCCGGGAATCAAATCAGCAGGCGGCAGTTCGGGCGTAGCGACCAGCGTCCCATCTGCGAGAGGGATGCGAGCGTATTCCGCTTGTGTTCCAATACCGCCCATCCCGACGCGGTCAATGCAAGAAGACTGATAGCCTGATTTGCAAATTTCACAGGTGTTATCTGAAGCAAAGAATGAACCGACCACAAATTGACCGGGCTTAATGTGCTTCACTTCACTGCCGACTTCCTCTACAATGCCACAATATTCATGCCCCATTGCAACGGGTTCTTTCACTTTATCAATACCGCGATAAGGCCACAAGTCAGAGCCGCAGACACAAGCCGCGGAGAGTTTAATGATCGCATCGGTTGGTTCGATAATTTGTGGATCAGGACGTTCCTCGAAACGCACGTCATGTGCGCCGTAAAGCATAGTGCCTTTCATATTTTTTCTCCTTGTAGCCCCGTCACAGCAGGGATGATTTCTTTTGCAAAAGTTTCGAGCGGATTTCCTGTGTACAGGTCAGGCATGTTGAAAATGGCGTGAGTGAAGCCCATTGCCGAAAGATCCTCGAGGCGGCTGATGACGCTGCAAACTGTATCCTTCCCTGAAAGGTTTACCGTGCTTAGACAGGTTTTCTCCACCGACGCATAATCGCGTCCCAGCACGTCGCAATGCCGCTTGATGTCGTCGAGCGCTTTTTGCATGTTCGCCGTACCGACCCAATCCCCGATATTACAGGCATCCGCATATTCTGCGACCATGCGCAGGGTTTTATTTGGTCCTGTACCGCCGATCATGATGCGCGGATGCGGACTTGAAAGCGGGCGCGGATTGTTGGTGATGGCTGGGGCAGAGAAATGTTTGCCCGCAAAGGATGTCTCGTCGCTATTCCAGAGCGCCTTCGCCAGTTTCAAGCTGTCTTCCAATCGTTCGAAGCGTTCGGATGTGGACGGGTATGGAATGCCGTTGCCTTTTGCTTCTTCTTCATACCATGCCGCGCCAATGCCAAAATAAGCGCGACCACCAGAGAGAATATCAAGGGTGTTAACCATCTTCATCAGCACGGCAGGATGACGGTAAATCACGCCTGTGACCAAAACGCCGAGGAAAGCCTTTTCGGTCAGCCCGGCAAAATATCCAAGCGTGGTATAGGCTTCAAGCATGGGATCGGTGTAAGCTTCTCCGAACAAGCCCTTGATCTGGTAGTAATGATCCATCACCCACAAGCTATAAAAGCCCGCGCCTTCCGCCGTGGTGATGACATCTTTCAACGCGGGGCGAATCTGTGCCGCGCCGCCTGAGATTTTGAACGAGGGGATTTGTAATCCGATGTGCATTATTCAACTCCTTTTTTATTCTATGCAACCGAAGCGTTTTCTTCCGCCCTTGCAACAGGTGCGATGAATGGATATTTTGTATTCGCGATCCATTGAATCAAGATGATTAAACCTGCAAACAACGTAATAAAAACAATATTTTGCATCCCATTCAAGGTGATGACCGCCGCTGCCACGCTGGAACCAATCGCGCCACCTAGTTGAATGGCAGACATGTTGATACTAATCATGAAACTGGATTTATTCTGCGTCACCTGTGCAATCCCTGTATTGAGTTGCAAACCTGTGAACCAGGCGCTCATCAACCAAAGGATGGAAAAGAGCACGCTCAACCACGCCACGGAGTGAAACACAAAAATTAATAGCATGGTTATGGTTTGAGCCACAGCCCCGATCAATAATGATTTTGCATAACCGATGCGGTCTGATGTGTGACCGCCAATCCAATTCCCAATGAAACTGGCGAGTCCCAGCAAAACCAGAATGATACTCATGGTCGCTTCGAGAGATGGGAAAAGTAGCAAGTAAGGCGTAACATAGGTAAAAAATGCGCCATATCCCACGAACATCACAAGGGAATATGCAATCACGAGCAGGGTCTTTCCATCCTTGAAAAAATTCAACTCGTTTTTCAAATCCAGTTTCGTGGACTCGTGATCACCCGCAGGCAAAAATTTTGCGAAGTAGGCAAGCGATAAAATCATGATGACGTTTAACATCCAGAAGATGCTGCGCCAGTCAAAAACAGATGACAAGGCGCGAGTCAACGGGACGCCAATTACTAGCGCCAGCGAGTTGCCCGCAATGAGAAACGCCAACGAACGTCCTTGATTCTCGGCAGTGGCAAGCGCGATCACCATTGAAATCGCCAATATTCCGTAACTATTGGCAGAAACTCCCATGATGAGTCGGATGATGAGCAATTGCGTAAAGTTGTGCGTCAAGACAAGCGCCAATGTCGTCAAGACCGTGATCAACAACGTCATCTTCAACATCATGGTGCGTTCGATTTTTCTGAATACGATTAAAGTAATAGGAACGCCAAACGCTGCGCCATACGAATACATGGTATTCAACAACCCCGAATTCGCTACAGACACATTCAGCGATACGGCGACTTTGTCCAAAATGCCACCAAACACAAAAGCGGTCATGGCAAGCACAAAGTTCATCAGAGTGAACACCAAAATGGTAAGGTTTGTTTTCTTCATGCAAGTTTTCCTTTTTACCGAGCGTACGCATTGGAAAGCGGCAATTTATTGTATTCATCATCTGAGACTGGACCAAACCAATGCGGCGGGCCGCCCTTGATGTCAGTTTCAATCGCCAAATGCACGAACCAACTATCTGCCGCCGCGCCATGCCAGTGTTTGATATTCGGAAGAATCTCCACCACATCCCCCGCACGGAGTTGTCGCGCCGATTGACCTTCTTCCTGATACCAGCCGCAACCGCCAGTCACGAGTAAAACCTGACCACCTGGGTGCAAATGCCAATGATTTCTGCTGCTCGGAGCAAAAGTTACATTGCCGATGATGCAGCCGAGCGGACTCTCGAATGAAACCAGATCATTCACATAGGTCATACCAGTAAAGTATTGATCGTAGGGAGGTTGAACAAGTTCTCCACGCGCAAAAAATAATGCTCTTGCTTATATCCTGTGATTCAGACATGGCTCACTCTCCAAAGACTTCCATCGCCATATAAAAAGTTGCCCATGCTTTGGGCCAGCCAGTATAAAAAGCCAGATGAGTAATCACTTCCGCAATCTCATCTTTGGTGATGCCATTTTCTTTGGCTTTGATCAGATGTGATTTTAGCGATTGGTCTAAAATGCCCATCGCCATCAATGCTGTAACGGTAATCATGCTTCTGTCTCTGGGAGATAATTGTTCCTCCCGTGCCCAAACCTGACCAAACAAAACATCATCATTCAACTCTGCAAACTTGGGCGCAAAGTCTCCTAGATTATCTCTACCTGCGGTCTGTTTTTTCATAATTAAATTAATCTCATTTCCTTTATTTGTTTATTGTGAGACCTTCTCAACTGGAAGCCATTCAAGGACTTTCTGAATATATGTATCCCAGAAATCCCAATCATGACCTCCATGACTTTCTTCATAAGTCACATCGGCTCCGTTTTCTTTTAGAAAATCCGCAAATACTCTATTTGCCTTCAACAGATAATCTTCTGTGCCACAAGTAATATACACTTTGGGGAATGATACCTTTTCACCTGCTTTGATTTTTTCAAAGAGAGTTTCTGCCGCCACCCGTGGATTTTTATCCGTCAGGGCGGCGGCGTGGATGTCGCCGAAGCAGGCGTCTTCACCGATTACGTTCCTTGCGGGTTCATCGAAGGGATATTCAAAGATATGAATCGCGCCAGAGAGACAGGCGATATACCCAAAGGTCTCATGATATTTCAGCCCGTTTCGCAACGCGCCAAAGCCGCCCATCGAAAGCCCTGCAATAAACGTATCTTCCCGTTTGGATGACAGATGAAACATTTTTCTGGTTGTCTCAACCAATTCCTGCCCAACGTAGGCACCGAAGTCGCCGAACACACTGCTGCCATGCGGTATTTCCACATAGAATGAGTTTTCAGCGGATGGCATGACGACTGCCAGATTTCGTTCCATTGCCCAGCGCTCAATGCGCGTGTTGGATGTCCAAGACTGATAGTTATCAAATAACCCGTGCAGCAGATAGAGAGTCTTGAACGGTTTATCGTTCCCGTTTGGAGTATCCACAGGGAGAATCACCTGCATTGGAACTTTTCGGTTCAAAGTTGTCGAGTGAAAGTTTACTTGAAGGAGCGCCATGATTTATTTTTCCTTAAAATCTATCGTGCTAATACCGATTACCAACCACCGTAATTTTTTCCATCGCGGATTTAATCTCGCCCAATTCATTTGCTGATAATTCGATATTCACCGCGCCGTTGTTTTCATCGAGTCGTTCCAGTTTGCGTGAGCCAGGGATGGGAACGATCCACGGTTTTTGCGCGAGCAACCAAGCCAGTGCAATTTGCGCGGGGGTGCCGTTTTTCTGCTTAGCGATTCGTTCCAACAACTCAATCACACCGCGGTTGGCTTTGATCGCTTCCTGCGTAAAGCGCGGATTGCGCGCGCGGATGTCGTTGCT
>JAXLVT010000064.1:0-5922 GCA_046328925.1 Anaerolineales bacterium
GGGTTTTAAATAAGTTTCTGCTATTTAGAGTGACGCAGGCCCGCGCCTTACAGTGGTTAGCGCCCAAAGTCGTCAAAGTTACGTTTACCTGTGGAGACACGGACGTTCCAATGCTTGAGCCCATAGATGGCGACAGCAACGATGCCCCCAACCAAAAGCACGGCGAATAACCCAACAACGCAGAAAATAACCATCATCATGACAGGCATTAAATTCATGAAACTCATGTTAACTCCTTTTCCATGCGGAGAATGATAGGCATTTTCAAGAAAGATCGCCATCCCCCATTTATGCCTTTTGCCTGTTTCATACAAATTCGACCTGTCGAAGTTATAATTCCGATAGGTTGGTATCTCTTATGACTTCCCGCCCTCTTCGCGTTTTCCTCTGCCATTCCAGCAATGACAAACCCGCCGTGCGGGAGTTGTATCAAAAACTCCGTGCCGAGCCGTGGATTGAGCCTTGGCTGGATGAAGAAGAACTCTACCCTGGCGATGATTGGGATTTGGCGATCGAAAAAGCTGTGGAAAATTCAGATGTTGTTTTAGTTTGTCTCTCCAATGGTTCGATTAATAAACGGGGATTCGTTCAAAAAGAACTACGATTTGCACTCGATGTTGCTCTTGAAATGCCAGAGGAAACAATTTTTATTGTTCCACTACGATTAGAAGAATGTACCCCACCACGCAGTTTGAGAGATTGGCAATATGCGGATTATTTTGAAGGTCAAAGAGAAAGGGCATGGCAAAGACTATTGATCAGTTTGAAAAAACGTGCCGATTCGCTAGGATTAGAATCTAACATAGAGCCGTCCGCTAAAGCAAAAATCGCACATAATTATGGTTTGGCAAGCCTCAAATATAACAAGGGCTTGCAAGCCGATTCTCCGAACTTTGAATCTTTAGAATATCCCGTATCAGAACGGATCAATGCAAATAAGATCACTCTCTCCAACGGCATGGAATTTATGCATGTGCCTGCAGGTGAGTTCCTTATGGGGAGTAATAATGGCGATAGCGAAGAGAGACCTCAACATGCTGTAGAAATCCCATATGATTATTGGATGGCATGTTATCCCGTTACTAATGAAATGTATAATGCTTATTCAGATGCTAAGAAAATTAAACATCCGGTTGAAAACTGGGAAAAGAAAAAAGGGCATCCTGTTGTAAATATCAGATGGAAAGATGCTATGGAATATAGCCAATGGCTAAATACTTTTCTTGATGCTGAAATACCTTCTGATTTTATTTTGCGCCTACCTACTGAAGCCGAATGGGAAAAAGCATCGCGTGGTAATACCGGACGTGAATACCCTTGGGGAAACGTTTTTTTTAAAGATAAATGTAATACAAGTGAGGGAGAAAAAAACGAGACGACCCCTGTAGGGCTATATTCCCCGCAAGGCGATTCGCCTTATGGTTGCGCAGATATGGCCGGCAATGTCTGGGAATGGACGCATAGTTTGAAAGAAAAATATCCTTATAAATTTATCGATGGACGCGAATCAGAAACAATTAACGGCCGCAGAATTCTGCGCGGCGGTTCTTTTCTTTATATTGCGAGATATGCGTGTTGTGCTTACCGGCCTGTTGATGATTTTACCTATTTTTATAATTGTATCGGTTTTCGTTTAGCTTTATCAAAAAATATTTTCTGATATTTTGTGCTCTTGCCCACTTCCACTGGGGGAAGTAAACTTCAATCTCCAATTATTAATCACTATTCACTACCCACTAACTACTTTCCACTTTCCAGGAGCCTCCCCCCATGCAACTCAAAGGAATATACGCCCCCATCGTCACCCCCTTCAATGCGGACGAAAGCATCAACTACCCCGTCCTTGAACAACTGATCGAATACCTGATTCAAAACAAGATCGCAGGGTTGGTCCCTGGCGGCACCACGGGAGAGGTCTATGCCTTCACCGAAGCCGAGCGGCTGGACATTTTCAAATTCACCAAAGAAAAAGTGAACGGACGGGTCACGCTCATTGCAGGCACCAACAGCGGAGCCACCCGCGACGTGATCCGCTACTCGCAGATCGCCGAACAGATGGGCTACGACGCGCTCATGGTCGCCGTCCCGCCGTACTCGCGCCCCAACCAACGCGAACTACTCGCGCATTACGAAGCCGTCGCCAAAGCCGTCAAAATTCCCATCGTGCTCTACAACTTCCCCTGGCGCGCAGGCACTGAAGTCAGCTACGAAGTGATGGACGGTCTGCTCAAATACGACCACGTCATCGGCATCAAAGAAGCCAGCGGCGACATGTCCCGCGTCTACGAATTCCGCCTGCGCTACGGCGACCGTTATCAAATGATCTGCGGCTCCGACGACCAGGCGCTCGACTACTTCCTCTGGGGCACCACCTCATGGATCGGCGGCGCCGCCTCTGCGCTCCGCTCGAACATCTTACAACGTGCTCGAAGCCGCGCTCAACAATGACTTCGTCACCGCCCGCAAACACATGGATAAACTCCTCCCGCTCCTCCGCAACATGGAAAGCGGCGGCTACACCCAAAAGGTCAAAGTCGGTTGCGAACTGCGTGGCATCAAAGTCGGTGCACCTCGTCAACCTCTTTTGCCTTTAGCCGATGACGACCGCAAAGAATTTGAACGCATCTTTAAGACGTTAGAAAGTTAAAACGTTGGCAGGTTTGAACGTTCAAACTTTCCAACCTTCAAACGTTTCAACGATACACCTATGATAAAGATTCCCTATCTGGACTCCCACACCGGCGGCGAACCCACGCGATTAATCACCTCGCTTCCTTTCGACCTTGGAACTGGTTCCGTTGCTGACAAATTATCCACGCTGAAAGCGCATCACGACGACCTGCGCCGCACCGTCCTGCTTGAACCCCGCGGCTCAGATGTGCTCGTCGGCGCGTACCTCGTCCCGCCCGCCGACCCGACCTGTCAATTTGGAGTCATCTACTTCAACAACGTCGGCTACCTCGGCATGTGCGGACACGGCACGATTGGTCTCATCGCGTCACTGGCATATTTGGGAAAAGTCCAACCCGGAGTCATCCGCGTTGAAACTCCTGTTGGGGTGGTCGAAGCAACTCTGCACAGGAATGAAGCGGGTGAGTATCCCAACAAAGTCTCCGTGCAAAACATCCCCGCCTACCGCCATTTGACTCATGTCCCTGTCACCGTTGACGGCAAAACCATCCACGGCGATGTGGCGTATGGCGGCAACTGGTTCTTCCTCTGTCACGACCACGGCCTTGAAGTCAACATGCAAAACCTCGAAGCGCTCACTGAATTTTCATGGCGTGTGCGCGAGCAATTTACCGCCAACGGTATCACTGGCGCGAACGGCGCAGAAATTGACCATGTTGAACTATTCGCACCCACACCCGAAGCAGACAGCAAAAGTTTTGTCCTCTGCCCGGGCAAAGCCTATGACCGTTCTCCGTGCGGAACAGGTACGAGCGCAAAATTAGCTTGCTTGTATGGCGATGGAAAATTGAAAGTGGGACAAACGTGGAAACAACAAAGTGTCGTTGGGAGTATCTTTGAGGGAAGTATCCAGATTCAGAATAACCGAATCATCCCAACGATTACGGGCGAAGCGTGGGTCATGTCTGAAGGAACGATCTTGGTGGATGACCGCGATCCATTTGGTAAGGGAATTTAAATAAAGAGACAGTCACCTTCAAAGTGACTGTCTCTTTTTTACGAACTATATCTTTTTGCTTGCTATCCAATCCATGCAGTAATCTGCAATTTCTTCCCAATTTTTTTGTCCAAGTAAAAAGTGGTTGCGACTTGGGAATTCCTTGTAGTCTGTCATCGAGGAGTTGGATTTATATTTTTCGTAATTGGTTTTATTCAATGAGGGTGGAATAATATGATCGTTGCCGCCAGCGATGAGCAACAGAGGCGTATGTTCTTTCGTGAAATCCACTTTGCCAACAGAGGTAAGGGATTGGCGTGGAATGGCGCGCGATTCAGGTACAACATATTTTTCAAAGGCAGCACGTTGTTCATTCAGCGGCATATCATTGACAAAAGCATATTGAAAGCGTTCAAACGTCATAATGGCTGGCGAATTTGGATTCGCAAATGGGGTAATATGCCCCCAGTTGGCCTTTAGGAAGGAAAATTCAGTAGTGAAAACTCCTGCCGGTGGGGCAGAGTCAATTGCGATGGCGGCGGAGGCGAGACCACCGGTTATGTAATATCTGAGTAGCAGGTCCGCCCATTGAGTGACCGATCAGGATCGGTTTTTCATCCAACGATTGAATTTGTTTTGTGAGATGGTCAAGAATATCGGTAAGGTTGAGCTTGCCCAGTTTTGAATCGGGAGTTTGTAATTCCTTTACCGACTTGTCCCTGCTGGAGCCAGGCTGGCGCGAGAGTGCGGTAGCCCTTTGCCTGAAATCGCTCCGTCCACTGTTCCCAGCAAAGTGGTGTCATATACATGCCATGAATAAAAACAACAGTCTTTGTGCTCATAAGTCTCTCCTTTTGATTGCGAGTGTACGGGTGGCAGGGCGAAACTCATAGGACAAAATGTCCTCCTCTGCGTTCTACGGAAAGGGCACACCAATTTGTTTGAATACTCCCTGACTTTCAAAATCGGCGGGGAGGAAGGCAACGATTTGGGGGAATTGGAATTGGAAGTATCCGACGGAGATCAACAACGGGCGGATCCATGCGCGCTGTGGGCTGGGCTGCTGAAATGAAACAACAGTATCCACTCTGACAACGGGATGCTGATCTTGTGTGCTGGCGTCATTATCAAATTCCAAATTTGCGTTGACAGTTTTCCAATGTTTCTCGAAATCGGGCAATTGCATGAGGCGGGAAACCAGTTCCTGATACCATGATTCAAATTGATATAACGTATTGGCAGATTTGAAACCATAAATGGTCTGACGCGCCATGCGGGTCCATGAGGCTTTGTTTTGAATGAGGCGCGGATATAGCGGCAGTTGCGGGTCAAACAATAAGTTCAAGATATTCATCTGTTCAGGTGTAATGGACGACAGTTGCTCGGATGTGACTCCGTATAACCGAATTAAATGTTCGTTGAAATAGTGAATGCGCCAATCTCGGTTGATGATCATGGCAGGCATGGCGAGGTTTTGCGCTACAGAAATAGCGACTTGTAAAACAGCATCCAGCGAGTCGCCTGATAAATGTGATGAGATGGGTGCAAGTTCAGCAGCGACCAATAAACGATTGCGTTCTTCGAGATTGCAATTCAAATAATCTGCGATCTCCATCACCGTCTCACGGCGTGGCGGACGGGTGATACGCCCGTTGCGCATTTGTTTGTAGCTGCTGTAAACACGGTATTCCAACTCGGTACGAGTCCATGTGCGTGGACCCCAATCATCTTCGCGCCATGAAACAGCAGAGCGTTTTGAATCCGCAGCTTCGTGCTGGCGCTGTGCCAATAATTCTTCAACCACGATAACGAAATCACGGCATGCAGGATGAACAACTGATGGGATATTAATCATGATAAAAAGTATAGCATAGCAAGCCTTTTCACTAACCACTGTATAATTTCTAGGGTTGATAGATTCATAGTGAGATCAAATCTGTATATATAAGTTTTTATGGAGATTATATGAATTCGAAGATTGACGTATTGATCATCGGCGGGGGACCCGTAGGCTTAAGCTGTGCGTATTACCTTTTGAAATCTGGACGGAGCGTGACCTTGCTTGATGCGAAAGAGATCGGCAAAGGCAGCGGTTCAGGGAATGCGGGGCATATTGTGCCGAGTCATATCATTCCCTTGGCGGCGCCCGGAGTGGTGACTTCTGCCCTCAAGTGGATGCTTGACCCTACGCACAGTCCGTTTGGGATGAAGGTCAGCTTGAACCCGAATTATCTTTCATGGTTATTGAAGTTTGTGCTGGCATGTAGTGAGGGAAATGTTCAGCGTAACATCAA
>JAXLVT010000065.1:0-5197 GCA_046328925.1 Anaerolineales bacterium
TGAATTCTGTGGTTTTCGATTTAACCAAAGGTTGTTCCATCGATTCTCGTTCCAAATCTTCTTGCGATATGTATCGAATAAACTCCAGAAATACCTTCATTCTCTGGACTGAACTTTTGTCATCTGTGTATTCTGTTTCCAACCCTGTTACTCTCAACTCCATTATTATATCTAATGGGTAACTTTTAGAGTCTTCGATGAGAGGTACACAAAAAGGCATGTCAAGAAAGGGAATTTCTAGTTCTCCAGATTTAGTAAAACGCCCGTGAACGAGCATTCCTTTTTGGGGAATACGATCATCAAAACTACGACTGAAATGTAAAATTCCTTTAAACCCTAGCCGATTCTCTTTACAGCGAGGGCATTGATAGTCCGACTCGATTGGCTCATCAAAAGATGAAACCAACTTAGTACCGTCAATCCAATTAACTTTATGAAGAAGACTCTTGCAGTTTGGGCAAGGAGACCAACTATATCGAAACGGGAATCGTTGAGCATTCACTATGGAGTTACAGGTTTTGCAAATAAAGATGAAATGTAAACCATCACCAATAGTGAGTTTATCGGATTGATATTTACACTCTGCACAACTTGCTTGTAAAACATAACCCATATTAGTAACTCTTCAAATGACCAGCAGGCTAACGGTTTGCGTTACTTGCGGGTGGGCGGGCGTGGACAAAACTCCAAGAGCAGGATTCTGTTCAGGTGTAGATAAAGCCCGAAAATGCCGCAGAATCCCACCCGTCAAGTGCAGGCTTGGTTAGCCCGCTTTTTGATTCGGAAAGACACATGATAAAACATCTTGACTTGGACTTCCGAAACTCGTCCAAAAACGGTGAGAAGTTTGGGATTTCCATTCTTTGGGGTGTAGCATAAATTGTAACTCGAGAGATTTTAGTTCCGCGCCTTCTTTCGATAAGTAATTGATAATCGAATTTGGAATTATTGTATAAACTATCCATGAATACGACAAAGGAGCGGGTTCGATTCTTTTCATGTCATCTTGCGAGAATGTAATTCTTTTTTTTGTTTCAGCGTCAACAATAACCATGCGTATCGCTTCTTGTTTATTTAGCACTTTGGTTAATTCTGTTAATCCACCAAGATATGCGCTTTCGTCAAAAATTCCTGCGGTTATCGTCATCATCGGCTTCGGGCTTGGCATTAAAAATTTCCAATAAGACCCGAAATATAAAATCACATTGAAGTAGACAGCAAGTTTGAGAGCAGATGACCTATTAAGAATTTGCAGTTTAGTCTCTAGGATTGTGTAATTGCCATACTTGTATAATATCGGTTCAGGAAAATCCAAGAACACATCTTTTGATTGTTGCTCAAGTTGGAATTTAGCAATCTCGAATTTATAAGCCTTTCGTGCATATACAAATGAAGAAATACTTACGGTCAGGGAAGCAAATGCAATAATAAGGGTTATTATTTCGTTTAGTGACATATAGATTTACATTATTTCCATTTGGTGTAAATGACTTCTGTTTTCACGGGGCGGGCTAACTAGTGCTTATGTTGACGGCATCCGTATAACATGCCTGTACGGGGTAACTACCTTTATATTTCACGTTGTTTTGGTTTGGTTTGGTTTGGTTTCGATTTGATCATATCTAACTTATTTCCTCGCTAGTAGTTAGTAGATAGTTCCCAATAATCACCATTATATCGCTCAATTAGAATTTGCAAGCAAAAAAACAGCTTATTTAGCTATAAACCAAAAGCAAATTCTAAAAGCCAGAGCAAAATCATTCCTACAAGAATCGTCAGCAAAACATTGCGTGTCTTCCACGCAACTAGGGCACCACCCAAGCCAGCCAACATGCGGAAATTATGAAGCGAGAAATCAAAATGCCCCGCTGGATGGGTCAACGCAGGGAAGACCAAAGCCGCCAAGGCTGCTGCTGGAACAAAGCGCAAAGCACGGCTTAACCAATCGGGCATTGCAATCTTTCCAAATAGATAGATAAATACAAATCGCAATAGGAAAGTTCCCAAACCGATTGCAGCGAATAAAGACCACAGAGCGAAAGAGTTCATTGTTTTGTCACCAAACTTTCGGCCCAATACCCAGCCGCAATCCCAAAAAAAGTAGCCAACACCAACCCGATGTTATAGGGCAATCCTTTTGCCATCACAGCGATGATTCCCCCTGCTAGTGCCGCCACCACGGTTGGACGGTCACGCAAGGCGCCAAACATCAAGGCCATAAAACTGAGAGGAAAAGCAAAATCAAGACTCCAACTCGTGGGAACGAGCGCGCCCAACAAAGTCCCAACGACCGCACTCACCTGCCAGGCGCTCCAAATCGTCAGCGCCGCGCCAAAATAAAACCAGCGATGATTTACTTCTTCATTCGTCACAAAATGACTCATGCTAATACCAAAGGCTTGGTCAGAAAGCATATAAGCAAGCAAAGTCTTTTGTCCTACAGATAGTTTTTGTAAATATGGTGCCAAAGTGGCACTGTACATCGTAAAACGCAAGTTAACCAGCCATGCCGTCAACACCATAATCATCCAGGGGCTTCCCGCACTCATCAACTGAAACACGACCAATTGTGATGCGCCAGCAAAAACCAGCACAGACATTCCCATGGATTCAAAAAATGTAAGTCCTACACTCACAGCCGCCACGCCAGAGATCATGGCAAATGGAATCACCCCAATCAAGATTGGAAATGCGCCACGCGCTCCTGCATAAAAATCTTTATTGATTTGCATGATTTCTAATTCCTATATTTATTTTTTATGTAGTGTACCAAAAGCAGTCAAGTTTACAGCATGAAAAGGTGCTCAAAAAAAGATGAAACCCGTGCAAATTACAGAATGATTAATTTTGAAAGATATTTCGGTTTTTAGAGTATATTGAAGGAAGATAAACTCTATTCTTTTGAGGAGATCATGTATGACTCTAAATTCATTTCTTAAATTAGACCCTGCATATCGGGATTATGTTTGGGGTGGAAACATTTTACGTCCAGGAAATAGTCCCACCGCCGAAGCATGGGTGGTATGGGAAAATGATGTAGTTGAATCTGGGGTGTTCAAAGGAAAAACGCTGGGAGAGCTGGCAACTCAGTTTGGTAGTGAATTGCTTGGGACAAATCCAACCGCTCGCACTGGAACTCGCTTTCCCCTGCTCATTAAGTTGCTGGATTGCGCCCAATGGCTTTCTTTGCAAGTTCACCCAAATGATGAATTAGCAGTTCAATTGGAAGGACCAAACCAATTCGGTAAGACAGAGGCGTGGCACATCCTTGACGCACAGCCTGATGCAAAATTAATCGCTGGCTTACAGCCCAATACCAGTGCAACCACAGTCGCAGATTCGATTCGGAACGGGACCATTACCGAGCATGTTCAATATGCCAACGTGACTCAAGGCCAGACTATTTTCATGCCAGCAGGCACGCTTCATGCTCTTGGCCCGGGCTTGTTCGTCTACGAAGTACAGCAGACTTCCGATTGGACCTACCGTGTTTATGATTGGGGACGCCCCGCCACAGAAGCACGTCCCTTACACATTGAAAAGTCCATTCAAGTGACGAAAGCAGATTTCACAGCCCCCATCATCCCTGCCCCAACCTATGGAGATGGAACACAAAGCCTGCTAACTCAATGTGAATACTTCACACTTGAAATGTTATCTGCATCCACCAAAAGCATTAACTTGGATACAAAAGGTACATCCTTTCATGCCATCACAGTCATTGAAGGCAAAGCTGTTTTACAAGCAGGCAATGAAAAAATAGAACTTGAAAAATTCCAAACCGCAGTTATCCCTGCTAATGTTGGGGCATATCAATTCCAACCCATTACAAATTGTCGTGCGCTGAAATCGAGCGTATAATTTTTTTCAATAGACCTCTTGCATATCGAGAGAATTTGCTTGATCTCAAAATCTTTTGAACTACTGAGAGACTATCTAAAAACTCTTTAACGCAAAGCCGCAGAGACGCCAATGAATCCTTTGCGGCTTCGCGCCATAGCGTTAATGGGTTGTAGTTTTCAGACACTTCCTCAGAAAACCTTTCTTAAAACCTCCGTGGTTAGGTGTTCAACTTTCACAAGAGCTCAAATAAAAAAGCCCCGTCTTTTGGACGGGACTTTTTATTGAATATCAAATGAATTACTTCAACGCGGCTTTGGCGGCATTGATCACTTCATCGTAATCAGGTTCTTCGCCCAAAGTTGGCAGATACTTGACGTAGCTGAGCTTCCCATCTCGACCAACGATAAAGACCGAGCGGCGAAGGTAGCGGCGTTCCTTAATCACCAGGCCATACTTCAACCCAAAATCTGTCTCCAACACATCAGAAACCACTTTGACCTTTTCCACACCAGCGGCACCGCACCAGCGTTTTTGTGCCATGGGGAAATCGGTACTAATGGTGTAGATGACAATGTCATCACTCAGTTTTGCGGCTTCTTCATTGAAACGGCGGGTTTCCCGATCACAGACATCAGTATCCAACGAAGGAACTGCAGATAAAATAATTACCTTGCCTTTGGATTCCTGAATGGGATTCACAGGAGCCCAGCCTGGGATGACAGAAGTGAATTCAGGAGCAATCTGCCCCACTTTTACTTCGTCACCAAGAAGGGTGGCAAATTTATCACCCAATTTAAATACATCAGTTCGAACAGTCGTCATCTTGCTTTCTCCTTTTTTAAGTTATCGAATAGATACTTGTAAAGTGTAATATCTTACATCTACAAGGAGAATTTTACCGCATCACACGGGCAGACATGTACCGTTTGCCGCGTGCCGCTAACAAATTACAGTCAGACTGTACCCCACAAGTGGTACAACATTGTCCATCGGGGCCGATTTCCAACAACTTGCCCTTCTGAACCAGCAGATTAATCATCGAAAGAACAGCAGACGGTTGAGCCTTCATTTCACGGCTGATCTCCGAAAGGCTCATACCGTTTTCTTTCCTCTCTAATACATCCAACAATTGAGATAACATCAGAAATTATCCAAATCCTAACAGTAAGCCACCTTGATAAATTACAAAAGCCGCCACCCAGGCAATGGCAGTTTGATAGACCGCCGAAGTAATCGACCATGAAGTTCCAAACTCATGCTTGATGGCTCCTAACGTAGCGACACAAGGGACATACAGCAACACAAATACCAACAAGGCCACCGCACTCAGTGGCGTAAAGTTATTTCGTAGCAT
>JAXLVT010000066.1:0-4974 GCA_046328925.1 Anaerolineales bacterium
TATTCTCTTGTTCCTTTTCCTGAAAACCGTAAGCGAATTGATATTGGAGATTACCACGGAAACTACAGCTTAATTCAAGCTGATTTGGGGTGGCAGCCACAAGTTCAATTGAATAATGGGCTTGCACGATCCTTAGAATTTTATCGCTCAAATATGGAGCACTATTTATAAAATGCAGGAAATCCCAGTTTTTGATTTGAAGAAACAGTATGAAACCATTCGCTCTGAAGTGGATGACGTTTTTTCACGAGTCTTGATGAGAGGCTCCTTTATTTTGGGGTCGGAGGTTTCTACTTTTGAGAAGGAGTTTGCCGAGTATTGCGGAACTGCTCATGCCGTTGGGGTAGCTTCCGGTACTGAAGCTTTACAACTAGCTTTGTGGGCTTGTGGTGTTGGTGCAAAGGATGAGGTAATTGCACCTGCACAGACAGCCGTGGCAACTATCGCTGCGATTGAGGCTCTAGGAGCGAAACCAATTTTAGTAGATATAAATATAAACTCTTACACACTTAATCCGAATCTGATTGCTCAAAAAATTACATCTCGAACACGCGCCATTGTTTTGGTGCATTTATATGGCTATCCAGCCGATATGAATTCTGTCTTGCAAATTGCTCGTGAGAAGAATTTGTATGTAATTGAAGATTGCGCCCAAGCACATGGTGCAACATACCAAGGATATAAAGTTGGTTCTTGGGGACATCTTGCAGCTTTTAGTTTTTATCCAACAAAGAACTTAGGCGCTTTTGGAGATGGTGGGGCGGTAGTGACAAATGATTTGGAGATGGCAGAAAAGATTCAAAATTTACGGCAGTACGGCTGGAGGGAAAGATATGTCAGTTCTGTCAAAGGAATGAATAGCCGTCTTGACGAATTGCAGGCTGGGATTTTACGCGTCAAATTACAGCATTTAGATGCATGGAACTTACGTCGCAAGCAACTTGCTGAAATTTATTTTGATTTGTTGTCTGGTACGGGAGTGGTTACGCCAAGCCTACCCCATGATGGAGAGCATGTATTTCATCAGTTTGTAATCCGTTGCTCAAGGCGGGATGATCTACAGGAGTATTTGAGACAACAGGGAATTCATACTTTGATTCATTATCCTGTGCCTATACATTTACAACCTGCCTATTTGGATCTTGGGCAAGGCGTGGGAAGTTTCCCCAACTCTGAATTAGCCTCTCGTGAAGTTTTATCTTTACCTATGTACCCTGAATTAGCTGATGAAGTCGTTGCCAAAATTTGTTGCCAAATTGCAAAGTTCTTCCAACAAACCTAGATATGTTTTGATAGTAACTTTCTAGTGGTTTTGGGTAAGAACATATATATTCACTTGGACTTCACCTAAAATTGTGACAAAAGGAACTACTCTCTTTAGGTGAGTTGTGCAATAATCTATAAGGTTATATCAATTCCACAGGAGGCAGTATGGCTAAAATTACACGTGAAGATGCTCTTGAATATCATCGCCTGAAAGGCAAACCAGGCAAGGTGGCTATCGTTCCCACCAAGCCAATGGATACCCAACGCGACTTGAGTTTGGCGTATTCACCGGGCGTTGCAGAACCCGTTTTAGAAATTGAAAAAAATCCTGAAGATGCTTATGAATACACCTCGAAGGGGAATTTGGTTGGCGTGGTTTCCAATGGGACTGCTATTTTGGGACTCGGTGACCGTGGCGCTTTGGCCAGCAAGCCCGTTATGGAAGGGAAGGGCGTACTTTTCAAGAAATTTGCCGATATTGATGTATTTGATATCGAATTAAATTCTCATGATCCAGATGAAATTATCAAAGTGGTTGCCGCGATTGCGCCGACCTTCGGTGGCATTAACTTGGAGGATATCAAGGCTCCTGAGTGTTTCTACATTGAAGAAGAACTCAAGAAGATGCTGGATATTCCTGTTTTCCATGATGATCAGCATGGAACGGCGATTATTTCTTCAGCGGCTCTGGCCAACTCCCTTGAAATTATCGGCAAGCGACACGATGAAATTCGGATAGTCATTTCAGGCGCAGGGGCTTCGGCCATTTCATGTGCAGAATTGGCAATCAGTTGGGGTGTGAAACGTGAAAACATCATGCTTTGTGATAGCAAAGGTGTTGTGTACAAAGGCCGTAAAGAGGGGATGAATAAATACAAAGAGCGCTTCCTTATCGAAACTGACGCTCGGACTTTGACCGATGCATTACGTGGTGCTGATGTTTTCTACGGCTTGTCTGTTGCAAACGTATTGACTCCCGATATGGTCAAGTTGATGGCGCAGGATCCGATCATTTTCGCGATGGCGAACCCAGACCCGGAGATCAAGCCTGAGTTGGCGAGAGAAGCGCGTAAGGATGTCATTATTGCCACTGGACGTTCTGATTACACCAATCAAGTGAATAACGTGTTGGGCTTCCCGTTCATCTTCCGCGGTGCGTTGGATGTACGTGCGAAACAAATTAATGAAGAAATGAAATTTGCCGCATCCAAAGCTTTGGCTGCCTTGGCGAAAGAAGATGTGCCCGATTCTGTCATTCGTGCTTATGGTGGCGAGAGCATTAAGTTTGGACGGGAATACATCATCCCGAAGCCATTGGATCCACGCGTTTTGTTGTGGGAGGCTCCTGCTGTCGCTGAAATGGCAATGAAGACAGGCATGGCTCGCAAGAAAATTGATATTGATGAATATCGTGAGCAACTTGCATTCCGTCAGGGCAAGGGTGAACGTATTCGTTACTTCTTCCAAAACAAGGCTCGCACTTCAGGTGGAACCAAGCGTGTGGCTTTTGCAGAAGGGGAAGAGCAAAAGATTATCCGTGCCGCATATCAAATCAAAGATGAAGGGATTGCCACCCCTGTACTTATCGGTCGTGCCACGGTGATTGAAGGTATTTTGAAAAACCTTGGCTTGGACTATAAGCCTCAAATTGTTGACCCTGAAAAATTTGAAAAAATTGATGCATATGCAAAGTCTTACTACGAATTGCGTCAACGCAAAGGGGTGATGCCTAATGATGCTGCCAAGAAAGTTCGTGACCCGAACATCCTTGGCTCCTTGATGGTGAAAATGGGTGATGCAGATGCATTTGTATCGGGACTCACTTACGATTATCCCGAGGTGATTCGCCCCGCTTTGCAAATTCATCATACGGCAGCTGGTGCAGCACGTGCCGCTGGTGTGTACATCATGATTGTGGAAGATAAGGTTTTTCTCTTTACAGATGCCACAGTTAATATTGATCCAACAGCTGAAGACCTCGCTGAAATTGCATTGCTTGCAGCAGATTATGCAAAGAAGTTGGAAATTGATCCTCATGTGGCCTTCCTTTCCTTCTCCAATTTTGGTTCCACGCCTCATCCGCTTTCAGATAAGGTAAGAAAAGCTGTTAGCTTGGTCAAATCCCGCCGACCTGATTTGCGTGTGGATGGTGAGATGCAGGCGGATACTGCCGTAGTTCCTGAGATTGCCGAAGAACGCTATCCGTTCAGTGCTGTGAAAGATGCGAATGTATTGGTCTTCCCATCGCTTGAGTCAGCGAATATTGCATACAAGTTACTTTCACGGCTTGGAAATGCCAAAGCCATTGGCCCCATCCTTTTGGGAATGGGTGCTCCTGTCCATGTGTTGCAGACGGGTGATGATGTCAACGCCATTGTGCAAATTGCCGCTGTGGCAGTGATGGATTCCATGGGCAGAAAATAAGGCTAGCAATAAAATCGAAAATGACAGTCACCTTTACGGTGACTGTCATTTGAAATGTATAATTTTTAAAATCCCTCATAGGAAATAAAGATGGAAAACCCTTACGTGTTGCACGCAAGATTACTTTTATTTTGTTTGTTGAGCAAAGTTTGGCTTCGGCAGGGTTTATTGCAGCCGCTACACTGAATTCTATTGTGGGTGCTACGCTCAGTCATCATTCAAATTGGGCTGGAGTTCCAACTGCTGTTTATCTTTTGGCAGGAGCATTTTCTGCTTTTGCCTGGGGATATATTATGGATGCCATTGGTCGGCGCGGTGGCTTGACCTTGGGACTCTTTTTAGGAGTCGTTGGGTCGGCACTTGCGTTTTACGCCATCGCAAAATCATCATTTCTAATTTTCTTAATCAGCATGATTTTCATGGGTGTTGCCAATGCATCTGTGCAATTAGGTCGCTTTGCAGCCGCTGAAGTGAATCCACCAGAGGCACGTGGACGTGCAATTTCGAATGTGGTGATTGGTGGAACGTTTGGTGCTGTCTTTGGTCCCAACTTGGTTGAGCCGATGGGGATTTTGATTAAACCAATTACTGGAAATGAACTTGCTGGTGCATATGCTGTTAGCTTTATTCTCTTCTTGATTGGATTGGTCACGGTCTTTTTTGGACTTCGGCCTGATCCTCGCGAAATAGGCAAGGAAGTCGCTGAGAAATTTCCTGAAACGCAGGCAGGTTCGGGTGCGGTGCGAAGCGTGTTTGAAGTTTTGAAACAGCCTGCCGCGTTAACGGCTGTCATTGCGATGGCTTTTGGTCAAGTGGTAATGGTTCTGGTCATGGTCATAACTTCATTACATATGCGCGACCATGATCATATGTTGCGTGATATTTCATTTGTGATTTCAGCACACACATTTGGCATGTATGCATTTTCGATTGTTTCAGGTTGGCTGGCAGATCGCTTTGGTAAAGAGCCTGTGATTTTGGTTGGAGCATCGACCTTGATCTTGGCTTGTCTTGCGGCCACAATTTCTCCCGATGTATTGCCATTGGGTGTGGCGCTGTTCCTACTTGGCTTGGGTTGGAATTTTTGTTTTGTGGCGGGTTCAGCTTTGTTTGCAGACCAACTTTCTCAACCGGAACGTTCACGCATGCAAGGGTTTAGTGACTTGTTGGTTGGGCTATCCTCTGCGATTGGAAGTTTAAGCAGTGGCCTGATTTTTGCAGCCGTGGGATATAACATGATGGCTTATATTAGCGCACTCATTTCGATTATCCCGGTGATTGTAG
>JAXLVT010000067.1:0-4726 GCA_046328925.1 Anaerolineales bacterium
CCCGAACAGAACCACTCATGCCTGCGGCTTTGCGTTTCGTTTGAAAGGTCTTTTGAAGGTTTTGTACTTTAATAGATGTCATGATGTTGTAAAATGGAAAGGCTGGGTAAAATTGGTTCGTAGTATTATACGTGAAAGAGGTTGCTGATGCGAAGATATATGATTTGGTTGGTCTTGGTTGTTTTTCTACAGGCTTGTGCAGCTGAAGATATTTTATTTCCTCCTACCAACACGCCTGCCCCAACTCCGACTGCGACCATTACCCTTCCACCTCCTACGGATACCATTACTCCTTCTCCAACTCGCTTGCCCACGATTGTACATATCTCAACACAGGACCCAAATCAACCGACCGCGACATTCGCTCCCATTCCAATTTTTATTGAGGGAGGAGCAACGGTCACACCCGCTCCCGCCGCTGTGACACCGACTCTTTCCCGCCCTGGCCCTGGCTTTCTTTCCGTTGACTTCACTCCGAACAAGATTTTTTGGGGCAGTTGTAAAGTGAATAAATCGGTAGTGACTGCCAAGGTGGATGACCCAGAGGAAGTTTTTAGCATTGTGATTTTCGTGAGAGTCAAAGCAGCTTTCAAAGATGATTCCACTCCCTGGACCACTGGTGACGTGATGCATGATACAGGAAATGGAATCTACACCTATACTTTGGTTGGCAGTAAGATCGAAGGTCACAATCATTATAAGAATTCATGGGTAATGGTGGAGTTGGTTGCCACAAATGTAAAAGGGGAAGAGGTGGGTCGTACCAAGATTTATGATCAGGCAATTGCGCTCTCCCCGTGTCAGTAAAACTCAAGTTGTTATTATTTCATCGCTAAGGAAATTTGTTTCAATGAAAAAAATTATCCTCTTTCTTATCTGTGCGTCTTTGCTGTCTTCTTGTACTTTGGAGCAAGTATTCTTGTTGCCAGTTCCTACTTCCACGCCAAGCATTACCCCGTCGGCAGTTCCCACAGAAATTCCAAGCTTAACCCCAACCGTTCCAACACCAACGTTCACTTCCACGCCAACTTTGGTGGGGACCATTCCGCCTTCTCCTACGTTGATGGATACTCCCACACCTTTGATTCTCACACCGTTCAATTTGGTTACACCCAATACCCCAGCGGGCGAAGATATGAAAGGCTTTGTATCTGTCTTTGCTTCTGATGCAAATTTTTATAAGGAAGAACCGTGTAAGCCTACCACCGTCAAAATCACAGCGACGGTTTCAGAACCGATTCAAACCGTCTATGTGCTTTTGTTCGTGCGCTTTAAGAGCAAGTTGACGGGCACAAAAAGTGAATGGACTAGGTTGGACATGAGCATGTTGGTGGCTGGCACTTATGTATATGACCTGAAGGGCTCTGATATGAAGGCTGTAGATTCCTTTGAAAATGCCTGGGTGGAGTATCAAATTGTGAATACTGATATCAATGCCAAAGAAATTGCCCGCACACCGATATTTTCTGAAAAATTAACTTTGTTGGAATGCGTTCTGACTCCCACTCCAACGGCTCGTCCAACGGCCACTGTTCTTAAACCATAATGGACTTTCCAGCTGAACTTATCACTTATCTCAAGAAGACAGAACGCCTCGCTGTCTTAACTGGAGCTGGAGCCTCCCAAGAGAGCGGACTCCGCACCTTTCGAGATGCACAAGATGGGTTGTGGGCTCAATACAAACCAACAGACCTGGCCTCCCCCGAAGCCTTTGCGCGTGATCCCAAACTTGTTTGGGATTGGTACGCCTGGCGGCGTGAAGCGATTAAGGGAGTCCGCCCAAACCGCGGACATTATGCCCTTGTCGCAATGGAAGCAAAAATTTCAAACTTCACTCTAATCACTCAAAATGTAGATGGGTTGCATCGTTTCGCGGGTAGTCAGAACATCCATGAGTTGCATGGAAATATCCAGCGTGTGCGTTGTTCACAGTGTGGGACATTTACAGAAGAATGGGGCGACGATTCAGAGTCTGTGCCGACTTGTGCAAAATGTGGCGGCCTGCTTCGACCAGATGTCGTTTGGTTTGGAGAATCCCTGCCGCGTGGGGAGTTGGAAGCGGCTGTTCTGGCCGCAAGAACTTGTCAGGTGTTCTTTTCAATTGGTACCTCAGGCGTGGTTCAGCCTGCAGCCTCTTTGGCCTTTGCCGCTCATAATAAAGGGGCTATGGTTGTAGAAATCAATGCCGAGCGAACCCCGCTGACCCCTAAAGCTGATTATTTCCTTCAAGGCAAATCAGGTGAGATTCTGCCAGAGTTGGTAAAGATGGTTTGGGAATAATTTTTAATCTTTAGAAATGTTTGCATTACTTGATGCTACTTTAAAAACCAAAATAAAAAAATCGTACTCGTTATTCCTTTTTCTCCACAACAATAGTGGCTTCAGTCAATAACGCAGCAATGGCACCAATGGCGGCTAGTTGTGGCGCAATCAGCACACCTGCCACGCCGAAGGTCATTGGGAATTCCATCATAACTTTTCCATCTTTATCTTTGATGATAATTCGGCGAATATTGCCTTCGTGAATCAATTCTTTAATTCGGGCGAGTAATTTCTCGCCGTCTACTTTGAATTCTTCTGTACGAAAATTTTCTGGCATGGTACCTCGAGTGACTTACATTGAAAAAATTATTTAATGAGCGAACAGACACTGGGCTGGTTGTACAAGACCGAACACTTAACCTTGGCATTTTCAAACAGAATAATAAATTCAATCTCTCCAAGGGTGGGATCATAAGCACTAATAATCATGTCTCGTGACTCGGTGACTGCTTCTTTGACGTTTCTAAGAGAGGCTGCATGATACGCTCTGGAAAGTTGTGGGTCAATTTTTGCGCCATGTTGATCTACAACGAATTGAACCGTTTTGTTGATTGACAAGGCAGCACCGCGTAAGGAAGAATTGATAAAGGTGTCTGCCATGATTCCACTCATCGCCATGATAATGACTCCCAATAGAATCGGCCTGATTTTCCCGAACAGACTGGTGGAAAAAACAGCAGGTTCAATCATCGGCACTTGAAGAACACCCACGATAAAAGTGAAAATTGAAATCCATACCACTGCCACCCAAAAACGAGGCGTGAGTTCACTCACTGTGCTGTAGGTCAACAATCCGTTTAGTTCGGGTTTCATCCATGCGGATGTTATGGAGACTACCTGAAGAGGAAGTAAGACCACCAACCAAGCAAAAATTGCTCCAGCAACCAGCCATAAAAGTACAGAGATTGCCCAGCGATCCAACTTAATGGTTAGATATCCAACGAGGACGCCAGTTAATCCGCAAGCTACCATGCCTAAGGCAAGCTTTAACCAAGGCAAATACATATGTGCCTGGCTGAGAACATATCCATCCATTATCCATGCTGCAATGGCAAATGCCAAACCAGTAAAGAGACCAAAGCTAATGCCAATTGCAAATTTTGCTTTTGTAATTTCTGGGTTAATTGTTTCTGATGTGTTATTAAAATTTAATACCTTCATGGAATTCACGTCTTTCATTCGAACCATTTTTCATCAAGAGCAGGCCATTCATCACTTTGATCCGCACGCTCTGCCCAATTTTCCTTGCCACTCCATTCCTCAATCTTGATTACGTAAATAGATGTGGCGCGAAGCTCTTTATCTGTAATTTCGCGATATTCTTTTCCTGCTGTCATTTTCGGGAAGTATTTCCCAATTAATCCATATAGTAATTTCCGAGCTTCAGCGGGGTCTGTGATAATTTTTGCAGTGCCGAAGACTAACACACTGCGGAATTGAAGCGAGAATTCAAGCGCTACATTAGATGGAAGTAATTTTCCCAACTCGCTCGCTTCTAAACTTACCTTTGGGTTGCTCTCAATATTCGAGCGGACTCTCCCCGCAATATTTGAGTGGAATACGATTTGATGATGTTCTTCATCGTACCAAAAGGTGGTTGGGTTGATAAAGGATTGTCCTTCTACAGATGTAGCGATGTGACCAACTTGTGCTTCTTTGAGAAACGCGCGAATCCAGGCATCATCTTTGGTAAGGTGAGGTCTGCGCTGAAACGCAGTTGGAGATTGATTTTCATAACTTCGAGGCATAATTAACTTTCCTTGTGGGTTTGATTGAGTAGAAATTTCTTGTATAGATACAATTGAATTAAGAATGCGAGGGCTGCGCATGAAATTGTATAAGCCCAATTACAAAGCTCACAGGTGTAGTTAATCCCAATTTGGAAAAAATATACAGCAGCACCAAACATCAAGCCACTTAAAACTGCAACTTCCAAAGTTTGTTGATAAGACACACTGTTGGTCTTGTATAAAGGCGGCATCGTATCCTGACGCCAGCGAATGGCCTTGGCAAGCTCTTTGTCTTTACTAATAGCATATTCTTTGATCTGATTCAGGGCAGTCATTGATTCGTACCAGGCTGCGCGCAGGCGTGCCAACTGAATGACAGTAATTCCACCTAATAAGGTTAGCACGAAAAATAATCCACTAAATAAAAGGGAGAGAGTACCGAAATTTGTTGTGGTATTAAAAATTTGAGTGCTGAATAAGGCGGCTACCAAGGAACCGACCGCTACGAGATAAAACGAGGCTACTCGTGCACGATCTTCGTTAGCTTGCGCCGCAGATGTAGAGATATATTCAAATTCTGCAATCAGGATATCAGTGCTTAATTCTGGAGAAGAGGTTGGTTTTGTGGGCATGGCTCCATTATAACGCCGCAAAAAATAAACCCGACAGGCGGT
>JAXLVT010000068.1:0-3578 GCA_046328925.1 Anaerolineales bacterium
CACAAACATTCCGATTACATTGGTTTCCCAATTTATATTGGCGATGCCAAAGACGCAGTTAACAAGCAAACTTCGCTTTGGCGCACGTCACGGCAGGAAGTGACTGAGGAGCAATACAAGGATTTTTATAAACAGACCACTCTTGATTTTGAAGATCCGCTGCTTCACATTCACATGGCTACTGATGCGCCCGTGCAGTTGTATGCCTTGCTGTATATTTCCTCCAAAGCTGAGCGTGGAATTTTTTCACTGCGCAAAGATGATGGGTTGAAGCTATACACTCGTAATATTTTGATTGACGAATACAACAAGGACTTACTGCCTGAATATCTGCGCTTCGTGCAAGGCGTAGTGGACTCGGAAGATTTGCCGCTCAATGTCTCCCGTGAAACTGTTCAGTCTAGTGGACTGATGCCCAAGCTGAAAAAGGTACTAACAAACCAGGTGATGCGCGAGTTGGAGAATCTTGCCAAGAATAATCCCGAAAAATATCAGATATTCTGGCAGGAGTTCGGCTTGTATTTGAAGCAGGGCATTGCTTCCAACCCAGCAGATGCAGACACCATTAATCCATTATTGCGATTCAAAACAAATTTGAAACCTGAAGCATGGTCTTCGTTGGAAGAATATGTTTCGCGCATGAAAGAGGGGCAGAAGGAAATCTATTACATTGTGGGTGAGGACTCAAGGTCTGTGTTGCGCAGCCCACATTTGGATTATTTCCACTCACAAGAGACAGAGGTTCTCCTGCTGACCGACCCAATGGATTCGTTCATGTTGATGGGCTTGCACAAATATAAGGACTATGAATTAAAGAACGTGGCGCAAGCTGAAGTGGATACAACTCAAAAGCCAAAAGACCAGCCTGAAGCAGAGAAGATCGCGGATGAAGACTTCAACTTGTTGTTGGAACATTTCAAGCAGGTCTTGGGTGATCGTGTAACAGATGTGCGTGCGAGCACGCGCTTATATCAGTCTGTGGCGCGTTTGGCTGATGCAGATGCGAATGCCAACCCTGAGTTGCAGCGTGTGTATAAATATCTGGGCAAAGAGTATGAAATCCCAAAGAAGGTATTGGAATTGAATCCTTCACACACGATATTAAAAGATTTGCTTAAGTTGGATACAGGTTCAGATTTGCAAAACATTATCATCGAGCAGATCTATGATAGTGCTTTGCTCGTGGAAGGTTTGCATCCCGACCCATCCAGCATGGCTTCGCGAGTTCAGCAGATCATGGAAGCAGCATTGAAACAAAAATCTGGATAGACGTCATTTGTTCCAAATACCCCAGCCGCGGATAAATTCAAAATCCGCGGCTGATTTTTTACCAGTTGAAATTCAATCCGCTGCAATGCGGACAGTAGGTGATACCATCTTCGATAAGGTTTTTGCCGCAATTCGCGCAGCGAAATTTTGGTTTTGAAATGTGTTGCGCGATGAATTTTGCATCATCCAAGCGAACGCCGAAGTTGGTTTGTAGGACGAACATGGCATCTATATTTCTATTGATGCGGGAAAGTCTTACAGCTTCTGTTGGAACGGAATTGTCCAGCTCATCTGGCAGGGTAATGCTAAGCTTGCAGATGTTGCAGTAATACGTCTCTGCCATGTTTATTTACGTTTGACATCGAGGATTGCGATCTTGGTGGAGTGATTGAATGGACTAGGATCAGTGATGGGACTACCAACGGGGTTGTAGCCAGTGAAGTCTTCAGGGACGGAGATTAGCTCTCGAATCTTCAAATAGCCATCTTTGCATAGTTCTTCGAGGGTTTGCATGTATTCTTTTCCACTCACATACAACGCATTGTTGATCGCGATCAGATAACCGCCATCATTGATGAGCGGGCGTACTTTGTTGATGAGGCGTGCGCTTTCTTTTTCCTGGTCAACCCTGCCTTTTGATGTAGTGGAGAAAAATGGGGGATCGATAATGACGCAATCATAAAAAGTTTTATTGCGTTTCATGTTGCTGATTTGTTCAAAGAAATCTCGTGAAATGAAATTCCCTTTTTGAATGGGGAAGCCATTGAGCGTGTAAGACGTTTTCGCAATGTTGAGGAAATCACGGTCGAGATCAATTTGTACTACGCGGCTGGCGCCACCTTTGAGTGCAGCAACGCCAAAGCTGCCTGTGTATGCAAACGTATTCAGCACAGCTTTCCCTTTTGTATTATCAATAAGCCACTTACGAAGGTTGCGTGTGTCCAGATAAAGACTTGCGTCACGGTTTAGGGTGAGATTGATGGAATACCAAACACCGTGCTCTTTTATCTTGTGATCCAATTCATTGCCGAAGATAAGTTTTCCACGCTTCTCTTCTTGCGTTGAGTTGTTCCTCGTTTTCAAGAGAACTGCTCTCAACCCTGGCAGGGACTTGGTTAAAAAGTCTTGCGCTTCTTGTGCGAGAGATGCGCCTTCTTCTGGAGTATCTGCATAGTTGTAGATAACGGCAGTAGCAGCATAAATATCAATAATGAGGCTGGGATTACCCTCTGTGAATCCGTTGAAGAGGCGGAAGGCTGATTCGTTTTTCGGGTCAAGTATCGGGGCGCGCGAAGCGAGTGCTTTTTCGAGCAGGGAGGTCAGAGGTGTTGAATTCATATTCTGATTGTACTTGATGCGATGGCAACAGATGTAGATCTTTTTGTTTCAACGCCGCAGGGTACAAATCAATCTATTTTTGAAAGCCAACTGTTGATCACAGCAAGTGACTCCGCTGTGACGTTGTGCCCCATGTTGAACTCGTGGTATTCGAGATTCGTCTCCAATTTTTGCAGGGTATCGCGGCTGCGGCGCGCCCAATCCACAGGCAGCATAGGGTCTTGGGTGCCGTGGGTGATGATGAACGGCTTGCCTTTCACGCCCGACTCGTCAATTCGCAAACCTGACTCGTGTGGAATGTACCCTGACTGTGCAATGACACCAGCCACGCGCTCAGGCTTTGTCAGAGCGTAAGACATGGAGACGATACTTCCCTGGCTAAACCCAAGCAGATAGAGTTTGTTCTTGTCCACAGGATAGTTTGCGATGATCTCATCAATAAATTTATCTATGGTGTCCAGTGCATTTGCGAGGCGTGTTGGATCTGGCTTGCCAACCTGTGAGATCTGAAACCACTCATACGAATTTGGTCCGAGGCTGAAGGGGCCGCGAGGGCTGACCCACAAGAAATTCTTTGGAAGATAATCGGCAAGGCCTATCAAATCGCTTTCATTGCTGCCACGTCCGTGCAGAGAGAGAATGGTCGGGAAAACAGAAATAGCTTCGGGGGAGATCGAAGCGGGAAACTGCGTCAAATGAGGCAGGGAAAGATTCTTTGTCATCGATTATTGATCCAATATCTTTTTTATATTCTTCACATTAAACACAGATATCTGCCGCATCCCTACGACCGCTTGCGCCTCGGCATTTAATTGCACCCAATAAAAACTGCGATGCTCAGAGTACGGGTCGATCTTGAAAACCGTCCCTTCATACCATCCCTCTTTTTCTCCAAATTTCGCATCCAAATAAATTTTGACGCGATCCCCAATGTGAATTACATCGTCCATTCTTTATTTTCGATTGGCAAA
>JAXLVT010000069.1:0-1565 GCA_046328925.1 Anaerolineales bacterium
AAACTCATCATTATGGCTCGCAAGAAATGCGAAAATAAATACAACTACAGACCAAATCAGCAAGCGAACAAAAAAGCCGTGAAAAACTATTCCCCATTGCGTGTATTGTAAAAACCAAACTGGAAAAACAAGCACAAGAGCAGCAAGCACCCAACGCAAAAAACCAAGTTGTTTTCTAAAGGAAATCAACTTTACAGAAGCAGCGAACAGCCTATCGTTTCGCCATGAGATCACTGCAAAAATAATAGAGGCGCAAAATAATATAAAGACCAGGAACAGCACAAACCAGGTCAACGAGAACGCACCAACCGCATCGCCAGTTCCTGAAGCAACATTAAAGAACTCAAAACAAGCGCCAGCCAATACTATGGCTGTGAACAAGAACAAGACGATATCCATCACCCGCTTAAGAGCACGGTCCATTTTCGATTCTCTATCAATCCGATTTATTTTCATTCAGGCAACCCAACATCAATTCCAAATATTGTCCACACATACGGTCAACTGTGTAAAATTCAGAAACACGCAATCGTGCGGCTGCGCCCATTCTTTTACGAGTTTCGGGGTCGCGCAACAATTGTAATATAGCCTGAGACAATGCATCGGGGTTTTCAATTGGCACAGTCAGCCCATGCACCCCTTCCACGATCACCTCGTCCACCCCTTCTACTTTTGTAGAAATACATGGAAGCCCCGCACTCATCGCTTCTAAAAGTGCAATGGGCAATCCTTCAGACCGTGAAGAAAGGACAAATACATCTGCATTTGCAAGGTTGTGAGCAATGTTATCTGATCGTCCCAATAAACTTATTGACCCGGAAAGATCAAGTTGTTGAATTTTCGATAATAGTTCCTCACGCAGCTCACCTTCTCCATAAATCTCAACCTTAGCATTCGGGAATTCTTTCAGTACAACAGGCATGCTCGCAATGAGGACTTCATGTGCCTTTGCATAAACAAGACGACCAACGGCCATCAATACAAGGTCATCCACTTGCAGGCCCGCCTCTTTACGAATCTCAAGCCTGCTTCTGTTTTCTATGGGCAGCGGCTTAATCCCATTCAGGATCGTGACAATTCGTTCAGGATGAACACCTTCTCTCAGCGCCGCCTGATACATTTTTTTGGAAACCGCCACCAACTTTTGAGCGATATTATGATTTACCATCCAAGAGTGGATTCTTTCACGCCAGGGTGAAATTCCCTCAATTACGCCATGATGGGTCGCGATCCGCACAGGGACACGCGCCAGCCATGCAATTGGAAGCGCCACCATGCTGCTATCATGCGTAAAGGTCTCGATCACATCCACTTTTTCGCTTCGTAAAAATTTCCAAAAAGAAAGTAAACCCTTTAGCAAGGGGGGGATATTTCTTATCCCCTTGCCGCGGCCTTGAAATGCGCCGAGACTGAGGATGGGGAAAGGTGAAGCCGCCTGCCATTGTGCCTGAAGCCCTTCCTTATCATACAAAAAAATGGCGGTCACTTTATGTCCGTGTTCGTGGAACCAAAGCGCTTGATCCAGCAAAACCTTTTGCGCGCCACCAGTAGCTATTTGAGTGCCA
>JAXLVT010000007.1:0-140737 GCA_046328925.1 Anaerolineales bacterium
CAAGTTTTACATTTGTAAATTCAGGAATGTCATAAACCATGACTGGTAGGGGACAGGAATCTGCAAATCTTAAGTAGATGGATTCGATCTCAGTTTGGTTGTAGTGGAAATAACTTGGAACAGTCGCAACAGCAATATTTGCCCCTGCATCTGCCATTGCACGTGCATTTTCCAACATTCCAGGCAGCCCGGAAGATGTACAACCTGCAAATAATGGCACTGTCTCTTTAATTTGATTGGCGGCAGTGACGCAAAGTTTTTGTCTTTCACTAAGGCTAAACCAGGGACCACGGCCCGTAGTGCCCGCAATAAAAATTCCACTGCAACCAACACTTAACATTTCATTACAAACAGATCGGAAACCATCAAAATCAATAGTGCCTTCTGATGTGCATGGTGTCACGATCGGAACAACTGGGCCAAGGTCTTTCATTTTTTGTCCTTTTACTTTGAGAAGTTGTTAGTGATTTACTGAAACAATTAATTTCGAGAATGGAAATTATTCCTTTACTGCACCAAAGGTGATTCCTCTGATGAAGTATTGTTGGAAGGCGATAAACAAGCCAATCATGAAGATTGCTCCGAACGATCCGCCAGCCATAGTGATGCCAATATCAGTCAACATTTTTCCAATGGCGGGTGTGCGGGAAATGATCGAAACGCCCACAGGAACTGTGTATTGAGATTTGTCACTGGCGAGAACCATGTGCCACATGAAATAATTCCATGCTTGGTTGAATGTGAAGATCGATAGCGCAGCCAATGCAGGTTTGAGCAAAGGCAACACAATGCGTGCAAAGACCTGCCATTCGGATGCACCGTCAATGCGGGCTGCATCTAATAATTCATCTGGAATGGTGCTACAAAATTGCTTGATCATGAAGATGCCAAATGGTGAGGAAATCATCGGCATGGCCATCGCAAAGTACAAGCCAAGTGTGGTGGATGTCAGGTGAAGATATCGCACCAATAAAAAGAGCGGAATTAGCATGACCTGATTTGGCAAGAACATTGTGGATAATAGAATGAAAAAGAGTGTGTTTGAGCCGGGGAATTTCTTCTTGCCAAACCCGTAGCCAGTTAAAGAGCTGACGATTAATACCAGCACAACGGTCAAGAGTGAAACGGATATACTGTTCACAACCCAACGCCAAATTGGCCATGGTCCGTTGAAAAGACGTATCCAGTTTTCAAGAGTGGGGTGAGTTGGAAAGAACTCAGGTGGCAAAGCCATGGTTACGGTTTGAAGCTTGAAGGAACCAGTGAACATCCAATACATGGGTAAAAGGAATGTCACAGCAAAGGCGGTTAGTAACGCATAGCTTAAGAAGCGAGTTGATTTCTCAACAGCGCGGCGGTAGGCATCTTGTTTTGTTATCTGGGTAGTCATTGCGTCACCTCACACATCGGTCTCGTTCCAAAATTTCAACTGTGCTAAAGTAAAGATCATGATGATGATCATCAAAACTACGCCAATGGCTGATGCTTTTCCATAGTTGCCACCGATGAAAGCGGTTTGATAAATCAAATAGACCAAGGATGTACTGGAGTTGAAAGGACCTCCGCCTGTAACCATGTAGATTACTTCCCATAATTGGAATACTTGAATAGTCTGTGTTGCTAAAACGAAAAGCAACACGGGTCGCAACATGGGAATGCGTATGTAAAGGGTTTGTTGCAGGCTGTTTGCTCCATCTACTGTGGAAGCATCAAGAATGTCCTGAGAAATTCCAGCCAACCCCGACAAAAACAAAATGATGGGTTGTCCAATCGTGAATGTCAAAACAACAGCGCACACCGCTTGAAAGCTATGTGGTGAAGTTGCCAGCCAAAGAATAGGTTTAACACCGAACAAACCAAGCAGATAATTAAGCAAGCCGTAGGTTGGATTGAATATCCATAAATACACGACTGATAAGACAACGCCTCCTGCTACACCGGGAATATAAAAGGCGCCTCGAAAAAAGGATTGCGCTTTGGGTCCCAGTGGGTCAATCAACAAGGCAATGACAAGAGAAATAAGAACCGTTGCCGGTACGATTACAAGCGTGTATTTAATCGTATTAACCAAAGCTTGTTTAAATATTGGATCTTTGCTTAGCAGAACGTATTGTGTGAAGCCTGTAAATTGACGGGAGCTAATATCAAATGTTGATTTGTAGAAAGACAGACTGATTGCAAAAAGAATAGGGATCAACATGAAGGCGATAAAGGCAATATAGCCAGGGGCAATGAACAAATAGCCCGACAAGCCTTTTCGGATTTCCCTGGCAAGAATTTTGTTTTTTGTCACGAGTCCGAAACTCCTATCCTTGAAATAATTTGAGCCCAGGCTCCCGGGGGTAGCCTCGAAGCCTGGGCTCATCAGTTAATTACTTTTCTTTATACCAAAGAAAGGTTTATGGACAGCTGTTTACGATTCCATCAGCGCGTTCCACAAATCCATCTAAAATGGATTGGACATCGGCGTTGTCCTGCCAGAAAGCTTGGCGGGTTTCTGACCAGGCTTGACGGACATCATTGTAGTTACAGGGCACGCCATTTACAAAGTACGGATCATAGGAACCGAATTTGCGTGCTGCAGCAAGAGGCTCAGCAACAGATGGATCATCACTCTTGAAATTCGCATCAGTGCGGACTGGTATCTTTCCCCAGCCAACTGCAATTTGTGTGGCGATTTCAGGTTTTTGCATGTACTGTACAAGATCGTAAATGGCCTGCAACTTAGCGGGGTCACTCTGCTTGAAGACGCCCCAAACATCGGGGTTGACTGTGCCTACTGGGGTTACAGGTGCACCTGATTTGTTGGGGAACTGCACGAAGATATAGTCGAAAGGTTGAATGGTACCTTCAGCCACGGCCTTCTTGGTGATACTGTCATACCAATTGCCTTGACCAAGAATGGCTACTTGTTGGCTAAGCCAATAGGGGTCAGTGGTATCGTCAATCAACCCAGCAGCTCCTGGGACCATCAAACCTTTTTCGTAAATGGTGTGCATGAATGTGAGTGCTTCCACGCAAGCAGGGCTATTGACGGTGTATTTGGTTGTAGCAGCGTCAAAGAATTGACAATCGGGGAAACCAGCTAGCCATTGATTGGTTGCTGAATCCATGGAAGTGCTTCCTGCAAAGAATGCGGTGCAATATACATTGTTAGCAGGGTCATTGATAGATTCACATGCTGTCATGAATTCATCTGTTGTCCAAGTGTAATCTGGGGCCTTGGGTAACAAATCAGCCTTTCCAGCTTTTTCAAACAGAGACTTGTTGACAATCATGTTCCAGTAACCGCCGTCAGCAGGAATGCTCCACATCATGTCACCGCTTTTGGAGCCAGCGATGGCAGTAGCATCGTATGCAGCTAGATCTTCAGCAGTTAATGCTGGGGTTAAGTCTTCCAACAGTTTTGCATCTTGATATTTCTTAACGCGGAATTTTGTGTCAAAGTAAATATCGGGGGGAGTACCTGCAGCAACGGCAGTATCAACAACGAGCGTGCTACCGCTGGCATCATATCCTTTTAACGCGAAGTCAATAGTAACGCCTGGATGTGACTTCTGGTATTCATCAAAAATCTTGGCATACCAATCTGTCCACAAAGTTCCATCGGCCATCGCAGAGCCTTCGCTGCCAAAAGCCCAATAATTGATTGTGACATTAACAGGTGCACTGGTAGGGGCTTCAGTTGGAGCAGTGGTTGCTGCTACTTCTGGTGCTGCAGTTGGGGCTGCTGTTGCTTGCGCTCCGCAGGCTGTCAATATGATGCTCAAGATCGTAATTGCAGCGAATAGAAACGTGATTTTTTTCATCTTTTTCTCCTTGGGGAAATTTATTGAAATACACGGAATCCAGAAGGCTTGATTATTTGTACTCGATAAAAGGCTCCTTTCTGCCATTTTGCTACAAAATTGACGATTTTCTGAAAATAAACTAAAATCTAGGCAGTAAAGACATCAGATATCAGACATCTTATACTTTTGTACATTTTACAGAAATAGTTTCTAAATGTCAATAATGATTTTTATTTTGCTTAATTATTTAGTCGAAGTTGGGCTTGATTTGGCAAACATATTTATTTTTTAGTCAATTAAACTTTGAGAATTCTCGTTGTGGTAACATTAATTTGAATTTATTAAATTATTTATACTAACTGGTTGTAAAAAAGTGTAATTTACATTAATACATGGAGGTTAAGGATGAAACAATCGTTGCGAGGACCAGCTTTGTATAAAGCCATTCGTGACTACATCAAACAATATATCCTGGAGCACGATTTAAAACCCGGCGATCCATTGCCTCCAGAAGGTCAGCTTGTGGAAGATTTGGGCGTAGGCCGTAGCTCGGTGCGAGAGGCAGTGAAATCTTTACAGTCAGTAGGAATCATTGACGTACGTCAGGGAGATGGGCTGTACGTCCGTGAACTAAATTTTGATCCAATGTTGGAAGCATTTAATTTTGGAATAAAGTTTGATCCAAATACGCTTGCCGAGTTGTTACAAATCCGCATTTGGCTGGAAGTCTCTGTAATTGGAGATGCAGTAGCGTACCTCACAGATGAAGATATAACCAAACTTGAGGTTGTTTTAAAGGAATGGGAAGTGCGGGTACGAGATGGGGAGGAATATTCCGACCTTGATGAATCATTTCATGAGATTGTTTATGGCGTTTTAGGTAACCAGACTTTAATGAATCTTTTTTCAGCTTTTTGGATTGCTTTCACAAATCTTGATAATGAAATTACTCACGATGCAGATCCTGTTAGCGTACTCCACTTTCATCAAACTATATTAGATGCTATTCGAGACCGCGATTCTAACCTTGCACGCAAAAGATTGTTGCAGCATTTTGATCATATAAAGAAGAGAATTGAAAAATATCTTGAGGTTTCTAAGACAAGTGTTTAAATTTGTTTTAGACTGTAAATAAAAAGAGTTGTTAGAAAATTACAACTCTTTTTATTTACTATCATCATGTTCATTTTTGATTTAAGAAGAGTGCTTATCTTCCCAATAGTGAATCGATTTCTTTCATTTGACTTGCGGTCAACGGACCAAATTGTAGAGCTTTGGCGTTTTCATCTACTTGTGCCACAGTCTTAAACCCAGGGATGGGAATGGTCTTTTCACTGCGAGCCCAAATCCACGCCAATGCACCTTGTACAAGAGTGCGGCCATTGCTGGTGAGAATCTCACGAATCGAATCCAGTTGGTTGATCGTGGGTGCGAAGAAATGTTCCTTTGACCATGAGTCGTTGCGAACATCATTTTTGGGGAAAGTTGAAGCAGTGGAATATTTTCCACTCAAAGCTCCACGTGCCAATGGGCTACGGTTGACACTGGCGAGATTTAATTCTGTGCAAACAGCCAAGAGTTCTGGAGCATCCAATATCACGTTGAGGTCATGCTGAATGGACGCACAATGCTTTCCGTTGGCAAAGAGGCGCGCTCCTTCCACTGAGTCTGTGCTCCAGCCGTAAGCGCGAATCTTTCCTTCGGTCACTAACGCTTCGAGTAGGTCAACCATGGCAGGAACTTTCTCAAGCGGATAATCCCACACATGTAGTTGATACAGGTCAATCGCATCAATATTCAAACGTTTTAGGCTGTCTTCACATTCCTGACGAACATATTTCAGGTGATCATCATTGCGTAGTGATACACGCTTTTCAGCTTCATCGACCACGAAACCAAATTTCGTGGCAATCACGGCTTTGTCTCGTTTGCCTTTCAAGGCCTGCCCTAAAATTTTTTCACTATGGCCTGTGCCGTAGTTTGCAGCGGTATCGAAAAAGTTAATACCGAGGTCGAGGGCCGCGTGAATGGCTCGGATTGATTCATTGTCATCAATGTCTCCCCAACCTCCTTCGCCATCCAGCCATTTCCATGGACCCCCGATGGCCCAGCAACCGAGTCCCATGGCGCTGACTTGAATTTCAGATCGTCCTAATGTTCTTTGAGGTGTGTTTGTTGTGCTCATATGGTTTTCCTTTCAGGCTGTTTCTAAGTCTTTTTCTTCAACAAGTTTTGAGTAAATCTCGATTTTGTACTGAATTAATTTCAAGTGCTCATTTAATTCATCAACACGTTCTTCCACATTGTTGTGCAGTTTTTTTAGCATTTCAACCCTTTGAGGCAGGGTTTCATCACCAAGCCTTTGAAGTTGTGCATACTGTTGCATATCTTTGATAGACATCCCTGTAGCCCGCAGTTTCATGAGGAAGTCAATCCAACCGACATCATTCGCGGTGTAACAACGGCGAGTGTTTTCCTCTCGATTAATTGGGTGAATTAGGCCGACGCGTTCATAATAACGAAGGGTGTGTGCACTTAACCCTGTCGCTTCGGCAACATCTTGAATGGTGAGTTTGTCTTTTTGGATATCCATAGTGTTAAGTGTACATCTTAGAGCATACTCTAAGTCAAGGGTTTTAATAAAAAAATCTCGCTCCTGAAGGAGCGAGATTTTTTGTGTTTCCCTATTTTACAATGAGTGTGGCGGTCATGCCCATTTCAATGTGACCAGGAACGTCACAAATGATGGTGTATTCGCCTGCTTCTGTGGGAGCAGTGAAAGTGCCTGATTTGGTCGTACCAGGAGAAACGTTCTCTAATTCCCAATAAATTTTGGATTGGTCATTATCACTGAAAGGTAAAGTCACTTCTTCGCCTTTTTTGAGAACGGCAATCTTGTGATCTATGGCGCCTTTATTGGTTAAACTTATGGTGACTTGTTGACCAGCGGGGACGGTATACGTTTTTGAATCGTATCCTGAATCAGTTGCAGTGATATTAATTGTAGTTGTCTTTGGCCCACAAGCAGTGAGTACGAGGGAGAGTGCAATCACAGTAATTAACAGTAATTTTTTCATCTTGCTCCTTTTTAAACCGCGATTTTAATGACAATTTTTTTGATGGGTGCGGACTCTCCAAGTGCCATGCCTGGCATGTGAACATCCTGTGGCAATAAAAGGACGAAGTTTCCGCTTTTCAATGCCACCAAATCACCTTCACCTGAATGAGGTAAGAAGTCTTTACTTTCATCGTACTGACCTTGTTGCAAGTGATGGATGTTGGCATAGCCCATCCCTTCTGCCCCTTGCACCATATATTGCAAATCAATATAGCGGCGATGTGATTCCCAAAAGCCTTGCTCTTTTAATTTTGTGTTGTATTCCTGCACCAAGGCGTACATGGTTTCGCCATCGATTTCATATCGTCCCACGGGGATGGTGTTGATATCGATTTGATTGAAATATTCAAAAGCCTGCTTAAATCTGGGATGCACGCTGTAATAAAGTTGTGCATGTTCAATGTGGTCAATAATCATATTTTCTTGTCTCTTTAGTTTTTCAATGAAATATATTTCTTGTTTGGATTAATGCCAATTAAACCATCAAAACTTCCTTTGATGGCTTTGATATCAGCATCCATATTTTCTGTAGGGTGAAATATCTGTCCAACGTGGACGGTTTTCTTTTTGCCATCCACAGCCGCCATGACGATGGGAATGCCTGCGCTTTTGGCGATGTGATAGAAACCCATCTTCCATTCGGTCACAAAGTGACGAGTCCCTTCTGGGGCAATCACCAGAATCATCTGTTGAGCCTTTTCATAAGCTTCCACCATTTGCTCTACCAGTCCATGTGGTTTTTTACGGTCCACGGGCACACCGCCACACCAATAGAAAAACCAGCCAAATGGATTGCGGAATAACTCTGCTTTCCCCATGAACTTGACATTCGCCTTCAGATGGAAAATCACCCCAAGAAACAGGACAAAATCCCAGTTTGAGGTATGAGGCGCGCCGATAATCACATATTTAGGCAGGTCTGGCAAGTTTCCTTCCACTTGCCAACCGACCAAACGTAGAAGCAAATTTGCTAGGAAGCGAAGAATGGGACTTAAAATTGGGGTGGTGAAAATAGTTGGTTTCAATGGATTATCCTCTTGTATATAACCCTAAAAATTCATTTGTGTCTCTCTTGTACCACACAGACTTAGGTCCGCATTCCTGAATTTGTGGTTAAATACCTGTATGGCTTTGAAATCATTCATCCGCTCGACTCTTTATCAAACAGAAAAGTTCACACAACGTGTCCGTTTTGTCTCCGTGCCCAAACCTGCAAATGATTACCCTATTTTGCTGGGAATTTCTTTCCCGAAGAGTGGCACGCATTTACTAGACCAAATTTTATTGGGGTTTTCAAAAGTTGCACCATTTGCAAAGCGTGTTCATTCATTTTATGCCGAATATGAAGGTGAAAGCGGAGCAAAGCGTAACCCTGAGCAGGCATTGACTTGGTTGGATTCTCTGCATCCCTGTGATCTCGCTTCTGCGCATCTTTTTGCGCGTGATGCTGCCATTGAACGAGTATGCTCAGAACGATTTGTACCTTATTTTATTTTTCGTGATCCGCGGGATGTGGTGGTCTCACATGTTTTTTATGTCACGGATATGGAGGCGCGCCATGTTCACCATGATTATTATCAATCTCTGCCTGATTTCAATGCACGATTGAAAGTTAGTATTTTAGGTAGACCTGATGCTGATATTGAATTTTTAAATATATCTGAACGCTTTGCTCCATATCTTGGTTGGCTCGATCATAAAGAAGTGCTGACGATTCATTTCGAAGATTTGATTCATGACCGCGCCGCTACCTTGACGCGGATTATGGATCACCTGCTCGCTCGCGTTCCGCTTCAGGCTAACCGACAGTTGATTCTGGATTCCCTCGAAACATCCATCAACCCAAAAAAGTCTCCGACCTTCCGCTCGGGAAAAACAGGTGAATGGAAAAAACACTTTACCGATGAACATAAAAAGATATTTAAAGAAGTAGCAGGCGATTTGTTGGTGAAACTTGGGTATGAGAAAGACAATGATTGGTAATTGCTCTATCGTGATTCGTGCATACAACGAAGCTCAGCACATTGGGCGTTTGCTCGAAGGGATTAAACAACAGACGGTTCAAGATGTAGAAGTCATTTTAGTTGATTCGGGTTCAACGGACTCTACAATTGCCATTGCCAAATCATATGGCGTGCAGGTTGTGAGAATCCCATCAGCAGAGTTTACTTTTGGGCGTTCGCTCAACTATGGGATTAAGGCGGCGAAGCGTGAATTCATCGTCATGGCAAGTGCCCATGTGTATCCCGTCTATCCTGATTGGCTTGAGACTTTGTTGAGTCCATTTCAAGATAAGCAAGTTGCATTGACGTATGGCAAACAGCGTGGGCCTGAAGTCGCGAAATTTTCTGAACAGCAAATTTTTCATCAGTGGTATCCTGACATGAGTAAGTTGAAGCAAGAAACTGCATTTTGCAACAATGCCAATGCGGCAATTCGAAAAAGTTTGTGGGAGGAAAATCAATACGATGAGACGCTGACAGGTCTTGAAGATTTAGCCTGGGCAAAGTGGGCCAAGGGGCAAGGATATGAAATTTCATACGTAGCTGAAGCTGAAATCATTCATGTGCATAACGAAACGCCAAAGGGAGTCTACAATCGATATCGACGAGAAGCGATGGCCCTGCGGAAAATTTACCCCGAGGCGCATTTTAATTATTATGATTTCATCCGTTTAACTGTAACTAATATTTTGAGTGACCTTTGGCATGCAACGCGCGAAGGTGTGTTGTTGAAAAATCTTTCCTCCATCTTTTGGTTTCGTTTTATGCAATTTCACGGAACAAGAATGGGCCACCGCGAAACGAGTCTGGTCACCCCGCAGTTGCGTGAGACTTTTTATTATGCGAGAGATCGAAAAACATCGAACCATAAAAAACGAGAGATTGAGCCAATTCAATATAATAAACAATGACAATTAAACCTCCCCCTAACTCCATTCATCCCGTTTCCCGTACAGACTGGCGCAAGTGGCTTTCTGAAAACTACGCACGAACAGAAGGAATTTGGCTGATCAGTTATAAAAAAGGTACAGGCAATCCACGCTTTGAATATGATGAGGCTGTGGAAGAGGCACTATGCTTTGGTTGGATTGATAGCAAGCCTGCAAAACTAGATGAAGAACGATCCATGCTATGGTTTGCCCCGCGAAAGGTTGGAACAAATTGGTCAAAGCTGAACAAGGAACGAGTGGAGAAATTGATCAAGGCGAAGTTGATGTCTCCCAGTGGGTTGGCAAAAGTGGAGGCAGCCAAGAAAGATGGCACTTGGAATGCGCTCGATGCAGTGGAAGCCTTAGAAATTCCACCTGACTTGGCAAAGGCTTTATCGAAAAATAAAACAGCCAGGGAATACTTTGAAGCTTTTCCACGTTCAGTCAAACGTGGAATTTTGGAATGGATTCTCAATGCCAAGAAAGCAGAAACCCGTGCCGCACGTATTGAAGAGACAGTAACGAAAGCAGAGAAAAACATCCGCGCGAATCAGTGGCGCCAATAGTTACTTTAAAGTAGCTATCGTATCTTATGAATATGTTAGATATAATCTTTCTATAATGTAGTGACTTTAATATGTAGGAGTTTATATGAAATCAAAGACTATTGTTCTAATTCACGGTATGTTTATGACTCCCTTGTGTTGGGAGAAGTGGATTCCTTATTATGAAGCCAAAGGATATAAAGTTTTTGCGCCTGCGTGGCCAGGTCGTGATAAACCTGTGGATGAACTTCGCAAGTCACATCCTAATTCGAATTTGGCAAAATTGAAACTCGATCAAATTGTTGATTCAGTGGAGACCTTCATCAAAGGCTTGGAAGAAAAGCCCGCCATTATCGGTCACTCGATGGGTGGGTTGGTTGTTCAGCTTTTACTTCAACGAGATGTGGCCGTCGCCGGTGTTGCCATTGACCCTGCTCCGCCCGCAGGGGTATTTACAACAGAGCCTTCCTTCTTGAAGGCTAATTTTCCTGCCATTAATCCATTTTTATTGAGCCAACCTGTGCAAATGAGTTTTGAGCAATTTCAATATGCATTTGTAAACACCTTGCCGTTGGATGAGCAGCGCGCTGCCTATGACCGTTATGCTGTGCCTGAGTCAAGAGGAGTTCCTGTTTCTTCATTAGGAGCCGCAGGCAAAGTGGATTTTAAGAAACCGCGTCGTCCGCTCTTGATTACAGCTGGTCAAAACGACCATATCATTCCCGCATCTTTGAATCGAGCCAATCACAGAAAATATCAACTGCCTTCTGTGACAGACTTCAAAGAATTTGTAGGCCGTGACCATTTCTTAATCGGTTCCCGTGGTTGGGAAGAGGTTGCAGATTACTGCCTCGAGTGGTTAGGGAAAATAGAATAGCTTTTTAGTTGACAGTCACTTCTGCAAGTGGCTGTCAATTTTTTATAGGTATAATCGCACTATGTCTATATTAATCCCCATGACTCAATCTGAATTTGACGCCTTTTTAGAACATACAATTCCTGACTATGCCGCTGATAATGTCAAGGCAGGGTACTGGGCAGAAGAGGAAGCGCTTGAAAGATCCCGTAAGGAATTTGACCAATTACTTCCAAAGGGACTGGCAACCGAGAATCATTATCTATATACTTTGTATGATGAAGATCAAGCTGTTGGATTGATTTGGCTGCGTGCCAATGTAGATCGTCCTACCAAGAGCGGATTTATTTTCGAGTTATGGATAGATGATCGATTTCGCGGAAAAGGCTACGGCAAACAGGCTATGGTATTGATTGAAGAAAAAGCGCGCGAACTCGGATTGAAATCCATCGGCTTGCATGTTTTTGCATCGAATCAAGTAGCGCGGAGTCTCTACGAAACAGTTGGATATGAAGTTTCCAGCATGAATATGACGAAAAAAATATAAAGCGAGCGATATGGCTACTTTTTCATTTCAACCTGCATCTGAATTTTCCACCCCTCAACTTGCTGATTTGTTGACACGAGGATTTGAGGGCTATTTTGTCCCTATCAATATCACTCCTCCTGTCTTGTTGACCATGGTCCGCCGTGATGGAATTGACCTGAATGAAAGCCGAGTTCTTTTAAAAGATGGTGAACCCATTGGCGTTGGTTTGATTGCACGCCGTGGTTGGACCAGTCGACTCGCAGCAATGGGGATTGTGTCTCATGCGCGCAATGGTGGGGCAGGTACCTGGGCCATGCAGGAGTTAATGAAAGAAGCACGTTTGCGTGGTGATCAAGAAATGCTTTTGGAAGTCATTGAGCAAAATATGGCTGGGGTAAAGTTGTATCAAAAAGTTGGGTTCAAAATAATTCGCAGGTTGGTTGGGTTTAAGCTGGAAGCCCCGCAAGCCGAAGCAAGTGATGAGTTGGAAGAAATAGATATTCGCGAAATGGCGCGAATGATATCTGTTTTTGGGTCGAAGGATTTACCCTGGCAACTTTCTGCTGAGTCTATTGCACAGCATACACCGCCTTCACGCGCATTTCGTTTGGGCGATGCCTATTGTGTGATTAGCAATCCTGATGTTGAGCATGTTTCAATTACGTCCGTGTTGGAAAAAGCTGAAGGTGGGGAAGCAGGCCAGGGTCAAAAATTGATGCGAGCGGTATTTTTCCGCTTTCCAAATAAAGTCTGGCATGTCACGCCCATTTATCCTGAAGAGCTATGTCCATTTTTTGAAAAACTTGGCATGCAACGCGAGAGTCTGTCGCAATGGCAAATGTCAGCGACGTTGTAAGACGAAGTGCCCGTTAAGGGGATAAAATAGGGGGCATGAAACTTGCCGCCCTTGTTCCTATGCGTCACCATAGCCAGCGTGTGCCTGGCAAAAATTATCGCCCGATTGCAGGGAAACCCCTTTTTCACCATATCCTTGAGATCTTGCTTGCGGTTCCTGAAATTGAAACCGTGATGGTGGATACTGACTCTGAACCTGTGATGGATGGAGTGCGTCGCTTCTTCCCTACCGTGAAGTTGATTCAACGTCCTGAACATCTCCGTGCTGACGATGTTCCCATGAATGATATTCTTCTGCATGATACTGCTCAAGTGCAGGCAGATTTTTATTTGCAGACTCATTCCACCAATCCATTGTTAAAAGCAGAGACCATCTCACAAGGAATTAAAACTTTTTTCAGCGAATTCCCAAAATATGATTCTCTTTTTTCAGTAACTCGCCTACAAACTCGTCTATATTTTCAAGATGGTCGTGCCATCAACCACGATCCCGCTGTACTACTTCAAACCCAGGACCTGCCGCCCGTCTATGAAGAAAATTCCTGCCTGTATCTTTTTACACGTGAAAATTTAGCTCGCAAGCATCACCGTATTGGAGATACTCCATATATGCTTGAGATTGATGCAGATGAAGCCTGGGATATTGATGAAGAACTGGATTTTGAAATCACTAACTTTTTAATGAGCAGAGGAAAATGAAGTATATAAAGGAAATCCAAAGTACGATTACAGATTGGTTCTCCAGACCATGGTATCCCATTATGTTGAGTGCATATCCTGTGCTGGCTTTGCTTTCAACGAATATCGGACAGGTTCAGTCTAATGCGGCTGTCCGTCCTTTATTGGTTTCACTAGCATTTGGTGGATTGATATTTTTAATTTTGTCATTGTGGATGAAGCCAGTTCATCGAGCTGCCTTCCTCTCTGCCTTGTTGTTGGCATTGTTCTTTTCTTACGGACATATTTACATGTCACTCAAAGAACAATATCCAGATACTAACTATACTACTTGGTTGGCAATCGGTTGGTTGATTCTCTTCATCGGCGCTATTGTTTGGGCAACACGCCCAAAATTGAAATTTGAGTCTTTTGCCTCCACTTTAAATACCATGTCATTGGCATTGGTAGTTATGGCTTTATGGCAGATTAATTCTGAAATCCAACCCAGCAGTGGTGGGCATTATTTAGGTTCCCCAAAAGCTCCCATTCAAAATGATTTGGTGCGCCCAGCGAATGCTCCTGATGTGTATTTCTTTTTATTGGATTCCTATGGCCGTGCGGATTTATTGAGTCGTGCTTATGGATTTGATAACACACCATTTCTAAGTGAATTAGAAAAACGCGGATTTTATGTAGCCTCTTGTAGTCAAAGCAATTACGTTCGTACTGAAATTTCTTTAGGTTCATCTCTGAATATGCAGTATCTGCAAGACCTGAATGATGCGTTTGACCCCAAAGTCACTACCCGCCGTGTGTTATGGGATTCGCTCAAGCACAGTGCGGTGCGTTATAACTTTGAAACCATGGGCTATGAAACGGTCAATTACGATACGGGTTTTGCTTGGTTGCAATTGACAGATGCGGCTCATTTTATGGCTCCCCCTGCGATTTCATCCGGTATGACCGACTTTGAAGGTTTGTTCCTTCGCACCACATTTGGACGCTATTTACAGGATTATGGTTTGGTAGATCCAGATTATCTTTTGGGAGTTGGTTTCCGTGATCGTTTCCATTATGTCTTCAATACGATTGGCGACGTTGCAAAAATGCCACAACCAACATTTTCCTATGTTCATATGATTTCGCCTCATCCGCCATTTGTTTTTGACCCGAATGGAAATCCCACCTATCCGCCAGATTTCTGGAATGACCAACGAATGTATCCCGCAGACTTATATCAAAAAGGATATGTAAATCAACTACAGTTTCTTAATAAGAACATGCTTCAAGCGATTGACACAATTGAAGCCAATTCAGATACACCCCCAATTATCATCATTCAGGGTGATCACGGCCCTTGGTTGCAACCCAAGGACAAGCGCTTTTGGAACCTCACTGCCATTAAGTTCCCTGAACATAATGATGTGTTGTATCCAAGCATTACTCCTGTTAATATTTTCCGTGAAGTTTTTAACACATACTTCGGCGGTAAATATGATATTCTCAAAGATGTCAGTTATTTCTCTCCCGTCCCCAATCTCTATGACTTCAGCGAAGTTCCCAACTCTTGTGGTCAAACAAGGTAATTGAATGAAATATACAGTTTTACTTACTGCTCCTTACATGCTGCCTTTTCTTGAACGCTTCAAGCCAGTGTTTGCCAAATATGACCTGGATTTGATTGTTCCCAATGTAGAAGAACGCATGGAAGAAGCAGACCTGCTTAAGTATGCAGGTCAATTTGACGGTGCAGTTTGTGGTGATGATCGCTATACTGCACGGGTATTAGAAGCCTGTGCTCCTCGACTGAAGGTCATTTCCAAATGGGGGACTGGAGTCGATTCAATCGACGCTGAGGCCTGTTCCCGTTTCAATATCAGACTTTGCCGAACGCCCAATGCATTCACGACACCTGTGTCCGATACAGTCCTTGGATATATGCTGGCTTTTGCCCGCAGGGGCCCGTGGATGGATGCCGCTATGAAGCGTGGTGAATGGGAGAAGATTCCAGGAAAGACTTTAAGCGAGTGTACATTGGGAATTATTGGCATTGGAAATATCGGCAAAGCGGTGACTCGTCGTGCGCGCGCCTTTGGCATGAAGGTTCTTGGCACAGACATTGTAGACATTGACCATGTCTTTGTGTCTGAGTCTGGAATTCATATGACAGATCTCAATTCTTTGCTCTCTGATTCTGATTTTGTTTCTGTCAATTGTGATTTGAACTCCGCTTCTTATCATCTTATCAATGCAACTACTCTTTCAAAGATGAAACCTACGGCTATCCTGATTAACACTGCCCGTGGCCCCATCGTGGATGAGAAAGCCCTTGTCGCTGCACTCAGCTCAGGTCAAATTGGAGGCGCAGCTTTGGATGTCTTTGAATTTGAACCGTTGCCGAAGGATAGTCCATTGTTGAAGATGGACAACGTCATGCTGGCTCCGCATAATTCCAATTCCAGCCCTACAGCCTGGGAACGTATCCACTGGAACACCATCAAGAATCTGGTGGAAGGACTGGGGTTGACGTATGATTCATCCATCATAAAGTAAGAAGAAGAAAACATATGACAAAAACACTCCTTATCACAGGTGCGGCGGGCGGAATTGGCCGCGCCAGCGTACATCTCTTTGCTGAAAAAGGTTGGCGCGTTATTGGCGTGGACCGTAATGAATTTGGTGATGACTTTCCTCAAAATGGTTTATTTATCCAATCCAATATTGCACTTCCCGAAGATATGCAGGCCATTTTTGAAAAAGCGCATGCTTTCACCGAGTCACTGGATGCGTTGGTGAATAATGCTGCAACTCAAATCGCCAAGCCATTGGTTGAGACAACTGTGGAAGAATGGGATGGTGTCATGGCTTCCAATTTGCGCTCAGCGTTTCTCGGTATGAAGTTGGCCTATCCGCTGTTGAAGATGGGCGGTGGGGCTGTGGTGAATGTCTCTTCAGTTCATGCGATTCAGACTTCGGTTAATATCGCTGCCTATGCTGCCTCTAAAGGTGGCTTGTTAGCCTTGACCCGTGCCATGGCGATTGAATTTGCGCCAGATAATATTCGAGTCAATGCAGTTTTGCCTGGAGCTGTAGATACCCCCATGCTACGTGCGGGGTTAAGCCGCGGTCATTTAGGTGGCAGTGATATACAGCAACGGCTCGACAATCTTGCGCAGAAAACAGTGAGTGGAAAAATTGGAAAGCCTCAAGAAATTGCCAGCGCAATTTACTTCCTTGCAGATAATGACCAATCCTCATTTATGACAGGTCAGGCTCTCGTGGTGGATGGTGGCGCTACAGCACGTTTAAGCACGGAATAATATGCCAAGAGTCAAAAAGATCAACAGGCCTGATACGCTCGGGCCGAAAATAAAAACAGCACAGATATTGTTTTATCTCAATGCTGTGATATGGTTTTGCTTGGGGACGTATCTTGCGTATGATATGTTCTCCCAGAATAATGGAGCTTCTTCATTGTTGGCAGGATTTTTCCTGTATATGAATGCGGCTGCCATGTTTTTTAGTGGCTGGCTGTACAATGATAGAGAACCATGGATTTTCTACTTTGCAATTGGCGCTTTACTCGTCAATGCGCTCGTTACGCGGGTGGGACAATTTGGAATTTTAGATGTATTTACTTTAATCTTTGATGTAGCTCTATTAATTTTTTTGATTTCTTTTCGCAAGGCATATTTGAATATACCATGAAACAAACTCTGAAGAACATCATTCCCCAGCCTCTTTGGCAATTTGCACGTAATTCATATGACTCCATTCGCCGCACTCCTGAATTACCCGCTGCGTATCTTCATCCTTGGCGACGTGAGAGTATTAAGCGGTTAGCAGAGTTGAAAGATATTCACAAAGGCAAGCGTGCTTTCATCATCGGGAATGGTCCCAGCCTCAAACAAACTGACTTAAGTAAATTGAAAAATGAAATCACCTTTGGAATGAATCGTATTTATGTGATATTTCCAGAACTTGGATTTCACACTACCTACTTTGCAGCAACGAATAATCTTGTGATTGAACAATTCCATGATGACATTCTTGCATTGCCAATGCCGAAATTTTTAGCATGGCGTTCCCATCATTATTTCTCGTCTGATTTGCCATTATCAAAAGTTCCAACTTTTTTATATACCTCTTACACAGGCCCACGTTTTTCGCACGACGTGCGTGGGCGGGTGTGGGAAAGCGCAACAGTTACCAATGTGACACTTCAACTCGCATTTCATATGGGGTTTGAAAAAGTAATTTTGATTGGGGTCGATCATAATTTCACCTCAAAAGGGGAAGCGAATAAAACCGTTGTCTCCGAAGGGGATGACCCAAATCATGTCGATGCCAATTATTTTGGCAAAGGTGTTCGCTGGCAGTTGCCTGACCTCGATACCTCCGAAATTGGTTATGCCTTTGCTCGCGATCATTTTCAACAGGCTGGCCGTCAAGTGGTCGATGCAACGGTTGGCGGGAAACTGACCATCTTCCCCAAAGTGGACTACAATTCTTTATTCTGATGAAAACCTCGCCTCTTTCCCAAACTCGTACTTGGTACATTGCTCTTGTCATTCTCATCGCGTTAGGCGGACTCCTCCGCCTGATAGACATCACCGACCCTCCATTGGATTTTCAACCATCACGTCAATTGCGTAATTCTTTGGTGGCACGGAATATTTGTATTCCTTGTTACCTTCTGCCACTGCTGAACAACGTGCATTGACCAATACTTTTCCCCACTTGCCAGTTCAGTGGGCCAATATAGACCGCCCATCAGTGAATCGATTGTGGCGTTAAGTTATTTTATTGCAGGTGGTGAATCTTATGCGGTGCCGCGCATCTGGATGACCTTCTTTTGGCTTGCAGCAGGCGTTGCTTTATTTGACTTGATGCGTCGCGCTACTTCCCCTTGGGCAGCATGGATTGCGTTGGCCTATTACATCGTATTGCCATTTTCTGTACAGTCGAGCCGTTCCTTTCAACCCGACCCATTGATGACTTCTGCTTTTGTAATTGGCATTTATTTTCTGTATCGCTGGTCTGAAGAACAAACATGGAAGTGGGCAACTTGGGCGGGTGTGTTTCTGGGTTTTGCCACTCTCGTGAAGATTGTGATTGCTTTCTTTGCAGGTGGGGCTGCTGTGGCTTTGGTCTTGTTTACGCTTGGAAAAGATTTTTGGAAATCCAAACAAGTGTGGACGATGGCTCTCATCATGGTGATTCCCGCCATGCTATATTACATTTTGTTGCATCAAGGTCGTTCCACTGAATATTTCTTCGCGTGGACCTTCTCTCTGCTCAAACTCATCACCAGCACCGATTTTTATACCAAGTGGTTGGCTTTCCTTGGCAGTATCTTCGGGTTGACGATGATTTTCCTCAGTTTGGCGGGTGCCTTGATTGCAACTCCGCGCATGCGATGGTTGTTGATTAGTTTGTGGGTGGGATATTTATTGTACGGGCTCACGTTGCCGTTTCAAATGTATACCCATAGTTATTATCATATCCAATTGATTCCCATCATCACTTTAGGCTTGGCTGTGGTGTTGAATCCTCTGGTTGAAAGTGTGACAGCTCAGGGCGGAGTCGGACGCGTGGGTTTCATCGCATTGGTGTTGGCTGTGATTGGGTATCAAGCTTGGGTGGCACGTTCTGTTTTAGTGGCTGAAGATTTTCGTCATGAACCTGCCGTTTGGAAAAGCATTGGGGAAGCGATTCCTGCGGATTTAAACGTAATCGGTTTGACTCAGGATTATGGCTTTCGGTTAATGCTGTGGGGGTGGCGCAAAGTGGATTTGTGGCCGCTCAGCACAGATTTAAGCGAAGTGCATAATGGTCCTTTGGATCGGGCTTCTAATTTTGCCGAGTTGACCGATGGCAAAGATTATTTCCTTGTGACTGCTTTTGGTCAGTTGGACAAGCAACCAGACTTGAAAAAAATTCTCGATCAATATCCCATTGTGGCAAAAGGCGATGGATATGTGCTGTACGACTTACGGTAAATATCAATTTGAAAATAAGTTGTAAATTTTGGGAGTGTTTAGAAGATTAGATAAAAACTTTAACTACAGAGTACACTGAGTTCACAGAGTTTTTATAAGGTTTTCTCCGTGGTCTTTGTGTGCTCTGTGGTGGAATCTTTTGACAATCCTGCAAAAAGAAATAATCCGTGTCCTATATATTATGACTCTCGTTTCCATTATCACTCCTTCATACAATCAGGCTGCTTACCTTGAGCAAACTCTCACTTCAGTTTTGAATCAAGAGTATCCACATATCGAATACATCGTCATTGACGGTGCGTCTACTGATTCAAGTGTAGAAATTATTAAACGATATGAAAATAAACTTGCCTTTTGGGTTTCAGAAAAAGATAAGGGTCAAGCGGAAGCAATTAACAAAGGCTTTGACAAAGCCACAGGCGAGATTGTCGCGTGGTTGAATTCAGATGATTATTATTTGCCAGGTGCGGTTCACGCGGCGGTGAAAGTTTTTGACGAGCATCCTGATGTGGTGTTGGTTTATGGCAACATGCTGGCTGTTGATCAAAACGGCAAGACTTTCAATACTTTGAATTACAAACAATTGACTCTCGCAGACCTGCTTTGCTTTCAGATTATCGGTCAGCCCGCTGTCTTTATGCGTCGCTCTGCATTGCAAAATCTCAGGCTTGATTCCTCTTTTCATTTTTTACTCGATCATTACTTGTGGATTCAACTCGTCCAACATGGACCGATTCTGCATGTGGACCAAACCTGGGCTGCGGCTCGCTATCATGCTGAAGCGAAGAACCGTGCGAAAGCCGCCGAGTTTGGACGCGAAGCCTTCCGTATTTTAGAGGCTGTCAAACAGGATGAAACCCTCGCATCGGTCTTGACCAAGGTGAATCGGCGTGCCCGCGCCTCTGCCCACCGTGTGGATGCTCGCTATTTATTAGACGGTGGCCAACCTGCCCAAGCCCTCGTCGCATGGACAAAGGCTTTCTTTATTCACCCGCCAACTGCTTTGGCACGGATGAACCTTTTAATTTCAAGCATATTGAGTTTGTTGGGATTGGGAAAGTTGCGAGAACAGATTTTGGCAAAACGAGAAGAACGCTATCAAAATAAGTGACAGTCACCTTTAAGGTGACTGTCACTTATAAAAATAGGTTATTACTAGAGTATAAATCTTCTTCATACGACATTACCTTTAATACCGTGTATCGATAGGGCTTTTGGAGATTATTGATAATTCGCCTTCATTTTCCTGCTTTTCAATATTGAAAAAACTTCAGTTCCTTCTTCAAAGATTTCGTCATCAAATAAGTGATAAGTGTCCAATACTTTTTCAAATATCCAGCGAACCATGTAACCATCTGAGTTTAGACAAGGTTTACTATATGCCTTAAATTCTCGAAGTAACTTTTTCTCTGCATTTTGAGATGAGATTGCTTTTACTAAAAGAAATCGTTCTTCATAAGTTTGCATTCCTTTTGTTTGACCTTCAATTTGAAATGCAAACCTTGCTTGAACTGTAAACCATTGATCTACTTTAACCTTAGCCGTCTTTTTCCGTTTATATCCAGGTATCTTCTCAATGAAAATAGATGAAATATTAGGTGCTTTCAATAAAGATCTAAACTTCTTTGCTTCAATAGTGGCAGAAATACCGCGTGGGCTTTCATTTCTCTTTGCAGGCTTTAATGGCTTAAATGTTTTTGTAGGTAGTTTGCGAATCGCTTTGGAATAAATTTTCTCGTACCATGCTTCGATCCTTTGTTTTCTTTCAGCAGGTAATAAGGAGAAAAGTTTTGCCTCATTAATGTGCTTGAAATGAATTTGGACCGAAATAGGGAGTCCTCCTAACCCAACCAACTACTTAATATCTAGACCAAATTCATCTAGTCCGTAAATGTGAGAATTATCTTTTGTCTTCATCTTATAACTGACCAAGTGCCTAACTATATTTCCCTTTTAATATGTCAATATTATAAGCCTCTCCTCATTTTTGACACAAGAAGACCTTCCCGTTTTACGTTACAATATTCCCCGCGCTATGAATGATTCAAATTCCTTCTTCAAAACCCGCACCGCTTGGCTGGCTGCCTTGTTTCTCCTGCTAGCCCTTGGCCTCGCGATTCGTCTGTACGACATCACCGATCTGCCGCTGGATTTTCACCCTACTCGTCAATTGCTGTCTGCGCTCAAAGCCCGCGGCATGTACTATGAAACCCTCACCAACGTCCCAACTGAGAAAAAGAGCTTTGCCGTCCAACAGTGGAAGGTCCGCGCCGCGATAGAGCCTGAGATTATTGAGCGTATCGTTGCGTTCACATATCGCTTCACAGGCGAAGGCTTATGGGTGGCTCGTGTCTACTCCTCGCTGTTTTGGTTGATTGGTGCTATCTTTATCTTTCTAATTGCTAAAGACATTTCAGGTGTCGATGGGGCACTTGCTTCCACGGCAGTCTTTCTATTTCTCCCATATGCTGTCACGGCCAGCCGCAGCTTCCAACCTGATCCGCTTATGGTCATGTTCATCATTCTTTTTTGGTGGGCAGTGCATCAATGGACGAAATCCGTATCGACATTGTCAAAAACACAGTGGCTATTTGCCATTCTCGCAGGTCTCTTTGGCGGGCTGGCCATTCTCATCAAATTTGTCGCTGTGTTCTTTATCATCGGAGGTGGGCTGGGAGCACTGCTTGGACGAATGTCCCTGCGTGATGCGCTGAAGCAGCCTCAAGTTTATGTCATGAGCGCCTTAGGCATCCTGCCTGGCGCGGCTTATACCATCTACGGCGTTTTCATTGCAGGCTATCTCGGTCAACAATTCGGTGGGCGTTTTATCCCTGCATTATTTTTGAGTCCATCTTATTATCTCGGCTGGGTCGGGATGTTGAACATCGTCATCGGTGGATTCGTTTTGATGCTGTCTCTGCTCGGTTTATTTTTTCTTAAGAAGGAAAACCAGCGCTTCCTGCTCGGACTTTGGGCTGGGTACTTCGTCTTTGGGCTTTACTTTAACTATCACATCTCTTCTCACGATTATTATTCCCTGCCCTTGATTCCGATTGTGGCCTTATCTTTAGCGCCGCTGGCAGATTTTCTGTTTGCTCAACTTGCAACTCTTACCCTCACAAAATGGACGCGCTTTGCAGCTTATGTAGTATTGTCTCTTGGTCTCTTTGCTACGCTTTGGAATCTCCGTGCTGAGATGAAATCTGTTGATTATCGTCCACAAGCTCAAATGTGGCAGGAACTCAGCGCCAAGGTCAGCGGATATAATCTTGTTGGCCTCACACAAGATTATGGTTCACATCTTGCGTATTGGGGTTGGTTGCCGATTACCTCCTGGCCTACCTTCGGTGATTTGAATTATCATGAAGGCTTGCGTGGTGCTCAAGGTGATTTTGAAAAGAAATTTGAAGAACTGACCGCCAAAAAAGATTTATTCATTGTCACCGACTTTGAAGAGCTAAATCGTCAACCTTTGCTCAAGGAAAAGTTAGCTCAATATCCTGTTTTTGCACAAAGCGATGGATATACAATCTATCTTATCAACTCTGGAAGTGTAACTAAGTAAATATGACAAGCTCAAAATTAAAATCGGGATTGGATTCCCTGCTTATATTTGCAGGCATATGTTTTTCCTCGGCGATTGCCGTCTATGCCTATCTCGGAATCTTTGCCCGTCATATGGCAGATGATTACTGCGCGATTAAGTTTACTCGTTCAAATTTTTTCTCTGCGCTCTGGACAAATTACTTGAATATCTCAGATCGATATTCGAATTTCACCTTGATTGCGTTGAGTGAATTCATATCCACTCGCAGCGTTCGAGTTTTACCAGCCTTAATGCTTATTCTATGGGTGGTCGGTATCACTTGGAGTATTTTGGAAGTTGTGAAAATTGCAAAAATCAACTGGCCGAAGCCTTTGGCTTTTGTGTTGGCTTCCATGCTGATATTTTTTACATTGCTTCAGGCTCCTAATTTATATCAAACGCTATATTGGCGTTCATCCATGGCTACGCATTTTGCTCCATTGGTATTTGCTCCGTATTTTTTGGTTTATGTCTTGCGAAGAATTTCTTCAGCGATGAAGTCGCCTGCTCCGTTTGGATACTACTTACTGGATTTTGCGCTGGCCTTTTTGCTGGGCGGGTTTTCCGAGCCGACGGTTGTCGTGTTGATTGCCTTGTTTGGCAGTGCGCTTCTGGGGACTTGGTTTTTGAATCAATCTCCAAATCGTACTTTGGCTTTGAGTATTTTGACCAGTTCATTCATGGGATTCTTTGCGGCTTTATTGGCGATGGTATTTGCTCCTGCTAATGCCCTACGCCTTGGCACTCCGCCGCCTCCCATTCCGCTCTTAATCAGCCGTTCCTTCTTGTATGCATTTCAATTCTCCTTGAATTCTTTGCGAACTCTCGCCCTGCCCGCATTCTTGACCCTCTTCATTTCATTTTTTCTTTTTTATGGTCTATACGTTTTTTGGATGCCCAAACTCACAAGTCAGCAGACGAAAACCACGGCAATCATATTAATCATTTTGCCCGTATTTTCATATCTACTGATTGTCGCTAGTTTTTCACCCAGTGTTTACGGTCAGGGATTTCCGATTGAGCGCGCACGGTTTATCGGTCAACTCATTCTTGATGTAGGGTTAATGTCTATCGGCGCTTATGTAGGCGTGTTGTTGGCACAATGGACTTCATCTTTTGCAGAAAACTTATCTCTCAAGATAGTTTTTATCATTGTACTTCTCGTGCTTTGTATTTATCCTGTTCGAGCAGCAGTTAATGTGTCGAAGAATGTGTCAGAGTATCAGGCCCGCGCTAAAATGTGGGATCTGCGAAACGATTATATTGTCCGTCACGCGGCGTTGGGCGAACAGGATCTCATTGTCCCTGGGTATTCAGGAGCGTTTGGTATCAAAGAACTGGATGATAGCCCTAATCAATGGATTAATTTATGTGCAGCCAGTTATTATCAAGTAAATTCAATTAGTGCTTTATCCATTCCTGATCAATATATTGTGGAGTATTTAAACAAGTGAGTCATTCATCCCCTTTGTTGGTTACAGGTATTCATCGCGGTAGTACTTCATGGGTGGGACGTATGTTGGCTGCCTCTGGCGGGCTGACTTATGCCAACGAACCTTTGAGCGTCTCACATCGTCGGGGTGTGCTGGGCGTTGAAGTTAAACATTGGTATACCTATGTCAATGCAGAAAATGAGGTGCAGTTTTTACCCGCCTTTCAGCGGTTGCTTGATTTGCGTTATCAAACCTTTAAAGAAATCCCAACGATTCGTTCAGTTAAAGATATATTGCGCATGGGACGTGATTTCACCAGTTTCACAGAGGGGCGCTTGCGCGGGAATCGAGTTTTGTTAAAAGATCCATTCGCTTCTTTTTCCACACCTTGGTTTGCAGATCGATTGGGGTGTCAGGTGGTAATTGCCATTCGGCATCCTGCGGCTTTTGTCAGCAGTTTGAAGCGTTTAAATTGGCCGTTTCAGATTGAAGATTTATTGGTTCAGCCGATGTTAATGCGCGATTACCTTGAACGAGACCGCGCCGCTTTTGAGTCTATTGGTGCGGACGATGTGATTGGCCGGGCTTGTTTATTGTGGACCGCACTCTATCGTACCATTCATGAGACGCTTCAGACACGGACCGATTTAATTACTGTCCGCCACGAAGACCTTTCTCTCAATCCTGTGCAGGGATTCCGTGAACTATATCAAAAATTAGGATATGAATTTACCCCAGCTGCAGAAGAGGCAGTTGTCAACTCAAGTAGTTCAGAAAACCCAACCAAGTTGGCCCAAAATAAGACGCACTCAGTGAAGTTGGATAGCCGTGCGAATTTGAATAATTGGAAGAAAATATTAACTGCAGAAGAAGTCACCCGTATTCGCAAAATGACCGAAGGTGTTTCTGAGTTCTTCTATTCAGATGAAGAGTGGAAATAAAATGACTTCTGTCCGCCCACTTCCATTGGTTTCAATTATCACACCATCATTTAACCAAGTCCAATTCCTTGAACGAACGATGCAATCTGTCCTTAATCAAGATTATCCACGGATTGAATATATTGTTGTTGATGGTGGCTCAACCGATGGCAGCGTGGATGTGATTAAAAAGTATGAGGGCAGACTCAGTTGGTGGGTCAGCGAGCAGGATAAAGGTCAGACCGATGCGATTAATAAGGGATTCAATCGTGCTAAAGGAGATATCCTTGCATGGTTGAATTCTGATGATACATATAATCCTGGAGCAGTTTTCGCCGCAGTGAAATATTTGATGGAAAATCCTGAAGTTGCTTTGGTCTATGCCGATTGTGACTTTATCGATGAGAATGATAAAGTGATTGGCAAGTTCAATTCTGCTCAAACAGATTATCGCCGTTTGCGTGAGGGATACGTTCATATTCCACAACAGACTATGTTCTTCCGTGCGAAGTATTGGCAGGAGTTTGGCCCTTTAGATCCATCATTTTATTTTGCGATGGATTATGATCTGTGGACTCGCATCGCAGTACATGCACCCTTAAAATATCTACCAGGTAAAGTGTGGGCAAATTTTCGTATTCATACATCCAGTAAAACCAATGTGGCTGATAAGCGCGGCTGGCAGGAAATGTTGAAAGTACACTATCGGGATGGTGGTAGTTTCTTTTCCCCAATTGTGGCAAAATATTACATCCGCAAGGTTGTTGGTCCACTATGGAAGTGGCGAATCAAAAAATAACGTAGGAGTGCAGGCTTTTGCCTGCGTGATACATGAATTTTATTTTTATCTCTCCCTCTATGAAAGATCTTGTACGCCTGTTGCGTGCATGGCGATTTTGGATGCTAGGTGCCGTTGTTGGGGCATTGCTGGGTGCAGCATTTTATTTTGTAGTGCCTCCTCCTTATCGAGCGAGAGCCACGGTGAATGTAGATTTTAATTTGGAACAAGCCTGGCCTCAAGATACAGACCGTCAGCAATTTTATTATCTTGAACGTGAAACTCGCAAGTTGGAAGAAATCGCCTGGTCTGATGAGGTGATGAGCCAGCTGTCTTCTGAATTTGCAATTCCTATAGAAGATTTACGTGGACATATCCTTCAACTTAGTCAACCTGCAGAAGCAGGTTGGCATTTCTACGCTGATTATCGCAATGCAAAAACTGCTGAAGGGCTTGCTTCTGCATGGGTCAAAGCTTTTGCTGAGAAAGCACAATCAGAAGTAAAGTCGGGGAATGTGAACGAGTTTGTCAAACTCGAAGTGACTCAATCTGAAAATCTGCCAAAATCAAAAAGTATTTCTTTGAGTAAATATTTACTTGTAGGTTCTGTCGGATTACTTATGATTGCTGTGTTTGTGGTATTGTTCATAAAACCAAAAGCAAAATGAAAAATTTCGCTCGCCCCATATTGTCCTTGGAAAACCTTCCCCGCATCCTTTGGGCCGCGGCTCTATTGACCATTCCTGTCACCAGTTTTCGTTGGTTTCCATTTTTAGGGGATAGCGCGTTGGTGCGCCCACTTTCCTTGTATCCATTGGCTTTGCTTTTGCCTTTGTTACTCATTCAAGCATGGCGGAAAAAAGAAACCCTGACCTGGCCTGGTGCATTTGTTGTGTTACTGATGTTTGTTCTTTTTGTTGTAGCTGTAACCAGCTTTGGCATTTTAACGAATCCCATTCCATTAAGAGGCCAAGAATATTTTGGCCGTGCTATTCGTGCATTGGTTACATTGTTTATTGGTCTCGTCTTTTTTGTCAGCGCGGCTTGGATGAACAAAGATGAAGATGATTTACGCTTTTCGCTCATTTGGATTTTTGCGGCTTTATGTTTGACCATTGCATGGAGCGGCTTGCAAGCCATCACGTTTTATACGCATCTGCTTAAGAAGGAAATGGTCACACATTGGCAACTGGCATTTTCAATGCGGGAGTTGGTCCGCACGAACCGTGTTTCTGGTTTTGCCTACGAGCCTGCCTGGTTGGCAGGTCAACTTGCGACGATATTTATTCCATTCCTCTTCGGTGCTGTTTTGACAAATTATCGCCTCACGCGATTTAAGTGGCTGGAACCTGTTTTATTGGCATTGTCTCTGCTCGTGCTTTTGGCGACCTACTCTCGTGGCGGCTTGTTGACAGTCGTTGCTGCCGCAGGAATTACCTTTTTATTCTTTGGCCGCGTCGTAACACGTGCTGTCTGGGATTGGTTCATCGACGGTTTCCGCGGAAGCGTTTTGGAAAAGCTGATTCGGGTTGGAGTGATTGTTGCTGTTCTTGGGAGCATGGCTGGTGCATTTCTGTTTCTGAATCAAAAAGGCCTCTTCCGCCGCTTATGGCAAATTGAGGCCACAAGTTTAAGTGAATATATCGTAGATATTAATGCAGGCGCCCGTGGTGCTTATTCTGCTGGAGCTTGGGCTGCCTATGAAAAATATCCGCTGACGGGTTCTGGCCTTGGTGCAAGTGGGTTTTATATTTATCAAAACCTGCCCGATTGGTCACTGACTACGATTGCTGAAATCGCAAAACAGCTTAACCCTGAAAACCGTTTATACCCAAACCCCAAAAACATTTATGTACGTTTATTTGCTGAAACAGGGTTGATTGGTTTCTTTTTGTTTTTTGCCTTTCAACTTCATGTGCTTGGTGATTCACTTTCGTTATATCTTCAAAATGGAAAGTGGATGCGTTTTGCAGCTATTGCCGGAGTATTTGCATGGCTGGGCATCACCTTTTATAATTTCACTCAAGATTCACTTGCCATGCCAAGCATCTGGTTGGTGTCGGGAATTTTGGTAGGGCTATCTGCAACTTCATTGCATAAGGAAAAAATATGATTGTTCTCTCTGTCGGTATGCCTCGCGCGGGTTCGGGCTGGCACTACAATGTAATTAACGATTTGATGAAGACCACTGGTTGTGCCGATGCGCGTGACATCCGTGAAAAATATGGTTTGCAAAAAATACTTACCGAAGTAAATTGCAACATTGGCGTGCTGTCTGCACGAAGATTAGGGATGGTCACACTCCCTGCTTTGATGGGAAACACATTTGTCATCAAAGCACATTCCAGTCCGACAACCGCTTCGCGCTTCCTCACAAGCCTCGGCCTGCTTCGCATCACATACATTTATCGTGACCCACGCGATGCCATGCTCTCCGCCTTTGACTATGGTCAACGTGCTTTGGCCAAAGGCCGCCCGAACGCTTTTTCACATCTTTCCGATTTTGATAAAAGTGTCGATTTCATGATGGAATATGTGCATGTTTGGGAAAGATGGATGAGCGAGAAGAATGTTCTCGTAGCTCGTTACGAAGACCTGCTCATAAATTATGACGAAGAATCTACCAAATTGGTGAATTATCTCAAGTTAGACGGGACCAATCCTGAGGTCCAAAAAGTGATCGCACAGTATCGTCCCGGGGTCAATGACGGCCAGCAAGGTCTCCATTTTTTCAAGGGCAAAATCGGCCGTTTCCGTGAAGCGTATAATGAGGAGCAAAAAGCTGTATTAATTGGTAAATTAACCCCTTATTTGCCTCGTATGGGGTATGAAGCTTAAGGTGTAATCTGTTTGTAACCTCTTTCACAGTTGCCCATCCACGAATTTTTCGTTATTATATAGACCTATGATGCGCAAATTCAACACACCCTACATGGCCGACTGGTTTGCCATTTCCCTGCGATGGGTGATGCTTGTTGGTTTGGTGGTTTCACTTGGCCTAGGTGACAAATTAGATTTGGCCGCATCATGGCCATTGTTTTTTTTGATTCTTTGGAATTTAGGAATGACAGGGCTGGCGGGGTTAAACATTCGTTTTCGGTATCATCGTTTTTTCAACCTAGCCGTTGACCTTGTGTTATCAGGGGCTTTTTACTGGGTGCAAGGGGGCGTGAACGGCCCAGCTTTTTGGGCAGGTCTTTTACCTATTTTGACGGGTTCCATTTATTTTGAATTTTTCGGCGCAGTCATTGCTGCTATTCTTTTTGCTGGTTTGATTTATTACACTGGCAAAGATTTAACAAATGAACGCATTTTGGTCGCATCGATTGCGGCTTCTATAGCTGTGTTGGGGGTGGTTTTTGGCTTTTTAGGGCGACGCTTGATGATACACACCAGAAAAAATCGCGAAGGTTGGATGGATGAAGAAGAAAGAAAACAAGCCATTCAAAATGAGCGGATGCGCGCAATTTATGAACTTACTTCTACTTTATCTTCTACCTTAAGCTATAAACGCGTATTAGAGTCTGCATTGGATATGAGTGCCACCGCTTTGAATCCAGATCCTGGACAATCTGTCAGTGATCCGTTAGTGGGGGCGGTCATGTTGTTTAACGGTGGAAAGTTGAGGGTTGGGTCTGCACGTAGATTTACTCCATCTGATATGCGGGTGACTTTTGATGGTTCAGAAGGTGTATTGAAAAAAGCATTGGATGAAGGGGAATCGGTTTTCTTTAAAGATATTGGTTATGACGCCGAGCTTGGGCGTGTCATTGCTTTAAGAACCTGTACCAGTGGTTTCTGCTTCCCGTTACGTAGTGGATTTAATGTGTACGGTGTGTTATTGTTTGCTCACCCTGACCCTGAATATTTCACCGCTGAACGACGTAACTTATTGGAGATTATCGGACGTCAGTCAGTCATTGCTATTCAGAATGCGCGTTTGTATCAAGACTTGGTGGAAGAAAAAGAGCGCATGATTGAGGTGCACGAAGAAGCCCGCAAAAAGCTTGCGCGTGACTTGCATGATGGTCCCACTCAATCTGTAGCAGCGATGGCCATGCGTCTCAATATTACAAAGCGTATGCTTGCCAAAGATGTGAATGCGGCTACAGAAGAAATTGTGCGCCTGGAAGAATTAGCACAACGGACTACGAAAGAAATCCGTCATATGCTCTTTACCTTGCGCCCTTTGATTCTTGAATCTCAAGGATTGACTGCAGCCTTACAGTCTATGGCAGATAAGATGAAGGAAACCTTTGATCAAAAGGTTGTCATCAATATTGATGAAAGAGTAGTAGGACAATTGGAAATGGGAAAGCAAGGCGTGATCTTCTACATTATTGAAGAAGCCGTCAATAATGCTAGAAAACATGCTGCAGCAGAAACCATCGCCGTTAATTTACGCCAGATGGATGTTGGGATTGCTCTGCTTGAAATCATTGATAATGGCCTTGGCTTTGATGTTCGCTCCGTGACCGAGGCATATGATAAGCGTGCCAATAGCAGTTTAGGCATGGTCAACTTGCGCGAACGTGCTGAATTGGTTAATGGGTTGTTCCAGCTAGACTCGGCTCCAGGCAAAGGGACGAAGGTGCAGGTGTATATCCCGCTTACAGAAGAAGCTGCCGATCGTTTACATCATGGCCGTAAATAACATGAAGTCTGAGCTGAATTATTTTGCTCATCAAGTTGAAAATATAAAATATCCGCCTGTCATCCTTCTTCATGGTGCAGGCGGATTTCATTTATCCTGGCCGCCTACCATCAGGCGTATGCAAGAGCATGCAATCTATGCACTCGATTTATGTGGGCATGGAAAGTCAAAAGGAGATGGTTGGAAAAATATTGATGAACATGTAAATGATGTTGTTCAATTTATGAATTCACTAGGATTAAAGCAGGTGGCGTTAACTGGTCATTCTATGGGTGGTGCAATTGCTTTATCTTTGGCAGTTCAACACCCAGAACTTGTCAGCAGTCTTATATTGATTAGTACGGGCTCGAAGCTTGGAGTATCTCCTGCCTTGCTTGAAGCCGCTTCAAGAGTTGAAACATTTCCTGCTGCCATTGAAATGCTGGTTGAGAATTCCTTCAGCCGCTATGCGGATGCTCGTACACGTGAGTTGACCAAGCAACGATTACTGCTCACTAATCCACTCACGTTTCATGCGGACCTTTTGGCCTGCCACGCTTTCAATATGCAGGATTCACTCCCATTCATTTCTGTTCCTACCCTTGTCGTTTGTGGCAGCCTTGACCAAATGACACCGCCAAAATATTCACAAACTTTACATGATCACATTCCAAACTCAAAGTTGGAATTCATCCCTAATGCAGGGCACATGCTTATGTTAGAAAGACCTGACTCTGTACTTCAAATTATGATTGATTTTTTAGAATCACAGGAATAACTTTTGTAGAATGGTCTTCGCTTCGCGAACCGCCAATGCCCGATGGCTGAGGCGGTTTTTTTGTTCCATGCTTAGTTCGGACATGGTCAAACCTAATTCGCTTAATAAGAATATGGGGTCATATCCGAAGCCGCCGGTACCACGTTCTTCTGAAATAATTTCGCCGTAGCAGTTTCCTTCAGTCAACTGTACTTCCCCTTGTGGATTTGCGATGGCAATGGTGGCATGGAAATGCGCTTTCCAAGGTTGTGGTTTATCTTTGAGGTTTTGTAAAAGATAGGCGCGACGATCTGCATCATTGGCCCCGGGTTTTGGGGAATAGCGTGCCGAATATAAGCCAGGGGCACCATCGAGGGCTTCTACTTCCAGCCCTGAGTCATCTGCCAGAGAGAGGAGTCCGCTGGCTTGGGCAAATGCCACAGCTTTTTTAGATGCGTTTTCTGCGTATGTACTACCGTCTTCTTCGACATCAAGTGATAAGTTGATATCTGCTGGTGTGACCAGAATGATTCCTATATCTTTTAAGAGGTCTTGTAATTCTTTCACTTTTCCTTGATTGTTGGTGGCGATGAGTAGTTTATTCATTGTTTTCTCTTTTATGAATTTCAGTAATAGCCCAATTGACATGTTCTTTTATTAATGGTTCTTCATCTTGCTTGGCTTGATGTAAAACAGGCAAGTCTTTTGAGTTGCCGTTGTTTCCAAGGACGGTGGCTACGTTTCTTAAGTAGCCTCGTCGCTTGGTGCGTTTGATGGGGCTTTTTTTGAAGCGTTGATTAAATTCAACGGATGTCAGAAGCAGGTCTGAGGTTGTTGGAAGCGGAATGCTTGATTCAAAGGATGGGTAGGATGGTTGAGAAAATCGATTCCACGGGCAGACTTGTTGACAGATGTCGCATCCAAAGGCCCAGTTATCCATTTGAGTTCGAAGATGTTCAGGAATATCCTCTTTGTTTTCGATGGTTAAATAAGAAATGCAACGGCGTGCATCCAGTGTGCGATTTGGGAGAATACAGTGGGTGGGACAGGCGTCCATGCAACGCGTACAGGTTCCGCAATGGTCTGTGAGGAATGCTTCGTCGGGCTCAAGGTCAATGCCTAACAGAATTTCTGCAAGGAAAAAAGTGGAGCCTTGTTGTGGATTGATGAGCATGGAATTTTTCCCCACCCATCCAAGACCGGCTCGTTGAGCGAGCTCACGTTCAAGGACTGGCCCCGTATCCGTGTAATAACGGTTGGGAATGGGATGCCCAAGTTGCTCTTCGATAAAAGAAACAATTTGATGAAGCTTTTCAGGGAGAACATCATGATAGTCTGCCCCTTGAGCGTAGGCCGCAATTCTCATTTCGCTGTTTTGAGTAATCGGTTTGTAAGGGATGCCAAGCACAAGGATGGATTTGCATTCGGGAAGAATTTGTTTTGGGTCAGCTCGCCGTAAACGGCTTCGTTCTTCAGCAAGATATCCCATTGCGCCGTGCATGCCTTGATTGAGCCATATTTCAAATAGGTTGTACTGTGTAAGTGGTTCGGAAGAAGTAATGCCAGCTAGGGTAAACCCCAGCTGTTTTGATTTGCTTTTAATTTTTTCCTTCAAGTCTTTTGGAAAATCTGCTGTTTTTGTTTGGTTCATTATGGGACAAGTTTAGCAGATTAATGCTAATTTCTATCTATAATTTAGAATAGAATAGGTGTTGAGTTTATGGAAATAGTTGAGACTTGAAAAGAGGAGATGTTTTCGTGAAAAGGTATTACTTTAATGTTTTTTCCGATTATTTCGCTATCTATATATTAGATGAAGGATTTCGCCCGAAACAAGAAGTATGGAATAAGGAAAATTTAAAACAACGTATATCTACTGAACAAGGCAGAATTACAATCTCTACTTCAAGAAATATGAATTCATCTTTATTGCTGGAAATTTTTGAAGTAGAAATGCCTAAAGTTGAAAATTATTTCAACTTAGAAAGCTGGGATCATGTAGTAGAGTGTAGTATTGAGGTTCTCTCTGGGAAAATTGTTATCCTCGGTAACGATTATTACCCCGATGCTCCGAGAATTAATTTACCCCCGTCAATTTATCATGTAACTGTTTATTTTGGCGGACTTAATACAATCAGCGAAGATGGCCTTTTTGGAAATGATGTTTATTGGGTTATCATGCAGCCAGGGATGACTATTGAGTCAAGAGTTATTAAGCAGTGGACAGATACAGAAATTTGATTTGACAAATAAAAAATAAGAGAAGTTTGTAAAATAAAAATGTAGAGCGAACTATAAAGCTCGCTCTACATTTTTATTTATATCAGCACTGTCAAATGCACTTGAGTAGTTAAGTCAATTTTTATTGGACGAGGATCTTTACGAAGACAGCCTTTCCGAAAGTCACACCCTTGGGATTGGCCATTTGCCAGGCACTGGTATATTCACCAACTTTATCCGGAGCTTTGAAGTTGACTGAAACTTCAATTTCTTGACCAGGTTGAACGGCTGTACTAATCGTGACAGGTTGACCACTCATTTTTTCACCGTACGAATAGATGAGGCCATAGCCTTCGCCCCAGGTGCAATTTCCTGTATTTTTTATTTTCCAGGTTTTTACAAATTCTTGAGCCGCCGTCATTGGAGTTCCGTCAGGAATTGTGACATCTACTGTGGCTGGGTCAAAAGTGTAATCATCGCATAATTGTGCAGGAGTTCCAAGCGCAACCAAAGTTGGGTCAGTTGCGAAGGATTGCGTCGCAGTAGCTGTAGGCGGCTCAGGTGTGGCTGTCTCTGTGGGTGGCAAGGGTGTGGCTGTCCATGAGACGGCAGTGAGAGTCAACTCAGCGACCACGGTATATGCCGCAGACGTGCGAATTGCATTTACATCGGGTGTAGGTTCAATTGGGGTGGCTGGAGCACAGGCGGCCACCAAGGTCATAATCAACAGGGTCAAAAAGATTTTTGTTTTCATGGTTTCCTGACCGTTATATATAGCGAGACCAAAGGTCCAAACTCACTTCCATCATCCGCGCGGAGTTTCCAAAACCCTTGATAGTTGCCTGCAACCTTCGGGGCTTTCATAATTGCTTTATATCGAACTTCATTACCAACCATGGTATAGTCTGAAGCTTTATTTTTCACGAGAGTAACCGTATTTCCAGAAACTTCAGGGCTGGAATATTCAGGCTGGAATACAAATGCGTATCCTTCATCCCAATTGCAGGTCCCGGTGTTTTTCAATCTAAAGTATTGCTCTACCACCTGACCAATGTTTACTTCTAAACGATGACCAGCATCGGTATAGTATGGATCTTCGCCCAAATATAGGGCATCATTACAACCATTCTTTGTGGTGACGGTTGAAATGGCTCCGAGTGTGGGAGAAGCTATGGCAAGTGGCGTGAGGCCAGGCAATGGAGTGTCAAATGCAAAAGGAGTGCTGCCACCCGCAGGTGCAAATGTGGGTTGAAGTGTGAAAGTAGGCAACAATGTATCAGTAGGGATTGCTGTGGGTGGAATTGCAGCAGCTGTTTGGGTCTGTTGCGCTGAAACCGTTGATACAACCTGTGCCATTGCTGTGGATTGGATTGCTACGACATCTTGAGTTGGAGCAGGGGTAGCACCCAAGTTACATGCACTGAGTGTGGTGGCCAACAGGAGAAATCCTGAAAGCCAAATTGACGTGCGTAATTTCATGTTGATTAACCTCCGAAAATGGTTAACTTGATTATAACGCACCTAGGGCGTTGGCGTGCTGGTCGGTGTTGGCGTTTCAGTTGGAGTAGATGTAGCAGAGGGCGTAAATGTTGGGGTTGATGTAAAGGTAGCTGTAGGTGTTGTTGAAGGTGGAATCGTCGAAGTGGAAGTAGGCATTGTGCCTTGGCGTAAGATGTGAGGATGGAGCCAAAGGGCATTATCATTTTTTTGTCCACCATTTGAAGTTACTACAAGGATAAATTTTACGCTTTCCCCTGCAAGGCTGCTCAAATCTAAATCTACGGGGTAATACTGACCTTCATACACTTCATGCCAGCTGGCAAGTGTTTTTACTTTACCATTATTTTTATAGTCCAATCTAAAAATAACGTCACACTTATTTGAGTTGTATTGGCAATTGATTAAAGTGCGGAAATGATCACCAGCCTGTACAGTGTAAGACGGATATTGTCCTGTAATGACGCCATTGTATGCATCCTTTGGAACAGTGAGCAAACCGGGTTCGTCCTCAGTTGCTCCATTTTCCATCACTGGGGCATTTAATTTGATGGCATATCCTTTGGCATCGCCATTTGTGCCGGGGCAAGGCAAGGCTCCATCATTATTTTCCCAATTTGCATCACAATAGCTTACAGCAAAATCATATGAAATATAAGAGGGCCCACCAACATTAATATCTACCCAAAAAGCAGTATCGGCTTCTGATCCAATACCAAACAAGGCTCCTGAGGCATTTCGAAGTTTCCAATATCCTCGATAGTGACCATCAGTATTAGGGGAAGTTAATGTGACAGGGATATCAATATACTCACCAGGATTGACGGTTTTTGTGAGTGCAGTTGCAGCAGGACCATTCATCCCATCTCCACCATAAAACACGAGAGCGTAAGAGGTAGTCCAAGAACAAGTTCCTACGTTTTGAATTCGCCAGATTTTGACGAAAGTATTTTTTCGAGCAACCAAACTTCCATCTGGATAAGTGACATCTGCAAGAAAGGCCGCCGCATCACATCTGGACACTGGAACTGGGGACGACAAAATAGGTGTGTTTGTGGCTGTAGCAATTCCCCCAATTCCCGTCGAAGTGGGGACAGGTAAGCCTGGAGTAGCTGTCAGGCCTGTTTGTGCGCCTCCAGCCTGCTGTGTTTGGGCAGAAGCGGTATATAGTCCATTTAAGGTCGCAAACGTGTCTGGTGTCGCAGCTCCAGATGGAATGCTGCAGGCCATCTGAATCAAAAAACTAAAAATCAGGAAAAGAGCCGGGGAGTATTTCTTAATATTCATAGGTGCCTCCAATTATGCTGAAATATAAGACGAATCTGCAGTTCAGATAGTTCCCAGCTTAAACATGGCTCTTTGGGCAAATTCTTATTTCACATAATAAATTGTCCCAATATTTCCCTTGTATACTACTGTTAAATTACTTGTGATTTTTTGAATATACCCTTCGGCTCCATCCCCATACCTTTCTCGAATTTGGTACGCCATTCTTTTTTCAAATAGCACCACATAGGCTCCTTGGCTTTGTATAATCGAAGGCACTACATTGGTTTCAGTATGCTCGATAATAGGGATTAAATCTACAGATGTTTGACCAAGGAAGAAAAATATTGCCCCTGGGTCATTTGTAATAATCGTTTGATCTACTGGAATCGTTTGAAGTTGATCAATGAAATTTTGGTCATTCCAGAATTTACTTGTGTAGCCCTCTCCGTTGTTGTGTAATTTATTCATTGTGTGAATTACATTTGGAATGCTGGCTGTAGACATAAGCACTACAAGTACTAAAACTGGAATGCCTTGATATGGTTTGCTGATTAATTTTGAAGAACAGTAGTAGATTGCAATTAGAATGGCAATCACGGTTCCCATTTGAATGGGGGAGTATAGTCTTTCGTCTAACCATGGTTTGGGGGCATATACGAAAACATATGAAAATAAAAGAATAGCAGTTGATGCAATTGCAAAAATAGACCAAGCAGTTCCTAATAGAATTACATCATTGCTCAGGCTTTTGGTCTCTCTAAATAAAACCCGTGCTGACAGAAATATTGCTATTCCCAACACCAACAAAAGAATTGTAATGATGATGAGCTGAATACGATAATTTGGGTCGTTTGATACTAATCCTAACCCTAACCAATTCCAAAATTCTTTTATGTAAGTTAGGCGAAAGGGTGTTGTGACATCCCAAATATTTTCTACTCTTTCATATCCCCCGGGATTGCTTCCTGGAAAATTGATTCGAAGATAGGCTATCCAGGTTAGGATGGGTCCGCATGAAAGTAGGGTGTATATAAGCAGATCTTTTGTTTTTTTGCCCCAATTTGTTTTTTGAAATAAAAAGATGGATGAAAAACCAGCAACCAAAAAAGCCGCCCCGCTATAGCGTGTTGCCAGAGAAAGCCCAGCTAATAAAGCACCAACAATTAACATCCATGATTTTGTAGTATTAATATATTCGAAAATTAAGTAGATACTCACGAAACCCAAGGTTAGAAAAAGAGGCTCAGAGAGGGCTGCTGTATAGTTTTTAAAAATTGCATGATTTGTAAGCACCCAAAAGCCGAGCCCTAGGGATAAAGGTATGGAATGAATGTGTCGATAGGTTCCCAAAATCAAAACGAGTATTAGTACAACGAAAAGGAAAATATTAAGCAAGCGCGCGAATTCCAATAGCTGAATGTTTAACATCAATCCTAATGTCAACACAATGGAATAAAGAGGAGGGTGAATAGTCATTGGGGTGTCATAGCCAGAAGGACGCGTGATGACAAGTCCATAACCATGACTTAAGTTTCGAGTAACATCAAAATAATCAACGGTGTCTACCATTGTCCAAGGCCCGAGAGTTGTAGCGTAATAGAGAATAAAGCTGCCAATCACTGCCATGATTATTGAAACGATGATTACTAAATAGTCTTTTTTATCCATACATTTTCCTTGATTTTAAGTGTTGAGATGCTAGTATTAATAATGGTCACCTTTTATGTTTTAGAAAAGGTGACCATTGATATAGAGAAGTTTTTTCTTAGTAGGCGCCGCAATCGTAGTTGAAATTTATATGTGGAAATTCTTGATAATATGGATCAATAATCACAATCGATTTCCAGCGTTGATCACCAGGGCTGGCACCAAGATGAAGCTTGGTTTCGTGTTGAACGGTTTGTTTGCCAGCTTCCGTAAACTTCAGGGTTTTAGGCTTTTCTTCAACAGTCCCTGTGTTTGAACCCAGTAGCCAGTAATACTGAATCTCAATAGGGCCATTGCTTGTGAAGGTTGCATATGTGATATATGAAACGTTGGCAGGGCAACCTGTTGGGGGAGTACGTACGACACTGAAGTCTATAGAGGTAATGGCGTAGTCAGGTTTCTTAGCAGAAGAAACTACAATTTGAGTGTAGAAAGATGCGCTGTATTCTCCAACTCCAAATTCAACGCCATCTGGAGTTTGGAGTACCCACTCAGATTTGTAGGTTCCATCTGCAGTTGGAGCTGTTAGCAAAAGTGATATTGGGAACGTAGACCCGGGTGGAACAATTTGTGGAAGATTGTATACATAGGCTCCACCGAGGGCATTTCCATCCCAGAAAATAATTTTATAGTCTGTACCCCAGGTGCAGTTGCTCTCGTTTTTAATTTCCCAAGTCTTTGTAAATTGCTCTCCTGGTGTGTAAATTGTTCCATCTGGAATGGTTTCACTCACCATGCTAGCGTTTGCACAATCAGACTTCCCGGTAGATGATACGCTTTTGATCGTGGGTGTGGGTGATACCAAAGAGACAAGAGGGGTAAGCGTGGGGATGAATTGTAGTGGACCTTGAGTAGCTGTGGGCGCTGCAGGTTCAATCGGGGCTGATGTGGCAGGTTGACCTGCGCTTTGTGCTGAGACAGTTAATGCAATTGCTGTAGAGATGGCAGGGTCTGGCGTGCTTTCTGCACCACATGCGGAAAGCAACAACATGATTATTGTAGAAATGGATAGTACTTTCAGTTTTATTGATTTAGACATTCTTTTTCCTTTCATTACAGGGAATGATTATACTGTTAAACGGAAAGCGCCCGGAAACCCGGGCGCTTTTTATTTCTTCTTAAATTATCCTATGGACAGGTGAATGAGGCGCGCCCAAATTGCTGATGATTGGGTGTATCTATATATATATCGATCCAATATGTACCAGCGGCGCTGACGCTCCAGGTTGTGTTGACAGATTGTGTGCCAGCAGCCGCAAAAACAACTGGGGGATGAACAGTTGTATCTGTGGCGCCGTCACTCCGCTTCCAATAATAAGTGACTGAGCCTGGTCCATTTGCAGTAATGTTGGCGGTTGCGGTAAAAGCTCCACAGCTACCTGAGCTTACAAGAGCAACACTACTGACTGCAAAGGCAGGAGCAGAGGTGTTTGTGGCTGTTGCTGGATTCTGAACTTTGATATCGACATAGAACGATTTGCCCTGATAGCCATTTACGACTGGAACAAGGACATTTGCGCTGGTGACAAGACGCCAATAGCCGCGGTAATTCCCTACAGTGGCTGGGGCAGTCAGATTGATATCTAAGTCAATTTCCTGGCCAGGGTTTAAAGCAGCAACAGGTTTGGAGGCTACACCGCCTAAAGAGTCTCCACTGTCAAAGACCATGGAAAAACCATTCCAAGCGCAGGCTCCGATGTTTTTCAATCTCCATTTTTTGGTAAAGGCTTGACCCGGAGTCATGATGGTGCCATCAGGGATGGTAACATCTGTAATAAATTGGGCGAGGTTGCAGGTTGGGGTAGGCGACAATACCGGGGTATTTGTTGCAGATGCTGGGATTGCGATTGGCGACGGGGTGAAGGTAGCAGATGCCAGTGGTGGGACAGTAGCTGTGGGAGTTACTGAGAGCAAGGCGCTAATGGTTTGAGCCGCAGCGGTTTCACTAAGCCCTTGTCCTGTTGTGCCGGATGGTAAATTGCAGGATAAGACGAGAATGAGTAGTAATGGTAATAGGGTGAGGGTACGAAATTTTTTAGTCATTTGTTCTCTTCTCCTTGAGAATGTGAAATTATTTTACCGCAGTATTTGATTTCAAAAATTGACCTGTCTTAAGCGAATCAAAAACAGGAGCTGTAAAAACTCCTGTTTTGTTGAAACAAATTTCAGTTAAGAACGATGCGATTATTTTTCGTAGGGTTTTCCATCTGCGGCTGGTGGAATGGCACGTCCAATAACACCGGTCAAGATAATCATGGTCACGATGTATGGAGCCATCAATAGGAATTCTGATGGAATGGGAACGCGCAAAATTTGCAGTTTTACTTGAAGCGAATCTGCAAACCCAAAAATCAGGGATGAAGTGAATGCCCCAATTGGGTTCCATTTGCCGAAGATCATGGCTGCCATGCCGATAAAGCCTTTGCCTGAGGTCATGACTTCATCGAAGCGGCCGACTGAACCAATGGTGAAGTAGGCACCACCAATGCCAGCAATCATTCCACCGATGATGACGTTGACATAACGAACGAGGTAAACATTAACACCAAGAGTATCTGCGGCTTTGGGGTGTTCTCCTACCGCGCGGGTGCGCAATCCCCAAGGAGTGTAGAAGAGCATAATGTTCATCACAATCACGAGGATGAGCATAAGATAAACAATAATATTGTTTTCGAATAGCGCAGGTCCCAGCACTGGTATTTTGGATAACCCTGGAATAGAAATAATCGGGAATGTTCCGGAGTTGTTGAGAGTGTCTGTTGCTTTTTGTAAGAAGCGTGAACTAATAAACGAGGTTCCGCCTGCGCCAATAATGTTAATCGCTACGCTACTGATGGTTTGATCTACCTTGAAGTGAATGACAAGGTAGGCGTGAAAGGCTGCGACCAATCCACCAACAATAATCGCGGAGATTAAACCGACATATAAATTTCCTGAAATTGTGGCGGTGACAACGGCTACTTGTGCTGCAATGAGCATAATTCCTTCGATACCAATGTTGATTACCGCTGAACGTTCGCTAATCACACCACAGAGCGCTGCCAATGCGATCGGCGTTGAACGCACAAGAGAACTGCTCAACATACCGGTTAAGCTAAAGGATTTATCTTGTGCCGACCAGGTAAGGAAGGCGGCTACAAAGGTAAATGCGATGACACTAACGAGTGCGCTTGTGGAACGAATTCCACGGGCGAGTTGATATGCACCGACAAATGCTGCAATGGCTGCCATCAAGTAGACTGTAAATTGAGCAGGGACCACAAGGTCAGGTACTTTAATTGCATCTGCATTAGCCAGGTTGAGGCCAAATGTAGTGGTGACGCCTGCTTCAGTGTTTCTTCCAAAAAGAATATATATTAATAACCCTAAAACGAGCAACACAACGCCATACAGGATTTGGTCTCGTTTTGCAGAAGCTGGGGTGATCTGTACTTTTGAGTTTGTCATGCGAGCCTCTTTTGATTAGCCCCAACCACGGGTAAGGACAGTATTTTCTTTTTTGACGGAGCGAATTCGATAGATCCAACGGATAATATCGGGAGCGGCGATAAAGACAATGATTAAGCCTTGAATGATGGAAATAATATCAATGGGGATGCCAGCCAGTGATTGCATGTTGGTTGCGCCACTGCGCAAAAAGCCAAACAGTAAAGCTGCCAGCACTACACCGAAAGGATGACTCTTCCCGAGGAGTGCCAAGGCAATTGCATCAAAGCCATAGCCAGCGGAAAATCCTTGCCCTACCCAGTGATCTACGCCAAGGACTTGTGCAGAACCAGCTAAGCCAGCAAGTCCACCTGCAAGCGCCATAACGAATACGAAATTACGGACGATGTTCATGCCCGCATATTTGGCTGCATCTGGATTGGCTCCCACAGAGCGAATTTCAAAACCAAGTGTGGTTTTGAATAAGAACCAATACACGCCATAGGCCACCACCAGAGCGAGAACAAAGCCCCAGTTGAAGCGTAATGGATCGGGGAAAAAGCGGGGGAGTTCTGCAGTGGCTAATACATTAGGAGTCACAGGGCGGAAACCAGAGGATTTCATTGGGCCACTCAACAGCCAATCGCTTAAGCGAAACGCAATCCAGTTCATCATGATGGTGTTGACCACTTCATGTGCGCCGAAGCGTGCTTTGAGATACCCAGGAATCATGCCCCACACTGCTCCACCTGCGGCACCAGCAAGAATGGCCAAAGGTAAATGAATAAAAGTTGGTAACCCTTTCACGCTATATCCAACATATGCGGAGCACAACGCGCCGATAAAGAACTGTCCTTCAGCACCAATATTGAAAAGCCCGCAACGGAAGCCAATTGCAACCGAGAGTCCTGCAAATATATAGGGTGTTGCGGTAACGAGGCTTTCTGTAAATGGGTAAATTGCTTTTAATAAAGCAGTATTGTCTCCAGTTGCAAAGAAACTTCGAATGGCTGCGAACATCTCGGTTGGACTTCCGAACGAACCTGTAAAGAGAGCACCATATGCATCGACAACATTTGCTCCACTTACGGTAATTACGATTGCGCCAATAATCAAGCCAGAAAGGACTGCCAGTAGTGGAATTAACAATTCCTGTCGAAGGGAATTATTTCGTTCCTTTCCTTGTTCTTGTTTTGAGTTTTTTGGTGTGGCTGTTTCGCTCACGGAAGCTTCTCCTACTTACTGCTGGGTGTTTCGGATGGATGAACACCAGCCATAAGTAAGCCGAGGTGCTCTTTGTTCACTTTGCTTGCATCAAGGACATCCATAATCTGGCCTTTGTACATGACTGCAATACGATCCGAAAGCGCAAGAATTTCATCTAATTCAGAAGAGACCACTAAAACGCCAGCCCCTTCATCCCGCTTTTTAATAATCTGCTTGTGGATATATTCAATCGATCCCACATCCAGACCACGGGTTGGCTGAGATGCGATTAACAATTCAATGGGACGTGAGAATTCGCGTGCCACAATTACCTTTTGTTGGTTACCGCCTGAAAGTGTTCCAGCATTTACATAAATATTTGGCGTGCGAACATCATATTGTTTTACCAATTCTTCAGCATTGCTGAAGATTGCTTTTTGTTGCAGGGAAATTCCATTTGCAAACGGGGTCTTGTAATAAGTGCAGAGCATCATATTGTCGTGGATGGGGAAGGATAAAATCAACCCATGTTTTTGGCGATCTTCAGGAATATGAGCTACGCCGCTTTCCAGAATTTGACGAGGTGTATTGTGATGAAGAGCTTTCCCAAGTAAATTGATTTCGCCACTGTCAATTGGGAGCAAGCCTGTTAATGCATACACCAATTCGGTTTGTCCATTGCCTTGTACGCCGGCAACCCCAAGAACTTCCCCTTTGCGGACTTCGAATGAAATGCCATTCACTGTGAGGTTTTGACGTTCATCACGAACGTACAAATCCTTAACTTCAAGCGACGTTCCTCTCACCTGCGCGGGCTGTTTCTCCACAATCAGGTTGACATCACGTCCAACCATCATCGTCGCCAATTTCTCAGGGGTGGCTTCTTTCGGGTCGATGGAACCAACTACACGTCCGAGGCGAAGAACCGTAATATCATCCGCAACAGACATGACTTCTTTTAATTTATGAGTAATGAAAATAATCGACTTGCCCTTTTGGATGAGCGTATCAAGAATTTTGAACAAACCTTCTACTTCTTGTGGAGTGAGCACAGCAGTGGGTTCATCCAGAATTAAGATGTTCGCATTGCGATACAACACTTTGATAATTTCAACACGTTGCTGAATCCCGACAGGCAAATCTTTGATATAAGCATGCGGATCAACATCCAGACCATACAAATCAGAGATTTCACGAATGCGTTGAGCCACTTTTTCATGGTCAAGCAGAATTCCATTTTTAATCTGCTCCACACCCAACATTACGTTCTCAATGACGGTCATTACTGGTACAAGCATAAAATGTTGATGGACCATGCCAATGCCGCTTTGAATGGCATCGTTTGGTCCATGAATATGCACTTCTTTGCCATGTACGATAATCTGGCCTTCATCGGGGTTATATAACCCATACAGAATGTTCATTAATGTGGTTTTGCCTGCACCATTTTCCCCCAGTAGAGCGAGAATCTTTCCCTCTCGCAGTGTAATATCAATCTTGTCGTTTGCAAGTACGCCGGGGAATCGTTTGGTAATACCACGCAGTTCCAGAACGTTTGTCATGCCATGCCCTCCATCGTTTTTAAATCATCAAACCCTAAAGGTCTTTTTTGCATAAGTTTTCTTTTTAAATTGAATTCCATGCAAACTTGTTGAGAAGGAAATGAAAAGACCTTTGGGGTCTATGAGATAAAGACAAAATAGGCCGAGGGACAAAGCCCCCGGCCTATTTTTACTTAGCTGGGAAAATTACTGAGCCAACACACCATCAACGGTGAGAGAGCCATCGCTCAAGCCAGCGGAAGCGGCTTCGAGTTCAGACTTCAACTCATCAGAAGCACCGGTTACGTCAGCGAGACCAACGCCACCATTGGCGAGGGTACCGACATAAACGCCGCCCTTGAAGGAGCCGTCAACAATGGCGCTGGTTGCATCGTACACAGCCACGTTCACGTTCTTCAAAACGCTGGTGAGAATGACATCCTTGTATTCAGAAGCGGAAACAGTCCAGTCTACATCCACGCCGATGATTTGGCAGGATTTGGTTTCCTGACAATAAGCAGCGGAGCCGAGACCTACAGGACCAGCAACAGGCATGATTACATCAGCGCCTTCCTGAACCAAAGATTCAGCGAAGGAACGACCATCATCGAGAGAGTCAAAGTTACCAGTGAACTGACCGTCGTTAGCAGCGGTGTTCCAACCGAGAACTTCCACGGAGGTGCCCTTCTGAGCGTTGTAGTACTTCACGCCAGCTTCGAAGCCCTTCATGAAGATGGTTACAGGGGGGATGTTGATACCACCGAATGTGGCAACTTTGCCAGTCTTGGTGGAAGCAGCAGCAGCGTAACCAGCGAGGAAACCAGCCTGATCGGTTTGGAAGGTGAGGCCGAGAACGTTGGGGAGTTCAGATGCGGAACCGCAAGTCTGACCTTCAACGAAATCGGTACCAAAGCAGTCGGGGTAGGAGTAATCGACGATAGCAAAATTGGTATCGGGATTGGCCTTGGCGGCTACAGCGGTATCTACACCGAGCAAGAAACCAACGGTCACAATGAGGTTGGTATCTTCATCCAGGAACTGCTGAATGTTCTTGGCGTAATCAGCTTGTTGGGTGGATTCCAAATACTTGCCTTCGACACCGAGGTCGGCAATGGCCTTTTCAACACCAGCATAAGCGCCAGCATTGAAGGACTTGTCATCAATACCACCTAAGTCGGTAACTTCACCAACTTTGATAACAGCAGCGGCGGGAGCTGCGGTAGCAGCAGGGGCTTCAGTTGCAGCAGCAGGAGCTTCTGTCATAGCAGGGGCTTCGGTTGCAGCGGGAGCAGTGGTGGCAGCGCCACCACAGGCGGTGAGGACCATCGAAGCGATGACCAACACTGCCATTACAAAGTAAAACTTCTTCATTTTGTTTCTTCTCCTCTAGAAGAGTAAAAAATTTGAACGGCTTGCTTTATTTTTTTTCGAGCAGAGCCTTACGACCTTGTAAGTATAAATCCTAATTTTTTATTGTGCAAGCCTGAACAATATTACGGCTTCGTTAAAGGAACATTTGTCTGAATTTCCCCGTTTAATAGCCCTTTTATCAGCAAATCGAGCTCTGTTTTAAGATTTTCTGGAAACTTTGAATCGAGAGGAACATATCCGAATTGTCCGATTCTAATATTTTGGATATTTCCTGCTCGAATGGCACGCATCAATTCGTGGACCTCAAGCCTGCTCTGCCCATAAATAGATGTAAGCACGCCCGAGCCTGATTCTGCTCCTAAGGCCGCCTTTTGATCTCGCTCTGCGCCGACCGTCAGCACATTCCCTGCGGAAGCAGTACGCAAAGCGGCTTGTGCTGTGACACCGCCTGCGGCAAACACCACGTCAGCCCCGCGTTTAAGTAAAGTTTGAGCAGTCTGCAAACCCCAATCTTCATCTATAAACAGTTTTTCCCTATCCCCATTATCTCGATAAAACACCAATACCTTTACAGACTTATTTTCATAGTTTGCGCCTGCACGGAATCCCTCGCAATACCGCCACATCGAGTCAATGCCAGAGGTTTCACAAACTCCACCGATGATTTGAGTCTTTGTCAAACGGGCTGCAAGAAATCCAGCGACAAATCCCATTTGGTCTTCTGGGAATGTGACCGAAATTAGATTTTGGACAGGTTGGTTATAGGTTTGATTAATGCCGACGAAGGTGGCGGCAGGATCCAGGATGGCGGCTTGAAGCGTTCGATCGCCCAAACCAACTCCGGAGGTGATGATGACGTCATAGCCCTCCTCCATGAAGTATTCGATATTTTTTTGATAGTCTCTTGTATCCACCGACTCAATAAAATCTGCCTTATCAACGAGACCTTCTGCCTTGGCTTGTTCAAGTCCCGCCCATGCTTCTTCATTCATACCGTGATCGTGCAATCCCAGCGTGTCTGTGACAAGGGCGGCGCAGAAAACTTTCTGGTCAAAACAATCTGACGATTGCCCGCAGGCTGTCAAGCCAGATAAGGCAATCGTCAGAATCATGGAAAGTTGAAAAAAATTTAGTTTGAAACGCAAACTGTGCTACCTTATTGGGCGGCTTCACCGCGTTTAACGCCCACCATTAACCATAAGGCGATAAACATAAAGATAGGAGCCAGAGCCATGATGTTGTTGTAATTATTATGGGTCAGTTGAATCATCCAGCCGTTGATGTTGGGGCCAACGATGGCGGAGAAGGTGGAAAATAAATAATATAGACCTGTAAAAGTTCCAATACGTGCGGCACTGGTCAAGTCAACGATCATGGGTAGGGAATTGATGTTGACGAATGCCCAGCCCAAGCCGCCAAACATCAATAAGACCCCAGCCAAGGTTAACATACGTGTTCCACCTTCAACCAATGGGATGCCAACCAAAGGTAATGGAGCAATGCCAATTAAGAGAGCTGTGGGAGGAGTGATGTAAAACAAAATCAACATAAAGATGACAATAATCAAGCCAACCATAATGGTGGTGCGACGGCCGATCTTGCCAGCGATAAATCCCGAAGGAATAGCAAAAAGAACGAAGAACAGCGGCATGACGGAGAGAAGAGTCGCTCCATCCCCTTCATTGATTCCAAGATGATTCTTGGCGTATAAGGTGAAAAAAGTTTCAACAGCAGAATAGCCAATGAACCAGAAGAAGATGGCAAGCAGAATGCGTAATCCGCTTTTATCTGAATCTTTGATTACTTCCTGCAAGCTAGCTAACATGCCGGGCTGTTGTGCAGATTGTTCATATTCCTTGGGTTCTTCAATGAATAAATACACAATCAAAGCAGCGGCAAGTACAAGAGCAGACCCCAACCAGAAAGGAAAGTTGTGATTCATTTTGTACAATACCCCGCCTGTTTGCAAAGCAACGATGGTTCCAATTCCGCCCATGAAGTTGATAATGCCATTGGCTTGTGAGCGGAATTCAGAAGGGGTGATATCTGGCATGAGCGCGATCACTGGGGTGCGCCATAATGCTGCACTCAGCAAAAGTGTACTGGTGGAGGCAACAAAAATGGGGAGTACTGCTGCGAGTGGAATGATTCCAAAAGCCAAAGCGGTGATGGGTGCGCCGATGAGAATAAATGGAATGCGCCGACCTAATGGAGTGCGGAGTTTGTCAGACCAAGCGCCAACGGGAGGTTGAATAAACAGTGCGGCGATATTATCGAGGGTCATGAAAAATCCCACCCATACTACAGAGAGGTGAAATTTTTCTGCTAGAAAAACAGGAACGAAGGCGTTATATACTCCCCAAATGACGCTGATGCCAAAGAAGCCAAACCCCAGTAAAAAGGTTTTTCCATAATTCAATCTTGTTGACATATTTCCTCCAAGTATTTTAGTCAAAGGCTCAAGGTCGAAGGATGCAAACTACTCGAGATTAGAGCCTTCTTGATTCGAAGCGCGTTTTAAGCTTTCTAGAAATTTCAGGTCTGCTTTTGACAGCTCTGCTTTTTCCAACATGTCGGGACGTTTTTTGAAAGTGCGCATTAACGCCTGTTCGCGTCGCCATTTGTCAATTTTGCTGTGATCGCCAGAAAGCAGAATGTCCGGAGCTTTCCAACCACGAAATTCAGGCGGGCGGGTGTAATGTGGATATTCCAACAATCCCATTGCATGCGAGTCATCTTCTGCGCCGGTAGGGTCACCTAATACATTGGGAAGTAATCTTGAAATGGCGTCGATTAAGATGAGGGCTGGGATTTCACCACCTGTTAGCACATAATCTCCAATGGAAATTTCGTCAGTGACGAGGTGTTCACGGATACGCTCATCAATGCCTTCATACCGCCCGCATAATAAGAGAATGCGTGGATGTGCAGAGAGTTCCTTGGCGATGGTCTGATTAAAGACACGTCCCTGCGGGGTGAGCAAAATGATTGGGATGTTAGGAGCAGGCTCGGACGGAGGCTGAGGCGAGGTTTGACTCAAAACCGATTCAATCGCCTCGAACACGGGTTCGGGTTTCATCACCATGCCGCCACCGCCGCCGTAGGGCGTATCGTCAGTCATGTGGTGCTTGTCGTGGGTGTAATCGCGGATGTTGTGAACATGAACTTCGATTAGATTTCGTTCACGCGCGCGTTTTAAGATGCTGGTTTCCAAATAGGAGGGGAATACTTCTGGTAAAAGGGTGAATACGTCAAATTGCATTTTGTGATTCTAGCATACTCAGAGACAAATGATAGGGCTGTATAAATTGTTAAAAAAATATTAGGGTTTGATTTGTTTTTTCAAAAAAGCTGATAATTTACAGGCCAAACGGCAATTTTGCGAAAAGCCCGCTTGACGATGTTTTCCCGCATAAGGTAATATGAATATATGTATCTACGTGGAAGTAAATGGAGTATGAACCGTAGGCGCGTGCGCCCGAACTGGTTCAGAATAATTTTGTTATGTTTATTGGTCTTGGGCGGTGCCTATGTGAATCGTTTTGTGATTCCAAACCAGCCCTCGCCTTTTGTGCCGACCCCAACGGTTACACGTTCGCCCGAATCTTTTGTCACAGAGGCGGAGGGATATTTCACCGAAGGGAAGTTGGAACCTGCCATCGACTCTTACAAACAGGCCATTATTGCGAGTCCAAGCGATCCCTCTTTGCACGTTGCACTTGCCCGTGTGGAAGTATGGGCTGGACAATACAAGGATGCGCAAAATAGTGCAGAAGATGCCCTCTTGTTAAACCCAGATAATTCGATGGCGCATGCCGTGCGTGCCTGGGCTCTTGATTTTCAAGGTTCTTATCTTGAAGCGGAAACCAGTATCACTCGCGCCATTGAATTGGATCCTCAAAATGCCTTGGCCTACGCTTATTACACAGAAATTATTTTGGATTCTGGTGGCGATGTTCAGAAAGCCATTGATGCTTCGGCTAAAGCAATTGCTCTTGCGCCTGATAAGCTTGAAACACATCGTGCCCGTGGGTACTTGTTAGAAGCAACCGGTAACTACGAAGAAGCCATTCGTGAATATCAGGAAGCAATTAAGATTAACAACAACATTCCTGATTTGCATCTTTCGCTTGGACGTAATTATCGAACGCTTGGAATTTACGATCAGGCTGTAGATGAATTTACCCGTGCAGATACTTTAAATCCTCAAGACCCAACGCCTGATTTATTCATCTCACGAACTTACGCCACCATTGGTGAGTTTGAAAAAGCTCGTCAATATGCTGAAACCGCAGTCAACAATAATCCAGCAGACTCAAACCTGCACGGAAACTTCGGCGTGATGTTGTATCGAACTTCTTATTGGTCTGAAGCAGTGGATGAGTTGGGATATGTGGTCAATGGCGGTGTCACCAAGGATGGCATCAAGATTGATAAGATAGAACTTATCCCAGAACAGCCACGTATTGCTGAATACTATTTTACCTATGGCTTGGTGCTTTCTCGTTTGAATCGCTGTGGTGAAGCGTTGCAAGTTTCTCAATTGATTCTCTCGCGCGTCCCTGCCGATGAATTGGCTGTGGACAATGCCAACCAAATTATCAGTCGCTGTCAACAGAATTTAAATGCGACCCCAGAACCGATTCTTTCTCCAACTGAAACTGCTCCTGCTCCGACGGATGTTCCCACCGTTGAAGCAACTGCCACTCCTACTCAATAATTAACTATGAATATATATCAAAAGAAGGCGATCTTTCGTCGCCGCAACGAATCAAATGTTTATCGAATGTTCTTCTGGCTCATTTTGATTCTGGGAGGCGTTTGGTTAATCCGCTCTGTAGAACGGGGTGAAGTAAAACCATTATTTCAAGCTACTCCCACACCTACTCGTGTCGCTGCTTCTTATACAGAAGAAGGAGATGCGCTTTTCATCTCTGGAAATGTCGAAGGAGCGATTGCCGCCTACCGTGAAGCCGCCAAAGTTGACCCAACCAATGGAGAGGTGTTTGCACAACTCGCGCGTATTCAAACCTATTCATCAGCGTTGATTGTCAGTGATGCAGACATTAAAGCCAGGCTTGCTGACGCATTGGATTCTGCGCAAAAAGCAGTGGAAGTTGCACCTGATGACAGTTATGCTCACGCTGTCTATTCCTTTGTTTTAGATTGGAATGCCAACCCCACTTTGTTGACAGACAAGCGTGATGTTCAAAAATTTCTTAATCAAGCAGAACAGGAAGCAGTCCGTGCTCTACAATTAGATAGTACAAACACGCTTGCGCTGGCTTTTTATGCTGAAATTTTGGTTGACCAACAGAAGTGGTCACAGGCACAGAAGAATATTGAGCAAGCCCTTGCGCAAGATTCTTCTCTTATGGATGTCCATCGTGTAAACGCCTATGTGCTTGAGTCACAAGGTGATTACACCGGCGCGATTGAGTCTTATACAAAAGCCATTGCCATCACGCCTAACTTAAGCTTTCTGTACTTGCGGGCTGGGGCAAACTATCGTGTGCTTGCATCGAACAGTCAGAATGAACAGGTTCAAACTGAACTGTATGAGAAATCTCTTGAGTATTTTGCAAAAACTGCGCGGGTGAATGAACAGTTAAAAATAAAAGACCCTGTGCCTTATCTTTCCATTGCGAAGACCTATTCTCAAATGGGCCAGTTCTTTATTGCAATTCGGAATGTGCAAAAAACGATTGAGTTTCAACCGAGTAATCCCGTGTTCTATGGGGAATTGGGCGTTTTGTATCATAAGAACCGTAATTATGAGACGGGTATTCTTGCTCTAAAGTGTGCCGTGCGTGGATGTACCGCCGAAGAGTCTTGCCCGGCCCGTGGTGATTGTGGCGACCTTGATAAACCTGCTGAAGTTAAGGCGCTTCCACTAACCGCCAGCACAATTTATTACTATGATGTGTACGCCTCTGAGTTGGCGGCTTTAGATACTCCCAAATCCCCGCATTGTGATGAAGCCCTGTCAATTGCAGATATCATTTCAGCCTCAGAGTTTGTTAAAGACCCGAACATCGCGGCTGATGTGGTGGTGGTCCGTAATATTTGTTCTGCAAATCCAGACGCCAATGTAACACCAACATCATTTCCAACCCTCGGCGTGGACGCAACTTCCACTTCCACTCCTGCGCCTTAAACAGAAGTTACATAATAAAAAACTCACGCATAAAGCGTGAGTTTTTTATTATAGTTTGATGACTTGTGGTTGTTGTACCAGTGAGCCTGTCAGATCATAGGCCATGGCGCCTGTAATTCTCACGGGGACGATATCCCCAATTTTTGCCTGACCTTCCACGAAGACCATACCGTCAATTTCTGGGGCATCGCGGTAGGAGCGGCCGATGGAAATGCCATTGTCAAAGCCTTCGATGAGCACATCCAATGTCTTGCCGACATAGGATTGATTCACCTGTAGTGAGATGGTTTGTTGGGCTTCCATCAGGCGTTCGTATCTCTCTAATTTGACCTCCGCAGGTACGGGGTCGCCGAGAGGCGCAGAGGTGGTGCCTGGCTCAAAGGAAAATTGGAAGGCGCCCACACGGTCAAATCGAATCTCTTGAATGAAGTCCATTAAAGTTTGAAACTCTTCTTCTGTTTCGCCTGGATAGCCAACAATAAAGGTTGTGCGAATGGATAAGTCTTTTACTGTTGAGCGCATCTTTGCAAGAGTCTTGTGAACCCAATCGATATTGGAAGGACGCTTCATACGATACAACGCTTTGGGGTGTGCATGTTGTAAAGGCATGTCGAGATACGGAAGAATTTGTTTGCGCGTCGCCATGACTTCAATGTGCCGATCGGTGACATACCCAGGATAGGAATACATCACACGAATCCAATCGATGTCTGGAACGGAGTCGGTTAGTTGTTCGAGCAAAATTGCGAGGCCGTCTTTCATACCTAAGTCATGACCATAGTCAGTGGTATCTTGGGCGATGAGCACAAGTTCACGCACGCCAGCATCGCGAAGTTTGCGCGCTTCATTCACAATCGATTCCACTGGGCGAGAAACAGCGGTTCCCTTAATCAGCGGAATTGCACAAAACGCACATGGGCGACGGCAACCATCAGCAATTTTGAGATAGGCGCTTGCCCCTGCCACGCTCACACGCAAAGCATCGTGTTCATCAGTTCCAACTGTTTTTACTTCTTCGGGTAAATGATAAAGAGGTTCAGGATGGGCAGTTTTTCTTAACTGGCCCACCACTTGTACAATGTCCATCCAACGGCGAGTACCGAGGATGCCATCGATGCCAGGGACTTTTTGCGCTACTTCCACGCCATAACGTTGAGTGAGACAGCCTGCCGCAATCAGGATTTGTCCATCGCGTTTGGATTCAGCCAACTCGCCGAGCACGCGTAAAGATTCTTCTTTGGCTGGGCCGATAAATCCGCAAGTGTTGACAATCAAGACCGAGGCTTTATCGGGATTTTCAATGGCGCTATATCCATCGCGGATGAGTAGCTGTGCCATTGAATCTGAATCCACTGTGTTTTTGGCACAACCTAAAGAGACTAAATGAAATGTGTTTTTTGACATAAAAATTTTTCCTGATTTTCTTACTACCAATATTAAGGTGTTGGAGTTTCAACCGCAGTGGGTGTCGGTGTGACGGTGGCTGTCGGAGTATTTGTTACCAAGGGTGTATTTGTGGGTGTGGGTGGAATGGTGGCCGTTGGAGTGACAATTCCAGAAATCGTGTATACGCGGCTGACCACTTCACCAAGATTTCCTAAAAGGCCAAGGTCACGGCTATTATAAGTGACTCTAATAGCCGCTGCATTCCCTGCAAGAACTTCAATTTGGTTTTCTGCTTCATAATGCTGTGTTTCAAGTGGAGCAATGCGGCCTTCAAATTTAACTTCACCATCCACTGAAACTCGAATGAAGGTTCGTTCAACTGCAAACAAGTCAATGGCTACATTTGCATTTAAATTAGGTGTGCTGGTGGCTACCCCAGCTTCTCCTGCAACACCTGTTGCTACAGAAGTCTCGTCTACAGGAACAAAAGTTTGATCGGCTTGCGGAGTATCCAAAGGAACATCAGCGAGAACTTGAACAATGGATAAAGCAGTTGGCTGTGCTTTCGTAGCCTGCGAATTCATCACGCGGCCGATGCCCCATACTGCCAAAGCCAGAATGATTGCAATCATCCCCATGCCAAAGATTAAATCGCTTGCGATAAATCCGCGCCAAAAAGGAATGGAAGCCTTGACTTCAGTTTGAATCTTATCGCGGGGTGTTTCAGAATATTTTTCGCGGCGGCGTGCTTGCAATGAATCGGCAAAACGCAATAAGACTGCATCAGGGTCCAGATCCAAGAAAGTAGCATAGTTGACAAGCATTCCACGAGTCTGCACGGGAGATGGTAATTTATCAAAATCACCTGCTTCCATGGCTTTGATAAATACAGGTCGTAATTTGGTATGGCGTTCCACTTCTTCAATCGTCAGGCTGATTAATTCGCGGCGTTCGCGAAGTTGCTTTCCAATTTCAGCAAAGATAACATCAGCAGCTTCTGAGGAGACGGGCGTAGCTGTTGTAGTTACATCTATTTCATGTGATGGAACTTCAGTTTGTTCTTTGGCTTTTCGATTTGGAATTAAGGCGAGCAGTTTGTTGAGAACGCTGACTTGCGCTTCATCCTTAACTTGAACTGGTTCTGCCTCAACAGGCATTTCTTGAGGCTCAATCGTTTCTACTGGAATCGTTTCTTCTACTGGCGCAGGCTCTACGATACTGAGTTGAGGTTCTGGTTCAATCTCAACCTTCTTTTTTCTGCGAGTAGTTTTTTTCGGAACTTCAATTTCTTCAATATTGATTGCTGGGAGATTCGTTTCCTCTGGAGCAGGGGAGGGAAGAACAGGCTCAGGGGCAGAGTCTGCTTGTTTGGGTCGATTCAACCATGAGGTCCAGGAGTGACGCGGCTTTTCTTCCTCTTGTGATTCGGTCAACGGAGGAATTTCTGTTTCAGCCAAGTTGACTTGTGGCAAAGGTCCGCTGACTTCAGCCGACTCTGCTACATTTTTTTGCATCTCCGCAATCACCTCATCGATGTTGATATCAAGATAGGCGGCGTAATTACGCAAAAATCCGCGTCCCTGCGCGGCAGATGGCATGACAGAGTAATCATCCGATTCCAACGCTTGCAAGAAAATCTTGCGAATGCGCGTTTCGTCAGAGGCTCTTTCAATGGAAATGTAACGTGCCTCGCGTTCTTTTCTGAGGCGTTGACCAATGGTGAGGGACATATTCCTATTTTAATCTCAAATAAAAAAGGTGACAGTCACCCTTAAGGAGACTGTCACCTATATGTGCTACATCTCTACGAGATTATTCTGCTTTGGGGGCTTCTTCAGCAGGAGCTTCTTCTTTGGCGGCTTTTGCCTTCTTGGGCTTGGCGGCTTTTTCTTCTTCTACGTGAGCGCTATCAGCGCTTTCGCCTTCGCGGTGGACAATGATCTTGATTTCAGGAACAAGGTCCATGGTGAGGCGAACATGTGCGGCGAATTCACCGAGGGTGCGAATAGGTTGCATATCAACCTGTTGGCGTTTGACTTCGAAGCGGATTTGTTCGGAAACAGCAGTGGCAACATCTTGAGTGGTGATGGAACCATAGAGCTTGCCAGTTTCACCAGCTTTGGCGGGGAAGGTTACGGTAATTCCCTTGATCTGATCAGCAACGCCCTTGAGTTCATCGTTCTGGGTGTTGCGGCGAATTTCAGCCTGTGCCTTGATCTTCTGAATCTGCTTCATGGCACCTTCGGTAGCCAATACAGCAAATCCCTGGGGGAGGAGGAAGTTACGGCCATAGCCGTCAGCCACTTTCTTAATATCCCCTGCGCGGCCAAGTTTGTACACGTCTTTAATAAGCAATACTTTCATTTGATTTAATCCCTTTCTAGGAAAAGATATGTGAGCGAAGGGTACTACGCTCAACGGGCCAAAATTGTACCATGAAGCACTTGTTTCTTGTCAACATCCCGAATCCCGATTAAGATTACTGCATGATTGAATTTCCGTTCAGTATTAAGCGTGTGGCGGTCTTTGCCGGGATTTTTGTTTTAATTCTAGTGATGATTGAGTTTAACGCACGCCTTGAAGAATTAAACCGTTTGAATAATCAAAGAGATGAAATGCGTATCTCTGCCACACATGCCATCCAGACGCAAAATGCTTTGCAAACCCAGGTTGCATATGCCGGGTCGACTGCGGCCGTTATCGAATGGGCTCGTACAGAAGGGCACTACATGCAAGATGGAGATCAACCAGTGGTTCCTGTTGGGCAACCCGGCAGTGACCCAGTAGTGATTGCATCTCCCACCCCCATGCCTACTCCCATGCAAAACTGGGAAACTTGGTGGAATTTGTTTTTTAAAGAATAGATTGTTTGGTATGGCGTTTTGACTGTGGGGAAAAAGATCTAAGCAAGACTCAAATATATTCCACAAATGGCTCACCCTATGAATCGAATTGACCTTTTTCCCATCTCTACAAAAATAAAAAATAACGCTTTGACCATCGCAGATTATTCGTTAGAAGAATTGGCGAATCAATATGGGACACCGCTCTATTTGTACGACCGTTCCACGATGGATCATTCGACTTCTTCCTACAAGCAGGCACTCGCTTCCCTCTACCCGACACATGCTTCTGTTACCTATGCAGGGAAGGCATTCCTATGCAAAGCGATTGCACAATGGACTCAGCTTCATTCCTTGTGGGTGGATTGTACCGGCGAGGGTGAGATTTCGATTGCTGTGGCGGGTGGTGTGCCACGTAATCGTATTTTGGTGCATGGCGTGAATAAATCCATGGCAGATCTCGAATCTGCCATTCGCTATGCAGGTACGATTGTTGTGGATAATCTCTCTGAATTAAAGAAACTTAAAGAATTAAGCAGCGCTAACACTTTGCCTGATTTGTGGCTACGCCTGCTTCCGGGTGTCGCTGTAGATACTCACCATGCTCATACTCAGACCGGTCAACATGATAGTAAGTTTGGTATGACTCGCGAAGAAATTTTACAAGCAGCTGAGTTTTGTAAGACACATCAACTCCCTTTAAACGGGATTCATTTTCATCAAGGATCAAACTTTCGAGAAGCGAGTCCCTTAAAGGCAGCCATTGAATTGGGATTGGATCTTGCTGCTGAAATTGGGTTTACGGAACCCTGGCATTTTAGCCCTGGTGGAGGATGGGGAGTGGCGTATCATGAAGATGAACTTCCTCAGCCTGATACGAATTCTTATGTCAAAGTGATTGCTGAAAGTGTAATTCGTGGGTGTGAGGTGCGTACGTTAAGCCTGCCTCATTTACATTTGGAGCCGGGGCGCAGTTTGGTGGCACGAGCAGGGGTTTCTATTTATCGCGTAGGATCGATTAAGAGGCGTGGGGCTAAAACTTGGATATTAATTGATGGGGGCATGACAGATAATCCACGACATGCCATGTATGGAGCGAGATACTCTTGTTTGACAGTCGCAGGCCCGAGCCGAGAAAGAAGCGAGAGCGTTTCCATCGCAGGTCCATTTTGTGAATCAGGGGATGTCTTAATCGAAGATTTAAATATGCCTGCCATTGAAGAAGGAGAGTTGTTGGCAATTCCTGCTTCTGGTGCCTATCATTTGAGCATGTCTTCCAATTACAACGGCTCACGGAAACCTGCCGTGTTATGGTTGGATGAAAATGAAATTCGTGTGATTCAAAAACGGGAGACTGTAGAAGACTTAATGAAGCGTGATGGGTAAGGGTTATAAATCTTCCATCTTAAGAAATGCATCCACCACTTGTGGATCAAACTTTTTGCCTGACAGATCTTGTATGTATTGTCGGGATTTTTCTTTACTCCAAGCTGGCCGATAGGGACGGTCAGAAGTCAGTGCATCCCAAACATCAACAATTGAAAATATTCTTGAAACCAGGGGAATCTCTTTTTCTTTTAAACCTCTTGGATACCCACTGCCATCCCAGTTTTCATGATGACACAGCGGAATATCAAGGGCTGGTCTGAGAAATGGAATCACAGAAAGAAGGTCGTATGCATATTGTGGGTGACGGCGCATGATATCCCATTCCTGTTCTGTTAAAGGACCTGGTTTATGCAGAATAGAATCTGGAATACCCATTTTCCCGATATCGTGCAAAGTGGCGCCGCGTTGTATATGAATGAGCTCATTCTTGGGAATTCCCATATCGTTTGCCAGGCGGAGGGTCAACTCTGTCACGCGGCGGGTGTGACCTTCTGTTGGCTCATCTCGCAATTCAAGCGCCCGTGCCCAACCTGCTAATGTTTTTTCATAAGCAAATGATAGTTCGTCTGCTTGACGTAAAGTTTGCTCATGAAGCGCTGCACGGTCAATGGCGTTACCGGCCATATCTGTAACGGCTGTTAAGAGACGAATTTCGTTTTCAGAAAACTCTCGCTGTTCATTTAACCATAGATGTAAAACGCCAATAGTTTTTTCTTTTGAATGTATCGGCAGGGAAATACCGGATTTCACATCTTGAAGAAAGCTTTCTTCTGGAAGGATGATGGCGTAAGGATCGTTTTGAAAATCTTTGGCAATGTAGATTTCACCAGTTTGAAAGACATGCCCGGTAATTCCTTCTCCAATTGGGTGGTGTTTCCCTAGATATAGATTTTTTTCCTTCCCTGCAGCCGAAGAATACCAGCCAGATGATACAAAGAAATTATTATGTTCCTCAATCATAAAAATCGAGCTGTATGCACCGCCAACGATTTGTAGGTTCGATTTCATTAGAATCGAAATCATTTCATTCCCATTGGATGCAGAACGTAGAGACTGGGAAATTCCAGCGAGGAGTTCCAACTCTTGAGTGCGTTTATGCATAAATTCTTCGGCATGTTTGCGTTCAGTAATATCGATAATCACGCCTTCAATAAACCCGATACTGCCATCTTCATTTTGAACATAGGAGCCCCACTCGTCGACCCAACGCCAATCTCCCGATTTATGTTTGATGCGGTAGGTAATGTGGAAGGATTGTGAAGCTGCGTTAGCTTTGTGAATTTTATTTGTAGGGATATGGCTGAGATCTTCAGGGTGGTATAAATCGAAAAAACTAAGGCCGTCTTCGATAAATTCTTTTTTGGAATACCCGGTAAGTGCCTCAATGGCATCGTTTAGATAGATGAATGTATATCTTTCATCATTTAAACATTGATAGACGACACTAGGAATATTTTCAGCAAGAGCACGGAATTTTCTTTCACTTGCACGCAAGGCTTCTTCGGATAATTTTCGTTCGGTAATATCTTGTAAGATGACGGTGTAATATTTTTGGCCGCCTATTTCATTTTGTGAAATGAAGGCTTCCATTGGAAATTCTTCTCCGTTTGCGCGCACACCATAAAGCACGTCCAATAAGCCTTTGGCACGAGTGGATACACCAGTCTTTCCATATTGGGTTACATGCATGGGATGTTGTTGATGGAAACGTTCGGGTAATAGGATATTTAAATTTTTTCCTACAACATCCCTGGCTACATATCCAAAAACTCTTTCGGCAGATGGGTTGAATATCATGATTTGATGCTGTGAATCGATTGTAATAATTGCATTCATCACTGTGTCGATAACACCTTCAAAGCGTGCTTGACTTTCGCGTATGGCTTGTTCTGCTTGTTTGCGCTCGGTAATATCACGATAATTCATGACAATACCGTTAATTTTAGGGTCGTCCACCATGCTACGGCCAGAGACTTCATACTGTCTCCATTGGCCATCTTTTCTTTGCAAGCGATATTCCATGGTAGCTTCCATGCCCGGGGTTTTAGCTGCCAATTCGAAGGCTTGAGTCAGACGCGGAAGGTCATCTGGATGTATATGTTGGAAAGGGCTTTGTCCAATTATCTCTTCCACGGTATAGCCTGTTAAACGTTGTTCTGAAGGAGCAATATAGCGTACGATGCCAGTCCTATCTACGATTACTACACCCTCAGTCAAATTTTCAATTAATGCACGAAAGTATTCCTCGCGTTCTTCTAGTTTTGTATAAAGACTTGCGTTTTCTATGGCAATGGCAATTTGATCTGAAAGTGCCTGTGCCAATTGAATTTCTTCTGGACTGAATTTATGTGACACATTGGATGTATACAACTCTGCCAGCCCAAGCGGTTTTGAGTGAACACGTAAAGGAATACAGAGAGAAAGGGAGCGGTTGATTTGATGAAGGTAATTTACTTCTGCTGGATCTGATTGCGAATCGTTCGCAGAAATAACGACAGGCTTGCCATCTAGGAGAATATTTTTTGTAGATGGGTAGTTATCAAGTGAGTACAAAGTCCCAACTTGCTCAAACTGGTCTGGAACACCTTTGGGAAGATATTTTGCTATAGTGCGAATGGTGTTTGCTTGTGGGTCATATTCGGAGAGGATGCAATCTTCCATGCCCAAGATACGTGTCATGGATATGGATGCCTGCATCAACACATCTTTCAAATCAAGGCTTGATGATACGGTTTGGACAACACTTAAGACTGTTGCCAATTCATTTTCACGTTGAAGCGTTTGATTCAAAAGTTGAGAGTTATCCATGATGGAGGCGGCATGGCTAATCATGGCTTGTGCAAGGCTAATTTCCTCTTCTGAAAATTCCCTGCGATAGCGGCTTTCCCATATTTCAGCATCTCCTAGAAATTTTCCATGAGAAATGATGGGGATAAATAACATGGACTTAATACCATATTCTTTGAATTGAACGCTTTCCGCTTCCGTCAATCCTTGTGAGTCTTCATGAATCACAATGGGTTTCCCGTTCATTAGTTCAGTGATGATGCTTGAATATTCTTCGAGGTTGTAGGCTCGTCCGAGATCTGACTTTCGCTCTGATGCTGATGCGTGTTCGGACCAGTTTTCTGCAAGTACAGTCAAAACAGACTTGTTTTGAGTAGCTGAGACAATGTTACAGCTGGTGGATTGAAGTGCTTCTGTTAAATGATGCGCCAGACTTCTAAGAATGCTATGTGTATCAGGTAGACTGGCTGTCATTTCTTCAGCAGCGGCGTATAAGTGCGAAAGTTTTTTTGCTGCGGCTTGAGTCTTTTGCAGGCTTTTCTCAAGGGTACGTAAAATGTATGTAATGGATATTAATGATGCAACACTTAACCCAAGAAAAATAAGAGTGCCGCTGACCCATGCACTTTTATCACTTGCATTTATCTGAACTTCTGGCGGAATATAAAGCCTTCCTGATGTTTGTAACCACCCCATGGCAATGAGAGTCACAAAAGTGAATACAAACGCAATCATGCTAAAGCGAAAATCAAAAAATACGGCTACGAGCATGATGAAGGTAAACAGGAAGATGCGGCCATCTCCACTGAATGATGTGAGCGCCAAGCCTGTGATGCCGAGAATATAAACCACTAGGAGCAGGAGGCCAGCACGCAGGTTGTAACTTAAACTGCGATTAAAAGTAATCAGCGTGATGATAATCGTTGCTATGAAATAAAGTGTTATGGTGTTAGTCGCCAGCCTGACGGGATCTTCATATAAATTCCCGTGGCTACGATAGGTTTCCATCACATTATTGATACCCCAGAAGAACGCAAGGATTAATAATGCAAACACGCTACGCAATATTCCATCCAAAATCTGGGCTCGCCAGACCTGTAATTCATCACTTGGGGAGGGGGGGGGGTGCGTGGAAATGAGTTTAAAAGACATGGATTTTGGATTTGGCAGGTGAGAGATTAACATTATACAACCCAATTTTGTCTTATTAGTGTTGGATGTGAGTTGATGGAATAAAGGAAGATAATCATGTAGACAGGTATACTAGGGGACAGGTATACTTACGCGCTATCACTGGTTCTTGCACAATTTGGAGTTTTTTCATGTCTGTAATCACCACCAATCCCTCAAAAAATGTTAATGTACGCTCGAAACTTGCCCTTTATTTACCGTTAATTAAGTCTTCTCAAACCAGCTTGCTTTTACTTACCGGTGTTGCTGGCTACTTAAGTGCACATACTCCCATCCATTGGGGTGCGTTTTTGCAAATGTTCCCAAGCCTTTTCTTGGCTATTGCAGGGTCCACCATTCTTAATATGTGGTGGGATCAAGATATCGATGCGAAGATGAAGCGTACGCATAAGCGTCCAACATCATCTGGTCAGGTGACTCGCGAAGAAGTGTTACGCCTCGGGGTAATTGTTTCTGCTATTGGCATTGTTTGGGCTTTGCTGGTGAACTGGTTATACGGAATTGTTGTTTTTTCAGGTCTCTTCTTTGACGTGGTTGTATATAGCATGTGGCTTAAGCGTCGTACCTGTTGGTCTATTGTATGGGGGGGAATTTCAGGGGCAATGCCAATTCTAGCTGGGCGTGTTCTGGTAACTGGGCAGGTAGATGCGATTGGCATCTTGCTTGCGTCAGCTGTACTTTTTTGGATCCCCACTCATACCTTAACGTTCAGTTTAAAGTTTTCTGAAGATTATGGAGCGGCTGGTATTCCAACTTTTCCATCAACATATGGCGAAGCCGTGACTCGTTTTATGATAGCTTTTTCAAGCGTTGTTGCTGCACTTACTATGGGCCTCGCATCTGTATGGATCGGTGTGACTGCTGGTGTTTTGCGTCTCATTATTGTTCTGAGTGCTGGACTTTTCTTCCTTGCTGTCACCACTGTCTTTCGCCCATCAGACCGTGTGAACTTTAGCTTATTTAAATATGCTTCAGTTTATATGTTATGTGCGATGTTGTTGATTATTCCCTAACATGAAAATGTCATCTATTGATCGGACCCTGTTGCTGGCAATGGGGTTTTTGGCTGCGTATCAAATTGCCATTGGCATTGACCGAATGGATAGCGTTTCTATTGTTGCTTATACAGTGGCATTTGGTGTTTTATTGGTGGCTGGGTTATTACTCATTATCCTTGGCTTTGAAGTTTTGGATGCTCCAATTGTCGTCATCATCTCAACGATTATTCCCCTCTCTCTTTCTTTAGGATTGGTCTGGCAACATCTCGCTTCTTTTCGGACCCCTTACCTGATCTTCGTCATTAGCGGATTCGTCGCTGTAGTTTTGACCCGCCTAATTGATATGAAGGGAAAAATTCCTTTGCTGGTTGTGGCAATTACACACGGCGTTTCAGGGATGATTATATTTTTACTTCCCATCTTTGTAGTTTTTCAAGGACAAGTCAAATTTCTTTTTGCTTTGGTTGGCCTAGGTGGGGCCTTCATTGGGATTGGTGGGCTTTTCCTTTCCTTTATGAAATCAGGAACTCCGTTGATTTCAAAAGAAAATGTGTTGAAAACATTCTCTGCCCTTCTGTTCATTTCAACACTTTGCTTTGTGATAGGTTTTAAGTTCGGATAATAAAAGAGTGAGGCATTTGCCTCACTCTTTTTCTTTAAACAAAAAATTATTTCCATAAAGCTTTGGTGTATTCAACCACTTGTTCACATTGAGCTTTAGATAAAGGCACAAATGGGGAGTTTTCAACGACCGTATCTCGATTTTCGACAATCAAAACTCGAGCATCTTCACTAAAGGTATGGGAGTGCCAGACACCTTTTTTGACATTGTACAACTTGTAGGGTTCCATATCTACCGCGTGAAGTTTAGTTACACTCTCTTCGCCTTCGCCGATAAATAAAATACATTTCCCATGCATAAGAACAAAGACTTCGTCAGTCTCGGTATGTTTTTGCACACGGTTGATTTTTTCTGGGAGCAAATCGGTGGTGTAATTCATCAAAGCCACACGCCAGGATTGGAAATCAATCAATGGCTTGTAATCTGGTTCTGTGTGGTCGCGGATTTCGATCAGGTTTTCAGAAAGTAGCGGGGTCATTATTTTTTGTCTCCAAGTTGTGGATGATCGTTAATTAATGTGTCGACAAATTGCCAACGTTTTGTTTTTGTATAATCTCCATGGGATGGATAAAAATATTTTGCATAACTTGACCATAGGTCTACAATCCCATATAGTGGGTCCTTCTGCCCGTCAGGCAAAAGGTATCTTTCAATTCTCCCATGTGCGGTTTTTGAAAGGATGTTTTTTCGTCCCCAGCCACAATACATTACAACTGACTCGGCGAAGTCCTCTTTTCGATTAAAGCGCCAGTTTGAGCCGCTGGGTTGATCGCCATAGAAATATCCTTCAGCATTACAACCTGGTTTGCGTCCATAATAACCAGCTTGAGGAAGTGCGCCATCTGGACCTGCATCCCATAGTTCTGGGATTCCAATTTGAGTTAATGAGCGCACTTTATCGGTAAAACCACCTGTGAATTTCTCAAACTCAACGGATAGATTCCATTTATTCTTTGCATCCCAAATGTGAGAGAGCTCATGTAGGACAGACCATGTAGAAAGGTGTGCTTTGGAGTTAAATTTGATGTGGTCAATATAAGCAAGACCTAGGCTTGTTCCCGTATCTGTTTTTTCAATTTTAATTTCACCGATGTGATGAATGAAGTTTTCCTGTCCGCCCAGGATGGTTGCAAAGAGTGTAATTGCATTTAACAGGAGCTCTGACTCCTGTTCATGCCATTGTTTTGGTTCAATTTTAATTTTGAATTCCGAGATTTTTTGAAAAACATGGTTCATACTTGCTAAAGTATAAACCAATCTATGTTTATAACCCTTGTGTCTCAATCATTTTACAAAATAATTCAACAGCTTTTGGGTCAAAATGTTTTCCTGATTCAGCTTTGATGTAGTCCATGGTTTTTTGTTTGTCCCAGGCTGGACGATAGGGTCGATCGGAAATGAGTGCATCCCATACATCAACGACAGCGAAGAATCGTGCTCCCAAAGGTATTTCTTCCCCTTTTAACCCGCGAGGGTAGCCAGTACCGTCCCATTTTTCATGGTGACAATAGGGGATATCAATTGCAGGTCGCAGATATTCTATTGGTGAAATCATCTCATAGGCATAAGTTGGATGCCTACGCATCACTTCCCACTCTTCGGATGTAAGCGGCCCATTCTTATGGAGAATGGCATCAGGCACCCCAAGTTTGCCGATATCATGAAGTAAAGCTCCTCGTCTCATTTGTAACAATGTATCTTTATCCATTCCAGACATTTTACAAAGCTGAAGAGTTAACTCTGTTACTCTTTGTGTATGTCCTTCGGTTTCCTTGTCACGTAAATCCATGGCTCTTGACCAACCTTCAATGGTCGCATCATAAGCTGCAAGGAGTTGGACATGAGCTTGCTCTATGTTGGCTCTTTCATCCAGTAATTTTCTGTAACGATTAAGGCGGGTAATTCCCAGTAGACGAGCACGTAATTCATATCGATCATAAGGTTTCGTGATGTAATCATCTGCGCCCGCTTCCAATCCGCTTAACAAAGATTTGCGGTCATCTAACGCAGTGACCATGACAATTGGGATTTCTGCCAATAATGCATCTGCCCTGATTAAACGGCAGACTTCAAACCCATTCATCCCAGGCATCATTACATCTAACAAAATTACATCTGGAAGAATTTCCAAGGCTTTCTCAATTGCTTGCATTCCATTTTCGGCCATCTCAAGGAGATATCCCTGCCCCTCCAGAATAGATTCAATGGTTTGGCGGGCAGTTGGTTCATCGTCTACGATAAGAATTGTGCTTGTCATAATGTACTCCTTGATTGTAGAAAGTATATATCTATGATTTTTTTATCACCATACGGGAAAACCCCTATTTATTTCAGAAACTTAGGGATTTTCATGTTAATAATGAAAGGTTTTTCGTTTTAATCCTTGTCTACCAATCTATATTTAACGGCCAAACGTACAAGACCGACCAAATTGCGCACTTTTAATTTTTCCATTAAATTTGCGCGATGTTTTTCAACTGTTTTTTCACTAATAAATAACATCTTCGCAATTTCTGCGCTGGTGTTTTCCTCAGCGATTAATTGCAAAATTTCCTTTTCACGGGGAGAAAGAATTTCCAGTGGACTTTCTTTCTCTGTATTGCCAGAGTGAAATTTGCTTTCTATTAAGATAGAGGATATTTCACTGCTAATGTATGTTTTTCCACGTGCGACAGTTTGTATGGCTTGTTGTAATTCTTCGCTTAGTGAAGTTTTCAGAACATATCCTTTCGCCCCACTTTGCATTGCCTGATGAATTAATCCTTCATCTGAGTACATCGAGAGGAATAAAATAATCACTGGAAGCTTTAAGTCGCGAATATGTTCTGCCGCCTGAATCCCATTTAAACGTGGCATCATAATATCCATAATCAATAAGTCGGGTTTAAGCATTCCAGTCATCTCAACGGCTTCTTGACCATTGGATGCCTCTCCTATAATTTCGATATTTTCCTGGCGTTCTAGCAAAGCCCGTAACCCTGCTCTTACCATGGCATGGTCTTCTGCAAGCAGAACTCGAATCATGCTTATTCTCCTTGGAATTGAATTTTTTCAAGCGGAAGATGAGCGGATATGATAGAACCATTGGCTGATGGAGAATTGGTTCTTAATTTTCCACCTACAATGATTAATCTTTCTTGTAGTCCGATTAATCCGATTCCTCTATGTTCGGTAGAGTTGATTTTTGGTAATCCAACCCCGTTATCCTGAACGGTTAAGATAATTTCGTTTTCTTCAATGGATAAGTCCACCCACACATGTGTGGCTTTTGAATGTTTGATTACATTCGTGAGTGTTTCCTGGAGAAAACGATAGAGCGTGATGGAATACACATCGGAGAGTTCTGGAAAATTTTCATCTGTTTCAAAAGAGATATGTAACCCGGTCCGTGATTTGAATTCATCACAATAGGTTGCTAGGGCTTTCTTTAATCCAAGCGTTTCCAACAAGGCAGGGCGGAGATCTTGTGCGAGCATACGCATTTTGCTGAGAGTCTGATTTGCGTCAATAATTAGACCATCTAGAACGGCACGGTCTTTGGTGTGCAAATTTTCCTGTAGATTGCGTAAATTTAATACATGAGCAATTAGGGCTTGACCTAAATCATCGTGGAGTTCACGAGAGATTCGCTTTCGTTCTTCTTCTTGTGCAGTGATTACCTGCCATGCCATTTTTTGAAGGTTTTCACGTTGTGTCATAAGTGTTCTATACCTGTTTAATCGTAGGATTGTTTTAACGCGTAACCGTAATTCTTGTGTATCGAGTGGCTTTGTGAAAAAGTCATCAGCTCCCGCTTCAATGCCTACCAATCTGGAATCTCGATCATCTAAAGCGGTGAGAATAATGATCGGGATTTCAGCAAGCTTGGGCGTGGCGCGGATGCGCTTGCATACTTCAAGACCGTTCATTCCGGGCATCATTACATCCAAAAGAATTAAATCTGGCATGATACTATCTGCCTTGGTTAATGCAAGTGGACCATTATCTGCAAATTCAAGCTGGTATCCCTGGCCTGTAAGGACTGCTTCCATGGTAGCCATGGCTGCGGGGTCATCATCGACGATTAGCACTGTGCCTGTCATATCAAATCCTTTAATTGGTTTTCTTCAAATGAGTATCAAGCACTTTGGCAAGATCCTGCATTAAGATGGGTTTACTTAGATAATCATTCATTCCTGCGGCCATACATTGTTCGCGATCTCCAGGCATAGCTAGGGCGGTTAGGGCAATGATTGGAGTTTGTTGTAAACCTTCAATCGTTCTAATCTTTTTGGTTGCATCCAGTCCATCCATACCGGGCATCATCACATCCATAAGAATGGCATCTGGTTTTTCATCTTCTGCTTTGCTAACTGCTTGAAGGCCGTTTCTTGCGATGATTACTTCATATCCCAGGAATTTAAGATAATCTGCAATTAAGAGTACGACTGCTTCAGTATCTTCAACCAACATGACTTTTCCAGTACGCTTCTCTTTTAACTTTGAGTTGTTCATTGTCTCCTCCGCATGCTCGTTCTCTGTAAGCGCTTTTGAAGATGATGCTTTTTCTGGTATCCATGGCAATATTACGGTAAATCTACTTCCTTTGCCTAGTTCGCTAACTGCGCTTACATTACCTCCATGGAGACGAACCATTTGTGCTACGAGTGCCAGCCCTAACCCGGTACCTGAATATTCTCGTGCCAGGCTTGAATCCAGTTGAACAAAGGGTTTAAAGAGACGTTCCATATTTTCCTGTTTAATGCCAATACCAGTATCCCAAACAGTAAATGTAACCATATGGGTCTCTGCATTTCCTTTTACTTCCAATCCTATCTTGCCATCATTGGGCGTAAATTTAACAGCATTACTCAGCAAGTTGACGAGTGCTTGTTTTAATCGTCGTTCATCTCCTTTGATGATTCGTGCGTTAGTATCGCTTGAAAATTCGATGTTGATATTTTTCTTTTGAGCAAGCTCACGTACCATTCGCAGACTGGTAGTGCAAAGGTGTTCTACATCCAGATCTAATATATTAATTTCCAGTCTTCCAGCTTCAATTTTCGAGAGATCAAGGATGTCGTTAATCAATTCCAGCAAATGCTTTCCACTTTCATTAATGGTTCGAAGATATTTCATTTGCTTGCTATTTAGTTCCCCAACCACTTGCTCCTCAAGGCTTTCAGAGATTCCCAATATTGCATTGAGCGGGGTGCGCAATTCATGGCTCATGCTGGCGAGGAATTCATCTTTCATTCTCAGCGCCCGTTCTTTTTCGGCATTAGCAAGGCGTAAGGTTTCCTCAGCTTTTTTATGCAGAGTAATATCGCGGCTTGTGCTAAGAACTAACAACTCACCATTTACCTCAATTGGATAAGAATGCATTTCTAAAGTATGAATATCGTTTTCGGCAGCATAGAAATCAAGCTCTACAGGAGGAACGGTTTTTTCTTGCAGAATTTCAGCAATATAATCCCCAGCTTTTTCCAGTTCTCCAGGAGGGAATATATTTAACTCAGAGATATGTTTTTCTCGAATTTCTTCGCGTTTGATATGGTGTTGTTGTTCAAATAACTTGTTGACATCCACCATGATTCCATCTACTGTTGCTACGGAAACTGGATCCGGGGCAGCATCAAACAGTAGCCGTGCATATTCGCCACTTTCACGTAGGGCCTGTTCCGCTTGTTTTTGCTCAGTAATATCTCTTACCGTACCGATAATCTTTTCAGCCTCCCCTTGGCTGTCATAAATTGTAAGCCCTTGGGCGGCAATGTGTACCGTTGTTCCATCCTTTTTTATAATGCGATACTCTGTTTGATAATGCTCCTCTTTATTTAAGACAGCTTGTGCTATTTTGACGAGGTCCAGTTGATCTTCTGGATGAACCACATTCATGAACGTCTGTATGTTCGGGGTGAATTCTTCAATAGGAATGCTATAAATTTTGTGCATTTGAGCATCCCACGTCAATTTGTCTGTTTGGAGATCCCATTCCCAAATTCCCAGCCCGGCTGCTCGTGTAGCAAGTTCCAACCGCTTTTTTGTCGCTTCAATTTCTGCGGTACGTTCTTCTACATGTTTTTCGAGGTCTGCATTTAAGAGGCGAATCTCTTCTTCCACCAGCCTTCTTTCAATAAGCTCTTGTTGTAGCTGTTGAAAGAGTCTTGCATTGGCCATGGCACCGGAAACACGGAAAGCCAGCGCTTCTGCAAAGCGTAGATGAGCCTCGGTGAAAATATTATTTACGGCATGAAAGACTTGTAATACCCCTGCTACAGAGGCATTAATAGTCAAAGGTACAAGAATGGCCGATCGTACTACTTGATCTTCATCTTCTTCGGCCAGTTGTTCTGGGAGAATTTCGCCGTTTTCATCAAATAAATAGGTGGTTTGTGCTTTTTTTAATTGTGCTAAATAATCGGAAAGCAAAAGTGACTTGTTGGTTCGAATGACAATACTCTGAGTTCCTGATCCTTCGGGCTCCAGTGGAATGGGGGGGAAGTTTGATACATCTTGTTCGCCATTTTCAGTGATAAGGTATTCGCAACGAATCAATTGATCATTCGGATTGTAGGAGGAAATAATCATTTGGTCACAGGGAATGCCCTGGGAAATATATTTATGCAGAACCGTATAAATACTTTTTAATTCAAAAGTGTTGCTGAGCTCGCGGCTGGCATCCAGTAACAAATTAAGTTCATCAGTTTGTCTTTGCAAGCTGATTTCTGCTTGTTGACGTTCATGTAATTCATTTCGCGCAAGGGTGTAGAGCCTTGCGTTTTCTATGGAAATAGCAGTTTGCCCTGTTAATGTCATAAGCAGGCGTTGATCATGTTCGTTGAAAGCATTTTCCTGTTCACTTTCAACCGCCACAGACCCGATGACGCGATTGTTGAATAAAAGAGGAACATAAACTCCAGATTTGATATTGGGTACAACTTCTTTGTATCTTTTATCTACCTTTACATTTGGAACGATCACTGGAACACCAGATCTGGTGACCCAACCGCTTAATCCCTCATCGGGGCTGGTGAGACTGCCAGCCAGAGCTTTGATTTTTGCATCTATCTCGCTTATGTCTAACCCTGGTTCTTTGAAAGCAATCAATTCCATGCTATCTGTTTCAGCATGATATTGACGGATGGCAATATGATGCCAGTTCATTTTTCTTTCCAAGACCTCTATGGTTTTTTGCGCAATTTCAGAGGGGGTATGTAACTTACTTAAAGTCAAACCACTTTCATATAGAGTCTCTAACTCTGAAAGTTGGCGCTCGTTTTCAGATTCGGTTCGCTTTCGTTCGACGGCGAGAGCAACTTGCCCTGAGAGTGATTCGAGAAATTCCAAATCCTGTTTAGAGTACAAGTTGGGTGACTCGTAGTCTTGTATCACCATAACGCCAATTGTCTTATTTGATATTTTTAATGGTATCCCTAGCCAAGATAATGAGTAGGTTCCTATTAATTGAACTTTGCCTTCTGAGATTAGTTTGTTGAGAATTTCATTCGTTACCATTAAAGGAGTGCTTGTCGTGAAGATGTATCGAGTTAATGTGTTTTCTCTTTTTGAGGGGGAGAAAGGTTCATCGTATTGATCAACAAAGTATGCGTCTTCAAATAGCTCGGTAGATTCGTTGTGTAAAGTGACGAAGAAATTTTTTGCTGGAATTACACGGCCAATGGATTGGTGCACGAGACCGAGGAATTCATGCAAATCCTTTGAAATAGCCAAACCTTGCATAATTTCCGTTAGAGCTTGTTTTTCCTGTTCAAAGCGTCTCTGCTTGGTAACATCTTGGATGACGCCGAAGACCGCTATTGGTTCATTATTGCTTGAAAATTCAATTTCTACTTCTTCGTTAACCCATTTGATTTCATTGTGTACAGTAATGCGATACTCTGTAGTGTAGGTAGGGGTTGCTTTATGATGTAGTGCGGCATTCCATTTTTCATCCAGAGTTTTGCGGTCGTCTGGATGGATATATTCATGGTATTTTTCGTATGTAACTGGTGTTCCTTTGGGAACGTCAAAAATACGATACGTTTCATCGGACCAGATTAATAAGTTTTGTTGAAGGTTGCGATACCAACTCCCGGTATGAGATACGGCTTGCGCATGACTTAAGTTAAGCTCACTAATTCTTAAAGCTTCTTCAATGGCTTTTCTTTCAGTGATATCTATAAATGAAGACAATAAGTGCTCTTCAGAAGCCAACTTAATGATCTCCATGGATATCAGGGTAATGACGACTTCCCCTGATTTTTTGCATAATTTTGTTTCACGATTGAGTACCTTTTCGTTTCTTGCTAGGGTATCCAGCATTTCCTGACGATCAGAAAATGTTAAATACAGTCCAAGTTCTTTAAAAGTGTTTCCTATAATTTCACGCTGTGAATATCCAGTTATTTTTAGAAAGGTAGCATTGGCATTTACCACTGTTCCATCTTTTATCTTGGTAATTGTGACGCCCGCTGGAATGGATTGAAATGCCTTCGAGAACCGTTCTTCTGATTGCCGTAGTGCGACATTGGCCATTTCATTTTCTGTCACGTCACGTACATTCAAAACGATTCCATTAATTGCTGGGATGTTAATCAAATTGGTGTCTAATACGTCTAGATATTTCCAAGTGCCGTCTTTGTGTCTGGCGCGCACATTTAGGCTGTGAATTGCCCCACCGGGTGTCTTGATACGTTTTTCAAATTGAGATTTTATTTCTGGAACTTCATCTGGATCAACCCAAGTTAAGAAATTTTTCCCGATTACATCCTGGGCTGGCGTGCCGAGGATTTTTTCAAAAGAAGGACTGGCGTAGGTGATATTTCCATCCGTGTTGACGACTAAGATTAAATCACTGGCATTAGCAATCAATGACCGAAACCGTGACTCGCTTTGGATAAGCATTTCTTCTGTCAGCTTTCGTTCGGTAATATCTTCTCCGAGAGATTGGAATTCAATGATTTCTCCCGCATCATTAAATAATGCACGGTCTGTCCATCGCTGCCAACATTCTTTACCATCGGGAGTAAAGGCTTTAAATTCATAGGTAACAAAAGGTTTTTCACGAGTGAGGGAAAGGTAATTCCTCTTAACAAAGTTCCACTCACTCTCTGGAACCATTTCAAATAGAGTTTTTCCAATAAATTCTTCAGGACTTTTCTTGTAGTATTGACAGTAAAAGGGGTTGACGTAGGTTAAGGTGCCATCATGTTTAAAACGACTGATTAACGCAGGCATATCTTCGGAGATACTTTGATACTTTGCGTTGCTCACTTGTAATTCGGCTTCCACACTCTTTTTTTCAGTCAGGTCTCTTATGAGTGTTGCAATGCGATATCCATTATGGATTTTTACTGGGAAGACAACTTGTGAAATATATTTATTTCTGCCACTACGTGTTTTTATTTTTGATTCGAGATTTCCGCTTGTAGGAAAAGGAGTCCCATTTTGTAATGTGTCGAGAACCATGGATTTGAGACGTTCAATTTGGGTTTCATCAAATGGGATTTCGTCTGGTGTTAAAAGTTTTTGTACATCCCATATGGACATTCCTACAATCTCTTCGTGTTTAAATTCAGTGATTGTTTCAAGTGTTTGATTCCACTCAATCATGACACCTTTTTCATTACTAAATCCAATCCCTTCATAGGCCTGCTCAACAACCGATCGAAATTTCTCTTCGCTTTCCATCAATGCGAGTTCAGCTTGTTTGCCGGCTGTGATATCTGTCCCATATACTCGAATAGCCTTGAGGTCAGGAAGGAGTTGAATTGTTAATGCAAAGGTGCGATCACCAATCTTAACCTCTTGTTGTATCAATCTATCTTTCGATTGATCCAATTCCTGTACGACTTCCTGAAAATGAGGTAGAAATTCTTTTGGGTTATTGAGTTTTTGTTCGTTGAGGATATCCCACGTAGCTTTGTTGCAGAATTCTACGTTCCCATCTAAGTTGAATTCCAAAACGACATTTGGGTTTAATATGGGAAAAGATGATAAGTGGTCAATCTCTTCTTGAGCCTGTTTAATTTTTGTGACATTTAATATTGAAACAACCACATGCTCTAGAGTTTCTTCATAACCCGGTAAAATAGAGATATGAAGTTGAATATCTAATTTGTTTCCTTTTAAAGTTCTGTTAATTCCTGTCCAATAAAAATCAGTTGTTCCTTCCATAAAAGAAAGGATTTGTTCTCCAAAAGCCGTTTCTTCATCATCAGAGACAATTTTTCCCAAGCTTTGAAGCAAGGCATTTTTGTTTTCTGCTTCAAATAACTTTATGGTTGCATTGTTGACATCCAAAACTTTAACCATGCTGGGGAGTTGGGCAACAAATTCAGGATGTTCTTTGAAATACTGGCGAAAATCGGTCACCCCCTGGCGCTTTAGTTCATCTAACTGTTTTTTTACTTCTGAAAAATCTTCTTCCCAAAGAGAAATAGGCGATTCGTCAAAGAGGTTGCGGTATCGGGCCTCATCAGCTTGTACTTTCTCGTGCATTAGTTTTTCTTCTGTAATGTCACGATAATTTACGACAATTGCTTGAATGGATGGATCGTCCAAGAGGTTGGTCGCAATTACCTCCACCCATTTCCATTCTCCGTTTTTATGCAAATAACGCATTTGTAATTTAATGGGAGTATTGGGTTCATTCATGACTCTGGTAAAAGCACCCTGTGTCATTTGTCTATCCTCAGGATGCATGAAATCAAATGAATTTCGGCCAATATTTTCTTCTGGTAAATACCCCATTACGGTCTGAATGGATGGACTTTTGTAAAGGATGGTTCCATCGGCTGCAATGAGGCCGATAATGTCTTTGCTGTTTTCGATAAGCGTACGGAATAAATGACCATCTTTCCAGTCGGCCTTGTCCTCTTTCATCAAAGAAGGCTTGCTGGCTTTTTTTTCAAGAGTCGCAATCCGTCTCTTTGCCTTTTTTAATTCATCTTCCAACTCGGCTTTGGTCAATTTAGTCGTCATAAAGATTCTCCATCACAAACGGCCTGAAACTAGGGTGCCAAATTCGATTCTCACATGAAAACCATACCCCTCACATGGGGGGAATCCCTACCTTGATATGTAACTCCGCCTCATACCCACCTTGGCTTGTTTAACCTATTTATCATAGGTTTAATCTGTCACCGTTTTCTCTTAACCACTTTCGATGAGTTTTATATTCAGGCATAATCATTTCCACGGCTTTCCAGAATTTTGGCGAATGATTCTTTATATTTAAATGAACGAGCTCATGCACTACAACATAGTCAACTACTGGGAGGGGAGCCATGATTAAACGCCAGGTGAAATTCAGGGTGCCATCTGGGCTGCACGAACCCCAACGAGTCCTGGCTGAAGAAATTTTGACTCGCTTGGGGGAAAAGCCATATTGCTTTGAATAATTCATCACTCGTTCAGAGATTACCTGAAACGCCTGCTCTTTGTACCATTTGATAAATACTGCTTCGCCATGCGGTTGAGCTGATTTGCCCAACGTAAATCCGCTTTCAAATTTCAATGCAGGGCGTTGCGGTGGCACAAGGCTTAATTCATATAAATTCCCCAAATACAAGAATTGTTCTCCATTTATATATTGCTTTTGAGGAGAGGCAACAATTGCTTTGAGTCTTTCGCGGGTGCGTAGAATCCAATTTGACTTTTCATTGATGAATTGCTCAATGGCGCCCAAACTTGCCCGCTTCGGTGCGCGGACCGTTAGACTGCCATCTCTTTCAATGATGAGAGCAATCGTTCGACGTTTTGCGCGCACCAGCTTGTTGATTTCGATTTGCATGTGTTAAACGTTTTTCCACTCAGGCGCGTTGCGTGGAATTTCGTTTTTTAGAATACGAATGTGTTTATGATATTCCACTTCGATGGTATGGCGGGTGGACTGAATGTAATCGCGCTTCATATGATTTACGTATTGGTTAATCTGCTCTTGTAGGTTGTTTGGAAGTTTATAATTTCCAATTAGATAATTGGCTGCCAGTTTAGCATGTAGGTCTGAGAGTGGCCACAATGAGCCAAGCGGTTGAACGAGGCCGATGAAGAATAGGTTGGGATGGTCGAGGTGGAAGATATGTTTATAGAGCGGTGGCACGTCATCGTCAAAGGAAAGAAGCGCTTTGTCAAAAAACGGGAACGTGATTTTGAAGCCAGTCGCTGCGATAATTGAGTCGTATTCTTCAACAAGTCCATCTATAAATTCAACTTGTTTGCCTTTGAATCGTTTGATATCTTTGCGTACATGTACTTTGCCATGACGGATGGAATATAGAATTTCAGAATTGTTGGTGACATGTGCCTGCATGATGCCATGCTTTGGTTTTTCCAAACCATAATCTTCGTAATTGCCAACTGCGATTTTTAAAGAAAGATATAAAAATGGCATACGCATCCAATCGGGTAACCAAGCGAAGCGTGCATTAATTACATCAGGCGGTTGGCCAAAGACAAATTTGGGAACGATATATTGTCCGCGGCGCATGGAGATAGAAGTAAATGCTGAGACGCGCGCCGTTTCTACTGCAATATCACAAGCAGAATTACCAGCGCCGATGACCAGTACACGTTTGCCTGTAAATGGCGCGGCACGTTTGTATGCATGGGAATGAATAAACTCGCCTGTGAATTCGCCATCATAAGCGGGCATGCGTGGATCCCAGTGATGTCCATTGGCGACCATTAGATAGTCAAAGTGCTCAACTTGTCCGCCTTTGAGTGTGACCTGCCAGGTCTTATCAGTTTGTTCTTCTGCTTTTTCTACTTCTGTATTGAATTGAATATATGGTAAGATGCCAAAGTGCTTTGCATAACTTTGAAAATACGCGAGCATTTGTTGATGGGAGGGATAATCTGGGTAATCAGTAGGCATAGGGTAATCAAAATATTCTGAGTACCGTCGTGAGCTAATCAGATGTGTGGTTTCATAGACAGAAGAATGTTCGGTTTTATCGTTAAAGACCCAGTTGCCACCTACTTGGTCATTCTTTTCGTAGATTACGAAATTCTTTATGCCTACTTGAAGTAAGTTTTTTCCTGCCGTGATTCCTGATGGCCCCGCTCCAATAATACAAACACGCACGTCTGTTGATTGCTTCATAAAACCTCATTTGAGATGAATTGCTTCAATTATAAGGGGAAAGAGGAATTAGAATATCTGGTGGTCTTCAGAGTGCCGAGAGGGAGGTTTGTTGAGCCTGCGAAATCCCGAACAAAATAAAAAGACCACCAGATGGTGGTCTTCGAGTGCCGAGGGGGAGATTTGTTGAGCCTGCGAAATCCCAACCAAAATAAAAGACCACCATGTGGTGGTCTTCGAGTGCCGAGGGGGGGATTTGTTGAGCCTGCGAAATCCCAACCAAAATAAAAGACCACCATGTGGTGGTCTTCGAGTGCCGAGGGGGAGATTTGAACTCCCGACCAAGGGCTTATGAGTCCCCTGCTCTGCCACTGAGCTACCTCGGCGTTGTGGGTAGAGCGGGGCAAATATTACTATGGGATGAGGGCTTTGTCAACAGAACATATTAAAACCGAAACAATTAAAACCAGCTGAAATTGGACATGGCACATCCTGCTATAATTGTCTAAAGGTGTGTGATGAAAATTTTGATTTTGGAAAATGATCCGAAAGAACAGGCCGTGATTCAACAGGCACTCAACAGTAGCCGCTTTACGTTGATTAACGTCACCTCGAGTGAACAGGCATGGACTGCGATTCAATCTGATGTATCTCGATTCGTGATTGCCAATTGGGATACAAGCGATGTCCAACAAACACAATTTATCTCTCGTGTTCGCGCGGCCAAATTTGCTACTCCTGTTTACATATTATTGTTAACGGCCAAGTCTGGGGAAGAGGAATTAACCTCTGCACAGGCTGATGATGTGTTGCACAAGCCCTTTAAGTTTCAAGAAATAAAAAACCGTGTCGCGATGGCTGAGCGAATTCTTTCGTTAGCCAGCAACCTCGCGACTGCTCGCGACCAACTCGAAGCGCAGGCTTTGTTAGATCCATTAACTGGATATATGAACCGTTCAGCCTTTCTACGGCAGGCCGCAGCGGAATTGGAGCGAGCTCGAAGAGCTTCTGTTCCGTTAAGTTTAATTGCATTGGACATTGATAATTTTAAAGATATCAATGATCGCTTCGGTAACAGCGTTGGAGATGATGTGTTAAGAGTGGTGTCTCAGGCTATTAAAGAGAAGAGCCGACCTTATGACTGCATTGGGCGTTGGATGGGGGACGAGTTCATTATCCTTGTGGCGGGAACCATTGCGGCCGATGCTGAAAAAATTGCAGAGAGAATAATTGCTGGGGTTCGAGGCACCCGCATTGAGATTAAGGATGAAGCGCCACTCAATGTTAAGGTAAGCGCAGGGATTGCATCCATTTCGCGCATCAGCGTCTCGGCTGATATTGAAACTTTAATCCAACAATCGAGGCAAGCTGTAGCGAGAGCAAAAGATGTGGGTGGCAATCAGGTCTTTGTATCTTATGTATAAAAAAATGTCCGCGAATTTCGCGGACATTTTTTTATACTAGCTTCAAGAGTATAAGTACTACCATGCCAACGAGGATGGTCAACAAGGTGTTTTTACTATACCAAGCTACAACAATGGCGACTAATCCAGAGATCAGTCGAATATTGGTAAATGAAATGGACAAAGCACCATCTTGTAAGAATAACTCGGGAACGATGATTGCTGAAAGAACTGCGGGCGGAACATAATGTAGTGCGCGTCGCATCGTTTCTGGAACCTCAAATCTGCCAAACAAATAAATGAGAGAGAATCTCATCCCAAACGTAATCAAGCCACCAATAATCATAATGAGCCAAATGTTCATTGTGTATCCCTTGTAGGTTGGTTTTTCTCCAATACAGTGCCGACAATAATTCCTGTTAATGCAGCGAGAATTAAACCAAGTTTGAATGGAAGGCTATAAGCCAATACTGCGACCAACCCAGCGGAAAGTGCAGAAGCAACCATGGGTCGATTTTTTAAAACAGGGACCACCATGGCAATAAAAGTAAGCGGCAGGGCAAAATCCAAAGGCCATTCTTTTGGGATGGCTGCTCCCAGAAAAATCCCCAATGCGGTACTAACTTGCCAGTTAAACCATAATGAAAACCCCGCGCCAAAAAGGAACCAATGCTTATTAGTGGCGACACCTTCTTTTTCATAATTGAGAATACTGGGTGCATAGGCTTCATCGGTTAGCAAATAGGATAGCAAAATTTTCCACTTAATAGACAAGTCTTTAAGATGAGGTGCGAGAGAAGCACTGTATAGCATATGACGTACATTCACGACTGCAATTGTCAAAATGATGACGAATGCAGGTGTGGCATCATGAACAAGTTGGGCGGTGATAAATTGTGATGACCCTGCAAATAAAATAGATGACATCAATTGTGCAGCTGCATTGGATAGACCAGCGTTCAATGCCAATGCGCCATAGATCATTCCAAATGGAAAGACACCGATTAATAAGGGCACTTCGGCGCGAACCCCATCAATAAAATTTCTTCTTGCTTCACTCATACATACTCCATAATATTTTTTGCGGCACGCTGACCGCTCTCAACTGCCCCTTCCATGAATCCTTGGATGGCAGTGGCGTGCTCGCCAGCAAAATACAGACGACCTGCTGACGTAAATAATGACTTCCAATGAGTTGTAACTTCACCTGGCGCGAGTGCCATATAAGAGCATTGAGAGAACGCTTCATTTCTCCATGCGATGGTGGCTGTGTTCTCAATCAAATCTTGTGACCCTGGAAATAGTTTCTCAATAAATGAGACCGCTGTTTGAATGCGTTCTGCATCGGATAGTTTTGTTAATGTTGCACCAGGTAGACCGCCAGTATAAGCGGTGAGAATGCCATGTTCTGACTGGATGTGGCTGGTTGCGTCCCATGTTAGCACAACTGGCCCGTCGGTAAAGAGGCGGCCGTTCCAGTTCTTTTCAAGCCAGAATTTTTTGCGATACTCAATCAGCACTTTGGTCACGGCACCATAGGTAACTTCATTCACCATTTTTTGATGAGCAGGAGACAGGCTGGATTGAAAATCGATATGGCGAGCTGTGGTCAATGGAATTGCGAGAATTGCAAAGTCTGACTCGATGGTGTGATATGAATCTCCCTGCTTGTAAGTGACAATTGTTTTTTCGCTTTGTACGCGAAGGGAAGTGACAATTGCATTTAAACGGATATCAGGAATCTGTTTTGCAATTGATTGAGGGAGCAAGTCGTTTCCGCCGATAATGCGATAGGTGATTGGCCATTGATTGGGGTCTTGATAATACAAAGAGGCATTGCGAGCCAAATCTAATAAAGAAAAATTTTCTGGTTCACAAGTGTATTCAGACCGAATATGTTGGATGAACATCGTGCGGCCCAGCGGATGCACAGCTTGTTGATTAATCCAATCCAGCGCAGTTTGTTGATCCAACTCACGGGCTTTTGAAGAGGCCTGAGGGTTGTGTGGGTCTTCAACAAATTTGCCTAGCGTTGCCAGGGCTTGCCACATTTTTCCGTATTCAGTGTTTAGGTCCGTTTTCCATAACTCTTGATCGCTTAATAAACCAGCCTTATTTTCAAAGGCTCCCCAATCCCCACTCTGACCTTGCCAACTGCCCACTTCTCCGAGAGAAAGGCCAAACTCTTTTGCCAAAGCAAGCATGCGGACATGATGACTATCGATATATTCCCCGCCGCCTTCTGCTACTAATCCGTTTGAGAATGTACGTATTGAATAAACGCGGCCGCCAACTCGTTCCCTTGCTTCAAGGACAGTCACTTGATAGCCCGCGCGGTGCAAGTCCAGTGCGGCCGATAGCCCCGCCATGCCTGCCCCAATCACAATTATTGATTTGTTTTGATTTGACATTGGATGTTCCTCATTGAATTTTCCGATTATAGCTTCTCAATCGTACGTCTAGCATAAGAAGAGGTGACAATCGTTATATTCTGAAAAATTGACATGTCACTATAATAGATTTATGGCTATAAATAAAAATAGTCTTGTGAAGATACAGGAGAATATATTGTGAAAAAAGAAACACGCAAGAACCTATCTTTTCTGGATCGCTATCTGACCTTGTGGATTTTCCTGGCCATGGCAGTTGGCGTGGGAGTTGGTTATTTTTTCACCTACCAGGTGACTCGGTTTAATCTTCTGGTTTCGGTGGGCACCACCAATATTCCGATTGCAATTGGTTTGATTCTAATGATGTATCCGCCATTGGCAAAAGTACATTATGACGAACTGGGGGATGTGTTTCGCAATTGGAAAATCCTCAGCCTTTCCTTGATTCAGAATTGGGTGATTGGTCCAGTGTTGATGTTTCTGCTGGCGATTATCTTTTTGCGCGGATATCCTGAATATATGACTGGCCTCATTTTAATTGGCCTTGCTCGTTGTATCGCGATGGTCATTGTATGGAATGAACTGGCCAAAGGAGATACGGAATATGCAGCCGGGCTGGTCGCATTTAACAGTATCTTTCAAGTTTTGTTCTATAGTGTCTATGCTTATGTATTTATTACTGTTCTACCGACATGGTTCGGCATGACGGGAAACATTGTGCACATTACCATCGGTGAAATCGCCAAGAGTGTGTTTATTTATTTGGGCATCCCATTCATCGCGGGATTCTTGACGCGCTTTTTCCTCATCCGTGCCCGAGGCAAAGATTGGTATCACAAAGTCTTCGTTCCCAAGATCAGCCCGTTGACCTTGATTGCTTTGCTTTTTACAATTGTCGTGATGTTCTCACTCAAAGGGGATGTGATTGTTCAACTTCCACTGGATGTAGTGAGAATTGCCATTCCGCTTCTCATCTATTTTGTTGTAATGTTCCTGGTTTCATTCTTCATGGGGAAACAAGTGGGAGCCGATTATTCCAAGACGACCACGCTTTCATTTACGGCTGCCAGCAACAATTTTGAACTGGCTATTGCTGTAGCTGTGGCAGTCTTTGGTATCAATAGTGGCGCGGCCTTTGCTGCAGTAATCGGCCCGTTGATTGAGGTGCCAGTGATGATTGGGTTGGTAAATATAGCTTTCTTCTTTCAGAAGAAATATTTTAGCGGAACAACAAGTATTTCTCCTATAAGTTAGATTTTCATCGAAATAAAAAAATCCCCACAGGCCTGTGGGGATTTTTTTATTGACTTAGAAATGTTTTTAGAAAATCCCATACCCTTGATAGTGAAGGAACATAAAGCCTTTCATCAGGGGAGTGCGGATTCTCAATGGTTGGTCCTAGTGAAATGGTATCCAACCCGCCGCAACGTTCGCTGATGATTCCACATTCAAGGCCACCATGAGTGAGACTGACTTTCGGTTCTTCCTCAATCACAGCTTGATAGGTTTCAATACATTTTTTCAGTAGCGGCGAATTCATATTGGGTTGCCAGGATGGAAAGAACTTTGTCCGTTCCGTATTGGCACCTGCCAACCAAGCCAATGCTTCCACCTGACAGGCAATCTCTTCCATCCTTGAGTTGACCGAACTGCGATGATTTGAAATGAAAAATAAACCTTCCTCTTTTAGTTCAAGGATGCCAATATTGTTTGAGGTCTCAACAAACCCTTGAATTTCTGCAGACATTGCGGCCACTCCTTGTGGCATTGCAACCAACAAACGAATCCCATTCACCGTTTCTGCTTTGCTAATGGAGCGAACAGGCTCGTTGTTTTTATCAGTTAGCTTTGCTGAAAGATTTGGTTCTGCATATTCATATTCAGCTTGTATGGTTTTTAAAATTGTTGAGAAAATTTGATGACATAAGTCAGTTTGTTCTTCTGCGCAAACAAACACAGCCTGTGCATCGCGCGGAATGGCATTGCGAGCCGTTCCACCTTGTAAACTGGACAAGCGAATCGGAACATCTCTTTGAATCACATCTAATATGCGGGCTATTACCTTATTGGCATTCGCTCGATTCTTATTGATGTCTTCTCCTGAATGTCCACCTTGCAACCCGTTGACCGTTAATTCAAAAGCAACTTCATCTTTTGTTTGAGTTGTCCATGTGACAGGCAGAGTGACGTACACACTCCCACCGCCTGCACACCCAACAGTAAATGTACCTTCTGATTCCGAGTCCAAATTGATAAGAGTTTTTCCAGAAAGCAAAGATGGGTCGATTCCATCTGCTCCGACAATTCCAAGTTCTTCTTCAACAGTCAATAACAATTCCAAAGGTGGATGCAGTACGCTCTCATCTTCAATCAAAGCCAGCATCAACGCAATCGCAATTCCGTTATCAGCACCGAGGGTAGTGCCATTTGCCTTAATCCAATCTCCATTGCGAATGACTTGAATTGAATCTCGCATGAAATCATGATTTGACTCAAGAGTCTTTTGCCAAACCATATCGAGATGACCTTGCAAAACGAGAGACCCTTTGGATTCGTACCCCGCACTGGCAGGGACATAGATGACAAGATTCCCAACCGTATCCACCCTCGACTTGAAGTTGCGAGCTGTTCCCCAATCAATCAGCCACTGACGGATTTTCTCTTCATACTTTGTGCCGCGCGGAACGGAAGAAACTTGGTTGAATTTTTCAAGAATGCGGTCAGTGGGTTGCATGGGAATCCTTTGAGTTATTTTGCGGTCAATTCATCGTATTTTCTGCGAACTTCACGAATGTCATCCCACATTAATGATTTGGGCGAACCCGGTGCCTTTGATTGATTCCTCAATAAATAGGATGGATGGAAGATCGGCATAATCCAGGTATCTTGATTCTGAATCCATTTTCCGCGTAGCGTGGTGATGCCTGTTTTCCCAAGAATAGATTGGCAAGCCACGTTCCCCGTCAACAACATAATGGCTGGGTTAATTTGACGAATTACCTCAAAGACAAAGGGGCGATAGTATTCGATTTCTTTATCATTGGGTTTGCGGAAATTGCTGCCATCATCCCCCGGCGGCATGCGAAAGACTGAATTGGTGATGTACACATCGTTTTCAGAGTCGAATTCAGCAGACTGTAAAATCTTATCAAGCAATTGACCTGCTTTGCCAACAAAAGGTTTCCCTTGTACATTTTCTTGTGGCCCTGGCGCTTCCCCAATGATGAGTAATTTTGCTTTCGGGTTGCCGCGACTGATGACGATGTTGGTCCCAGCATTTGCCAAGGGATCATCTTTTAATTGTCGAATGGCATTTAAAGCCTCATCCAGCGATGAAAGTTTTTTTTGTGAAGTAGATAGTTCAGATTGGAACATAAATAAGGGTCTCCTCTATTTTATTTTTCTTCGCCAGGAATGTATTCACTTTCAAGATGTGCACGAATGTCAGCTTCATCGAACCAAACAGGTTTCAATTGACGGTTCGCCATTAAGGGAGCCTGATCGGCATAATGAGGTGACTCTTCACGGATCGTAGCTGACCCAAACTGGTGCACACTTTGAGAATGAACTTTGCCATCTTTATCCCAAGTCACCATTAACACGTATGAGTCACCATCTGTGATTTTGAGGCGACCATCTTCTTGCATTTCGCCATACGTTGCATGGAGGATATCTGGGCCACCACCGATGGGCAAGTCCACGGTTCCGCGCATAAGACGATTGACATCGCCCCATGTCACATCCACACGGCCAAAGTATTTCATCAACGTTTTCGTGGCTTCGGTGAAGGCATCCATTAGCATGGCTTCATTGACATTCCCTTGCCCTAATTTGGAAAGCTGAATGGCACCGGGATATTTTTTATCCAGAGCATTGAGGGTATAGACCATCAATGCGGCTCCAGTGTTTTCAGGATTGGTGCTTAGATCCCAATTACGAATCACTTCTTGAGCGCGAGCAGTATCTGCATTGGGCATTTTTGCAGCGCTGAGGATTTGAACAAATTGTGCAACAATGGAATCTTTTGAATAGGACATGTCAAATTTATATTTAACAAATTCTTCAGGTGTAATTGACTCGTCTGCGCCAAAAAGTTCAAGCATGCGCAGGGAGCGGCTGGAGATGTCCATGTCAATTCCAAGTGTCGGGGAATACAGGCTTGGATCTGGGTTGCCAGCTCCGAGCGTAGTTTGAAACGGGGTTCCATTGGCGTTTTGAATAAATCCTGATGGCGGATTCAATACTTGGGGTAATTGGTCAAAGGGTAAATATTCCGTCCACAACGTTTTGGAGGTATCACCGGGTAAATAGCCAGACCAATCATAACCTTCACTACGAATTGGAATCGCACCGTTGTAAAGATAATAGATATTGCCTTCTTTATCAGCGTAGGCTGCATTAAACATTGGAAGCTGTTGGAGGCGCATCGCATCTTGCCACTCTTTGAAGTTGGTGGCTTTGTTCATGCGATAAAGTTGTTCCCAAATTCCAGCGGTGCCAATATCTCCATAACGAATGGCGTAGGTTTGATTTTTGGTTCGCACTGCTGGCCCATATACAGACCAAAGCGTTTCGCGATTGACTGTGATTTTAAGATTGCCAATGATCTTCACAGTCAATTTGGCTTGACGCACTTCAAGGTCTTTCCACTCACCATCGAATTTGTATTGATTTGGATTGTTGGGGTTCATGGTTAGGCGATACACATCCACAAGGTCTGGATGGTTGACTGTGAAAGCCCAACCGAGGTTTTGATTGTGTCCATGAATAATAAGCGGCGAAGCAGGGAAGGTGCCACCAACCATATCCCAACCTTCGTCGCTGTGAATATGTGCTTCGTACCAGGCAACAGGCCCGGTGTAAGGTTGATGCGAGTTGATGTCCAGAAAAGTTTGTCCATCAGAAGTACGACTTGGGCCGATGGCAAATTCATTGGAATTAAATCGAACTTGCGTTGGCGTGGGAAGCGGTTCTGGATTATCGCTAAAGAGATGACCGATGGTTGAATCAAGCCCAAAGAATAATGGTGATTTTTCGACGGAGGCCGCCACGATATCTTTTCCATTGACTGGAAATAGACCGGGCAAAGCTTCATCGGGATGATGTGCAGCGTAGACGTTTAATCCATCTGCGTAGGCTTCAGCGATCGCACGCGTGCCGGGGCTGAGTTTTTCATATTGAGCATCGACTACATCCCAAACACGCAGAAATTGCACGAGGTAATCTGCGGGAGCAGAATCCGCACCGTAGACGGTGGCGAGTTTGCCGCGCGCCGCCATGAGCACCTGTTGAATGGTGAGGAAGTCATCTTCACTGTGTGCATAAGCAAGACCGTAGGCGGCATCTGCATCCGTATGCCCATAGATGTGAGGCACGCCATACGTGTCACGAAAAATTTTGACGTTGTATTTTGTTGAAAGATTTTTGAGGGAACTTAGGTCTTCGTGAATCGGCCAGAAGATAAACAAGGCCGCTACTGCTAAAACAATGACAATCCCACTTATTATTTTCTTCCAGTTTGTTTTGAGCCAAGCCATACGAGTAAATCTCCGTATTATTTATTTTTCAAGATATCTTACCACGCGTACTTCGCAATGGTGGGGAAAACCTCCATTTACAACCTTCTGATTACATGCAAAAATATAGTAATAAATTTATCACTTCACCAGGGAGACCTCCTTATGGATATCAGTAAACTAAATACTGAGTTGGACCAAGCGCAGCAAAGAATTGCGACCTTGGAACTCCAAATCAAGCATATGGAGGAAATGCAAAGTAACAGGGGAGAGGGGACGGAGCCCCTTAATCAACGGGAAGAGAGGTCTCGCCTTTTATTTGATACCATGCCTATGGGGGTAATCTATCAAAATGCGGATGGTTTTGTGATTGATGCCAACCCTGCCGCAGAAAAAATCCTTGGTTTAACTCTCGATCAGCTACAGGGTCGTACTTCCATGGACCCTGACTGGCGCGCTATTCATGAAGATGGTTCTGAATTTCCAGGGAATGAACATCCTGTCGTACAAGCATTACACACCGGCCTGCCTGTACGAGATGTAGTCATGGGGGTGTACAACCCAGTGATGAAAACTCACCGTTGGATTAATATCAATGCCGTACCTCGGTTTAAAGCAGGTGATCAAAAACCTTTTGAGGCTTATACAACGTTTGAAGATATTACTGAACGCAAATTCGCTGAAGAATTACTGCGAAAAAGTGAAGAACGTTTTAGAAGAATCACCTCCCTAACATCTGATTATGCATTTACTCAAAGTATCAGTGAAGATGGAACCTCGCGACAACTAGAATGGATTTCTGAAAAGTTTACAAAAGATTTTGGTTTGACAATGGCTAATATGAATAGGGGAAATCCATGGGCTATGATTTATGAAGAAGATGTTACAAGTTTACAAACAGAGTTTCAGAAAATTCTTTCAGGAAATGCTTGGAGTGGGGAAATGCGAATTATGAAAACAGATGGCAGTCTCTCTTGGGTACATGTGTATATTCAGCCTGAATGGGATTCGCTTGAAAACCGTGTGGTACGGATTCATGGTGCAATACAGGATATCCATAAACGTAAAACCATGGAAGATGCATTAACTATCAGTGAAGCTCGTTACAGACAATTGTTTAATGCTACCCCAGTGGGTATCATTTTAGCTGCCCCCAATGGCCAAATTCTTGATGTGAACCCTGCTACTTTAAGTATATTAAATTCTCCGTCGGTTGAAGCAACAAAGAGTATCAACTTAATTAATTTCCCTCTTTTGCAATCGGCAGGAATTTCTGCTGATTTTCAGAAAACTGTGGAAACTTGTTTACCTTTGGCCGTAGAGCGCCCGTATACATCAAAATGGAATAAACCAGTTAATTTATATGTTCGTTTTACTCCCATTTTGAATGATCTTGGCGTACTTCAATCAATACAGATTATTGTTGAAGATATTACTGAAAGAAGACAAGCGGAAGATGCCCTACGCCATAGTGAAGCCCTCCTCTCAGAAGCTCAACGAATCGGGCGAATTGGTCATTGGGAATGGGTTGCCGGGCACGAAGAAATTATCTGTTCCTCTGAAATGCTTCAAATCCTTGGGTTTGATCCATCCATAAGGGTCATATCTCAAAAAATGGTGATTCAACAAATTGAGCCTGAAGACCGAAAGCGATTAAGGTTATTAGATGAAGCTGGCATAAGCTCCCGTTCTGATTTAGATTATGAATATCGAATTCTTCTACCTGATGGAGCACATCGCTGGATTCATCAGTATACAAAAGTTACCTACAATGATGCTGGGGAACCCATTCGTATGATGGGAATCATACAAGATATCACCCGCCGTAAACAAATTGAGCTTGAATTGTTAGAGTCACAGAATTTTCTTGAACAACGCGTTAAAGAACGAACTTCAGAAGTACAGGATTTATATGACAAAGCCCCAGCAGGATATCATTCTTTGGATGCCAATGGTGTCATTATAAGTATTAATCAAACGGAACTGGATTGGTTGGGCTATCGCCGTGAGGAACTTATAGGCCAAAAATCCATGCGAGATTTATATACTGCGGAGAGTCAGGCGATATTTTCGGAACGTTTTCCGCGCTTTAAGATAGAAGGCTATGTCAACGATTTGGAATTTGAAATTATCCGCAAAGATGGAAGTATTTTGCCCATTTTGCTAAATGCTTCTGCCGTTTATAACGAACGTGGTGAATTTGTTATGAGCCGTGCCACCATGTTTAATATTACTGAGCGCAAACAGGCAGAAAGAAAGTTGCGTGCTGCCAATATTGCCCTTGAAAGGGCTGCGAAGCTAAAAGATGAATTTCTTGCAAACATGAGTCACGAATTGCGGACACCACTGAATGGCGTGGTGAGTTTAAGCGAATCACTTGAAGAGGGAGTATATGGTCCACTGACACAACGTCAAATCGAAGTTCAGAGAATCGTTGCGGAGAGTGGCAGGCATTTGGTTGAATTGATTAACGATATTTTAGATTTATCTAAAATTGAGGCTGGAAAATTAGAGTTGAAGCCTGAGCTTTTGAAAGTGGAAGAACTTTGCCAGGCTTCACTTCAAATGGTGAAACAAATTGCCATGCAAAAGCATATCCAGATTTCATATTCAACCTCCAATTCTGTGGACTTTATTCAAGCAGATAAACGTCGTTTTAAACAGATGCTGGTTAATTTACTGAGCAACGCAGTTAAATTCACATCAGATGGCGGGCAGATCGGGTTGGATGTGAGGTTGGAAAACAGAACCTCCTTATGTTGCACGGTTTGGGATACAGGCATTGGAATTCCAAGTGAAAAATTTGACCAACTTTTCCAGCCATTTACACAACTAGACAGTGCACTTTCTCGTCAATATGAAGGAACAGGCCTTGGGTTAGCTTTGGTCCGCACCTTGGCTGAGCTTCATGGCGGCAGTGTTAGAGTAGAAAGCAAAGTTGGGGTAGGAAGCCGCTTTCATTTTGTGATCCCTTTAAAACAACCTGGTTTTACTCAACCCGTTCGTGAAAATCCCAAAGAAATACAAAAAGGGAACAATTCTCAACATAATGCAATAACAATTTTGATTGCAGAGGATAACCCGATTAATTTCATGGTCACAAGTGATTACCTCAGTACGAAAGGATATAAAGTCATAGAGGCAATAAATGGTCTGGATGCGATTGAGAAGGTTAATGACAATAAGCCCAACTTAATTATTATGGATATTCAAATGCCAGGCTTGGATGGAATAGAGACCATTAAACGCCTCCGCGCCACGCCTGAAGCTGCCACTATTCCAATCATTGCTCTCACCGCCTTGGCCATGCCTGGAGATCGTGAACGTTGCTTGGAAGCAGGAGCTAATGAATATATAGCCAAGCCCGCCAGTTTAAAAGAACTTGCCAAGCTGGTTGAAAATTTGACTCATCATTAAGATTTGTTTATCGAAAGAACTGAGGTGTTTTTTTAGTATTAATTCGTCAAACGAGTTCTAAAAACTTACAGCGGGCTTACACTCTGAAAAGAAGTAGGGGAATCCACCATATACAATCTTCTCCATGCATGAAAAAATAGATGGGAAGATGAATTGATGCCAGATGAGGATGGAAAGTTGTCTAGCTAAGAAAGCACAAAGCCCTGCTCATGAATAAATCACCTTTGTTTTTCATTCGTATCGTTCTTAAAATTCTTGCCGTTGCATTGATATATTACATCACTGCACGGCTTGGTTTTTTAATTGCCTTGCCACCAGGAAACGTCACTGCTTTATGGCCACCTTCAGGCTTGGCACTTGCGGCCATCTTAATCTGGGGTTGGCCAATGGGCATCGGAGTGTTTCTGGGTTCGTTTTTTGTAAATATAGGTGTATTGAGTGGGTCAACTGCATTTCCTGTTGCTATAACCATTGCTGTTGGGTCAACTCTTCAAGCGTTTTGTATTGCCTGGCTATTTCGAAAATTTATTAAAATCTTACCGCCTGATACAGTTCGAGATACTCTTATCGCGCTTGCTATTACGGCTCTAACCACATTAATTGCTCCCTTATTTGGCGTGACAAGTTTATGTGTTGCGAAGATTGCCCCTTGGAGTCAGTACCTCAATTTAACATGGACGTGGTGGCTTGGGGATGTAATTGGAATATTAATTTTTACACCACCTTTATTTGTTTTTTACCATCGTTTAAAAAATCATAAGGTGCGTGAAGCATTATTATGGCCTTTTACAAGTTTTGTGATTGGCCTGACGCTCTTTGTATTTTTTGTGGTTGAAAATGTAGAACAGCATCAAATGCAATCCAATTTGCAACGTGATACTGAAGAAATGACTCGAGTTCTTGATAGCTCTATTAATCAAGATATTCAGCATTTAGTTGCAATTAGTTCTTTTTACTCCTCTGTTCAAACGATTAATAAAGATCAGTTTTTTTCTTTTACCCAGCCTCTTTTAGCGAACTCATCTGCTATCTCTGGGTTGTCTCTGGTTCCACATGTTCTTCAAGTAGATCGTCTTTCATATGAACAAGCCATTCGTAGCCAGGGAAATCCTAACTTTTATATTTATGAAAAAGATGCGCAAGGCAATAATATTCCTGTAGGAGAACGTTTGGAGTATTTCCCTGTTACTTTGATAGAACCACTTAAAAGCAATAGTGCCGCAGTCGGATTTGATATCGGCTCAAACTTGGCTCGGATGGAAACAATTAATTACGCAAGAGATACTGGAAATCCATCAATAACCCCACCCATTCATTTGGTGCAGGAGACTGGGAGCCAGGCAGGTATTTTGGTGATGGTCCCCATTTATAGGAATGGGATGCCTCTTACAACCATTGAAGAACGCCGAGCCAACTTTATTGGCTTGGCCAATGGCGTATATCGAATGGACGTGTTAGTTAATAACGCATTAAACGAAATTGATAAACATGATATCGAATTGTATATGTATGATGTGGAAGACTCTTCCACACCCCAATATCTAACCTTTTATCCATCTATTAGTGGGGCACAATCTTTATCTGGAGAAGAGATCCCCTCTCCAGGTTCATTAGAAAAAGGTTTATACAGTGTTGTAACTCTTCAGGTTGGTGGACGAGATTGGCTTGTTATTTCACGTCCTGGGCCTAAATATGAAACAACCATAAGTTGGTGGGTAGAGTGGGTGGTTTTGGCAGTAGGATTTATGGTGGCAGGTATTTTTCTGGTTTATGTAAATGTCCGCCAGGAAACTGAGGCGGCTCTTTCCAAATCAGAAAATGAATTTCGTACTTTATCTGAGCATTCCTTAACAGGAATTATGAGGCAGCGTGTTTCAGGAGAAATCCTGTATGCAAACGAGTCGTTTGCCAGAATGCTTGGGTTTGAGTCTGCCGAAAACCTTTTGAGCAAAAGTCTGCGACCATACATTAGTAAGCCAAGTCAGTTTTTAGCCATGTTGCAGATGTTGCACTTGCATGGGCAGGTTCGAGATCAAGAAATTGACATTCTAACTGTGCAAGGAGAGATGCATTACTTATTATGTTCGGCATCCTTAAGTGGTGATGTGGTCACTGCAACTGTGGTTGATATTACTGAACGTTTACGTGCTGAGCAGGAAATCAGACAACTCTCACGTATTGTCTCTCAAATGGCAGATACAGTTGTTATCACGAATAAAGATGGATTGATTGAATATGTGAACCCTGCCTTTGAAGAGGTAACTGGATATAACCGTTTAGAAGTTACAGGGAAAACACCACGGGTCGTGAAATCTGGTTTACACCCTTTGGAATTCTATGAAAAACTCTGGGATACTATTTTGCAAGGGAATGTATTTTATGGAGAGCTTACCAATCGGAAGAAGAATGGAGAACTTTATTATGAGACGAAGACGATTACACCAATTCGTGATATCGATGGTGTAATTACTCATTTTGTTGCAACTGGTAAAGATATTACCGAGCATAGAAAAATTGAACAAGCATTAAGTGAATCAAAATTATTGTTTCACTTGTTAATTGAAAGTCTCCCCCAAAATATTTACGCTAAAGATGTAAATGGACGGTTTATTTTTGCCAACCATCATTATTGTGCTACTGAGGGGAAATCTTTGGAGAATATTGTTGGCAAGACGGACTTTGAGCTTCATCCCTCCGAAATGGCTGAAAAATATCTTGCAGATGATCGTTGGGTAATAGAAACTGGGAAAGCTATTGAAATGGTGGAGGAGCATCAGCCTTTAGGGGAAGAGAAGACGTTTGTGCAGGTTATCAAAACTCCATTTTACGATTCCACTGGGCAAACATCCGGTACGCTAGGGATATTTTGGGATATTACCAAACGCAGACAGGATGAGATTTTGCAGGAAACAGTCTATCAAATTGCTGAGGCTGTTCATGCTTCTAACTCTTTACAAGATTTATACCCAAAAATTCATCATAATATTGCCAGCGTCATGGATGCAAAAAACTTTTTCATTGCACTCTATGATGAGAAAAACGATTTGTTGCGATTTGATTATTCTGTTGATGAAAAGGATCAGCTAAGAGAGCCCGTCTCTCCTGGGACTGGGTTGACGGCTTATGTTTTGCGAACTGGTAAATCTTTGCTGTATTCACATAATCAAAATAATCCAGATATTGCCGTAATAGGAACTCCTCCTGTTGTCTGGTTGGGAGTGCCATTAATAGTTCATGATAAGACCATTGGGGTCATGGCTGTCCAAAGCTATGAAAATCCAAAAGTATATAAAGAACGTGAGCAACGTATTCTTGAATTCGTCTCTTCTCAAATAGCAGTGGCTATTGATCGAAAACGAACAGAAGAAGTTGTTAATTTGATTGAAAAACGTAATCACGCCCTTATTGAAAATGTGCCTGGCGGTATTGCTTTGCTGGATGTAAAAGGAATATTTTTGTTTTGTAGTCCATCTGCGTATCGTATGTTTGACTACACTCCTGAAGAAATCATAGGAAGTAACTCTCTTGCATTAACCCATCCGGACGATGTAGCTCTGGTTCGTTCTGGCGTCATTGACTTGTTGAAAGATTCATCAAAATTGTTTGTGATTGAATATCGGTTTATGCATAAAGATGGCTCCTATCGGTGGATTGAATGTACTTTTAGCAACCTGCTTGAAGAATCTGGTGTCAATGCAATCGTGAACAACTTCCGTGATATTACGGAAAGGAAGTTGGCGGATGAATTATTGAAGAAGAGTCAAATGAGCCTTGAGATGGCGCAGTCTGTGGCACATTTGGGAAGTTGGGAAATTGATGCAGAGACTGGCTTAGAGTCTTGGTCAAAAGAAATGTTCCAACTTTTTCGGTGGAACCCTCATTTAGGTGTTCCTACCCTTGTTCAATTCCTGGAACTTATTCATCCAGATGATCGGTCATTTATATTGAATTCATACCAGCAGGTATTACAGACAGATGAACGCATCAAATATGAATATCGAGCTGTTTTGCCAGAAAATGATTTGCACTACTTTGAAGCAAGTTTGCAATCCGTTAGAAACAAACAAGGGAAGGTGGGAGTAACTGGTACAGTCTTAGATATTACCGAAACTCGTAGGTCTGAAAAGGCTCTGCAGTTAAGTGATGAGCGTTTCCGCCAACTTGCTGAAAATATTCTTGAAGTTTTTTGGCTGTATGATGTTACTGAAGAAAGAATTATTTACATCAGCCCTGCTTATGAAATTGTATGGGCTCGTACATGTCAGAGTTTATATCAGCATCCGAATGAATATATCGAAAGTATTTTGCCCGAAGATAAAGTAGAGATGTTCTCGGTATTAGAAAAACAGTCGAAGGGGGAGCGTACTGAAATCGAATATCGTGTTCAGAGACCAGACGGTAGTATTCGTTGGGTTTGGGACCGTGGATTCCCAATCTTTGATGAAGCGGGGAAACTGGTTCGTACTGCTGGCATAGCGACAGATATTACTGAAGTAAAAAATACGGAAGCTGAATTACAGGCTTTGAATCGCGATCTTGAAAAACGCGTCGAAGAACGTACGATGGAAGTGCGTCAGAATGAGGCACTTTATCGCGCTTTGTTTGAAAATTCTAATGATGGGATTTTCCTATTATCTCCTACGGGTGAAGAACTTAGTGCTAATCAAAAAGCTCTGGATTTGATCGGATATACTGCCGATGAATATGCAGCTTTAAGTAAAGGTCAAGTAAATGCAGTTGCCCTTCCTGAACAACGTCAAGATGGCGTTGAACGTTTACAAGCTGTTTTGGATGGAAAGAGTGTTCCCCTTTATGAGCGTACATTAGTGACGAAAGATGGCACAAAGGTTGAAGTTGAAATCAATCTTTCGGCGGTTCGCGATGATGATGGGAAAATCATTCTTGTTCAAAGTGTGGTTCGTGACGTTACTGATCGTAAAAAAGCTGAAACTGCCTTGCGAGAAAGCGAAGAACGATATCGTAGGGCGATTAGTGCAGCGGATGCTGTGCCGTATAGTTTGGATTACGCGACCAACAAATATATTTTTATAGGTGAAGGTATCGAACGGATTACAGGATATGCTCATGACGAAATGACGCCAGAGTTGTTTGATTCGTTTATTCAGGAAACTGAAATGCGTGGAGATTTCTCAAATTTCTCAACACATGAGTCAACGCGTTTGATTCGTTCTGGAAAAGCACCCAGCACTGCCGTATGGAGAAGCGATTTCCTCATCCTAAATAAAAATGGCAAGAAGCGCTGGTTATCCGATAGTTCAGTGCAAATCGTAGATAAGAATGGTCACCCAGTTGGGTCGATGGGGATTCTGCAAGATATTACAGAAAGAAAAACTGCCGAAGAAAACCTGCGTCAAAGCCGTGATCAATTAAGTGCAGCCAATGCTGCGCTTGAAAAAGCCTCCCATTTAAAAGATGAATTTCTTGCTAGTATGAGCCATGAACTTCGTACACCTTTAACAGGCATTCTGGGTTTGTCGGAAGCATTACAGCTCCAAACCTATGGTTTATTAAATGAAAAACAATTGAATGTATTAAAACATATTCAAGGTAGTGGCAGGCATTTATTGGATTTGATTAACGATATTTTGGATTTGTCTAAAATTGAAGCTGACAAATTGGATATGCAATTTGAGATTTGTTCCGTGGCTGATATTTGTCAGGCTAGCTTGCAATTGGTAAAGGGGATGGCGCATCAGAAAAACCAAAACATCAGTTTTAGTATGAATCCTGCTTCCATTAGTATCCGTGCCGATGCACGTCGTTTGAAACAAATGCTGGTCAATCTATTGAGTAATGCTGTTAAATTTACCCCTGAAAGCGGTCAACTGGGTTTGGAAGTTCAGATTGTTGAAGATAAAAGTGCTATTCAGTTGGTTGTCTGGGATAAGGGCATTGGTATCAAAGCTACTGATATGGATAAGCTGTTTAAACCTTTTATGCAGATTGATAGTAGTTTGGCTAGGCAATATACAGGTACAGGTTTGGGATTGTCATTGGTGCAACGTATGGCTGAATTACATGGAGGAAGCGTTAAAGTCGAAAGCGTATATGGAGATGGTAGTCGATTTACTATCCTTCTCCCTTTGTCTGAAACACAAATACAACCTGTAATTAAAACAAATTCAAAAGAAACCAGTCCTCTGACGAGGAAGGTTTTGTTTGTTCAAGAAGGTGGCGTGGATCTTAAGCAGATTACGGCATATCTTAAAGAGATGGGGATTACAAATGTAATTCAATCAGAGCTGAAAGGCGCATTGGAAATGGCCATTTCTTTCCAGCCGAAAGTCATCTTATTAGACTTGAACTCTGCAGACGAATTTGGAATTAATTTACTAAGTCAACTTGTAACGGACAAACGAACACGTGCCATCCCTGTGATTATCTTGTCAGAGAAAGATCATCGTCAGAAGGTTATGGAGTTGGGCGCTTTGGGTTATTTGACGATGCCGTGTTCTCAACAAAGTTTTCATGATGAGTTGGGAAGAATTGTTGGTGCACCATTGTATCCGCCAGCTAGTTCTTCCTTTGGCTCTACCCCGGTAGTTTTGATTGCAGATGATAACGAACTGATTTTGACGACCATTACAGATTTTCTAGTATCTCAAGGCTTTCAAGTTATTACAACGCGAAGCGGATTTGAATTGTTGGAAAGGGCCCCTGAATTTCATCCAGATGTAATGATTGTGGATATTCAGATGCCAGGGATGGATGGAATGGAAACCATGCGACGCGTACGCGCTCATCACGACCCGAAAGTTGCGTCAACACCCATGATTGCTCTCACCGCCTTGGCTATGACTGGGGATCGTGAAAAATGTTTACAAGCGGGGGCAAATGAATACATGAGTAAACCGCTTGTATTAAGTCAGCTTGTTGAAAAAATTAAAGAATACTTGATGAAATGAAAGTGTGAATATATGACCATGCTTCCTAAAATTCTAATCATTGATGACGAATTAATTATTCGTGAAACGCTGTCTGCTTTGTTGTCTTCAGAAGAGATTGAATTGATTTTTGCTGAAAATGGGGAATCGGGCCTTCAACTGGCTCATGACTATTTGCCAGATGCTATTCTTTTAGATGTCATGATGCCAGGTATGGACGGCTATGAAACATGCCGACAGATTCGCGCAGCCTCAGATTTGGCTGAAATTCCTATCATCATGATTACGGCTCTGGATGATCGGAAGGCGCGCCTGACAGGTTTGGTGGCGGGCGCTGATGATTTTCTTACCAAACCTTTTGATGGGGTTGAGCTCCAAATTCGCATTAAAAATATTATGCGTCTCAATCGTTATCGAAATTTAATCGCAGAACGTTCCCGTTTTTATTGGGTTGTTGAAAACTCAGAAAAGGGATATTTGGTTTTGGATCAGAACCAGGGTATTCAATATGCCAATCAACAAGCCCAGGCATATTTTCATTTACCAGAAGTTTATACAGGTCTTAATTTTGATTGCCAGGTTAAACGTTATTACCAACAACATACACCAGAAGATGGAAATATTTATCAAGCCAGTTATTTGGTTCAACCTGAAACCGCCAATGGGCATGCTTTTTGGCTGCGTATGGAAGAGCTAAAGTCTTCTTCGGAAATGGAGGACCAACATTTGGTGCGTGTTAGCAACGTGACAGATGAAATGTCAACATATCAGGATATTCGAAAAATTAATCTCTTAGTGTCTCATAAACTTCGTACGCCGGTATCGCACATCTATTTAAGTATGACCTTGCTTGATAAAAACCTTGATGAGATGGCAGTTGAAGATGTCAAACCCATGATTAAAACTGCATGGCAAGGAGCCGAACGACTGGTGACTGAGGTACATGAAATTCTTAAATATATTAATGCTCCCATTGCTCTTGCGGAGGGAACTCCCTTTTCTATGGAAAAAATGCCCAAGATGATTCAGAATGCTATGGAAATTCTCGGATTAAAAAACGTGGATATTTTTATGGCCGATATCCCCATGGATTGGAAACTGAGTATCTCCAAAAATGCCATGGAGTTAATAATTTACGAGATTTTGGAAAACTCTGAGAAATTTCACCCAACTCGAACTCCCCATGTGGAAATTTATGTTGAAAAACATTGCCAGGATTCTGTTCAAATTCGATTTTTAGATGATGGTCAAGTGATGACGGCTGAACAAATTGTGCAAGCTAAACAACCTTATTCACAAGGTGAGAAGTGGTTTACAGGTGAAGTCTCAGGAATGGGGTTGGGAATTCCTTTGATTGAAACGTTAATCTGGCAGGTGGGCGGGCAGATTCGAATTGATAATCGCGAAGATAAAGACGGCTTATGCGTTAATCTGGTGTTACCAGTACTAAAATGAAAAATCAGGTAGGCACAATGAAGAATGAACCTAAAATTTTGGTAATTGATGATGAACTTGTAATTCACTACACATTGGAGGCTTTGTTAAGTAAGGACTATCAACTTATCTTTGCTGAGAATGGGATGATAGGGTTTTCACTGGCTTTACAAATTCAACCAGACGTTATCCTTTTGGATGTCATGATGCCGCAAATGGATGGATTTGAAGTATGCCGTCGAATTCGTGCCACCCCTGAACTAGCGGAAGTCCCTATTATTATGATTACCGCTTTAGATGATCGTGATTCCCGTCTCCGTGGGTTGCGTGCGGGTGTAGATGATTTTGTCGCCAAGCCTTTTGATGGCTTGGAATTAGTAGCCCGGATTCAAACCATTGTCCGTTTGAATCGATATCGTCATCTTGTTGAGCAACGTAATGAGCTTGAAAAAGCTCATAGTGATTTGATTAAATCTTACGATAAAACAATTGAAGGCTGGGTGAGTGCCTTGGACTTACGTGACAGAGAAACAGAGGGACATTCCCTTCGCGTGACCCAAATGATGGTGAAGTTTGCCCAACGTGTTGGTATAGAGCAAAGCCGTCTGGAAGATGTTCGTAGAGGGGCTTTACTTCATGATATTGGGAAATTAGGTATTCCCAATTCTATTTTATTGAAACCTGGGAAGCTTACGGAAGATGAGTGGGACGTGATGCGGAAACATCCAGTGTATGCTTATGAATGGTTATCTGTAATTGATTTTTTAACGCCAGCCCTTGATATTCCATATTGTCATCATGAAAAATGGGATGGGAGTGGATATCCGCGTGGTTTGCGTGGTGAAGAAATTCCAGTTGAAGCTCGTATGTTTGCAATCATAGATGTGTGGGACGCGCTATGTTCAGATCGCCCCTATCGAGCGGCGATGCCTGAGACCGAGGCATTGGCGTTTATGAAAACCCAGAGTGGAATTCATTTTGATACTAAATTGTTGGAAATATTCATGTCCATGCGACAGACATCGTAGTGATGTTAAACAAAAAGGGCTGGCAGTTTTTATCCTGCCAGCCCTTTTTGTTATATTGCCAATCCCTTGAATTGACTCATGTATAAATGATGGAAGAAGCCCTTCGCGTCAAGTAACTGTTGGTGTGTACCTTGCTCGACGATTTCACCGTCTTTGATGACGATGACTTTATCTGCATCGCGGATGGTGGACAGGCGGTGTGCGATAACGAAGCTGGTACGACCTTGCATGAGTCGCAGCAATGCCTTTTGGATGCGCGCTTCAGTGCGGGTGTCCACGCTGGAGGTGGCTTCATCCAGAATGAGAATGCTTGGATTTGCCAGAATCGCGCGGGTGATGGATAACATTTGACGTTGTCCCTTGCTGAGGTTACTGGCGCGTTCTGAAAGTTTGGTTTGATATCCTTGCGGTAATTGACGAATGAAGTGGTCTGCGTCTGCAAGTTTGGCAGCTTCGATACATTCTTCATCGGTTGCATCAAGGCGTCCGTAGCGAATGTTTTCCATGACAGTATCTGCAAATAGGAAAGTATCTTGTAAAACAATTCCCAGCTTTTTACGCAAATCGTATTTTGAAATTTCACGAATATCATGGCCGTCAATTGTGATGCTGCCATCGTTAATTTCGTAAAAGCGGGTTAATAAGTTAATGAGAGTTGTTTTTCCTGCACCTGTAGGCCCAACCAGTGCAATAGTTTGACCTGCTTTGGCTTCCAGATTCATGTTTTTGATAATGGGTTGATTGGGCACATAGCGGAAGGAAACGTCAGTGAAACGAACTTCTCCTCGGAGAGGAACAGGCAAGAGCGAGTCTGAAGCGTTATCTACTTCTGCTTGAGTATCAATAATTTCAAAGACTCGTTCTGCTCCTGCTAGTGCCGCTTGAATCGAGTTGTACATGTTCGCCAATTGACGCAATGGCTGGATGAAATTTTGAGCATAGGCGATGAAGGTCGCTATCATGCCAACCGTAGCCAACTCTTGCAGCGCAAGATAACCTCCAAGACCCACCAAGACGATGACAAAGAAGTTGCCGAGCACATTGGTGAGCGGCATGAGCATCAACGCATACGTGTTGGCATACACGCCCGCCGCGTAGACTTTTTGATTGCTGGCGCGGAAACGTTCGATGGAGGTTTCACTGCGTCGGAAGGCCTTGACCACGCGCTGTCCGCTGATGGATTCTTCCAGCACACTGTTGATTTCGCCGAGTTCTTTTTGTAAATCTCGAAATCCTTTGCGTGTGTATTTTGCGATGAATTGCGTAAACCAGAACATGATGGGCACAACAAGCAAGGCGGCAAGCGCCAGCCATGGATTGAGAATAAACATGGCAGTGACGATACCAAGCAACGAAAGCACGCTTGCAACCAATGAAACGACATTTTGTGAAACCGCTTGATTAATGGCTTCGATATCATTGGTAAGGCGACTCATCAATTCGCCTGCGGAGTGACTATCAAAGAAGCGGATGGAAAGATTTTGCAAATGTTCAAAGAGGTCACGACGCAAGCGGCGCAATGCATCTTGCGAAATGCGCGCCATTAACCAACTGGAAGCGGCTTGAAAGCCATTATCAAAAAGATACGCTGTCAAAAGCAATAACGCTAATGTGGATAATCCGTTAATTTGGCGGGTGGAAATATATTGGTCAATGGCCCGACCGATTAAGAAAGGTTCCAACAAACCAAGAGAAATATAAAATAAAACAAAGAGCAGCACCAAGGCCAGCGTCCCTTTGTATGGACTGAGATACAAAGTCAGGCGCGTCAATGCATTACGCGGGTCTTTTGCTTTTTCAATTTTGCTGGGTTGCATGGGGCCACGTCCCATGGCTGCACGGATGGTCGATGTAGGAGGTGTGGATGAATTTGTGTTGCTCATGCCAACTCCTCCAATTTCACGCCATCACCCAATTGCGAAGCGTAAATTTCTTGATATATAGAACTCGATTGCATCAACTCACTGTGCGTGCCTTGAGCAACGATATGTCCTTCATCCACCACGAGAATCTTATCCGCATGCAACACGGTGCTGATGCGTTGCGCCACCACAAAACTGGTGCTTTCATTCAGCCATGCTTTCATTGAATCTTGAATCTTCGTTTCTGTTTCCACATCCACTGCGCTGGTGCTGTCATCTAAAATCAAAATGGCTGGCCGCAGCAAGAGTGCGCGCGCAATCGCGATGCGTTGTTTTTGTCCGCCTGAAAGATTCACGCCGCGTTCTTCGATGCGTGTGTCATATCCATTGACAAGCTTGCTAATAAAATCGTGGGCTTGGGCCGCCTTTGCAACAGCTATCACTTCTTCTTCACTTGCTTCAGGTTCTCCATAGCGAATGTTATCGCGCACCGTGCCTGAAAACAAAATGGTTTCCTGCGGCACAATTCCGATTTCCATCAACAAATCACTTTGTCTCACTTGACGAATATCCATGCCGTTCCATGTGACCTTCCCAGAAGTTACATCGTAAAAGCGTGGGACGAGATTCACAATAGAGCTTTTTCCTGCACCCGTTGACCCGAGAATTGCAACTGTCTGCCCAGGCTCTGCGACGAGGTCAACGCCATTCAAGACTAGACCATCATTGGTGCCGTTGAAACGGAAATCGACTCCTTCAAAAACAACCCGCTTCTTTCTTCCCTCAGGCAGGCTCAGCGGATTGGACACATCCTGCACTTCAGGCACAGTCTCCAAAACTTCATTGATTCTTTCGGCTGAGGCTGTTGCTGCCGCAACCACATTGGCAAGCATCACCATGATGCCCAGTGGTCCCATCGTGGTTTGTAGATAATTAATGAACGCCACAATCTGCCCGACGGATACTCCGCCTTTTGCAGATTGAATCCCGCCCGCCCAAATCACAATCACCATGCCGATGTTGACGAAGATGCTCATAGCAGAGGAGAGCGTTGCCATGAAGCGCATCACGCTTATGTTGCGGTCTGCGTAATCTTCATTGGCTTCTGCAAAACGTTTGCTTTCATGGTTTGCACGGACGAATGCTTTTACCAGTCGCACACCTGCAATGTTTTCCTGCAGTACCGTATTCAAGCGATCCATTTTCTTTTGCACGGTCATAAACAAGGGTCCCATGCGCGAGACGAAGATCACAATCACAATGGAAGTGGCTAACAGCACGGGTAAGACCATCAATGCAAGATGGCTATCTGTGACGAACATCAAAATCAAACTGCCCATCATTAACAAAGGCGCACGTGTGCCGATGCGCAGAGATACTTGAATCATGCGTTGAAAAGCAGTGGTGTCACTGGAGAGACGCACCATCAACTGGCCTGTGTTGAGATGATCAAGATTCCCAAAAGAGAAAGACTGTATCTTGAGAAAGAGCGCCTCGCGCAGGTCACGGGCTACGCTTTCACCTACTTGAATGGAAAACAGATTATTTGCCAGTGCAAATAAGGTTTGCAACACAGAGATCACCAACATGATGATTGTTGTTGAAATCACCACTTGCATGTTGTTCTGGTTGATTCCCTTATCGATAATGCGCTCGATTAAACGCGGTAACGAAAGGTCCATTAGGACAACGATGATTAACAGCACGAGGGAAACTAGGCTGCGTCTCCAATAAGGTTTTACAAAATGTAAAAGTTTTTGAATATGTCTCATTTTTTATTCCAACATTTTCTTTAAAGATTCCATGGCTTTCATAATATTATTTAATTCTTCCGTGGTCAGGTCGCTCATGCGTTCCTTCATCCAACCGCGTGTTTCCTTGAATACGGTATCCAAAAGATTATTTCCAGAAGGAGTTAAAGCTAATTTCACATATCGCCGATCTTCCGTGCTTTGAATTCTAGTTAAGAAGCCCTTTTTGACTAAAATTTCTACGCCTTGACTAATTGCAGGGCGGCTGATGTTTTTCGCGGCGGCAAGTTCACTTACAGAATCGATTCCACGCCGTACGTGGCGTAGGATGTGAAACTGTTCTACAGAGATATCAAAATTCCCTGTGGCTGTGGCGCGAAGATGATTTCGGATTTTGCCCCACAACGGCGGCACGGTTTCCCAAAAGCGGTCAATGGTTTGTTCTCGCAAGTTTTCTGTGGGGGGCATGCTGTCCTCAAATTGGTTATCTATCTTAATGGTTAAGTGTTGAAACTATTTTATTCCTCCCTGATGGAATCGTCAATCGTAAAAATAAGCTTTCTAAATTTTTTATTATCTTGTGTAAAACAAAGTTGCGTTCTTTGTATGGAGAAAGTAACTTGCTAGGAATCTGATGATTCAAAAAGTTGTCTAGCTGATGTTGTTTAACGAGCTTTGATTCGTTTTTTATATGTCAATAATTTCGATAAATTTCACCTTGCAACTTGGTTAAGAGAATCGTGATTGCAATTATTCTGTCAGACTCTCCTGCGTTGAAATGATTATTATCAAATCAACAAAGGCAGGTCCTCATGAAAATTCTCTTTCTTGGCACCCACGGACAATTCAACATCGGCGATGAACTTTTGCTCGAAACATTCCTTGCACAACTTGGCTCGGAACATCAGTATGCTGTCAATTCTTACGACCCAGTTTTTACTCAAAAAGCTATGCAACCCAAGTTCAAAGTGGAGTCCTTTCACACCACACGCGAACTTTCCCGCTTTCTGAAATATTTACTAACCAGTGACCTTTTATTTTTTGGTGGGGGCAGTATCGTCAAAGAACTATATGCCAGCGTGGGCCGCAACCCATATTCCACCTTGTTGATGATTCTCGCTACGGTTACCTTTGCCAAACAAATTGCACGCAAAAAAGTAGTCATGAGCAATATTGGTATCGGTCCTTTGATGACTCCTCGGGGAGAACAGCTTTCGCGATGGATATTAAATCAAGTGGATTTACTTTCCGTCCGCGATGAAAAATCGCTTCACACTGCGCTCAAGCTTGGTCTTTCCACACAAAAAGTGATTCTTGTCCCAGACGCTGTTTTTGCCAACTCGCCTGAAGTATTTGTTCGTGATTCGAAGACCCCGCCTATATCAGATAAGACTCGTATTGCCCTGAACTTAAACTACGATATTGAAAATCCTAATGCATGGGAAGCCTTTCTTACTAATTTAGCAGCCTCATTGACGGATCTTAATTCCATTCGACCAATTGAAATTCATGCACTTCCCATGCAAAGCAAATTCAAGGCCAATGATGATCTCTCTGTTTTGAAGGAATTTTCCGCTCGCATTCCCAACCTGCCTTTTGTTGTACATGATCCTCAAACTGCTCAAGAGGCCGCTCAACTGATTCAAGGAATGGACATGGTTCTTGCCGAGCGCCTGCATACCTTGGTTATTTCTTCTGTGCTAGGAAAACCATTCTTCGGTTTGATTTATGACGTGAAAGTGAAAGAACTCATTGGGTACCTTGGAATGTCTGAGCATTCCATCAATATCAACCAGCCATTCACTGCTGAAATGCTTACCAATGGCATTGTTAATGTTCTGGACCATCGTGAAAACATCAGTTCTCATCTCCTAAAGAGAAGCACCGAACTGCGCGAAGAACTAAGCAGGTATTTCAATGAAATCCGCCAGAAATTTATCAAGTCCTGAAACGCAGGAGATTTCGAAACCTGTCCATGCTTCAAATACCAAGTCCCGTACCATCCGACAAATCGTATTGATTGTTGGGCTTTGCTACTTTGGGCTTTCGGTATTTGTCTTTCGGCATGTAATTGGAAATATTCCTCTGGTTTTAAGTGGGCAAGCTGTCATCAGTGGGGATGAACTCGTTCCATTTTTTAATCCCAATAGTCAGTTGCTTGATCAAGCGGCAGGGAAATACAACCAATTAACCAATGGTTATGAATTTCGAGTTCGCTATGCCATCCTCACCACATGGATGCGATATTACAAAATTTTGCCATTTGCAATTGTGTTGGTGATTCCTGCAATTGCATTTGCTTCTTACGTCTCCAGTGCCTGGTTTATCACTAAAATCCTGCCTCAATACAATGCGAAGACAATTTATCAGCTTACGTCTGCGCCTGTACTGGTTATTTTCCTGATTCTTACCTATGCAAAGATCGCGCATTTTTACACGTTGATTTTAGGCTTTTCCATGTTTGTCATTGCCATTGAATTGGTGACCTATGGAATGATATTTCCACAAAAGAATCCCTACAAACCCATTTTTATTGCTTGTATTATCACTTTATTTAATCCAGCTGTTCATTATCTAGTTTTGTTCGCTTTGTATATGGCGCTATCGGTTGCTGTGCTCGTACTTTTAGATAGCCTTGTTGCTTTTAAAAATGGCTTATGGCGGGTGGTATATCAACCACGTGTATGGTGGTCTGGAGTCAGGAAATTTATAAAAGAATGGCGCATGTTATTTGTTGAAGTGCGCTTCTGGCGATGTGTCGGAGCGTTTTTAATTTTGGCAGTCTTTACTTTGTTGCCTTATGCCTTGCTGGTGAAGCTGTACTTTTTACGGGGTGTAGCCAATTTGTCAGAAACAGTCCCAGCTGATTATTACTTTATTCAAGATGCTTCCATTTCCCTTCCGCACTTATTGACAATGGACATGGCGGGGATTATGGATAAGGAATTAACAGGCGATTACCTGGCCAAAGATCCGCGCTGGGCCAATATGATCTATACGATCATCATGTTCTTGCCGTTTTTCTTTAAAAAAATTCGCGACGAGATTTTTAACACAGAACCATTACGAGCCTTTGCCACAATTGCATACTTTATTACCATCTTTTCAGTGTGGGCGACGTTGGGATATTCAGACCCACAATGGTTTCCAACCTTTCATCGTGTCATTGCCTTTATCAGTTTGAAAGCCGATGCCATGCATAATTTTGTTGGAGATTTGGTTGTTAAATTATTCGGCACAATTATCCAAGTGCTTCGGTTCCCACATCGCTTTGAGTTTTTCATGTTCATGATGGCTTGTGTGTTGGTGCCAATCGGGTTGATTTGGTTATATGAGACTTGGTTGCAAAAAGGGTTTAATGAAGTTTTCTGGGTATTGACTGGCCGAAGGTTGCAGGATGTTTCAACGCGTAGCCCAAAAAAATCGAAACAGAAGCAAGTTCAAAGGCGGTTTGAAGCGCATTGGAGTTATCCAATCATCACAGTATTTCTTGTGATGATTCCCTTGTTTTCAAATGCGCAATATCGCCTCGTTTTCTTTTCAGGAGATTTCTATCAATTCTTAACTCCCTATCCTACTGGTCCGTTGAAAGAAGTGAAGGATGCTTTGTTGCAACTCCCACCAGGAAAAGTAGTGGTATTACCTCCCACAGAAACAGCCAAAGCTGATTTGGACATCAATGGAGTGGAACATAAATTCATTGATAAATTTCCAATCTATTATTTGGATTTGCCCAGCTATTACTACGGGTTGACTGGAAACTCCGATAACAAGCATGAGTTCTTTTTGTTGTTGCGAGCCATGTATTATCAACAGTCGTGGTGGATTAATATCGCACGTGATTTGAACTTGCGTTACATTGTGGTTAATAAAGAAATGGTTGCCAGCACAGTAGGTGGACAGGAATATTTGCGTGAGGTGGAAAAGATTTTAATTCCAGAGCTGGATCGTCGCAATGGATATGTAAAGAAGTTGATGGAGAATGAAAGTTTTGTGCTGTATGAATTTACAGACCTTCCGAAAGGGGAACGAGTCCCTTTGTATTTGGATGTGAGCTGGAATAAATTTATCCAAATTCTTTCTTCTGATCTTGAATTAACTCGATATTATGATTTGCGATATCCCATGGTGGTGGGGGATTTGGAAGACTATAACGATCTTTCAGTGGTTACAGATAATGAGAAGGATGCAGCTCTTGATTTGTATCTGAAATCGGATAAAACCAGATTTTTCCGCCCCAGTAGCACGATTTTGCCTTTCAACCCTGAACAAATTTCAAGCTCTTATTATCTTTCGCCCATGTTCAGGCTATTTCAGTTTTTTTCAGATAGTAAATACAACCGTCTCGATATGATTACACCTGGGTTGTGGGGAACTGTAGAAGGTGGGTTTATTGGTGTTCCAAGGAAGGCTCCATTCCGTATTGATATTACCTTGCCTGAAGATGGACAGTATCACCTGTTGATGAGAGGAGCAATTTCAGCTGTGGATTTAAACATGACCTCAAAACTGTACGACACGCCTCAACGCCTGACCCTTGCTTCTGATCCATCCAATTTGGCATTCTTTGACAAGCGTATGGTTTTTTCCTCAGACCGTACTCCAATGGATACCAGCAAATATACATTGGAAGAATTGGGTTTGCTAATTCCTTCTGATGTTGTGATTGTGAATTATCAATATCAATATTTTGACCTTGGTGTAGTGACTGCCAACAAGGGGAAATATCCCATTTATTTTTCAAAATTAAATGATGCCCCCATGTTGGTGGAAGGAGTTTTGGTGGTGCCAGAAGACCAATACCAAACAATGACCTTGCCACCCAATGTCACCGTGCTTCAGGCGGACAAGTTATGTTGTGGTTCGGTGATTTTTCAGGGAGAAGAACCTTGATTTTGAGTATGGGGGAATCCCCCCATTTTAAACTTTCAAATTGGATAGATTATTGAGAATGAGAATGAAATGATATTCAAGTTTTATGCGCCGTAGAATATGAATAGGTAAATTGAAAGACATGCAGAAAATCATTCAACCATACATCGCGAAATTAAAAGAACTGTTGCAGAAGTTAAATGCAATCCTCGACAGACTGCGGACGAAAATCCCAGGTTTGCCGTCTAACCGCGCCATCATTGCATTTGGCGGTTTATTGTTCGTAGCGGTTTTTATTTTTGCTGGACTACAGGTTTTACTGGCCCCCAGTCAACCTGTGACTACGTATACCCTTCCGTATACCCAAAACTTTGATGATGTGAATCTTAAGCGTTGGTTCTCTGATAGCGGAGTGTGGACTATTCGTCAGGGAACGTTGCTGCAAACTGTCGGTGGGGATGAAGCGGGACAAATGCATATCCCGTTGAAAGTTCCTGAAGACCAACCATATCATGCCAGCGTTTTTATCACACTCAAAAAAGATAGCAAAAACATTGGATTGTCTTTCAATGCACAGTACCCTGACTTAATTCAAAAACAACAACGCGTTTATATCAGCCGCATCAATCCAGATATGCTTGAACTGGTGTCTGGCTATATTGATGAGACTGGCGCATTTGTGACTCAGGCGCAAGTGCCGCTCACGGTAAATACAACCGAATTTCGTTTGGATTTGTATGTGTATAGCAATACATATCTTGTACAGGTAAACGGTCAGCGATTGATTGAGAATCGTCCGTTGTTTTATAAGAACGGCATGCTCGGCTTTTATGCTCTTGGTCCAGCCATCTTTGATACGTATAAGGTTACAGCTTCTGAAAATCAAAACCCTGGAGATATGGTTTACACCAGTGACTTTGATCAAGATCCAGGCGGGGCAGGTTGGGTTCCCATTAATGGGACATGGCAGATTGTTTCGAAGCAAATGGTGCAAAGTGACTCAGCAGTCAATGATGCTGCCATTGGGTATGAGACCAGTACATTTGAAAACTACACCATTCAGGCGACATTTAATCATTTGGATGGACAGGGCGGGGGGATTCTATTCAACATGCCTTCTCCATATCAAATTGATGGGGCGCAGATGGTTCGTTATTCTGATGAAACAGATTCTTTGGTTTGGGGATATTACGATGCCAAAGGTGTATTTACCCGCCAAGGATTTGCAGACGTATCCCCCGCAGGGAAGGATGCTCATACTCTTCAAGTGTTCTCTGGCGAAAGCAGCTACGATGTTTTCCTTGATGGTACTTTGTTGGCACGTAGTGTGCCTTTACAGAGTATTCAAGGGGCAGTCGGTTTAATCACCTCGCGATCTTCCGTTGGATTTACTTCTGTAGAAGTATTTCCGTTATTTGGATCAACGACAAATCCTGTGGCTGCATTGAATCCGTTAGGCACTGCAACGCAAACTCTTACTCCAGTTGCTCCTGTCACAGGCACAACAGAAGCTCAGGCATCTCCTACTGTCATACCGACACAACTTACTACCACCATTCCGGTAACCAGCAGTGCTGACGCGGTTGGAGGCGGAACTGCTCCGTATCGTGGTGCTTTTGATGGAAAGTTATCTGACTCAGGATGGAAGATTCTCAATGGCGATTGGCGATTTGCCAACGGGAACTTTGTTCAAAGCAAAATTGATGGTTTCGATTTCGCTGCCGTTTACACTAAAACTGCATATAAAAACTTTAGCATTCAAGTGGGTCTGACGCATCAAAAAGGAAGTGGTGCAGGTGTAATTTTTAACTTGCCTTCCTCAGACCGTTTAAGTGGCGCGTCCATGGTTCGTTATTCGGACAAACGCGATAATGCAATTATTTGGGGATACTTCGATGCGAATGGCGTATACAAAAATCAGGGATATGCAGATGTTCCACATGCAGGCACAGACCGCCATACCATCCGCGTAGTAGCTGGTGATACAAGTTATGGCATCTATGTAGATGAAAAACTTGTTGCTCAATCCATTCCCTATGGAACTTCTCAAAATTCTGGATATTTTGGATTGCTTACTTCCCGTACCAGCGTTATCTATGATGAAGTTGCAGTGGATGGAGTTGGTGCTGCTTTCAAAGGCACGTATACCAATTTAGATGGTTTTACAGATCAACGCATCGTAAGCGGAAAATGGACTTTTGCAAGTAACAAAGCAACTCAAACAGTCACCGATGTTTCAGACTATGTCTTTAACACAGGCGTTCAAGCTTCCGATTACACCATCACAGCGAAAATTACATTGCCTGACACCGCTGACTCAGGTGGCGGTTTTATTCTTCATATGAATGAACGAGGCACAAAGAACAGTTCATATATTGTGCGTCTAAAAGATGGTGGTAAAGCGATTTGGTGGGGGCTGATTAATGCGGAAGGAAAGTTTAAAGGCCAGGGTTCAGCCCCTATCGAGGGAACAAGCAAAACTTTTATTCTAAAAGTAGTTGTCAAGCTGGACTCAATGAATATCTTTGTCAACGACAAACAAGTCGCAGAGAATGTGCAACTTTCTTCTCAAGATGGTTGGATTGGGTTACTCGCTTACGGTGGCCCAGTCATATTTGAAGATGTGAAATTGGATGTGACCGAATGAAAAAGATTCCTGTCTGGGCCACCATTCCTTTACTTGCTTTTGTGTTGAGCCGCTTATTAATTTTTGGCGTTGGAGTTTTGGCAGACACCATGTTGCCTACCGAAGAGGGTCATTGGATTGCAGATGCAAACAGTCCATTTCTTTCGATGTGGACCAAGTGGGATAGTCAGTATTATGTTGATATCGCTACCAATGGGTATTGGTATCGACCTAATCAACAAAGCAACGTAGCATTTTTCCCTCTATATCCCATGATGATGCGAGTTGTATCAAAATTTTTCAATGGCAATTTGATTTTGACAGGCTTCATCCTCAGTAACTTGGCCTTTCTCGGTGCATTGATATTTTTCTACCTGTTGACTGAACTTGAACTCGATTCAGACTCAGCCAAGCGTGCTGTGTTCTATTTAGCATTTTTCCCCACTTCATTTTTTTTCTCCTCACTCTACACAGAAAGCTTGTTTGTGCTCCTCTCGGTTGTGACCATGTATTTTGCCCGTACCCATCATTGGAAGACAGCAACAGTGTTTGGCATTCTCACTGCTGCAACCCGTAATTTGGGAATCTTGATATGGCCTTTGGTTGTGTGGGAATGGTTACGTGTTCAAGGCTGGTCCTTTAATAGCATCTACAAAAAACAGACCTGGCTAAATCTCTGGAATGGCTTTAAGCAAAATTGGTTTGAACTCGTCATCCTTTGTTTAATTCCTTTGGGCATGCTGGCTTATATCTATTTCCTCAAAGTTAATTTTGAACGTCCTTTTGCATTTATCGAAACCCAGGCGGCGTGGGGGCGTGAAAATATAGGTCTGCTGGCTGTTTTGAAAAAAAATATTTCTGCTCTTACAACCAGCGAAATTAATAAAGGTTGGTTTACACAGTTCTGGAATGTTTCCACCATAATTTTTTTCCTGGCTTTGGTTCCTTTCATCTGGTTAAAGCTAGGAGAAGGATATGCCATCTTTGTGCTGATTATGTTGCTGGTTCCCACTTCCAGCGCGGTGGGAAGCGTGATTCGCTATGTGTTGACACAATTCCCAGCGTTTATGTTGCTGGGTTGGTGGGGGCGTCGTGAAGATGTGGATCGGGTAATCAGTTTCTCGTTTGCTGTATTGCTCGGTGTTTTTGTGTCTATTTTTGTCAATTGGATTTTTGTTGCATAAAAGGAGAGTTACTTATGCCATATGAGAATTATGTCAAATGGAAGACAACCCCCATTGTTGGGCAACCCAAATTGTCGATTGTGATTCCTGCTTATAACGAACAGGAACGAATTGTTGCCACAATTGGTGCGATTGCTTCTCATGTTTCTGATCTTGGTTTCCCATGGGAAATGTTCATAGCTGATGATGGTTCAAAAGATGAAACCGTGAAGATTGTCGAAGAACTTGGCCTTGCCAATCTCACTGTGCTCAAGGCTCCCAAAAATGGTGGCAAGGGCAGTGCAGTACAACGTGGCATGTTGGCTGCTCGTGGCACTTACGTGCTGTTTGCCGATGCAGATAATTCCACACCCATTGAAGAAGTATCCAAATTGCTTGATAAGTTGGAGAAGGATGGGTTTGATGTGGCCGTAGGCTCACGAGCTGCAGAAGGTGCGGAGGAAGGAAAAAAATCCATCTTGCGCAAGATATTGAGCGGTGGGTTACGCTGGATTGTAAAAAATATTTTTAGAATCGGTGTAAAGGATACTCAGTGTGGTTTCAAAATGTACACCCGCGAGGCCGCACAGAAATTGCATACCAAACAAACCGTGATGGGCTTCTCGTTTGACCTTGAAATTTTGTATCTTGCATCCAAATATGGCTACAAGATTGCAGAGGTCCCTGTTTCGTGGATTGATGCTCCTGGTTCCAAAGTGGACACACGCAAGGAAGTTCAACGCTTCTTGCGTGATTTGATGAAGATTAAGTCGAATGATTTACGTGGCGTTTATCGATAACAAGGAGAATTTTTTATGCGTATTGCCATTGTCACCACTTATCCGCCTTCCAAAGGTTCGTTGAATGAATATGGTTTTCACTTTATACGTTTCTTGAAAACAAAAGTGGAGCATGTCAAAGAAATTGTTTTGTTAGTGGACGAACTGCCAGAGGGAGAGACTTATTCCCTCGGACAAGAACAAGGTGAGGTTCCGATTCGATGCGTGCCTTGTTGGAAATTTGGCGCGATGAATAACATCCTGCGAATTCGTAAGGCAGTTCAGGATGTGAACCCCGACATTGTCCTGTTCAACATCCAATTCGCATCTTTCGCAGATAAAAAGGTTCCTGCAACTTTGGGATTATTCACTCCTTGGCTGTTGAAACTATCAGGGTTCAAAGTGGTGGTACTTTTGCACAACATTATGGAAACCGTAAACTTGAAATCGGCAGGCTTTGGCGGAAATCCAATTCTTGAGGCAATTATCCGTTTGTTTGGAAACATCGTGACCCGCTTTATTCTCGCTGCAGATTGGGTGGCAGTTACCATTCCAAAATATGTTGAGATTCTTGAAAGTAAGTATGGCGCAAAGAATGTGTTGCTGGCTCCTCATGGCTCATTTGAAGAACCCACCAATACAGTGCCCACTCCAATGCCAGGTGGTAAACCCACAGTCATGGCGTTTGGAAAGTTTGGAACTTATAAAACTGTAGATTTATTAATTGAAGCACATGCTATGTTGCAACCAAAGCATCCAGAGTTGAGATTGGTGATTGCAGGAACCGATAGCCCCAATGCCGCTGGTTATTTAAAAAGCATGCAAGAAAAATTTGCTCATGTTCATAATGTGGAATACACAGGCTATGTAACTGAAGAAGATGTTCCACGTATCTTTGGTGAATCATGGGTGGTGGCGTTTCCATATACTTCTACAACAGGCAGTTCGGGTGTGCTTCATCAAGCGGGTGGATATGGCAAAGCTGTGGTTTTACCAAATTTAGGCGACCTGGCAGAACTTGTTTTGGAAGAAGGGTATGACGGAGAATTTTTTGAGCCAACTGATTCTAAAAGCCTTGCAGATGCTATTTCACGTGTCATTGATCATCCTGAACGACAGCAGGAAATTGGCCTGCGAAATTACACAGCGGCCAATGGTTTGCCGATTACAGAGGTTGTAGATTGGTATGTAATTCATTTTGAAGAACTCTTAAAAAGAAGTTAAGGAGCCGATATGGATATTGTCAAAGTAGTGAATGGCGCCGTTGCGGTATTGCGACTCAAAGGACGCTTTGATGCGCATGAAGTTGAGCCTGTCAATGCGTGGTTGTCAGAGCAGGTGAGTTCAGGGAATACCAAAGTAGTTATCAACCTTGAAGGAGTGAATTTTATCGACTCGACCGCTCTCTCTGCCTTGGTGCGTGGCTTGAAGAATTGTCGTGAGAAAAAAGGGGATTTGCATTTATGCAGTTTGCAACAACCTGTGCGCGTCATTTTTGAACTGACCCGTTTGGATAAAGCCTTCGAGATTTACCCAACTGAATCTGAGGCAAGTGAGGCGTTTTAAGAATGTTAGCTGAGCATTTGGAAAGTCATCGCAAAAAGTTTTACTCCCTCTCTTCTGTATGGATGCGAGTGGGGGCAACTTGTGTGCAACTCTTGGAAGGGGATCAAGTTTTGATTTCATTTCCTGGAGCTTGTAGCGATACTTCCAATGCATTGGTTGTTCATTCGCGAACTTCCAACTTGACTTTGCGCATATACGGTCTCAAAGATGATAGCTGGCGGCCAACTGCTGAAACTGTAATTGATGTGATGGCAAATTTGCTGACGGCAGATTCTGATTTGGATGATCTAACATCTGCATTGATTGAGACTCAAGATCGATTGGTGGCCATTTATGAATTAACACAAGCCACCCGCCGTACATTGGAAATTCCAGCCTTGCTTGATTTGTTGATTCAAGAGTCAAAGCATTTGCTAAATGTAGAAGGTGGGTTTGCAGTGCTTTTGGAAAGAGGCAAGCCATCAGTGGTTCATCAGATTTCAGAATCACCGTTGCATCCTGCTCATTTGGAAGCCGCGACAACTTTGTTTCGCCGAGACCCAAGCAGACATACATTTAATGACTCTGAGACATTGCCTGCAGGAATGCGTAATGTCATGATGGTCTCATTGCCTGTGCGAGATGAAATCTTTGCTGCGTTTGGTGTTTTCAATCAGACTGGAACTTTCACTACGCCTGATATTAAGTTAGCCAAGGCCATTGCTGGGCATATTGGTGCTCAATTAGAAAATGCATTTTTGCATAAAGAGTCTTTGGAACGTACACGCCTCGAAACGGAAATGGACATTGCACGCCAAGTGCAATCGGCGATTTTGCCTCAGTCACTTCCGCAAATGGAAGGGCTTGATATTTATGCAACCTCGAAACCCGCACTGGAAGTAGGTGGTGACTTTTTTGATGTGATTGATCGCGCCAAAGGTTCACTTGTTTTTACAGTGGGTGATGTGACAGGGAAAGGGATGCCCGCTGCGTTGTTGATGAGTATGTCGCATACCGTCATTAAGTCTGCTTCCCGCAAGATGCCATTTACCCAGCCTCACCAGGTGATGGATCGGCTCAATCACGATCTCTTTGATGATTTTTCAAATGTAGGAATGTTTACAACAGTTTTTATCGGGTTATTGGATCAGGCTACTTCCACGCTTAAGTTTAGTAATGCAGGTCATAGCCCTATTTTTTATATCCCCGCTGGAAAAGAACCTGTATTGTTGGAAGCGCAGGATGTTCCCATAGGAATCTTGGATACCTATGAATATATGTCCCAGAGTATTCAATTATCACAGGGAGATATCTTTGTAGTTGCGTCTGATGGTTTCCCTGAATCCAGAAATTCAGATGATGAAATGTTTGGTTATGAACGGATGAAACAATCATTGGAAGATTCCAGAAATATGCCAGCCAAGGAAATGGTCGAAACCCTCTTAAATGATGTGAATGCTTTTTCCATGTCACATGGGCAAGATGACGACCGAACGATTCTCATAATAAAGGTTGCCAAGGAAATGCAGTTTAAAACTTTCACTGTCAAAGCCACATATAAAGATGTCCGTATACCAGCTGAATACTTGCGCGAATTGTTGACTTCCCAACATGTGGCCGAAGATATTATCAATGGATGCGAATTGGCGATGCAAGAGTTGCTTGTTAATTTGGTGGATCATGCCTATGAAGGTGATGCACAAAAAGAGATAAAGGTAGCGATTGATTGTGATGGACACCGTGTGTTGATTGAAACCGAAGATACAGGTATCCCAGCCAATGTCAATCTTAATCATACTTCCATGCCTGCCCCGACCGACCTAGCCGAAGGTGGCTACGGCATGGCTCTTATTCAAATGCTAATGGACGATGTTACATGCGAAACCAGCCAGGGAAAAAATGTCTGGCGTCTGACCAAAAAATTGTAATTGATGTATAGAAAGAGGAAACTATGTCACTTGAAATTCAATCCAAAGAACAGATTATAAAAATTGTCACCCTCACTATGAATGGCAGGTTGGATGCCTTTGAAGCGCCTGCTTTGCGAAAGCAGTGTGATGATTACCTGGCTAATGAATTTACGCATTTTGTGTTTGATTTATCAGAAGTCACAATGTTGGATTCTGCGGGTCTGGCGGCATTGGTTAGTGTGTTGAAACGCTCCCGCCTTAAGAATGGAGATGTGCGCCTCGTTTGGCCAAAGGCAGATGCGGCTTCTCGTATTTTGAAATTAACCAAGTTTGATCAAGTCTTTGTCTCCATTGAACAATCGGAAATTGTTCCGCGAGGATTTTAATCATGAGCGAAAACAATCTTATTCTTATTGTAGATGATGAGCCAAATAACCAGCGCATTCTAAATTACACCCTTACCAAAGCTGGCTACGAAACCATGGTCGCTGCCAATGGAGAAGCAGCTTTGAATCTCTTGAATGATTCAAATGCTGATCTTGCTATTGTAGATTTTGCCATGCCGATTATGGATGGAATTACGTTGTTAAAAAGAATCCGCGCTATTAAGAAATATGAGCAACTGCCCGTTATTATTTTTACTGGCAGTGGAGATGATACGGAACGTGTTTTGGCAGAGCGCGAAGGGATTCAAGGTTTTTTAACCAAACCCTCCAGTTCAAAAATGATTCTTGAAACGGTCAACCGTTTGTTGAAAAAAGATGCAAAGAATTAAAGACCTTCTTCAATCTAAGATTGCCACTGCCAGTGCTTTGTTAATGATAAGCATGACTGTGGTCAACGCAGGAAATTATGTCTACAACCTCATCATGGGGCGTTGGTTGGGCCCATCTCTCTTTGCAGATTTATCTCTCATTGTCACCTTGTTGTTGATTATCACTTTCATCACCGCTCCAATTCAAATGACAACAGCCAGATATTCAGCAATCCATGCTGCAGATGGGGATTTAAAGACTCTCGCCTCCATTCGACGGTTTATTTTGCGCATCGCCGCCACACTGGGTTTTTCGCTGACAGTTTTATTTGCCATTTTTTCGCCCGTTCTGCAAAAATTTTTTCATACACAGTCATTTCTGCCTTTTATCATTTTTGAGAGCTTGCCATCCCATTCAGTTTGTTGCAAGGGGTTGAGCGTGGGATCCTTCAGGGGCAGACGAATTTCAAAATATTGGCGATCAGCTATCAGGTTGAGATGTGGACGCGTTTACTTGTCAGCATTGGGTTGGTGGCTTTGGGACTTTCTGTCAATGGGGCAGTGATTGGAATTAGTTTATCCTTTGTGTTCACTTGGTTTACAGCCAGAATGGCAGTGAAGGGACTTTCCACCAAAGAAGGTATTTCCAAAGAGATACGAACTGAACTCATTGCTTTTGCAATGCCAGTATTGGTTTCACAGCTGGGTCAAATTTTGATTAACAATAGCGATGTGATTCTGGTAAAACGTTTTTATGTCGCAGAGAAGGCAGGACAATATGCCGCCCTTGCGTTGATTGGAAGAATCGTGTTTTTTGCAACCTGGTCTGTAGTAACCACCATGTTCCCGATTGTGGCACAGAAGCAAAAGAAAGGAGAGCCGCATGGACATTTACTTTGGCTTTCGTTGGGGATTGTATTGGGTGTTTCTGCACCTGTTGTCTTACTAACGTTGACCATCCCTGAATGGATTGTAAAAGTTCTGTTTGGTTCTCAGTATTTGGGAATTGCACCCCTGTTGTGGTTGTATGCGCTTGCCACTGCTTTATATGCCATGGCAAATGTTGTGATTAATTATCGCTTGTCTTTGGGGATGGGGAGGGAAACACGGTTTGCTATTGCGGCTGGGTTGGCTCAAGTAATCGGAATTATTTTATTTCATCGAACATTGGCTGAAGTGGTCTATGTGCAAGTGTTTGTCATGGCAGCCTTGTTTATTAGCCTGATGTGGTGGAATTTTGGACATCGCTTGAAACTACCCGTTACCTCAACGGTGGAGAACCATGCTTGATTTGATTCTTTCCATGAATTCCAACGCTGTGTTGATCTTTGATGAATATGGCAGGATCATACGCGCTAATCATGTCGCAACAGATGTGTTTGGATATTCAGTTTCTGAGTTGGTGGGTAAAGATCTTTCCTTGCTCTTAAGGGCACAAGATGTTGATAAGCATCGGGTACTTTTTAATGATTTCATAAACAATACTGCTGAAACATATCGGATGAGTATGTTTCGATCGGCATTTGCTTTACATAAAGATGGGACTGTCTTTCCGATTGATGCCTCGATAGGGAAAACAGATTATGAAGGGCGGAAAATTCTGGTTGCGGTTGTTCGTAGTGATGATGCAGAGCGCCGTGCAGAAGAACTATCCCGCTCGATTGCATTGTTTCCTCAAGAGAATCCCAATCCGGTATTTAGAATCAAAGAAACAGGAGAAATTCTTTTTACCAACATAGTTGGTGAAAAACTATTGCGTGAAATTCCGACGGAAACCGTACATAGTGCTCCTGAGGAATGGGTGGAAATTTCTAAACAAGCTTTGAAGGCTAATGAGTTAAAGGTGGAACTATTTAATTATCAAGGTAAGGTGTATTCCTTTTCCTTTGTTCCCATCCGTGATATGGGTTATATCAATCTCTATTGCCAGGATATAACAGAAACCGAGTCAGAGAGAAATCGTTTGGCGCTTTCTGATGAGATTTTAAGTGCCATCGGGAATTTGGTTTTAGTTGCAAATAGCAATGCCGAGATTGTTTACATTAGCCCATCCGTGAAACAGATTATTGGATATGAGCCTGATGAAATTCTGGGGGATGGATGGTGGGAAATGGAACGCATCTCGGGCGGAGATGTTCTTGTCGAGAAGGAATACATTCGTAATGTTGCTTCTGGTCGAACTGTGGCTGATGGAAAACCATATGAACACCGTGTGCGCCATAAAGATGGTTCATGGCGATGGTTGATGTTGGCAGATGCCAAAGGTCCACGGGATTTGGTGATTGGGATTGGAACTGATATTACTGAAATTAAAAAAGCCGAATTAGAACTGCAAAAACAACGTGATTTTGCTCAAACTTTAACCAACCAAATGGGACAGGGGTTGACAGTGATGACTGATGATAGGCGATTTGAATTTGTAAACCCAAGTTATGCAAGAATGTTGGGTTACCAACCGTTTGATTTGATTGGAAAAAGTGTCGTTGAAGTTTTAGATTCTCAATATCATGAAGTTGCACAGAATGCACTTAAACTTCGTTTGAATGGCGAGGTAACTACCTATGAAGCCTACCTTCAGTGTGCTGATGGAACTCGTGTTTTCACTTTAATTAATAGTGCTCCAAGGTTTATAGACGGAAAATATGCAGGGTCAATCGATGTCATCACAGATTTAACAGAACGTATTCAAGTTGAGAATACACTTCGTTCCTATACTCAGGCAATTGAGAAAAGCAATATTGATTTGGCAGAAGCTCGTGATCGAGCTCTTGAGGCTTCTTACTTAAAAAGTACATTCCTTTCGACCATGAGCCATGAAATTAGAACACCAATGAATGCCATTCTTGGAATGACAGAATTATTGTTGGACACCGATTTGAATGAAGAGCAAATGGAATTTGCTCGGGTAATTGATTCTTCTACTCATAGCTTGTTGGGAATATTAAACGATGTCTTGGATTTTTCAAAAATTGAAGCAGGAAAACTGTCAATTCAGCCTGTTTTATTCAACCCAACAGAAGTGGTGCAGGATACGGTTAAACTCTTTACGCCCAAGGCTCAGGAGAAAAACATTAATTTCTCTGTGATGGTTACTTCTGCGATTCCCAACAATTTAATAGGAGATGCAGGCAGAATCCGTCAGATATTGAGTAACCTGGTAAGTAATGCGGTTAAATTTACAGATGAACAAGGATGCGTGTTTATCAACATCTCAGGGACGCCCATCGGAAACAATAAAATCATGACCACTTTTAGCGTACAAGATAACGGAGTTGGGATTCCATTGGCTGTCCGTTCCAAATTGTTTGAACCATTTATGCAAGCAGATGGGTCTCAAGTCCGTAAATATGGTGGCAGTGGATTAGGTTTGGCAATTTCCAAACGTCTTGTAGATCTCATGCATGGAGAAATTGGATTTGAGTCGGTGGAGGGAACGGGTTCTACATTTTGGTTCAGCCTTCCTTTAGATACAGATTATGGAAAGGTTGACGCATCCTCTGAAAAAATGGCATTTCCACAAATCAAGAAATATAAGAATTATTCACACCATAAACCCGTGTTGTTGGTGGAAGATAATCTTGTAAACCGTGATCTTTTTACGTTGCAACTGGCAGAATTTGGTTTGCATGTCAAACATGCAGGCAATGGACGACAGGCTCTGGAGTTGTTGCAGGTTGACCCTGATAGCTATTCACTGGTGCTAATGGATTTGCACATGCCTGAGATGGATGGATTTACTGCCACTCGGGCAATCCGTACTCATGAGAATAAATCAAACCGACATATTCCAATCATTGCAATTACAGCGAATGCCATGATGGAAAGTCAGGAATTGTGTTTGAATGCTGGTATGGATGATTATTTAAGTAAACCAATTTCTCTGGCTGGGCTTGCAACGGTTCTTGAGAAATGGTTGAAAGAACTGTAGTATTGTCGGGATAATATTTTCCAAAAACAAAAGGAAAGACACCAGGTTTTGTCTGTCCAGGGGGCTTGGATGGAGTAAAATATTTACCATCCAAGGATGGCACATATGTCGTATAAGGTTTTTTTCGTGGAAGATGAAATTATTACTCGCGAGGGAATCCGCGACAATATTGATTGGCAGGCCAGTGGGTTTGAATTTTGTGGTGAGGCTGCAGATGGGGAAATGGCTTTGCCTTTGCTTCAGTCCATTCAACCTGATGTGTTGATTACTGATATTAAAATGCCTTTCATGAATGGGTTGCAGCTTAGCAAAATCGTGCGAGAGCGCATGCCCTGGATGAAGATTGTTATCCTTAGTGGTCATGATGAATTTGAGTATGCACGGGAAGCTATCAATTTGGGGGTGACAGATTATCTTTTAAAACCAGTTACAGTTCGAAAATTACAGAATGTCTTAAATAAACTGACCGAGCAATTGGATCAGGAAAGAAAAGAGCAAAACAACTTAAAAAAACTTCAGGAGCAGGTGAATGAGAACCAAGCCATGCTCCGTGAAAGGCTTTTATTTAAGTTGGCTGTGGGGGCAATTTCTCCGCCGGAAGCTATTGAAAAGGCGCAAATCTTGGGAATCGATCTTGTTGCAAGGCATTACCTTGTTTTGATTTTGAAAATTGAGCTGGCTGATCGCACAGAACATTATGATTATGTTGAATATCAGGGTGTACAAAGTGAAGTGATGCAACTCATAGAGGGAAACCCAGATATTTTCGGGTTGAAGAGAGATTGGGGTGACTTGATTCTTGTCATGAAAGGGGAGACCCCTGAATATCTTGAAGAAGAACGCGATCTTCTCTTGGAGGAAGTCAAGCAACTAGTTGCAAAGACCCGCTACCAGCTTACGGTTGGAGCGGGGACTTCCAAGAATCGAATTGCAGACATCAATCAGTCTTTTGTTGAAGCTTTAGTAAGTCTGCAGTCATTGGCGGGCGGAACACAGCCTGAGTTAAATCAAGCTGTGGAACGGGCTGAATTACTTAAGATGGATAAACTCGCAGTCGAAAATTATTTGCGCTATGGTGTGAAAGACGGCTTTGATGAATTCTTCAATGCTTACATTCGACCTTTGGGTGAGACTGCATTGAAATCAAACTTGATTAAGAATTACATTTTTGTGGATGTGGTGTTGGCAACTGCAAAGCTGGTAAATGACTTGAGCGGAGATGTGGATGCAGTCATTCCTGAATTGAATTCCATTGAAATGACCATGTCTAATATCAAAACCATTGAACAGCTAAAAGAGCAAGCCTATCAGATTCTGTTGAGTGGATTGGCATACCGAGATAGTCAGCCGAACAATCAGTATCGAAATCTCATTCGCCAATCGAAGGAATTTATTGAAAATCATTATGCCAATGCGGAGCTCTCTCTTAATGAGGTAGCAATGCAGGCGAACTTGAGTGCCAGTCATTTTAGTGTTGTGTTTAGTCAAGCTACTGGCCAAACGTTTAAAGAATATCTTACTGAAGTTCGTATCAAAAAGGCCAAAGAATTATTGCGGATGACTTCCTTACGATCCACTGATATTGCGTATCAGGTTGGTTATAACGATCCTCATTACTTCAGCTCTGTTTTCAAAAAGAATACGGGGCTTTCCCCCATGGAATTTCGTTCAAAGATCTAATCCCTGTTGACAGGAGGATGACGTGGCTCAAAAAACAGTAACGCCCGGTGTCAGACAATTTTTAAACAGGATTAGTCTGCAAGCAAATTCAACCAGAAAATCTTCGCTTAAATTTTTAGGTCCCTTGGCTGATTTTATTGCAGGGATTAATTTATCCATTCGAGCCAAGATCCTGGCTTCGCTTTGTATTGTGATTCTTCTCATGGGAACCATCAATGTTATTTCCATGATGCAAGTACTAAGCTACAGTCGTCAGTACGATCTAATTATTACAAATATCACCACAGCTAATAGCATCAGCGGCAGTATCAAACCTGATATTGATAATGAAATGTGGAGAACATCGTATCGGGGAAGGTGAAATTTTCGGAAGGGCGACAATATGAAATTATAGAGAATGTCGATGCGAAGGTGCGGTGGATGATGGAAAACACTCGATCTGCAGCGCTCCAAGGTGAAGCTGGACCTCATTCTTAGAACTTTGCAAACGCTAAAAGAATATGTCGATCAAATGGGGGAGAAGACTGCTCACAACAGCACCGCTGCTGAAAATGAAGCCATTTTGGAAAAAATTCGTTTTGCAACTTCTGTGTTGGAAGAGGTTGTTCAGAATTATGTTTTGTTTGAAGTGCATCGTACAGATGGTCAATACCAGGTGATGCGCGAAAGCTTTGCGCGTTGGCAAATCTTTTCGGTCATATTGATTTTTAGCGCAGTGGGATTTTCAGTTGTGGCGGCATGGAGTTTGTCCAGAAGTATTTATACCCCGATTAAAAAGCTACATGATGTAACGACTACGATTACGAAAAATGATTTACAAGCTTTGATGACAAGTGATAATGTCGATGAAATTACTGAACTGGGGATGAGCTTCAATATCATGATTGGGAAAATCAAGGAACTCCTTGATTCGAAGATTAAGGAACAGGAAAATCTGAAAAAAGCTGAATTGCGTGCACTTCAAGCTCAGATCAATCCTCATTTTCTATACAATACCCTCGACACAATTATTTGGATGGCAGAATCAAAAAAGACAGATCAAGTAGTAAAAATCGTCAGTGCCTTGTCAAATTTCTTTCGCATCAGCCTTAGCAAAGGAATGGATTGGATCACCATTGGCGAAGAAGTGGAACGTATTAAAAGTTATCTAACGATTCAAAAAATGCGATATCGCGATATCTTGGATTTCAAAATTGAAGTAGATGAAGATGTCGCAGAAAATACCATCTTGAAGTTGCTCCTTCAACCGTTGGTGGAAAATGCCCTGTATCATGGCATAAAAAACAAACGTCAAAAAGGGATGATTAGTGTCCGTGCAAAAAAGAAGGGCGAAGATGAAGTCCTTCTTGAAGTGGAAGATGATGGGATTGGCTTTACACCAGAAAAATTATCTCAATTGCGTGCTGAATTAGAAGAAGACTCTGGCGATATCAAGTTGGAGAGTGGTTTTGCATTGGGCAATGTTAACAAACGCGTCCGCCTATATTATGGAAAACAGTATGGGCTTTCGGTTCAAAGTGAATACAACACCGGCACCTGTGTGACCCTGGTGATTCCCGCCAAGATGGAGTCAGCTCCCAATACGGATGATTCTGATAACGGTCAGGATTAAAGATCGTTGAAGGAAGAATCAAGGAGCATATTTCTGATGAAGATTTCTCGTATTCTGATTTTTTTTGTAATTTTCGCATCCATTCTTGGACCTCAAAGTTGTTCAGCCCCATCGACTTCATCTACTACGTCCCTGCCTGATTCTGCCAAACCTGAAAAAAAATATGAAGATTTGATTGTAGGGTTTGCTCAATTGGGTGCGGAGAGTGAGTGGCGTGTTGCAAACACGACATCCATCAAAGAAACAGCGGATAACTTGGGGGTGGAGTTGCGCTTTCTAGATGCACAGCAAAAACAAGACAATCAGATTGAGGCGGTTCGTAAGTTAATTATCCAGAAAGTGGATGTTATTGGGATTTCTCCTATTGTTGAAACGGGATGGACTGAAGTGTTTAAGGAGGCCAAAAATGCTGGGATTCCTATTATCCTAGTAGATCGGCGTGCTATCGTTTCCGAAGACCTTTATGTATCTTATTTAGGCTCAGATTTTCTGGAAGAAGGTCGCAAGGCTGCCCGTGTCATGGTCAAGTTGATGAATGGGAAGTCAAATATTGTTGAATTAGTAGGTACGATTGGTTCGGCTCCTGCGAATGACCGTTATACAGGTTTCCGTGAAGTTCTCAAAGATTATCCAGAAATGAATATTCTTGATTCCCAATCTGGTGACTTTACTCGCGCCAGAGGAAAAGAAGTGATGGCTGACTTCTTGAAGAAGTACGGAAATCAAATCAATGCTGTATATGCTCATAATGATGATATGGCACTTGGAGCAATCGAAGCCATTGAGGAATATGGGCTAAAACCAGGAAAAGATATCAAAATTGTTTCGGTGGATGCTACTCGTGGGGCATTTGAAGCGATGATTGCAGGAAAATTAAACGCCACTGTGGAATGTAACCCTTTGCTTGGGCCTCAGTTTTTTGAGTTGGCTTTGGATGTGGTGAATCACAAGCCAGTGCCTAAATGGGTACCCTCTATTGAAGGAATTTTCTTTCCTGAGGATGCCAGCGAGATTTTGGCCTCCCGAAAATACTAAAAAATATCGTCATCAAAAGAAATTTAACTCTTATCAAATAAAAATCCACTACCCGTTTGGGTAGTGGATTTTTGTATATGGATGCCATGAAAAATCAAACCTTCTTCTAAAAAGAAATCATGGCTTTCTAAACTGTAAGGATATATCCTTGTGTCAAACGTGTAGCTGGTTTTGATTGATACATTCAAGTAATAAGGATTAACCCTTGTTTCAAACTGGCAAGAAAAGACGTATTACCATCAAAGATGTGGCTCAGAGCGCAGGGGTCTCTACACAAACCGTTTCGCGCGTCATGAACAAGTTGCCTGGTGTTTCAAAAGGGACTCGTCAACGAGTGGAAACAATTGTAGAGCAATTGAGCTATTATCCCAGCCAGCTTGCACGCAGCCTGATTCGTCAACACAGTTATACCTTGGGGATAGTCACTTTTGAGTTAAGGCATATCGGTCCCTCTCAAACTTTAAATGGTATTACAGACCAAGCAAATCGACTTGGATACATGCTTTTGCTGAAAGAACTAGATAGTTTTAATATTAATAAGATTGATGAAGTTATTGATTCATTACTTGCCCGTCAGGTAGATGGGATTATTTGGGTTGTGCCAGAAATTGGGGACAACCATGCATGGCTTAAGTCACGAATGAATAAACTCTCCGTGCCAATTTTGTTCCTGGCCATGCGACCGCGAGATGGAGTTTCAAGTATTGGAACAGATAATTTTCATGGTGCCCAAATGGCAGTACAGCATCTTGTGGATTGCAAGCAAAAAAAGATTGGCCACATTTCAGGCCCTGCAAATTGGTGGGAAGCAGAAGAACGAAAGCGCGGTTGGCGCGAGGCATTGATGGTCGCAGGTCTTGATATGTCTGAACTGCAATGTGTGGCTGGAGATTGGACCTCTGCCAGTGGAGAGTATGCCTTTGCGAAACTGCTGGCCTCCTTCCCTGAGATGGATGCGGTCTTTGTCGCCAATGATCAAATGGCTCTTAGTGTTTTGCAGGCAGCTTTGTGTCGGGGGATTCGAATTCCAGAGCAATTGGCAGTAGTTGGTTTCGATAATATTCCTGAGTCAGCTTACTTTTATCCCTCACTTACAACCATTCATCAAGATCTTCAAGTGCTTGGTGAACACGCAGTAAAGAGTATTGTCTGCATGATTCAATCTCGTCGGAAAAACCAATTCGTGGTCGCACAATCAAGGTTTATTAAACCAACCCTTGTTGTTCGTGAAAGTTCAAAATGCATTTCATCATAAGCCTGCTGTCGTTGGCAGACTATGGAATTGAATGGAAAGGAGGTGTGTTGAAAGAGGTGATGAACTTAAAAAGAGAAGTACCTGCTTATTGATTCGAGTCTCCAAGCAAGTACTTCAATGCGAGAACTGCCCTTACGAAAAAGGCACCTCACGTGCCCAATTATAGCGCACGATAATCTCCGCAAGGAGAAACATGTTGATCTCATCAAGGAGAGAAGATAATGTTTAAGAAAGTAGCTTTTCTAATCGTACTTGCATCCCTGCTTTTGTCCGCGTGTGGAACTGCGGCTCCCGCTGCAACTCAAGCTGCTGCATCCGCCAACAAAGTTTATACCTATGCTGACTTAACCTTGTGTTACCCCCAACTCGGTGCTGAAAGTGATTGGCGTACTGCTAACACTGCTTCCTTCAAGGAAACAGCTGCACAATTGGGTGTGAAACTGGTATTTTCTGATGCTCAACAAAAACAAGAAAACCAAATCTCTGCCATGCGCGCCTGTATTCAACAAGGTGTGAATGTAATTGCTTTACCCCCAGTAGTGGAAGATGGTTGGGACGCTGTTCTTCAAGAAGCCAAAGACGCCAATATCCCTGTCATCATCGTGGATCGTTCTGTATCCGCTGACCCGTCTCTTTATGTCTCTCATATTGGTTCCGACATGGAGTTGGAAGGCAAGAAGGCTGCTGAAGAGATGAATAAATTATTGCCCAACGGCGGTAATGTTCTTGAAATTAGCGGTACCACTGGTTCTGGTGCAGCAGTGGGTCGTGCAAAGGGCTTCCGTGAAGCGCTTAATGCCAACATCAAAATTATCGATTCTCAAACTGGTAATTTCAATCCTACTGAAGCTAAACCTGTTGCAGAAGCTTTCTTGAAGAAATATGAAGGTCAAATTGACGGCTTTTTCGTCCACAACGACGGTATGGCTGGCGCAGTAGTTGAAGCGATGAAAGCTGCTGGTTTGAACCCTGGCGATATCAAGATGGTCTCCGTAGATGGTACTCGCGGTGGTTTCCAGATGATGATTGATGGTTGGGTACAAGCTGATGTGGAATGTAATCCTTTGCTTGGACCTCAGGTGATGGAAATGGCTCTCAAGATTATGAACGGTGAAAAAGTTGATGCAAACGTTCTCACCAATGAGACCGTTTACTTCCCTGATAATGCTGCTGAACTTCTTCCAACCCGCAAATATTAATTCATTTTTATAGATGAGTTTGTGATTTGGAATACTCGTAAGAATTTTTAGCTAACAAAGAAGCGGCGTTAGAAATTAACGCCGCTTCTTTAGCCAAAGACTCTGATCATCATAAAGACAGGATAAGTGAATATATGTCAGACCATCAAGATATTTTAATCATGAGAAATATCAGAAAGTCGTTTCCTGGAGTTGTGGCTCTTGAAGATGTCAACTTTTCTTTAAGGGGAGGAGAAGTCCATGCTTTGATGGGAGAAAATGGAGCAGGGAAATCTACCCTGATTAAAGTATTAACAGGGGTTGAACATCCTGATGCTGGTCTCATTGAATTGGATGGGAACGTAGTTCATGTGCGGTCTCCTCAACACTCACAAGAGATTGGGATTAGCACGGTTTATCAGGAAATTAACTTGTGTACTAATATTTCGGTTGCAGAAAATATCATGCTTGGACATGAGCCTCATCGACTTGGCGGGATTGATTGGAAGAAGATGAATGCTTTAGCCAGGCAGGCAATGAAAAGACTGGAAGTAGATATTGATGTTGCGCAGCCATTGGGTAATTTTTCTGTGGCTATTCAACACATGGTTGCAATTGCACGTTCGCTTGAAATTACTTCTGCAAAAATCCTTATTCTTGATGAACCTACTTCGAGTTTGGATGTTAATGAAACGAATCAGCTTTTCAATGTGATGCGTAAATTGAAAAGTGAGGGGATCGGCATTGTTTTTATTACTCACTTTCTTGACCAGGTTTATGAAATTTCTGATCGAATCACTGTATTGCGAAATGGGAAGCTGGTTGGCACGTATCAGACCGTTTCCTTACCTCGTATCGAACTTGTTGGGAAAATGTTGGGACGCAGTTTGACTGAGTTGGATCAAGTGTCAAAGGCGAAACAACAGGGGGAGCAAAAGCAAGAGAAAGAATGCTTGCTTGAAGCAAAAGGACTTGGACTTAAGGGCTCTCTTGAGCCTATTGACTTTGACTTGAATGCAAACGAGGTGGTGGGTCTTGCTGGTTTGTTGGGATCAGGTCGCACTGAATTGGCAAACTTACTATTTGGTATTGATACCCCTGATACTGGGTCTCTTGTCATAAAAGGTAAAAAGATTAATCATTTTTCACCTTTGGAATCTTTAGAAAATGGCGTTGCCTTATGTCCAGAAGATCGCAAAGCAGAAGGAATTGTCGGTAATTTGACAATTCGAGAGAACATTATCCTTGCTTTGCAAGCCCGGTATGGATGGTTTAAATTTATAAAAACTCAAAAACAATATGAGATTGCACAAAAGTATATAGAACTTTTAGATATTGTGACACCATCTCCAGATCAGTTGGTCAAAAATTTGAGCGGTGGAAACCAGCAAAAAGTGATTTTAGCTCGCTGGCTGGCTACAGATCCGCAGATTTTAATCCTGGATGAACCTACTCGCGGGATTGATGTAGGTGCAAAAGCAGAAATTCAAAAACTGGTATTGAAATTAGCAGAGGAAGGAAAATCAATTGTATTCATTTCCTCTGAATTGGAAGAAGTTCTGCGGACTAGCAATCGCGTTATTGTTTTGCGAGACCATAAAAAAGCTGCTGAATACTCTGGTGATGTGGATGATCATACGATTATCCAAACGATGGCAGGTGTTTCATGAAAAATAGTATTCCTTTCAGTAACCGGATTCGCGAGAATCGTTTGTTTTGGCCTGTTGTTGCACTACTTTTAATTTTTGTGTTTGATGCGATTTTTGCTCCAGGCTTCTTTAAAGTTGGGATTGTTGATGGTCATTTGTTCGGAAATTTGATTGATGTTTTTAATAATTCAGCCCCTTTAATGTTAGTGTCTCTTGGAATGACTTTGGTAATCGCTACTGGTGGGGTAGATCTTTCAGTGGGCGCGGTGATTGCCATCTCAGCGGCAATGGGTTCGGTTTTGATTAATCCTGTCTTGGGAAATGAACAAATCACAAATGCTGTTGCGGCAGACCCAAATTTAACCAATACCCCTTTGTGGTTAGTTGTAGTAGTTACTTTAGTAGCTGGAACTTTATGTGGCTTGTGGAATGGTTTACTTGTTTCACGCGGCAAGATCTCTCCAATGGTAGCCACATTAATTTTAATGGTAGCTGGTCGCGGAATTGCCCAACTGATTACAAATGGACAGATTATGACCGTGTATTACACGCCATATTTTTGGTTTGGAAATGGCTTCATCCTGGGTCTGCCTGTTTCAATTTATATCGTTGCTGCTGTATACATAGTGGCTTGGATATTAGTTCGTAAAACTTCAATTGGACTATTTATCGAATCCGTCGGACTTAATTCAAAATCAACCTATTACAGTGGTATCAGCGAAAAGAATATCAAGTTGTTTGCTTACACTTTTTGTGGATTTTGTGGTGCCATTGCAGGCTTGATTTTGGGATCTTACATTCATGCGATTGATGCAAATAACATAGGTCTTAATTATGAGTTGGATGCCATCTTTGCTGTTGTGATCGGCGGTACCTTAATGTCCGGCGGACGTTTCTCTTTGCTTGCCAGCATCGTTGGGGCACTTATCATTTGGACATTCACTATCACGATGTATATCTTTGGGGTGCCGGCCAATGCTTTGTTGGCGGGCAGGGCAGTGCTTGTTTTGGTAGTCATTCTCCTTTATTCTGATTATGCTCGCCTATTGTTAAACAGGTTGGTGGAGCGAAAAGGATCTCAACATGGCGCAACGAATTAAATTTTTTCTGTTAAATCATGGCCCTTTGTTAACGACCATCACGATATTTATTCTGGTCTACGTTGCCGGCGGACAGTTGTATCCAGCTATGCAAAAGCCACAGGTGTTTTTTAACTTATTTATTAACACGGCCAGCTTGTTGATTGTTTCAATAGGAATGACCTTTGTAATCCTTACCAAAGGAATCGATCTTTCTGTGGCTGGCATGATTGCCCTCACTTCTGCGGCATCTGCGGCACTGCTTGCTAAAGGGGTCAACCCGATGGTGGTGATGCCCTTAATGTTATTGATGGGGATTGTGTTTGGATTGGTTATGGGATTCATTATTCAATATCTCAAGGTAGAACCATTTATCGTGACGCTGATGGGACTTTTCTTTGCACGGGGGATGGCATACATCATTACTCTTTCTTCACTGACAATCAAAGACCCTGTGTATCGGTATTTAGCATTGACAAAGATTCATATCCCTTTTTTTGAAAAAGCATACTTATATATTCCCTCTCTCATTGGACCTATACTATTGTTAGTAGTAATTTATCTGGCAAATTTCACACGCTTTGGGCGCACCGTATATGCCATTGGAAACAATGAACATTCTGCCTTGTTGATGGGATTACCGGTCGCACGCACACGGATTATTGTCTATGCTTTCGGAGGGTTTTGCTCCACCTTGGCTGGCATCGTGTTTAGTATTTCCCTGCTTTCTGGTTATGGCGGATATGCCCCAGGTATGGAATTAGATGCAATTGCTTCGGTAGTAATTGGTGGAACGATGCTGACCGGCGGTGTAGGGAATGTGATTGGCACTCTCTTCGGTGTTTTAATCAACGGCACGATTGTTTCCATCCTACAATTTAATGGCACGTTGAGTTCGTGGTGGACACGCATTGGAGTAGGTGCTCTTACTTTGATTTTTATTGGAATTCAAAGCCTCTTCTATATGCGGAAGAAAAATTAAGATTCATATTTTTAACCAACATGAAAACAAAAAAGGATTTGACTTGAAACTTCTTCGGTTTACGAGGATATTCCTTCCGCTTCTTTTTATATTGTCAGCCTGTTCAACTGCCCAATCATCTACCTCCACGGTTGCAAAGCCAGACTGGTTCGATATGGAATTGATTGATGCCCAGACTGACAAAACATTCACCATAAATGATTACAGCGGAAAAGTGATTCTCCTTGAAACAATGGCGATTTGGTGCCCTAATTGCATTATTCAGGGAGCTGAGGTCAGAAAGCTTCACGAAGTTTTGGGATACCCCGAAGACCTTATATCAATTAGCCTGGATGTTGATTTTTATGAAGACCAGCCTGCGCTTAAGGATTATGTTTCAGAATTTGGCTTTGACTGGCAATTTGCGGTTGCGCCGCTTTTAATGGCGCGTGCTCTTGGGAATTTATACAGCGCAGAATACTTGAATCCGCCACTTTCACCCATGTTGCTCATCGACCGTGATGGCAATGTACATCAATTGGAATATGGAATAAAAGATGCGGCGACATTGCAAGAAATCGTTGAGCCGTACTTGTCAAAATAAATTCAATGAATACACTGGCTGTCACATCACTACTGCTTGGCTTATTAACCACGGCTAGCCCGTGTATTCTGCCGTTGTATCCAGGGTTTCTTTCTTATTTAGCCGGCCAAGATGAGATGGGTCATCGAAAATATTTTCTTGGTTTCTTCGTACTTGACGGTGTGCTGACAATGATGCTGGCTTTGGGTGCATTGATCGCTTCACTTGCCATACCCGCTGGAAAAGTTTTAATGTATATGTTGCCGTTGGCAGATTTGTTGATATTTCTTTTGGGTATTTTATTGTTGCTGAACATCAACCCCTTTAAAACACTTCCGCAAATCCAATTTCCCACCCTTCGCCATCCTTTCATCAATGCGTATGTTTATGGTTTATTGTATGGACCGATTGCCTTGCCTTGTTCTGGCCCAATGGTGGTGAGCATCTTCGCTTTATCTTTGACAGTTGGGGACGCGCTTACCCAACTGTGGACCTTTCTTTGGTTTGGATTGGGACTTGGTATCCCATTGCTCCTTTTATCATTTTTATCGGCTAGGTTTCAACATCAGTTGACCAGATTGCTCGCACGCCACAGCCGAATCGTCAATTTAATAGGCGGGCTTCTTTTGATTGCTGTGGCAATTTATGATCTCAAAACAAATTGGTCTTTGTTGAAATTATTTTTGAGAAGTTAATCTTTATGACTCCATGTTTTTAAAGCTTGATTTCAATGCGGGGTATAACCCCTGATAGACTGCATATGATTTTCGATATGCATCTATTTGTTGCAGGTCAGGGAGGGTACTGCCTGTTATTTTGATACAGGCCTTGCAAGCAGAGGCGACATCTTCCCAGGTTCCTGTACCAACTCCGGCCAAGAGTGCAGCGCCATATGCACCACCTTCCGTGGTGTTGACTGTGACCAACTCCGCTTCCAATACCGAAGCTAAAATTTGACGCCATAACGCACCCTTCGTCCCGCCGCCTGATCCACGTACCTGTGTAATTTTCCCCAACCCGGCATTTTGAATCAATGTAAAACTATCTTTCAATCCAAAGGCTACGCCTTCCAATACAGCACGAGTCATATGAGCGCGGCTGTGACGTAGAGTCAAGCCGATGAAAGCGCCGCGTGCCAACGGGTCGGGGTGAGGCGTGCGTTCCCCGGAAAGATACGGCAAAAATTGCAATCCTTCGCTTCCAGCAGGAATCGACTCTGCTTCTTTTAGTAAATCATCAAAACTCATCGAAGATGCCAACGTGTCACGATACCATTGCAAACTTCCTGCCGCTGAAAGCATCACGCCCATAAAGTGCCACATGCCCGGCACGGCATGACAAAACGCATGCAACCGCCCTTCGGGTTCAATCAATGCGGATGGGGTGGTGGCAAACACCACGCCACTTGTTCCAACGGTCAACCCAACGATGCCGGGTTCTACAGCGCCTACACCTACCGCACCAGCAGCTTGGTCGCCGCCACCTGCCGCTACTGGTGTACCAACTTTGAGTCCTGTAAGTGCGGCTGCTTCTGCTGTGACATGCCCAGTAAATTCAGTTCCTTCAAAAGTCTTTGGCATCCAAGCACGTGGAATTTCAAGGGCAGCCAAAACTTCATCAGACCAATCGCGTGATTTTAAATCGAACAATACTGTGCCCGCACCATCGGCTTTGTCCATTGTATATTCATTGGTAAGTTTATAACGGATGTAATCTTTGGGCAACAAAACATGGTTGGCTTTTGCGTAAACTTCGGGTTCGTTTTCTTTGACCCATAAAATTTTTGGAGCGGTGAACCCAGTCAATGCGATGTTGCCAGTGATTTGAATAAATTTTTCCTTGCCAATAATTTGGTGGATTTCATCGCATTGACTTTGTGTACGCTGGTCGTTCCATAAAATTGCTGGACGCAAAACATTTCCTGATTCATCCATCAAGACCAATCCATGCATTTGACCGGTCAACCCAACTGCAGCGATTCTTTCTCCGCTGATACCTGCTTTTTCCAAAACAGAGCGGATGCTAGCTGATACAGCCTCCCACCACTCCAGCGGATTTTGCTCTGACCATAAAGGTTTGGGCGTCTGTAAGGTGTGTGGAGAAGATGCAACTGCAATCACGGTCCCATGTTCGTCAATAATCAAAGCCTTGCTGGATGTGGTAGATGTGTCGATGCCAAGAAAGTACGCCATGAGGTTTGCTCCGATTTTTAGTAACCTATCCTAAGTTTAATTCGTTCACAAGAGATTGCACTTCATTTTCATTTTGTGGACAATCCGTTACTTTGTGAAGTTCCCAAGTCTCAGTATGTGTTACGGTATTACCAGGGTGAATCAAACTGATAGGGGCAAGAGTTTCCAATTCAAGGAACTTGTCATTACAGTAGCTTTCGCTTGAACTTCCAAAATCATAATAGCTGGCATCATTTATATAATCTGCATGTTTGACAAATAACACGCCATTTAACCAATAAGCCAACCACCCGCGTGGATTTGGGAAGCCAACTTTAAATGCTGATTGCATATTTGCTTTGACCAAAATGTAATCTTTTCCCCAGGTCACATTCGAGTTGGACATGTCGGTATAACTCCACATGGCAAGCGAACGATTTGGTAAAACACCAGCATCATGACTGGCTTGTGGCAGGATAGCCATGCCACCAGTCTTTAGTTGTGTAATGGCCCAGGGAGCGCAGGTGACATCCCATAGACCATGATTGGTGATGTGATGCTTGATAATGACTTTTGATTTTCCTGCCAGAGAGATGTCCATTGATTTTTGCAGGCCAGTTTTTGATTGTATGGCTTGTGTAACCTGCAAACCATTTTCCAAGGCTGTGATTTCTACTGGTTCATCATCAGGTTGGTAGGTGGTGCGAAGGTCTTCTGGCGCATGCCATAACCGATGTCCGCCGTAAAAATGGAACACTCCTCCATCTGGAAGTTCGGTTACGAAATCGGGAAGTTCTGCAAAAAGATTTTCACCATTGCGGAATCCAAAATATGAAATGCGTGGGCCGATTGACCGCGTGACCAGCAGGCGCAGGGTTTCATTCTCTAATACGCAACATTCGTTGCCTGCATAATTTACAATTTCCATACCTTAGCGCACGCCGAGCAGAATTTCAATGGTTAATTGATCTAGTCGTTCATATTTCAAACCGCGGGAGCTAATGGCTGAACGGTCGAAAGTTTGTGCTTTGAGGGCGTTTGCTTTGGCTGTGGAATATTTACCAAAGTATTGATTCATAGAACCATCGTCCGCATTAATCTCGGCAACGATTGACTGAATTTCTTTATCTGCATTCCATTGCGCAGCTTTTTCTTTCAGAATTAAATACGTGCGCATACAGCCACGTGCGAAATCTTTTACGCCTTCGTAATCTTCGGTGCGATAAGCATGGGCATCAAAGTGGCGGCTGGAATCATATTTGCTATCTTCCAGTAGTTTTACGAGGAAGAAAGCACTTTTGAGATTTACCGCGCCAAAGCGGAAATCCTGATCATAGCGACCGAAGGCTTGATCGTTCAAGTCAATATGGAATAGTTTGCCCGATTCCAGTGCTTGTGCCACTCCGTGGACAAAGTTAAGTCCTGCCATGTGTTCATGCGCTACTTCCGGATTCACGCCTACCATTTCAGGATGATCCAATGTGTTGATGAAGGCTAGCATATGACCAGTGGTGGAGTTGTAAATATCACCACGCGGTTCATTAGGTTTGGCTTCGAGCGCAAATTTCAAATCATATTTTTTGTCATTTACATATTCACATAGAAAGTTCATGGCTTCACGTGAACGTTTGATGGCTGTGATGGGATCCTTGGTGGCATCAGTTTCTGTGCCTTCGCGCCCACCCCAGAAGACGTAAATCTTTGCGCCAAGTTCAACACCAAGGTCAATGGCGTTCATTGTTTTTTGTAAAGCATAGGCACGGACTTTTGAATCGTTAGATGTGAATGCGCCATCCTTGAAGATGGGTTCCTTGAAGAGGTCTGTGGTTGCCATGGGCACAACGACGCCTGTATCAGCCAGTGCTTTTTTGAAGTCCTTGAGAATTGCATCTCGTTCAGCAGGCGTGGCATCGATTGGAATTAAATCATTGTCATGAAAGTTGACGCCCCATGCGCCGACTTCGCCGAGTAAGTGGACAAGCTCTGCTGGGGTTTTGCCTTCTCGGACTGCGTATCCGAATGGGTCTGCGCCACGATTGCCAACGGTCCATAAGCCGAATGTGAATTTGTTTTCAGGTTTGGGTGTGTAGTCTGACATGTGATACTCCTTTTGATTTTTATATAATTATTTCAATTCAAATAATGTAGTGACAGGTTGGGGGGCACCTAAATCTTGTCCACGTTTGCTGGGGGAGCATCCACCTACTTCCAAGCGGAACTGCCCAGGTTCGAGGGTAAGTTTACCTTCATCATTATAAAAAGACATCATTTCAGGTGTGATTGTGAATTTCACAATCTGGCTTTCACCAGCTTTTAACGTGACTCTCTCAAAACCAATGAGATGGTGAATTGGGACAATGCTTGAGGCTTGAAGATCGCTCAGGTAAAGCTGGGCAACTTCGGCTGAGTCTGAAGCGCCGCTATTGCGAAGAGTCAAACTGATGTTGAGGGAATCTCCGAGTTTGAGCGTTGTTTTATCGAGTTGTAAATCTGAATATTCAAATTTACTGTAGCTCAAGCCAAAGCCAAATGGATAGAGCGGTTCTTTCGTCATATAACGATAGGTGCGACCATTCATGCTGTAATCTTCAAATGGGGGAAGTTGATCCAGCGATTTGGGGAAGGTGAGCGGGAGTTTTCCAGCAGGGGAGATATCGCCGAAGAGGACATCTGCCACGGCTCTTCCGCCTTCCATGCCTGGATACCAAACAAAGAGAATTGCATCCACCATATCTTCGATCTCGCCCAATGCAATTGGGCTGCCACCTGTAAGCACAAGTACGATCTTGACTCCATGAATGGAAAGTTCTTTGATGTAATCAATTTGACTTTGTGGAAGGGAAATGCTATCCCGATCGCCATTAGCGGGTGAGAGCAGAGACTCGCCCTCTTCGCCTTCCAAAAATGAATTAAAGCCTGCGCATACAATTGCAAAGTCTGCAGTTTGTGCCATTCCTGCGGCCCAAGTATTTTTAATTTCACGTGGATGCTTCAGCATTGCGCCCGAGGTGTATTCCATGCCCATGCCTTCGGGGATGCGACCTGTAATTCCTTCGAGCAGGGTGATCATCTTATCGTTGAAACCATAATAATTACCGAGCAACACTTCCATGCTGGCGGCGGTGGGACCGGTGACAAAAATTTTCTTTGTAGAGGGTTTAATCGGAAGGATGTTATCTTTATTCTTGAGCAATACCACTGACTCTGTTGCAGCCTGATATGCAAGTTGACGATGTTCTTCACAAGCCACCACATCTGTTGAGATGGATGCATACGGCACTTCTTCGTCAGGGTCAAACATTCCGAGTTTGAAGCGCGTTTTAAATGTACGTTCAAGAGCACGATTCACCAACTCTTCAGTGGTATCTCCACGTTCGATGGCCGTAGGAATTTCACTGAAGACATGGTCACACCCGAGATCACAACCGTATTTCAATGCCAGTGCCGCTGAGTCAGCCGCATCTTCTGTGACTTTATGGTGGAGATGAAAATCTGACAGTGCCATACAATCGGATACAACATGCCCATCAAAGCCCCACTCGCCACGCAAAATTGTATCGAGCAAGAGTTCACTCGCGCAACAAACTTCGTTCAATGTGCGATTGTAAGCACCCATGACCGATTCAACTTTTGCTTCTGTGACTAATTTTTTGAAAGCAGGGAGATAAGTGTCATAGAGTTCACGTTTGGTCACGATGGCGTTAAAGGTGTGTCGATCTTTTTCTGGTCCTGAGTGAACCGCATAATGTTTTGCACAAGCGGCTGCCTTAAGGTACTTGGGGTCATCGCCTTGCAAGCCTTTTACAAACATGGAGGCCATTTCGCCTGTGAAGAAAGGATCTTCTCCCCACGTTTCCTGTCCGCGACCCCAACGTGGGTCGCGGAAGATATTTACATTAGGAGACCAGAAAGTGAGCCCTTGATATTGAGCGGTATATCCATTGCGTTTCAATGCGGCATGATATTTGGCACGGCCTTCGTCACTGATTGCAGTTGCAACTTTTAGAATTAAATCCTTGTCCCATGTTGCAGCCATTCCAATCGCCTGCGGAAAGACCGTCGCGCGTCCGTTGCGAGCTACGCCATGCAATGCCTCACTCCAATAGTTGTAAGCAGGGATGTTTAAGCGAGGGATGCCATGCGCAGGATGATTCATCAACCCGACTTTTTCTTCGAGGGTCATCCGCCCAATTAAATCTTTCACCCGTTTTGTGATGGGAAGGGATGTATCAAGATAGGCTGGTTTTTCAGATATTTTGCTCGCGCTCATGAAGAGCTCCTTTATTTTAATTTCACGTACTACTTGTTTTAATTCGTAAACCCTAAATCATTGAATAATTTTGGACTAGCGCGCAGCCAAAAGGTTTGTTTGGTTTCATCTTTCCATTGCTTCAGAATGGAATTGTTGCCATTAATCTGATTGTTTCCAGCATTGTTGTAGGTCACAGCACGCACGATATCGTTGTTATCGCTTATGAATTTGAAGAAGGGAACAAACCATGCCTCCCAATTTTCTGAATCCGATGTCGCGGTCAACATCACGGGTTTAAGATGTTCACGTGCAAATTGAAGATTCTTTTCAACAGGCTTGCCATTGCAATACGATATGCCTACCCAATCGACTACTTCGTCGCCAGGATACCAATCTGCTAAGCTGGACTCTTCACAAACAGTTGACTCCCATACCAGTGCCACGTTCAGACTTCCTTTGGCTTGAATCCGTTCATGGAATTTTTTCCACGCTGAGATGTATTGCTCTGGCTGATATGCGTTAGCTGAGTCGTCAAATCCATATCCCAAGCGGATAAACACGGGACGATTGTAAGAACTCAACTTATCGAGCAAAGTATCAATCTTGGCATCGGCTTTTCCATTCGAGACAGAATCTAGAGTTGACTTCAAATCTACGCCGATCGATAAAGTGCTTTTTGGATATTTCTTTGCTAGAGAATCAATTTCTTGAATGCCATTTAGGTTCAAGTCAGTGTTTAGAACAATACCACCAGGGGCTGTTACTGTTGCATCAAAGTAGGTATCAATATTTTTAAAATTATTTCCAATCAGTAATAAGGCTCTTCCCGTTGGAGGAGTGAATTTGCCATTCACTTCTGGCTTGGGTGTAGGGAATGTATGACCTGTTGGAGCAGCCCCGGGCTCATAGATGCGGAAATTTCCGCTGACTTGTAACAATGCCAGCATGGTCAACATTCCATCGTAGTAACGATATTTGCCGATTGGAATCGGTAGATCCCACAAAGCTTGTACAAAGGGTTTCCCTTTTTCAGGGTTGGCTGCGAGAGCGGCGACTGCATTTGTAGCAATCAACCCAGAGGAACGATCGGAAGTAAGAGGTGTGCCGTCTAGTTTGTATTGATTAAGATATGAATCCATGCCTTGTGAAGCAAAGAAATCAAGCAGGCGATTGGATTGTTCCACATGCCATTCATCTGGATGAAACCAGATATAGTCCACGCCAACATTGGCTGCGACGCGAAATGCATCGTACCTGAATCCTGCGTTGTACTCATCGCTGACTGGCGAACCGTTGAACTCTGAATAATTGGGGGCAAGACCAGTTTGTGGGTTGACCGTTGTCTTTAGATAGTCACGGCTAATTTGAGTTGCTTCAGCCCAGAACTCATTATCTTTATCAGCCCAAAGTGACCAGAGCTGATAATAATGAGGCAAGTGATAAGAAGGATCTGTAAATTGAGAATTGTTTCCCAACTGTGGAACGAAAACCACTTGCTTGGTTTCAGGGTCAAAGAGATTTGTGGAAAGGTCTCCAGCCAGTTGATCTGCGTGCAAGGCCACATCCAAAATAGATTGAGCTTCTGCTCGATAGTTATAGATACCTTCGCCACTACCCCAACGTCCATCGGCAAACATCAAAGCCATGATGAACCATTCTTCTCCATCTGAGGCAGGGTTGGCTGCGAGTTGAGTTCCATCCGTTTGACAGTGCCATGCAAAATAGCCTTTGTATCCGCCATCTTTTTGATACATATAAGTCTTTGTCCATTTCCAAAGGCGGTCAAATTCTTCTTTCTTATCTAATTGCACGGCAATCATCATGCCATAGGACATGCCTTCGGTACGTACATCGTCGTTGCCTGTGTCAACGATATAAGCCATATCTGAGCCGACGGGATAATAGACACGCTCAGAGCTATCATCTCCATAAAAGAGTTGATTCCATGCTGCTTCAATCTTTGCTTGAATTTGCTCATCACTCTTCCCAAGATATTCTTTAAATAAGTTTGGGTACACACCTGTCTCAAACGCACCTTGAGCAGAGACAGGCAGGGAAGTGGAAACAACTGAGGTTGATGTAACAGGCATAAGGGTAGAGGGTGATTCGCAGGCGGAAAGGCCGATGGAAAGTAAAAGCAGAAGACCAAGAAAACGTTGATGCGTTGACAAAGATTTCAATCCTGTGAAAGAAATTTACCAAGTTGTAATAAGGTAAATTTCTTATTTGTTTGAGTTGCTCTTGTTAAGAGGCGGAACTATATTCGAACCAATCAAAATCAGCGTGGTTGGAACTGGGTTGACCATTACTGCTGGCATACAAGCCAAGGAATGCACCAACAAAGCCACCAGCAATTGAGGTGCTGAGAATACGGCCGTCTACATTTTCGATGAGAGCTTGCCATTGTTGATCCGTTGAAAAATAAAAACTGTAATTCTGTTCGTGAGCAGTTACTTTGAGGTTGTAATGACCAGCAGGAATGGATTGTTCTGCAAGGATTTCTTCTTTACCGAAAGACCGTTTGATTAAACGTAGCACAGGGGTGTCTTCACCCATCACTACAAAAAGAAAATGAAAGTCTGTACTTTGAACAAGGGCCAACCCCGCACACTCATTTTTTTGTGGCGTGAATTCAAATGAAGTTTGTGCAGTGAAGTGCATATGTTGCTGTCTGCGTCCGACAAAGCTTGGGTTACTTTGTGCAGAAAGTTGTTGTGGACGTACACGCAGCCTTAGAAAGCTTGGGTGTTCGGCAAGTGAATAAAAATCATCCCGTGGCGTGCGTATAAAATTCCATGAAAGGGCAAGCGATGAATCGTTGAAATCATCACGTACTGGAGTTTCTTCCCAAAGATGTTCTGGGATATTGGGCGCCTCATATTCAAACTCTACACGTCCAGTGCCTGGGCTGATAATGAGCCAATCATCTTCCCAGCGGGCAGGGACCAGAAAAGTTTCTCGACCAAGGTTGTAGTGATAGCCACCATAAGGACGCATGGCAAGCAAGACAAGCCACAATTCACCACTTGGAGTTTCTACTAAATCTGCATGTCCTGCACCGACGATTGGATAATCCATACCGAGATGGCGATGGGTGAGAATGGGATTGCCGCGATTTGCTTCGTAAGGGCCAGTGATTGTTTTGCTGCGAGCCATTGTCACCGAATGATGATGGGCTGTGCCAGCTTCGGCAATGAGTAGATAATAGTATCCATTGGCTTTGTAGATGTGAGGCGCTTCTGCCCACACCACGCCTTTCAAAGCTCCATCCCATAAGACCGTTTCTTTCCCGACCAACTTCATCGTTTCAATATTAAGTTCTTGAAGGTAGATTTCGGTATGACCTTTGTAATGTCCAGCTTCGTTGAGATGAGTGCCGACATACCAACATTTTCCATCGTCATCAAAAAAGAGGGATGGATCGATTCCATCTGCATTTTCAAGCCAGTACGGTTCGCTCCATGGACCTTGGGGCTGGGCTGCCGTTACGACGAAATTTCCCTGCTTCGACTTTCCACCGACGAGTGTATTGATGATGTAAAAGATTCCATTGTGGTGACGGATGGTAGGAGCATATAAACCACCAGATGAGGGAACTTCATCTAGGTTCAGTTGAGAGGGACGATCAAGGGCGTGACCAATTTGTCGCCAGTGAACCAAATCTCGGCTATGAAAGATCGGTAAGCCGGGAAAATATTCAAAGGTAGATGTGACTAGATAATAATCATCTTCCACTCTGCAGATGGAAGGATCAGGATAACAACCTGAAAGAATTGGGTTGTGAAAGATTCGCGACATTTAAAATTATCCTTTTAGGGCACCAGCTGTCAAACCAGAAACGATTTGACGTTCAGCAAATATATAAAAGATGATTGTGGGAATTGCAGATAAGGCAATAAATGCAGAGACAAGGGCCAAGTCCGACCCA
>JAXLVT010000008.1:0-133941 GCA_046328925.1 Anaerolineales bacterium
GACAAGTTCACACGGCTAGCGGTGAAGAAACAGCTGCAGAAGCCGCTGTAGAAGTTTGGCTAAAAATTAAAGAATACGTTGATTCGTTTAATGCGGATAAGCAAAAGGTGTTCGATAAATTATTGCTGACCCTGCGTGGTATGGATTCAGACTCAAATGATTTTGAACAATGGGCACGATTAAAAGTGGGAGTTCGTTTGCCTGTGGAAGTGTCCCCTGAAAATTGGTATGCACTATTAAGTGAAATTGCGATTGGAGCAAATGTCGAGCCAACTGGTTTTGCTGTCCCTGCTTGGGGATGTGAGAAAAATACACAGCTGGTACGAAGCTTCTTAAGTGGAATCAGGTCACAGGGCGGGGAGCCGCGCTTTGTCTATAAAACAGGAACCGCCGATTTAAACATCGTCGCGCCAGTTTGGAAATGTCCAGCCGTTGTGTATGGGCCTGGTGATTCAGCTTTGGATCATACACCGAATGAACATATCAATTTGGATGATTATAAAAAATCGGTTCTGGTACTTTCGAGTGCATTAAACAAATTGACAGAATGACTTGTGATGGCTTATATCTTTAAATAAAATAATGATATTTTGAAGTTGTTTCATTATTAGAGAGGATGTGAGTTATGGAGTATCGAAAATTAGGACGTTCTGGCATACTTGTTTCTCCTTTATGTTTAGGGACTCTAAATTTTGGCGGTTCAACTACACAAGAAGATTCTTTTAAGATTATGCATAAGGCGGTAGATGGAGGAATTAATTTTTTTGATACGGCAGATGTATATTACATGGGAGAAGGTGAACGTATTGTAGGAAGATTTTTGAAGGAGCATAACTTGCGTAATCAAGTTGTGCTTGCTACAAAAATTTTTTACCGCATGGGGGATTTACCTGATAATAGTGTCGCGACTCGTTATCAAATCATCAAGGCTTGCGAAGAGTCACTACAACGCCTGCAAACTGACTATATTGACTTGTATCAACTTCATCGTCCACTATTAACTTCCTCTCAAGAGGAAATATTAAGGGCGTTTGATGATTTGATGCGTGCTGGGAAGATTCGTTCTGTTGGTTGTTCCACACATCCTGCGTGGATGGTAATGGAATCTTTGGCTATAAGCGAAAAACATAATTTGAATCGATATAGTAGCGAGCAACCCCCTTATAACCTGTTGGATCGTCGGATTGAAAATGAGCTTGTCCCATTGTGCCAAAAATATGACCTTGCTATCATTCCTTACTCACCTTTAGCAGTGGGGATATTAGCAGGACGATACACACAAATAGATAATTTCCCTGAAGGTTCGCGTGCACAGAATTGGGATAAGTCCTTAAGCAATTCACGTATTACTCAACGTGGAATTGAGGTTGGAAAAGAGGTGGGAAAAATGGCACAGGAACGCAGATTGACTTCTGCTCAACTTGCTATAATGTGGACAAAAGATCAGCCTGGTATCACAGCTCCCATTATTGGCCCACGTACGCTAGCACATCTCGAAGATGCATTAGGCATTATCGATAAGACTTTAGATGATGCTGATCGCCCATTGTTTGATGCACTTGTGCATCCAGGGAATGCAGTTTCAGATTTTCATAATAATAATGATTGGATGAAAACTCGTATTGTTTCCTGACGAACTAATTTTATGTAATTGGAAAACTAGGCGTTTAATGCTTGATCTAAATCCCAAAGAATATCATCGATATCTTCTAAGCCGATTGATAAGCGGATGAAATCTGGGCTGACTCCTGCGGCACTTTGTTCTTCTTCTGAGAGTTGACTATGTGTGGTGCTGGCAGGGTGGATGGCAAGGGATTTTGCATCTCCAATGTTTGCTACGTGGCTGAAGAGTTGTAAATGGTCAATGAAGCGAGCGCCAGCTTCTTTGCCTCCCTTTACACCAAAGCCCATCACAGCCCCCGCGCCTTTAGGTAAATATTTTTTTGCTTTTTCAAAATCAGGATGGCTTGGTAACCCAGAATAAGTAACCCACTTTACCTTCGGATGATTTTCTAAAAATTCAGCTGCACGTTTTGCATTTTTTACATGCTCATCCATGCGCAGGGACAAGGTTTCAATGCCTTGTAAAAATTGCCAGGATGCAATTGGCTGTTGACACATGCCAAAGTCACGCAAGATGCCTGCTCGAGCTTTTGAAATAAAAGCCAGTGGGCCAAAATCTTCGGCATAGACTACATGATGATAAGCTGGGTCTGGTTCTGTAAAATTTTTAAATCTCCCACTCTTGCTCCAATTGAATTTGCCTTTGTCCACAACCACACCTCCAATTGTGGTGCCATGTCCCCCAATGAATTTTGTCGTAGAGTGGGTGACAATGTCTGCACCCCATTCGAAGGGTCGACACAAATAAGGAGTGGCGAAGGTGTTATCGATCATCAACGGAATGCCGAATTCCTGAGCAATTTTTGAGACTTCTTCAAAAGGAAAAACATTTACCAGCGGATTACTAATGGTTTCACCATAAATGATTTTGGTGTTGAATGGCACGACAGAAATTTTCAGGGTCGCTTGGGTCTACGAGTGTAACGTTGATGCCAGATCGGGAATGTATATTTAAATTGAGTCACTGTCCGCCGTATAGCGTGGATGTAGAGACGATGTGATCGCCTGCATTACCGTCAATCAAAAATGGTAGCTTGCGCAGCATGTCCTGAACTGACTTCAAGCGCTCAAACTCCGCCCTCGAGGCTGGCCATACGTTTATAGAACACATTGGTCGTCAGGTTGGAGATACGTGTAGATATTGCGCTGCTTGAAGTGCAAAAAGCCTGGCGGCGAATTCAATACTTTCAGTCATATGCAGGGTTTGATAAATAGGGACGGCACGACTTCCTGTTTCAGGATCGATGGTATAGCCTTCATGCAGTTGACCAGTGGTAGAAAACGAATGAGCGATTTGAGTTCATGGAATTGCCTTTCATAAAAACAGGAGTCATCCTTCTTGTTGGGACAAGCTCCTGTGATTCAGTCGTTAGGAATTTGAGTCTGTTTTTTTGATGAATGTCATTAGGGTCAAAGGCTGTGGCTTAGTATACATAGTAGTTAGGCAATTGGAGTACAACAAGTTGGCATACCCACGCCAGCGGACGTTTGGCATTTTGCTTGGGTCATCTTTTGGATAATAATTTTACAAACCAGGACGTAGATAGGAAGTCCCTTTGCTTACATCGCGGTCATATTCCCCTTTGAGGTGGGATCGTATTCGGAGTGGCCCGTGACAAAATGTGGCGACCATCTGGGGTAATTAATATATACGCCTGCGCTTCATCCAGATTCCAATGAAGCAATTGTAAATCGTTGACCTTTTCACATCTTCATGAATCTCAGTGTGGCGGGAGTGGGGCAGGAAAAATATCATCGAATCCACGTAGCAGGTTTTCGGTCGAAGAGAGGATGCGATGTTCAAGCAGAAGCTCGAAAAACATTTTTGGCTGGCAATCATATTTTTGGAATGCCATACTTTTGATATAAGGCTGCCTGTGCTCCCCAACGATAGCAAAATTGAATTCAACATTTGTATCTGCCCAGTCAATAATTTGATTTGAGTTCTTTCAATAATCAGCAACCTCTTCAAAAAGCGTTGTTTCCCACGACGCACCCGTGATAATCAAGCCGTCAAATTTTTCATTCTTGATTTCATCAAAAGTGACATAGTGATTTAATCAATGATCGCGTCTGTATTTTTAGATTCGTGAGTGGCTGTATGGGTAAGGTCACTTCCACTTGTAGGTGAAAGCAATCGCGAAGTTAAAGTCTCCGTTGCGACTTTGTTGACATCAGGGATTGAGAATTGCAACACGCAAGGCACAGATATCTTGATGCGTTACCCTGGTCTTCATCCATGATGAAGATGTTTTCTTTTTCAAAATTGATTCGAGCAGGAAGGTTGAAGGCCATTGCACAGGCATGGGGTTTAGTGAAATGAGAATGAAGAATGCAGATTTTTATTCACCGCATTCTTCATTCTTACTTCTACATTGTTACGCGTTAAACGCTTGATGAAATCACCGATGTCTTCGATCTGCGGACAATGCTCAACAGGACGAAATCCAGACTAACGCCAACGGTATTCGACGTCCCTTCGTCCAGCAGCTGTGTAATGGTGCGAGAATGAATAGCGAGACTGCGCGCATCACCGACGTTGGCAAGGTAGCTGAAGAGTTGCAAGCTTTCGATAAACTTCTTGCCAGCTTCTGCGCCGCCTTTGATGCCGAAGCCAAGGATTGCACCAGCGCCCTTGGGAAGATATTTCTTGGCGCGGGCGTAATCAGGGTGACGTCTTGAGCCAGGAGTACCGGCCAGCTGACCTTCGGGTATTTCTCAAGGAATTCCGCAACCGCTTGCGCATTCTGCACGTGGCGGTCAATGCGCAGGTTGAGGTTTCGAGTCCGGCCAGAGTCTGCCCAGGAGTTGAAGGGGAGAAGGCGCTGGCGCCAATGTCTTGCAGAACATGCACGAGCCTTGATGGCGAAGGGGAAGTCCGCGGCGGCGATGGAGGAATATACCCAGGCCGTGATAGGAAGGATCTGAAGTGTTGAAGTTTTCGAACTTGCCGTTGCTCAATCGTAATTGCCGCCGTCTACAATGACGCCGCCGATGGAGGTGCCGTTGCCCATGAATGAACTTGGTGGTTGAGTGGGTGATGACGTGTGCGCCCCATTCAAACGGACGGAAGAGATAGGGGGTAGCAAAAGTGTTGTCGATAAAAAGAATTAACTGGTGTTTCTTTGCGATTTCTGCAACTTCTTCAAACGGGAAGACTGAGATATCGGGATTGCCGAGAGTCTCGCCGTATAAAATCTTGGTGTTTGGCTTGATGGCCGCTTCAAAGTTCTTCGGGTCAGTGGGGTCAACAAATGTGACTTCAATTCCCAACTTGGGAAGAGTGTAGGCGAACTGATTGTAAGTACCGCCATACAAACGGGAGGACGAAACGATATGGTCACCTGCATTAAGCAAAGTGAAAATTGCCTGCGCCTGTGCGGCATGACCAGAGCTTGCGGCCAATGCAGCAACGCCACCTTCGAGTGAAGCGATGCGCTGTTCAAGCACATCAGTGGTTGGGTTCATCAAGCGAGTGTAGATATTTCCCAACTCTTTGAGTGCAAACAAATTCGCAGCGTGTTCGGTGTTCTTGAATTGATAGCTCGTTGTTTGATACAACGGCACAGCGCGGCTACCCGTGGTGGGGTCTGGTGAATAACCCGCGTGTAATTGGCGGGTGGCAAAACCTAGTTTACGATCTTTGATTGTGGACATTTGAGTTATCTCCTCTTGAATAAAATTTTTATAAATTAATTCCGCCCGTCAGAAGAGATAATTTTGTCAGATTGTCGTCCTGAGCGAAAGCGAAGGATCTCTACGATCGTCTCAAGAGATTCTTCGCCGCTAGCGCGGCTCAGAACGACATTGCGCACGACTTAAAAAAATTACCTCTTCTGAAAGTACAAGAAGAGGTATACGTCTACACCGTCCTCTCATCTTCCAGATATGAATGACTGTGTCATTCGTATTTGCCGAATTTGGCACCTGAACTTTCGTTTGGTTGCCGAAGCTTCAAAGGGTCGGTCCCTCAGCTTCTCTGGATAAGAGCGAATATTTAATTTCGCGGTTTATATCATAGCGCATCTGTGATTGTCAAGTAGGAATTGGCTCCAACTTTGGAAGATTACCCATTTGGGTTACTTTATAAAAGATTTTCGTTCACCAACAACTCAGCGTTGTAAATTGATGCACCTGCTGCGCCACGAATCGTGTTATGAGAAAGCACAACAAATTTCAAATCAAGGATTGGATCGCGGCGAACGCGGCCAACGACTGTCGTCATGCCTTTGCCTGTTAATCGGTCGAGTCTTGGTTGAGGACGATCACTTCATCCTTGACCTCGATCACTGGTTTGGGCGTCGAAGGCAGATTCCTCGCTGACGGTTTGGCCGCATAGTCACGTAAGGCTTGAATCCGCAACTTCTGGTTCAACAGGTTTATCAATGCTACGCTTGCGCAGACAACCGGTATGACCATCAATCACGTACACGCGATTGGTATGTGCACTAGATTAGGGCATCAGCCATATCAATTTTATTTTTCATTGAACTTGCCGAGCATCTTGTCGTTCCCCTCCACTTTTTCTTCTTCACCGCCATTGCGCACGTTGGGGATGACATTATCCATGATGTCAGTGAAGGAACACCAGGGTAGCCACCCAAAAGCGCCTGCAAAGAGACCATGAACACCTTCTTCACGCCAAAGGATTCGTCTAATGCCTTGAGTGCAATCGTGAGGCCTGTGCTTGTGCAATTGGGATTTGTGACAATACATCCGCTCCAGCCTTTGTTTTTGCGTTGGTGCTTTACCAGTTGAATATGCTCCGCATTGATTTCAGGTAGCAATAACGGCACATCTTCACCTCTGCGATACGAAGACGCATTCGAACAGACTGCCGCGCCAGCTTTAGCAAAGGCAGGTTCAAGTTCATTGGCAATTTCTGTATGCAACGCAGAGAAAACAATTTTCGCTTGTACGGCATCTGTATTAGCAGGCACAACAATCATATCTCTTGCATATGCAGGCATAGGGTCATCCAATACCCAGCGAGCGGCTTTGGAATATGGCTGTCCAACGGAACGGTCTGATGCGGCAAGCGCCACTACTTTGAACCATGGATGATTCTCTAACAACGAAATAAATCGCTGACCAACAGAACCTGTTGCTCCAAGAATCGCCACAGGGATTTGAGATTGAGACATAATGATTTCTCCTTTAAGAATGCAAATTATTGAACAATTAATTCATGCAATGATTTTACTGCCAGCTCGGTATCGGCTGCGGCGACAACCATGCTGATGGATACTTCCGATGAACCTTGGGCAATGGCCAGCACATTTGCTTTGCTATTTCCAAGCTTGGAAAATACCTGACCTGCCACCCCCGGAGTGTGGCGCATTCCAACACCGACCACAGTGATGATTGAAACATCTTCTGTCATCCATACGCGATCAATATCTTCATCTTGAATTTCGTTGGCGAATACGGATTGCAATGCATTGATGACTGGTTGTGCAGATTCAGTAGGCACTGCAAAACAAATAGATTGTTCTGAAGATGCCTGAGTAATTAAAGGTACGCTGGTTTTTGTAGAAGCAACTGCTCCAAATGCTCGGGCTGCGACACCAGGTACACCCAGCATCCCGCGTCCTTCAATCGTCACCAAGCGTTGATTGCGAATCGCTGTCACGGCTTTGACCACCTGTCCGTCACGTGGTTTGGAATCAGCAGGGGAGTTGGCGATTAATCTTGTGCCGGGATGTGTCGGGTTGAATGTGTTGCAGATTCTTAACCCAATCCCCGCATCCACTACGGGACGAATGGTCTTGGGATGTAAAACTTTTGCACCGTAATAAGCCAACTCTGCAATTTCGCTGTAGGTGATTTCATGAAGCGTGCGCGCTTCTTTCACAATGCGTGGATCGGTGGTCATCACGCCGTCTACATCTGTCCAAATCCAAACATCATCCGCTGGGAGCACGGCGCCGATGATAGCAGCAGAATAGTCACTGCCACCACGGCCTAAGGTGGTGATGGCGCCATCTGGAGTTGCGCCAATAAAACCTGTAGTAATCGGAATCATATCTGCATCCATCAATGGATTTAATAAAGCCCTTGTCTTTTCGGTGGTTGCTTTGAAATCGGGATGTGCATTTTGAAAATGTGAATTTGTGACCACGAAATCTGTCGACTCAATGCCTTTAGCGGAAATCCCCGCATCGTTGACCACGGCTGCCAACAAACGAACGCTCATTCTTTCCCCAATGGAAGCGACTGCATCCATTGCACGCGGACTGGCTTCGCCAAGCACTGCAATTGCTTTGCATAAATCAACAAGCGAGAGAATTAATTTGTTAATCTCGTCTTTTGTTTCATCGCGAAGTTTTTCGTTTTTGACCAAAGCATCTGCAGCCGCGAAGTGTTTCTCTCTGAGCGTAGCTTCTGCTTTTGGAAGCGAATCAACTTTCCCTTGGGTTGCGAGCGCTGCTGAGTCCAAAAGGAGGTTGGTGACGCCAGACATGGCAGAGGTCACCACTACGATTCGAGCCCAATCCTTTTTTGCATCGCGGATGATTTGCGTTGCATTGCGAAGAGCATCTGCTGAACCGACAGACGTTCCTCCAAATTTCATCACCAAAGTTTGTTTTGACATAAGGTCTCCTTTGACACGTTTCTTCTAAACGCATAATTTCAGATAACAAAAACGCCCCACGTTTCCGTGAGGCGTTGTGCGTTCTGAGTGTACTGATTGTTTCAGTTACTTCTGACCAAGCACAAATGCCTCACGGGTTGTACCGGAGGTAGTGGTCATGGTCATAGTACCCAAGCCGTGTTTTGTGCCGTTCAGAATGGTGTTCATAATTGGGCGGTATTCTATGGCAGGGGAGAGGATGTGTCAAGGGCTTTGTGTAAATTGGTTCATACCTTAATGTCAAAATGTAATCGTTCTTCCTGTCCGAATCGGAAAATATCACCCTTGACGGATTGCCGTTTCCGCCTATAATCGTGCGAAGTCACAAGCCAATGAATCTGTTTACTTATTCCCTTATTGTAGTCGTCCTTGTAGTCCTTATTATTAAGGACTTATTTGTGGTTAGGATGGCTGCGGTGAGAACGAAGTAAATCACCAAGAAAAAGCAGAGCCGCCCTAACCACGGGCGGCTCTTTTTATATCTATTTCAAAGACCTGACAGGTCTTTAAGACCTGTCAGGTCTGAATTCAGAGGAGCCTTATGCGTTCAGATACTGTAAAAAAAGGTTATGAGAAAGCCCCACATCGCGCACTGTTGCGCGCTACAGGTTTACAAGATGATGATTTCAATAAACCGTTTGTTGCCATCGTCAATTCTTATGTAGATGTTGTGCCTGGGCATGTGCATTTGCAAGAGTTCGGCAAGATGGTGAAAGAAGCTGTGCGCGCCGCAGGATGTGTACCCTTTGAATTCAATACTATCGGTGTGGATGATGGCATTGCGATGGGTCACATGGGGATGAAGTACTCGCTTCCTTCTCGTGAATTGATTGCTGACTGTGTCGAGACCATGATCGAAGCTCATAGATTTGACGCCATGATCTGTATCCCGAACTGCGACAAGATTGTGCCTGGCATGTTGCTCGCTGCGATGCGCGTGAATGTGCCGACCATCTTTGTTTCAGGCGGTGCCATGAAAGCGGGCATGACTCCTGACGGTGAAGCCATTGACTTGATTTCTGTCTTCGAAGGTGTAGGTGCTTTTTCAGCGGGGAAGATCGATGAAAAGAGATTGTCCATTCTGGAAAAATTTGCTTGTCCCTCTTGTGGTTCATGTTCTGGCATGTTCACAGCCAATTCAATGAACTGTTTGATGGAAGTGCTCGGTCTCGCCCTGCCGTATAACGGCTCTGCTTTGGCTAAGACTCCTGAACGTGAAGCTCTGGCAAGACAGGCTGCGGCGCAAGTGATGACTTTGATTGAACGCGATATCAAGCCAAGAGACATTGTCACCGCAGATGCCATTGATGATGCCTTTGCGTTGGATATGGCGATGGGTGGTTCCTCTAACACAGTGCTTCACACCTTGGCTCTGGCTAACGAAGCAGGTGTAGATTATCCGCTGACGCGCATCAATTCTGTGGCTGATAAAGTGCCTCATATCTGTAAAGTGAGTCCCGCGGGCAAATGGCATATGGAAGATGTGCATCGTGCAGGTGGCATCCCTGCCATCTTGAATGAAGTCCAGCGCGGAACGGGCATGTTGCATTTAGACCGCATCACGGTCACTGGGAAGACTTTGGGGGAATCGATTCAAGGTTGTGAAATCAAAGATGAAGAAGTCATTCGAAAATATGAGAATGCACATTCCAAACGGGGTGGTTTGTCCATTTTGTTTGGCAATCTTGCACCAAAGGGAGCGGTGGTAAAGGTTGGTGGTGTAAGCCCCGCCATGATGCAATTTGAAGGCCCCGCTGTAATTTTCGAATCACAGGATGAAGCCATGGCTGGAATTATCGCAGGCAAGGTCAAGGCTGGGGATTGTGTTGTGGTGCGTTACGAAGGCCCGAAGGGTGGGCCAGGGATGCAGGAAATGCTTTCACCTACTTCGGCAATTATGGGACAGGGGTTGGGTGACAAGGTGGCATTAATCACGGATGGTCGCTTCAGCGGTGGAACTCGTGGTGCTTGTATTGGACACGTTTCACCAGAAGCAGCTGCAGGTGGGCCGATTGGGGCGCTCAAAGCTGGGGACATTGTTCAAATTGATTTGGTGGCACGCAGCTTGAATGTTAAGTTAAGCGATGCGGAGATTCAGAGTCGACTCGATGCATTGCCTCCATTCAAATCCAATGTCACTTCCAAGTGGTTGAAGCGATATTCACATTTTGTGACAAGTGCCGATACAGGTGCGGTGTTGGAAAGTTAACTCTGGAGTGAGACAGCTCGTGTGCCTATTAGGATGTGCTGTCTCACATACGGTAGCAAGCTACCGTACTCCAGAATAAAAAGGAGAGCGAATGAAAAAAACAGGTGCAGAAATCATGTGGGAGTGTTTGGTGCGCGAAGGCGTGGAAGTGGTCTTCGGGTATCCAGGCGGGGCGAATATGCCGATCTACGATGCGATGCTGAGCTATCCAGTTCATCACGTATTGGTGCGGCATGAACAAGGTGGCGCGCATATGGCGGATGGGTATGCACGTGCTTCCGGTAAAGTGGGTGTGGCGATGGCAACTTCTGGCCCAGGTGCAACAAACCTGGTGACAGGCATTGCCACGGCCATGATGGATTCAGTTCCAGTGGTGTTTATCACTGGGCAGGTTGCAGCGCATTTGATCGGTGGGGATGCGTTTCAAGAAGTAGATGTAACCGGTATTACCTTGCCGATTACAAAACATAATTACATTGTGACTCGTGCTGATGAAATTGCAGAAGTGGTTCGTGAAGCATTTTATATCGCACGCAGTGGCCGACCTGGCCCTGTGCTGATTGATATCTGTAAGAATGCACAGGTTGAATCTTGCGAGTTTATTTATCCTGAAGATGTGAAGTTACCGGGGTATCAACCGGTATCTCACGCCCCTAAGAATTCTTTGGATGAAGCTGTAAAGTTGATTGAAAAGGCGCAGAAGCCAATCATTCTGTGCGGACATGGTGTGTTGATGTCAAAAGCAGAAGAAGCATTGATGCAATTTGCCGTGAAGACTCAAACTCCGGTAGCTAGCACTTTGCTTGGCTTGGGTGCATTTCCTGCATCCCATGAATTAAGCCTCGGCATGATGGGGATGCATGGAGAAGTTCATACCAACCTTGCGATTCAAAATTCAGATTTGATTTTGGCTTTCGGGATGCGCTTCGATGACCGCGTAACAGGGACATTGAAGACCTATGCTCCGCGTGCAAAGAAAATTCATATCGAAATTGATCCCTCTGAAATTCACAAGAATGTATTTGTAGATGTGCCATTGGTGGGTGACTTGAAAACAGTCATCAGCGATTTAATTCCGCTCGTGGATGAATATGACCATGAAGAGTGGAAGAAGGAAATCAATGGTTGGAAGGCAGAAGCTGATGCCCGCAGTATTATGAATTGGGAAGGCGATGAGAAACTGTATGTACCACACTTGATTGCCGATATTTGGAAGGCAACTGGCGGTGGCGCAATCGTGACCACAGACGTCGGCCAACATCAGATGTGGACCGCGCAATACTATCAATTGGATAAGCCGAATCGCTGGCTGACTTCAGGTGGCGCAGGCACGATGGGCTTTGGTCTACCTTCAGCCATTGGTGCATGGTTTGCTGCGAAAGATCAGGAAGTGTGGGCTGTGGCTGGTGATGGCGGATTCCAAATGACGGCTGCTGAGTTGACCACTGCAGTTCAAGAAGGGGCCAACGTAAAAGTTGCCATCATGAATAATAACTTCCTTGGCATGGTGCGTCAGTGGCAGGAGTTCTTCTTTGAAAAACGTTACTCGGCTGTCAACATGTTGACACCGGATTTCGTCAAATTGGCTGAGGCGCATGGAGTGCCTGCTCGCCGAGTGACCAAGCGTGAGGAAGTTGATGAAGCGATTGCCTGGGCACGTAGCATCAAGGGTCCGACCGTAATTGAATTCAAAGTGGAAAAAGAAGATGCTGTGTATCCGATGGTTCCTACGGGCGCTGCATTGGATCAAATGATTCAAAGACCGACAAAGGCATAGAAAAATAAATCCGCAACTCAAAAAATTGTGGATAAGAATTGGAGAACGAAATGAATTACACATTCATCGCATTAGTTGAAAACAGACCGGGTGTCCTGAATCGCGTGGCATCGCTGTTTCGCCGTCGCAATTTCAATATTGAATCGCTCGCTGTCGGACGCACCGAGAATCCAGAAGTTTCGCGTATGACCGTGGTGGTGGGTTGCCCGAATGGGGATGTAGATGCGCAAAAGATCGAAGCGAATTTATACAAACTCGTCAACGTGATTGATGTGCAGGATGTTACGCATCAACCTTCGGTGACCCGTGACCTGGCTCTGATTAAAGTAAAGGTCGGTCCCGAAAAACGCGCCGAAGTCAACGGCCTCGCGGAAATCTTCCGCGCACGCATCGTGGATGTTGCAGTTGATTCGGTCATCGTTGAAATCACCGGCACCGAAGATAAGATCGAAGGCATGATCGAGTTACTGCGTCCTTTGGGCATTGTGGAAATGGTACGCACGGGACAAGTCTCTATGACGCGCGGTGTTACCGATGGCGTACGCCGTATGCCTGGAGTGGCAGGTAGTCAATATGATGATGTCAGTGAAATGGCGGCAATGGCCCCGTAAAGAAAACCGACGATGATTAAAAGTTATCGTTTGAATCAAATCTAATCTATCTAAAAAAATAAAAAACCTTAAGGAGAAATGGAATCATGGCAAAAATTAATTTTGGCGGTACGGAAGAAGAAGTAGTAACTCGCGACGAGTTTTCACTCGATAAGGCTCGTGAAGTATTGAAGAACGAAGTGGTCGCTGTTCTTGGATATGGTGTACAGGGACCTGCACAAGCCATGAACATGCGCGATAACGGCATCAATGTCATTATCGGTCAGCGTGAAGGCACACCCAATTGGGACAAAGCCATTGCCGATGGCTGGGTGCCTGGCAAGACTCTCTTCAACGTTGAAGAAGCTGCGGAAAAAGGTACCGTCATTCAATACCTGCTCTCAGATGCAGGTCAACGATCTCAGTGGCCGAGCATTGTCGAACACCTCAACGAAGGTGACATGCTTTACTTCTCACATGGATTTTCCGTCACCTTCAAGGATGACACTGGTGTGATTCCTCCTCCACATGTGGATGTGGCTTTGGTCGCTCCCAAGGGATCGGGTCGCAGTGTTCGTATTAACTTCCTCGAAGGTTCTGGTATCAATGCCAGCTTTGCTGTTCATCAAGATGCGACAGGTCGTGCTCAGGAACGCACCATTGCGTTGGGCATTGCCATTGGTGCAGGATATTTATTCCCCACCACTTTTGAAAAAGAAGTGTATTCCGACTTAACCGGTGAGCGCGGTATTCTCATGGGCGCTCTTGCGGGTGTGATGGAAGCTCAATACAACGAACTCCGCAAACACGGACATTCTCCATCAGAAGCTTTCAATGAAACTGTAGAAGAACTTACCCAATCCCTTATTCGCCTTGTGGGTCAGAACGGTATGGATTGGATGTATGCAAACTGTTCCACCACCGCTCAACGTGGTGCATTAGATTGGAAAGATAAATTCCGCGATGCGACCGCTCCTGTGTTCAAGGATTTGTATCAAAGTGTGGTGACTGGCAACGAAGCTCGCATCACCTTGGATGCCAACAGCCAACCTGATTATCGTGCCAAACTTGAAGTTGAACTTGCTGCCATTCGTGACTCTGAAATGTGGCGCGCTGGCGCTGCAGTCCGTTCGTTACGCCCTGAAAATTGGAAGAAGTAGTTCGGTAGTTGGATGGTTGCGTAGTTTTGTAGTTGACTTTCCAAACCAGCAACGTACCACTCAACTACAAAACTGCCAAACTACGAAACGAGGTAACTATGAGCAATAACTACGTAAGAATTTTTGATACAACCTTACGCGATGGCGAACAATCTCCGGGCGCGACGATGACTTCTGCTGAAAAATTGGAGGTCGCACATAATCTTGCGCGCCTCGGTGTGGACATTATCGAAGCAGGATTCCCTGCTGCTTCGCCGGACGATCTGGAAGCTGTCCGCAAGATTGCGCTTGAAGTGGGCAACCCACCTGAAGGTCAGCCGGATGCGAAGGTTCCTGTCATCGCAGGTCTTGCACGTGCAAATAAAGCTGATATTGATAAAGCCTGGGAAGCAGTTCAAGGCGCAAAGAAGCCGCGCATTCATACCTTCCTAGCCACCTCTGCGATTCATATGAAACATAAGTTGAAGATGGATCCCGAAGAAGTGGTGCAACGCGTTTCTGAAATGGTTGCGTATGCCAAGACGTTGTGTGACGATGTTGAATTCAGCCCTGAAGATGCAGGTCGTTCTGACCCTGAATTTTTATATGTGGTTCTTGGCGAAGCCATTAAATCTGGTGCAACCACTTTGAACATTCCTGATACGGTCGGATATACCACCCCGGATGAGTTTTATAACTTGATTGATGGCATCATCAAAAAGACTCCGGGCATGCATGAGGGTATTACTGTTTCTGTGCATTGTCACGATGATTTGGGCATGGCTACAGCTAATACATTGGCTGGCATTCGAGCCGGTGCACGTCAAGCTGAAGTAACTGTCAATGGAATTGGTGAACGCGCAGGCAATACTTCACTTGAAGAAGTAGTGATGACATTGAAAACGCGTCATCCTGTCTTTGGCTTGGAAACTGGTATCGAGACGCCACAACTTTCCCGAATCAGTAAACTCGTTAGCAATTACACAGGCATTGTCGTTCAACCGAATAAGGCCATTGTCGGTTCAAATGCATTCGCTCACGAAGCTGGGATTCATCAAGACGGGATGTTGAAACATCAGACTACCTATGAAATTATGCGTCCTGAAGATGTGGGTGTGAGTCAAACCAATTTGGTGCTTGGTAAACATTCAGGTCGCCATGCCTTGCGCAATCGCCTTGCCGAAATGGGACATTCCCTTGATGAAGTTGAACTTGATAAAGCGTTTGCTCGCTTCAAAGAATTGGCTGACCGCAAGAAAGTCATCACCGACCTTGATCTTGAAGCCTTGATTGCTGATGAATTCTATCGTCCACGCGATGTATATTTGTTGAGCGGCATGCAAGTCACAAGCGGAACGATGGGAATGCCAACCGCAACAGTTCGTTTACGCGGACCTGATGGCATCATTCATACCGTGGCTGCAATTGGAACAGGCCCTGTCGATGCAACTTATAAAGCCATCGATGAAATCGTCAATGTGCCATGTACTTTGCTTGAGTTCAATATTCATGCCATTACCGAAGGCATTGACGCCTTAGGTGAGGTGACCGTTCGCGTGCAGAGTGACAGCGGTGGCAGTACGATGGATGCCCAACGCGAAGTTGCCTATAGTCGCGTGTATGGCGGTCACGGTGCGGACTCAGACATTATCGTTGCCAGTGCCAAAGCTTACATCAATGCTTTGAATAAACTCATCATTGCACAGACCGAAGGAAATGAAAAAGTTAAGAATGACCTCGGCGTGATGTTGGGTTAAAAACAATACAACTTTTTTACAGGAAACTTATGGCTAAAACTCTTTTTCAAAAAATATGGGACTCTCATGTTGTTGCAGAACAACCTGAATCTCCTGCTGTACTGTATATCGATTTGCATCTTGTTCATGAAGTCACTTCTCCGCAAGCCTTTACTGGACTTCGCCAACGTGGACTCAAAGTCCGCCGTCCGGATAAGACTCTCGCGACCATGGATCATTCGATTCCGACCACGCCGATAGAGGTTCCCATTGCTGATGCGATGGCTGCCGCCCAAATCAAACAGATGGAAACCAACGCTGCTGAATTTGGAATCACCTTACACGGCATGACTAGTCCTCATCGTGGCATCGTTCACGTGATTGGACCTGAACTTGGTCGCACGCAACCAGGTATGACCATTGTTTGTGGTGACAGTCACACCGCTACCCATGGCGCCTTTGGCGCGCTGGCGTTTGGCATTGGAACTTCTGAAGTGGAACATGTGCTTGCTACTCAATGTCTCTTGCAGAAGAAACCCAAGACCTACGAAGTTCGTGTGGATGGAAAACTTGCTCCGGGCGTTTCCGCCAAAGATATTATTCTTGCACTCATCGCACGCATCGGTGTCGGTGGGGGGACGGGTCATGTCTTTGAATATACCGGCGAAGCCATTCGCAACCTGACCATGGAAGAGCGCATGACCATCTGCAATATGTCCATTGAAGGTGGCGCACGCGCAGGCATGATTGCTCCCGACGAAGTGACCTTTGAATATCTCAAAGGCCGCGAATTCGCCCCCAAAGGTGAAGAATGGGATAAGGCCGTAGCCTATTGGAAGACATTGCCAAGCGATGAAGGCGCAGTTTATGACAAGACCATCACCATCAACGCCTCTGAATTGGAACCGATGATTACATATGGAACCAATCCTGGCATGGGTATGAAGATTACTGATCATCTCCCTACTGCTGAATCATTTACTGAGCCTTCCCAAAAAGCCGCTTTTGAAAAAGCATTGACTTACATGGGCTTAGAGCCTGGTCAATCTCTGCTCGGCAAAAAAGTGGATGTGGTCTTCATTGGCTCATGCACCAACTCACGCATTTCTGATTTACGTCTTGCTGCCGCGATGCTTAAGGGACGTAAAGTTTCTGAAAGCACTCGCGTGATGGTTGTGCCCGGTTCGCAAGATGTGAAGAAGCAAGCTGAACAAGAAGGCTTGGATAAAATCTTCAAAGAAGCTGGCGCCGAATGGCGCGAAGCGGGCTGCTCGATGTGCATTGCCATGAACGGTGACCAACTTCAACCCGGCCAATATGCTGTTTCGACCAGCAATCGCAACTTTGAGGGACGTCAAGGCAAAGGCGGACGCACATTCTTAGCCAGCCCTGTCACTGCCGCAGCAACTGCTATTCATGGTGCAGTCACAGACCCACGCACCTTGTTTGGATAATTATGGTCACTGATGAAGTTTGGAAACTGCCCAATATCGTAAATCGTTTTCTGTCTTCGCGTGCCGCGATTCCTTTGGCACAAGAGCAGATTGGCATCATGATGTCGATTCTCAAATCGAATAAAGCGCCCATTGAGAATTTTCTTGATCTCGGTTGTGGAGATGGAATTCTTGGCGCAGCCATTTTGGGCGCTTATCCATCTGCACACGGTGTGTTGGCCGATTTCTCGGAACCGATGCTCGATCAGGCGCGCTCGCAACTTAAGGAACATGCCGATCATCTCGTCTTTGAAAATCTCGATTACGGCGAGACCGATTGGGTGAACAAGGTGCAGCCCTACGGTCCGTTTGATGCGATTGTTTCAGGCTATTCCATTCATCATCAACCAGATATGCGCAAGCGTCCCATTTATGAAGAAATATTTTCCCTGCTCAAGCCCGGCGGATGGTTTATCAACATTGAACATATTGCAGCTGAGTCACAGCTGGCAATTGCCCTGTTCAATAATCACATCATTGACGCCTGGTATGACAAGGAACAAAAAAATGGCGGCACAAAAACCCGACAGGAAGTTGCTGACACATTTATGAACCGCGCCGATAAAGATTCCAATATTCTTTTATCGGTCAACACACAATGCGATTGGCTGCGCGAGATAGGGTATGAGGAAGTAGATTGTTACTTCCGTATTTATGAACTCGCTGTCTTTGGCGGACGCCGCCCAAAATAAAAATAAGGAAAGAAGAACATGGCTCAATTCACTACATTAACTTCCCGAATAATGCCTCTGCCTGTCAATGATATTGATACAGACCAGATTATTCCCGCACAATTTTTGAAAGTGACAGATAAAAATAATCTCGCTGATGCGCTTTTTTATAACTGGCGCTATAACGATGATAAATCCATCAAAGAAGATTTCATCATCAATAAACCTGAGTCGAAGGATTGCCAAATTCTTTTGGCCGGCGACAACTTCGGTTGTGGTTCGAGCCGCGAACATGCGCCGTGGGCACTCACCAGCTATGGCTTCCGCGCTGTTATCTCCACTTCATTTGCAGATATTTTCCGCAACAACTCTTTGAAGAATGGTCTCATCCCGATTATTGTGGATGAAGAGACTCATAAGATGTTGTTTGATCTCGTGGAAGAAGCGCCTCGTGCCGAACTGACAGTGGATCTGGCAACACAAACAGTTTCCTTCCCTGGAGGTTCGTTCAACTTCCCGATTGACCCATTCAATAAGACTTGTTTGTTGAATGGTGTGGATGAGTTGGGGTACATCCTGAATTTCGAAAAAGACATCGCTGCATTTGAGGCGAAACTTAGTTAGCCGCAAGTGCGCAGAAAAAATTCTGCGTCTCTGCGGCAAGCATTGGAAGATTTATGCAACAAATCCAAATCTACGATACCACTCTTCGCGATGGGACTCAGTCCGAAGGTTTTACGCTTTCCAGCAATGACAAGGTCCGCGTGGCACAACGGTTGGATGAACTGGGCGTTGCCTTCATTGAAGGCGGCTGGCCGGGTTCAAACCCAAAAGACGTTGAATTCTTTGAACGTGCCAAAGACATCCAGTGGAAGAATTCATTAATCACCGCATTTGGTTCTACTTGCCGAGTCAAAGGTGGGCCCGAAGATGATGCCAATATCAAAGCGTTGCTTGATTCGAAAACACCAGTTTGTACCATCTTCGGAAAAACATGGACCTTGCACGTCAAGGAAGTATTGCTAACGACGAATGAAGATAACCTTCGCATTATTGAACAATCAGTGGCTTACCTCAAGTCAAATGGCAAGCGTGTGATTTATGATGCGGAACATTTCTTCGATGGTTATAAAGCAGATTCATCTTATGCGATTGAAACCCTGAAGGCTGCCATTCGCGGCGGCGCAGAGACTGTTGTGCTGTGTGATACCAACGGTGGCACATTGCCTTGGGAGGTAGAGCGTATCATCCGCGAGATGAAACAAGCTTTGACTCATCCTTTTGGGATTCATACTCATAACGATTCTGAATGTGCAGTGATCAATTCCCTGATTGCTGTGCGTGAGGGGCCCATCCAGACACAGGGAACCATCAATGGAGTGGGGGAACGTTGTGGCAATGCAAATTTAGTTTCCATCATGGCAGACCTTGAACTCAAAATGGGATACCAATGCCTGCCCAAAGGACATATTGGTAAACTGTATGATCTTTCCCATTTTGTCGCAGAAGTTGCCAACATCACACCTGATGAACATTTACCTTTTGTGGGCAAGTCTGCGTTTGCACATAAAGGCGGAGTACATGTGGCAGCGATGCGTCGCTCTGCTCAATCCTATCAGCATGTTGAACCAGAAGTGGTTGGCAATAAAATGCGCGTGGTTGTTTCTGATCTTTCCGGGCGTGGAAACTTGTTGAGCAAAGCAGAAGAGCATGGTGTAGAAGTTGAAGGAAATGAGGTCGTGCCAATTCTTAATGAAATCAAAGAACTAGAAGCACGCGGATTTTCCTTTGAAGCAGCAGAAGCTTCTGTTGCCATGATGTTGAAGAGACAGGAATATGGATACAAGCCACCCTTCGAGCTCGTTGACTTTTTTGTAAACGTCGAGCATCGTCAGGGACGCGGTATCTTTGCAGAATCAATGGTCAAAGTGCGTGTGCAGGGAGAGGTCATTCACACGGCAGCGGAGGGCAATGGTCCTGTCAATGCAATGGACAATGCTTTACGCAAGGCGTTGGTTGGGTATTATCCGCAGGTTATGAAATTTCATTTATCTGATTACAAAGTCCGCATTCTGGATTCAGATCATGGCACGGAGGCCATCACCCGTGTGTTGATTGACACGCGCAATGACACAAGCCGCTGGAGTACCGTCGGTGCGAGTACGAATATCATCGAAGCTTCATGGCGTGCATTAGCAGACTCAGTGGAATATGGATTGATGGTGGCACATTAAATTATTTGTAGGGGCGGGGTTTCCCCGCCTATTAAGCGAGGAGACCTCGCCCCTACGGAATGGAAAACACATTGGACTTCAAAATTACTCTTCTCCCTGGCGATGGCATTGGCCCTGAAGTGGTCGGTGAAGCCGCGCGCGTGTTGGATGTGATTGCCAGCAAATACAATCATTCCTTTAAATTTACTGAACGATTGATGGGTGGTTGCTCCATCGATAAATTTGGTTCTTCGCTTACCGATGAAACTCTTGCCGATTGCAAATCTGCAGATGCAGTTTTACTTGGCGCAGTGGGTGGCCCGAAATGGGATGATCCAACAGCAAAAGATCGTCCCGAGCGTGGCTTGCTTGCCTTGCGTAAGGGCCTTGGTGTATTTGCCAATCTTCGACCTGTCAAAGTGCACCCCTCATTAATTGATTCTTCTCCACTCAAACCAGAGAAACTTAATGGTGTGGATATCATCGTCATGCGTGAGTTGACGGGTGGCTTGTATTTTGGTCAACCCAAAATGCGTGAGATGCGTGATGGCAAGGAATACGCTGTCGATACACTTGAATACTACGATTATGAAGTCAAGCGCATTGTCGACCTTGCTTTCAGCTTGGCCAAAGACCGCAGAAAGAAAGTCACTTCAGTGGATAAGGCCAATGTTTTAGAGTCATCCAGATTGTGGCGTCAGATTACAACCAAGATTGGAAAAGAGAATGCGGATATCGAACTCGAGCATATGCTCGTAGATACCGCATCCATGAAGCTGATCACTGGTCCTGCTTTCTTTGACGTGATCGTTACCGAGAATATGTTCGGTGACATTCTCACCGATGAAGCCTCCGTATTGGCAGGGTCAATGGGGATGTTGCCTTCTGCCAGTTTGGGTGATTCAGGCCCGGGCTTGTATGAGCCGATTCACGGGTCTGCTCCTGATATTGCAGGCAAGGGAATCGCAAATCCAGTAGGAACCATTCTTTCTTCTGCCATGTTGCTGCGTCATTCATTGAAATTGGAAACAGAAGCAGCTGCAGTTGAGAAGGCAGTGGATGAAGTCATTACGGCAGGTGCGCGCACTGCGGACCTTGGTGGCAAGTTAACAACCCGCCAAATGGCGGATGAAATCATCAAAAAATTATAAGGAGAATTCGCCATGGGAATGGAATCACAATTTATCTGGAAGAATGGGGAACTTGTCCCGTTCGAGCAAGCGACATTGCACTTTTTGACACCTGCTTTGCATTATGGGGCGGCCGTCTTTGAAGGCATTCGTACCTACAATACGCCAAAGGGACCAGCCATCTTTCGTTTACGGGAACATGTAGAGCGCTTGTTTGACTCAGCACGTGTTTTGGGTTTTCGTGAATTTCCCTGGACGGTTGAGGATTTGATTAAGGCGCACAAAGATACCGTACGTGCCAATGGTTTCACCGATTGTTATGTGCGCCCGCTCATCTATCTCGATGGCGGCGGCTGGAACTTGAATGTGGACAGCGGCAAACCATCTTTGATGATTGCGGTTTGGCAGTGGAATAATTATTTGGGTGAAGAAGCCCTTGCCAAAGGCATTCGTGCAAATATTTCTTCATTCACACGCCAGCATGTTAACATCTCCATGACCAAGGCGAAGATTGCTGGTAACTATGTCAACAGTATTCTGGCAAAGACCGAATCTGAACGACTCGGTTTTCAGGAAGCTATTATGCTCGATCCGCAAGGATATGTTGGTGAATGCACAGGTGAGAATTTGTTTGTGGTTCGTGATGGGAAAATTTACACCCCATCCACTGCACCTGTCTTGGAAGGAATTACCCGCAGCTCTTTGACCACCATTGCTAATGACCTAGGATATCAGGTGATTGAAGCACCGATTTCTCGTGATCAGCTTTATATCGCTGATGAAGTCTTTGTTTGTGGAACAGCAGCTGAATGTATTGGTTTGAGTGAAATTGACTTCCGCAAGATTGGAAATGGTAGCACGGGTCCAATCACCAAGAAGATTCAGGATGTGTACCACGAAGCCATTCGCGGCAAAGCCAAGAAGTACGAAGCTTGGTGTGATTTGGTTGGATAGACCTGAAAAAATCAGCTTGATAAAAACAGACATGTCAAACGACATGTCTGTTTTCTTGTATAATGTTCGGAGTGAACTCATCCTGTTGAGGAGGAAAACCCATGCCAGTATCGCCATTAAATATCGTCAAGCCATATCTTTCTAATGATGAACCATTTGGCCCCATTGACTCAGGAGATATTGATTCTGCAGATGTGGATGCGCTTAAGTATTTATTCGAACAACACAATTCAATTTACAACAAACTGCGCAATCGACCTTCCATTATTATTGGCCGCAGAGGCTCTGGAAAGACATCTTATTTGCGAAGTGTATTTTTTGGTACATACTATCAGCACTTCATTGAGATGAGAACCGCACCTGTATTGAGTCAAATGACCAAAGTGATTCAAAGGATGTCGAAAGATTCTTATTTCCCTGAAATGGTTTCTGATTTGTGGGAAATGGTGATTTGGATTGGTGTTTTTTCCGAGATACGAAAGAAAGAGCTTTTGCCATCGGATGATTTGTATGTGGTCAAGGCGTACCTTGATCGATTGAAAATTAATTATAGTGATCGTGTGGACGGAGTGATTTCGGATTTAGCCAAGACATTAGACGATGTGATGGATAAAAACCCCAGCAGGGGAGCTTCTGAAATTATCAATGAACTTGATAGAAGTAAATTCGACTACGTACGCTCGGTAGTCTTAAAAGGTTTTGAGAAATCTGGAAAGAGATTCGTGGTGCTGTTAGATTCTCTGGATGATTTTCAACTGGATATTGATTCTGTCTCTCAGTCCTTGCAAGGATTACTGAAACTGGTGGGTTCCATGAATAAGCCACGTGACATTGTGGACATTCGCTTCTGTTTGCCCGCTGAGGTGTATCACCGCTTTCTGAAAGTTTCTTCCAACCCGAACAAGGATTTTCGCCGTGCGCTTAAGTTGCAATGGACAGCTGCTGAGTTGATTCTCATTGGCGCCCAACGCTTGAATTTTTATCTGGCGATTTATTATCAGGAGTTTTTGAAAGAGCAGTATCCATTGGATGTTGCCAAGAGGACGGATGCGTTAAAACTGTTTCAGGCTGTGCTTCCTGAACGAATCACGAATCAGGCTGGGGTGCAGGAAGATACGGTTTCTTATATCCTTCGGCATACCCAATTGCTTCCGCGTCACTTTCTGATGTTGTTGAATTCCATTTTCAAGAGGTCAAGTTCCACGCAAAGTTTGAGCCCGTTTCCTGTGAGTCAGGAACGGATTATCAATGGTATTCGGCAAGTGGAAGAATTTATTGTTGGCGAAATTTTCGTCGCGTTTAAGTTAATATATCCAACAGCCGAAGCGACTTGTCGCCGCTGTTTGCCAGAACTCGGACATAAATTTACGATGGGCGACTTGCATCGCGTGTTTACACGTCATGGCAAGGCAGTGTTTGGCAGTGATAGTTTGTTTGAATTCCAGAGGATGTTGTTGGAGATTGGCGCCATTGGACGTGTGATTCCTGGGAAAGAGAAGGATGTATATATCAAAGGAAATTTTGAATATACCGTTTCGCATCAATTAAATTTAAGCCAGGAAGATGAGTTATGTGTGCATCCGTTGTTCTCAGGTATTTTCCATGCCAATTCTGGCGGAGAGAAGCCAGTCTATCCATATGGTAGTACGCTCGATGATGAGGATTATCGCGAGAACGAAGATTGATAAACAAACAGGCATGTCAACGACATGCCTGTTTGTTTATTCGCCCATAACTTGGTCTTGACATTCCACTTACTGGAAAGTTTAGAATGACGAGGTACTTATGTTGATACGTGAACTCTCCAAGCTGACAGGGATTTCTGCAAAAACGATTCGGTTTTATGAAGAAAAGGGACTTCTTCCACGACCTGAACGTTCTGCGAATAATTATCGTTCCTATTCGCACGATACGGTCAGTCGCCTGCGATTTATCAGCAGTGCTCGCAGACTCGGCTTTAGCGTGAAAGATATCACTGAATTTCTGGTCATTCGTGACGAAGCGACTCCTCCATGCAGACGGGCGTTGACAGCACTGGATGCTCGTTTGGCAGAGATTGACCATGACATTGCAGTATTGCAGTCAATGCGTGCCATGTTATTGCACGGACATGATGAAATCTCAAAATTACCAGACTTGCATACCTGTGGTATCCGTTGCAATTGCTTTCTCTCCAGCCCGGATGTTCCTCCGTTTCAACAAAACCAAGTTAAAGGAGAAGAGATGGAATGAACATTAAAATGATTCAAAAAACGTTGGTGTATGTTGGAATTGCAGGGGCGTTATTGGCTCTGGGGTTGCTTTTGCTTTCTCTTTTTGTAAGTGGATCTCAAGAGCCATTTCAAGTGGTGAGGTCTGTGACAGAATATACGGACATGCTTCAATCACGAGCCTTTGGCTTGCGATTAAGCTTCACCCTCGATGATATTTTCATTGTGGTCTACTCGACCTTTTTTATCTTGCTTGGAATTTTGCTACGTGAACGTGCTGAGCCTACTATCATAAACCTGGCCATTGGAGCGATAGTACTAACAGGTTTATTAGATGCCATTGAAAACGCCCATATTCTCTCAGGTGGAGAAAGGCTTATCTATTCAAGGATCTGAGCTTGCTTGGCAGATGGCAGCGAGTCAGGTGAAATTTGTCAGTAGTTATTTTTCCATTTTTCTGCTGGGTTTGGTTTTTCCACGTCAGAATTTTTTGGAGAAACTGGCGGCCTTTTCATTTGTCTTCTTGCAACTTCCAATTGGGGTTCTGGCTTTTACCGCTCCACGCGAATGGGTTCCACTCATTGTGATTGTGCGAGGGGTGTTTTTTATCTTTGGGTTCGTGTTGACCTCCAAAATATTTTGGGATCGTTCAAAGACAAATTGATTAAATTTACAAAAAGAAGACGCATCTACACAGATGCGCCTTCTTTTTAACTTACTTGAAAATCATGCACTGTAATGTCAATTAATATTGGAGCGGATAGGGCATTGCCCGATGGTGAGTGCGGTGTGACCAACCTACGGGATGGGTAAACAAAACAATCTCCTTGCTTGTGTTCAAGGACTACATTGGCGGCAGTTGCCAGTTTGCTCATAATGTCTACGGTGTAGTCATGCTGAATGAGCAGACCTGTTTTCAGGTCAAAGCGGAAGCGCTGAATTTTGCTGTGGGTGGGAATGCTTTCGGGGAAGTCCGCTTCAAGCCACCCGGGTTCGATTTCCTTCCAATTGATATCTTCACGCATGAGCAAAAAAGGCAGGGTGAAATAGTTCCAGAAAGCATAATTGGCAAAATATGCCATGTCCAATTCGTCCCAATGGAATAACCGTTGCAAACCGCCAGGGAAATACTTGCGGGCATCTTTTCGTTCTTCAACGATCCTGCCAGTTGAATCCTCGAGGCGGACATGATGTCCCTCAATCACACCAGCCAGTTGTGTGTTTTTTCCAATAGGCATCAGCTTGGAAAAGGGGCGAGCAATCTCCATTGAGATTTTTGCGCGCTTGAAGATGGGTCTACTTTTTATTGTGAACGCCAGCCCATGTGTACTAACCTCTGCCTCGATACGTTTTGCCTTCGACCAAAATTCTCTGCCGCCATAAGCAGCAATTGCTTTTTCTGCGGTTTGCTTCATGCTTTCAATGCCTTGATGACTTCTTCAGGCGCCTCTTCGGGCGGGTAGTGACCGATTCTATGCAACACATTGAGTGTGTGATTTTGCATCAGGTCTGTCCACACTTTGAGTTCGCCTTCTTTGAAAGCAATATCCGAATCACCCCACACAATGGCAGTGGGGATGTACTGAATTTTTTCGCGCTGATCCCAAAGCGTTTTCAGCCACGATGTCGAGCCGATGATCTCACGCGGGAAAACCCATGTGCCGACGCGCGCGGTCTTTTCTTCATGAGGCATGTAATAATGCTTGCGCACTTCTTCGGGCATCTTTTTCTTCGGTCCATATGCAGCTTTCGATAAGACCTTGCCGATCATGTTGAAGTTCAAGGTGAAGAACTTGCCGATGGGACCGCCTGCCATGCCGCTGAATCTTGTAAAGTTGGGAATGTCATCCACTGGCCAGAACCAGCTATTGGTGACTACGATCTTCTTGACCTTTTCAGGATGCTTGATGGCATACGACATCGCAGGCGGGCGCCCCAATCGTTGAACACAAAGGTGATGTTATTCAAGTTGAGGCTGTCGAGGAAATCTTCCACATGCTTGGCGTGATGGATCGGCAAATAATCCCAATCGGCGGGTTTGTCTGAAAGTCCAAAACCAATGTAATCGGGTGCGATGCATCGCTGAGTTTTCGACATCTCCTTGATGATCTCGCGGTATTCAAAAGACCAGCCAGGGTTGCCATGTAGTAACACGATCGGGTCGCCAGTGCCTTCATCCACATAGTGCATGTCACCTTGCGGGTTGAAATAATGATCCTTTGAAGGATGACGGTATTCTTTTTCATTCCAGCCAGCTGGGTCGTGTTTTGTTTGTCATTTCGTCTCCTCCATGGTTTCTTCCACAATCATCGAAATTTGATGTAGTCCTCGCATCCCATCAAGTCCCATTGCTTTGCACCGATCTCATTCACGATGCGGGACTGCGCCTTCTCCCAATAAGGGAGCGCCTTCTCCAGCGTGGACTTGCCCATAGTGTCCGGCGTCAGCACGGACGGGGGCGGCGATCGCCTGCTTTTGACCTTGGAAGCCGGCCCCGCCCTTAGAAGCGGATTCAAGTTCCGAGTCAGAGTCGTCCTATCCATCGCCAGCACGTAGGCAACTTCCTGCATTGGTGCTTCGCCCATCATCGAAAGCAGACTTAAAAGCGAATACTGCGTCGAACGGATTCCCGCTGGCGCCAGCGCTTTGTCGTAATACTGGGTGACTAGCCGTGTGGCGCGGCGGGTATTGAACCCCACACACGGCACTGCTTGACGTGAGAACTCATACAGACTTTCTTTTGGCAGTTCTTCCGACATAATAAGTGTATATACACATATTTAAGAGGTTTGTCAATGGGCTTAATTGATAAGGAAGTTTGGTAAACTTGCCCGAGTAAATCACTCCGTTTTCGCTGAGGAAATCAAATGAAGTATTTATTAATCAAAGGTTCGTTGCATGTGGTGGGATATTCGCCCGATGGAGACTCGATGATGTTCAAGGCGGCGAACCCTGCTCTATGGGATGGGTTGGAAAACGAAAATAAAGATACCTTTACTGAAAAGTTAACCAAAGAAAACGGCGCGGTTCAATTACGCTTGGAAGGCATTGACGCGTTGGAGACGCACTTCGGTCCCATGCCGTTGCCGACTCCACCTGATTTGAAATCGAAAGAAAAGGAAAAAGATAAAGAAGGAAAACCTGCTCCAGGCCATTACAAACAGCCAGAAATTGGACGCATTGTATGAAGCATTTATGTGGCTAGTGGGTGTAAAGCCGCGGTAAAAGTTTAGCAGAACCATCTGGGTGGCCAAAGCCTGTTTTGAAATGGACAAAGTGCTGGCTGGACGAGAAACAGACAGACAATTTCCCGCTTATATCGTCACCAGCAATATCGAAAAAAATGGACGCCCTCTCAACGGTCTTTCCTGGTGACACAGCCGATACAGATGGGTCTGAATTGACGAAGAAATGCTCTTCAACCGCTTGGAAAAAAGTGTCAACTATCAGCTACTCCGTTATGGATTGGTATATCCCTATTTCTTTATGACTCTGGCGGGACGATTGCGCAATAAATTGATCGAAGCGGTCCGCCGTGCCCAAGCGGATGGACTTCAAAAAAGACAAACCCTTGAACATAGCACCGCTGAAAGATCCTGTAAAATTCCCAACTTGTGGGTCTATGATAGAAGTGTGGACGAGGGAATTAAAATCGTTGACCTCAATGCAATTACAGACGAGATGGAGATTCATCCGTATCTTTTCCGTAAAATCATCAAAGTTTGGTATGCCCAGCAGATGGAACGCTATTGGACTGCCTTGCGCGAACGCAATCCCTATACCTTTGATGAAAATGATAAAAGCCTGAATTTGGCTGGGCTATTTGAAGATGGCGACCCCACGGTATTTATTGTCAGTGACCAGGATTTTGTGAAGTTCAGTGAAATTGTTCAAATAAAAGATAACACTTTGCAACTCTTGCGCCACCCGATGGATATTGTCTTTTTGTCTTAGCAGATATAAGAAAATCACTGTCAACTCTTTCTAATGGACCCGCCCGATGGGCTTCCATGTACTGAGCTAGGGATGTTAGGGTACCCTGAAGCGTTCCCTTTGGGTGATGCAATACAAGTCTTTTGAAGATTATAAGATAACTTTTCTGGTTGCACAGTGCAACCAGTTTGTGCTAAAATTTCTAGGGAAAGGAAAAAGCTATGAATACTTTACACGTTCGCAGCGTGCCTGATGACTTATATGAACGGCTTCAAAAACTGGCTCATGCTAAAAATCGTTCTCTGAGCGCGCAAGTGATTACCATGCTTACTCAGGCAATCGAAGATGAAGAACGAAGAAAAAAACAAGCCAAAGTGTTGACTTCCATCCAGCGGAGGCGGTTCAAGGCACCCAAGAATGCACCTTCTTCCCTGGAATTATTACGTGAGGATCGTGGAAGATGACAGAGGTCGTTCTACGGTGTGTGATGGATGCCAGCGTTGGCATTAAGCTTTTTATTGAAGAAGAATTTTCTGACAAAGTTCAAAGGCTATTTGCCAAGCTGACCGAAGACCCACAGGCGGAAATTCATGTTCCTGATTTGTTTTACATTGAATGTGCAAACATCCTGCTGAAATACACCCGCAGATTTGACCGCTCGCTGGAAGACTCACTGGCTGACATGAAAGATTTGGGTAATTTGGCTCTCAAATCAACTTCAACTTTGGAATTAATAGAAGATGCTTTGCAACTGGCAAGCGAGAAAAAAATGACGGCGTATGATGCATGTTATGCGGTGCTTGCGCAAAAACTTGGCTTACCCTTAATCACAGCTGATGCGCCGCTGGCAAAAGCTGTGGGCTGGGCAATATGGATTGGGGATATAGAAATATAAAGCAGACTCGCCAGAAATGGACTTTCACGGGCTGATGCAAAAGATATAAGGCGTCCTTATTCCAAATTGCAGGAGGTGTCTTGGTTATGAAATCTTTTTTCAGGAAAATACTCCAAAAGAAAGATGTTGAGACAAGCCATATAAATACCTCGAATAGTTCACAAGAGTATGTAGAAAAAAAACTCATTCCAGAGGATATTGTTGCGGAGTGGAAACTTGCTGCACCACATCGGGATGATGTTTGTGTGGAAATAGTTGAGGAATTAAGGGGAATAATCAATACAGATGCGGATGTATCTAGTGATAAATTGTCGCGAGCAGTTCAGGTTATTCATGAAAAGTTCGATTTGTATCACTTGGGGATTTATATAGTTAAAGATGGTTGGCTTGTGCTTTATGCTGGCGCTGGCGAAGCAATTGACCGAATGTTAGCACGAGACACTAAGCGAAGTCCTGAACATGGTCTGATTGGGCATGTTGCCACAACAAAGACAATAAGATGTGCATGGGATTTGGACCCAGATTCGCAAATTTACTTTCAGGGGCCAGACCTTGGTAAAACAAACTCAGAAATTGCCATGCCACTTTTATGGAATAACAAAATAATTGGCGTTATCGACTTGCATAGTCTCATTAGATGTGACTTTCGGGAAGAAGAATATGAGATATATAAAATGATGGCTGATTGTGTCACAGAAATTCTAATTATGTAATTCTTGTTTTCTCAATTTCCTCCCTCTTGACACATCCCTCTCTCCGTCATAGAATACCGCCCAACATCATACATAAAACGCTGACGAGGACGAGTACACTTCAAAGCGATTACCAGAGAGCCGAGCAGAAGTTCTGAAAGCGAGGCAAAAGCGCAGAAGTCGAATGGCCCTCCGAGTTGTGAAGAGAAAGTTTGATAGTTGATTAGTTATATCGTCAAGTAGTCAAACGAGTACCAGAGACGGGAACTGTACCCGTTACCCTGCAGAGTTTCTTAGAAGGATAGCAACTACAAAACTATCTAACTAGCAAACTAAATGAGTGAAGCTGGCTTCTTTCCCCTGTTGCATCACGACAGGGAAATTTTTTTAAGAACAGCTTTAAGCCTGGGTGGCACCACGGGAGTCCTCTCTCGTCCCTTATGGACGGAGAGGATTCTGTTTTAAAACGTTTCAACGTTCGAACGTTCATCCTTCATATTTCATCCTTCATCTTTTAGGAGAACCATATGCTACTTGAAGCTACTTCCGTAACCACCATCATCCGTGAGGTCTCTGCTGACCTGGAAACCCCCGTCAGTTTGTATCTCAAACTGCGCGGCGACGGCGCATCCTTTTTATTGGAATCCGTCGAAGGGGGCGAACGCATTGCGCGTTATTCGTTTATCGGTGTGCACCCCAGAGCCGAATATAGTTTGCGCGATGGTCAGGTCGAGATTAAAGAGAACGGTGCGACACGTACCGTCCAACTTGATAACGACGACCCAACCATGTTCCTGCAGAATGAAATGAGCCGCTTTCCCGCCGTCCGCCTGCCGAACGCGCCACGCTTCACGGGTGGGTTGGTGGGCTACCTCGGGTATGAATCCGTCCGTTATTTTGAACCAACTCTAAAGTCCAAAATGAAGCGCGCAGAGATTCCCGATGGCATGTATCTGCTTGCCGATACCATCGTCGCCTTCGATCACGCGCGTCGCACCATCTTCCTCATCGCAAATGTTTTGGATGGGAATGCCGAAGCCGCCAATCAAAAATTGGATGCCATTGCCGAGCGCATTCGTCAACCTTTGCCTGCCGCGCCAAAAGTAAATGTCACGCCATCGAAGGTCAAGGCCAGCCACACGCAGGGGACGTATGAAGACATGGTGCGCACCGCCAAGGAACACATTGCCGCGGGCGATATTTTTCAGGTGGTGCTTTCACAGCGCTTCAGCCGCGAAACCAATGTGGAGCCGTTCGATGTGTATCGCGCTGTGCGCCGCCTCAACCCTTCACCGTACATGTTCTTTTTTGATTTTGGAATCGTGAACGATGAACCGCTTTATATCGTTGGGTCATCGCCTGAAATGTTCGTGCGTTTGGAAGGAAGAACCGCTTCTCTCCGCCCGATTGCTGGGACGAGTCCCCGAGGGGCAAATGCCGAAGCGGATGCATCCATTGCCACCGAGTTGCTTGCCAACCCGAAGGAACGCGCCGAGCATGTGATGTTGGTGGATTTAGGACGTAATGATTTAGGCCGTGTGTGTGAATATGGCACCATCAAAGTTTCTGATTTCTTCACCATTGAAAAATATTCACATGTGATGCACATCGTCTCGCATGTCGAAGGGACTTTGCGTCCTGAGTTAACTGCTTTCGATTTGGTGAGAGCCGCCTTCCCCGCAGGCACGGTCAGCGGTGCGCCGAAAGTCCGCGCCATGGAAATCATCGCCGAACTGGAGCCCAATCCGCGCAACGCCTATGCAGGCATGATCGGCTACTTCGGCTACGACGGCGCCATGGACACCTGCCTCGCCATCCGCACCATGGTTGGGCGCGGCAACACCGTCAGCGTGCAAGCAGGCGCAGGCATCGTCGCTGATTCGAATCCATCTGCTGAATATCAAGAGACGGTGAACAAGGCGAGCGCGATGCTGAGAGCGATAGACGCAGCAGAGAGCCAATGAAGAAGTCAGAATGTCGAATGAAGAATTTTTGCTTTTTATTCTGCGTTCTGCACTCATCATTCTGCATTTAGAAAAGGAACCCAAACCATGCCAAACACCAAACCCCGTTTATTAACTGGTGATCGCCCAACAGGCCGCCTGCACCTTGGTCATTATGTCGGCTCGCTTCGCAACCGTGTGCGTCTGCAACATCAATATGATTCCTTCTTCATCATCGCTGACCTGCACACGATGACCACCAAACCCGAGCCGCAGTACATCAAAGAGATTCCAACCTACATTCGCGAGATCGTTCTGGACTATCTCGCCGTCGGCATTGACCCGAACGTCAGCACCATCTTTGTTCAGTCTGCAATTCCAGAAACCTACGAAATGAATCTGCTCTTTGAAATGTTGGTCACCGTTCCGCGCCTCGAACGCATGCCCACCCTCAAAGACATGGCACGCGACGCCAACATCGACTCCATGCCATTTGGGCTTCTCGGTTATCCCGTTCTACAAGCCGTGGACATTCTCCTGCCGCGTGCGCAAGCCGTTCCCGTAGGACGTGACAATCAATCCCATGTGGAACTCGCTCGCGAAATGGCTCGCAAATTCAACAACCTCTACGGCAAGGATGTCTTCCCTGAACCAGAGTCCATCATCGGGGAAGTCCCCCTGCTCGTCGGCACCGATGGACAGAACAAAATGTCCAAGTCCCTTGGCAATGCCATTTATTTATCCGATGACGCAAAGACCGTCGAAGAAAAGGTCAAAGGCATGTACACCGACCCGAAGCGCCTGCGCGCGACTGACCCAGGCACCGTGGAAGGAAATCCCGTCTTCATCTATCACGACGCGTTCAATCCCTCCTACGCCGAAGTAGATGATCTCAAGGAACGCTATCGCAAAGGACAGGTCGGCGATGTGGAAGTGAAAGAAAAGCTTGCCAAAGCCATCAACGCCTTCCTCGAACCTTTCCGTGAAAAGCGCGCCTATTATCTTGCGCATCCCACCATCCCACGCGATGTCCTCGCCAATGGAATCCGCCGTATGCAAGCCGAAGCCAAGCAGACCATGGAACTTGTCCGCGATGTGACAGGCTTGTCGTATTCCCTCGATCTCTTCGCTGATGAAGTGGACATCTTTGGAAATGAAGAATAAATAACCCGGTGGTTGAGTAGCCCGAGGCGATAGCCGAGGGCGTATCGAAACCACCAGTGAGTGAAGAGATTACTATCACGTGTTGGTTTCGATACGGCGGAAGAACTCCGCCTACTCAACCAACAGAGTTTGGAGAAAAATATGTTAGCCCTTATCGATAATTACGACTCTTTCACCTACAATCTCGTTCAATACCTCGGCGAACTTGGCGCGGACATTCGCGTCTTTCGCAACGACCAAATTTCCTTGAACGAGTTGATCGCCCTCAAGCCTGACCATCTTGTCATCTCCCCAGGCCCAGGCGAACCCATCAAAGATGGCGGCGTTTCCCCCGAAGCCATCAAACACTTCACGGGCAAAATTCCCGTGCTCGGTGTTTGTCTCGGGCATCAATGCCTCGGCGCTGTCTACGGCGGCAAAGTGGACCGTGCTCCTCGCCTCATGCACGGCAAGACTTCCCCCGTCACTCACAATGGACAGGGTGTCTTCAAGGACATTCCATCGCCGTTCGAAGCCATGCGCTATCACTCGCTCGTGGTCTATGAGACCATTCCTGCCGAACTCGAAATTGTCGCTCAGACCTCCGATGGCGAGATCATGGCGCTCAAACATAAACAACACCCAACCTTCGGCGTGCAGTTTCACCCCGAGTCCATTCTCACCGAGCATGGCAAACAATTGCTCAAGAATTTCTCGATATCAGGATCGCTCCGCCTGCTGGCGCGCTTACAAGAACCGTCCATGCTCAAGCCCTTTATCGCCAAGACCATCAACCGCACTGACCTCACCGCCGCAGAAGCCGAAGAAGCGATGAACGTCATCATGACAGGGCAAGCCACGCCCGCGCAAGTCAGCGCTTATATCGTCTCTCTCCGCATGAAAGGGGAGACCATCCCTGAGATCACAGGCTCTGTCCGCGCCATGCGTGCCAACGCGGTCAAGGTAAAACTCGCCAATCCCGATGAACGCATTTACGATATCGTCGGCACTGGCGGTGATGGCGCTCACACCTTCAACATTTCCACTGCCGCCGCATTTGTCCTCGCAGGCACGGGACGCAAAGTTGCCAAGCACGGCAACCGCGCCGCTTCATCGCATTGCGGCTCTGCGGATGTGCTCTCCGCTCTCGGTGTCAGCCTCGACCTCACCCCCGATCAGATCGCCCACGCCATCGACAATATCGGCATCGGTTTTATGTTTGCCGCTAAATTCCACCCCGCTATGAAACATGCTATCGGCCCGCGCAAGGAAATTGGTCAGCGCACTATTTTCAACATTCTTGGCCCGCTTACGAATCCCGCAGGTGCGAACATCCAACTCACGGGTGTCTTTGCTCCCGCGCTGACCGAGCCCATGGCGAATGTGTTAAACGAACTCGGTTCCCGCGCTGCCATGATTATTTATGGCGCAGGTGGCACCGATGAGCTCAATACCTGCGGACTTAATCGCATCAGCCACCTCAAGGATGGCGCGGTCAAAACCTATGATCTCGATCCCACCACGCTTGGTTTCTCCATCGCAACAATGGAAGATTTGCGCGGCGGCACCCCCGATGAATCCGCGACGATGATGCGTGACCTTCTCGGTGGCAAACTCCAAGGTGCGCGCCGTGACTCCGTCCTGCTCAATGCCGCTGGCGCTCTCGCCGCTGAAACAGGTGATTTCAAATCCGCACTCGCAGAAGTCACCACCGCGCTCGATAACGGCTCCGCCCTCGCCAAACTCAACGCCCTCGTCGAGTATTCCCAATCCGTTTCATCCGATATCCGTTCCTAAAATCCGTTACCCATGAACATACTCGAAAAAATCATCGCTCAAAAGAAATTGGAGATTGCGGCGCTCGACGCTGTGACATTACGCCGCGCTGCAGAGCAGAGTCCTGCGCCCAGAGATTTTCTTGCCGCAATCAAGCGCCGCCGCTTCGCCCCCCGCCCGAGCCTGATCGCTGAACTAAAGAGAGCCTCTCCCTCCAAAGGGATTCTCGCCCCGCACCTTGACTTGTTTCAAGTAGCCGACCTCTACACTCAAAACGGCGCCGCAGCCATCAGCGTCCTCACCGATGAAAAATTCTTCATGGGCAAACTCGAAACCCTTCATGATTTACGTTTCACTCATCACTCCAGCTTGCCCCTCTTTTGCGCAAAGACTTCACCATCGATGAAACGCAGATGCACGAAGCCCGCGCCAACGGAGCCGACGCCATCCTCCTCATCGCGGCCGCTCTCACCGACGACAAACACTTCGCCGACCTGCATGCCTGCGCCCTGAATTTGGGATTGACCGCTTTGGTCGAGGTCCACGACGAAGCAGAGACTGAACGCGCTTTGAAGTTGAAAGATGTAAAACTCATCGGCATCAATAATCGCAACCTCGCCACCTTTGAAGTCTCCCTCGCTACCACCGAACGACTCCGCCCGATGATTTCCCTGATATTACGGTCGTCGCCGAAAGCGGAATCTTCACCGCAAGTGATGTGGAGCGATTATCCAAAATAAACATTGATGCAATTCTTGTCGGTGAAGCGTTGGTCATTTCAGAAGACATCCCTGCGAAAGTGAGAGAGTTATCAGGAATGCAGAATGAGGAATGAAGAATGCAGAATAAAAAATCCTTCACTCTGCATTGAGGTAATCACACAACTATGACTAAGATCAAGATATGTGGAATCAAAACTGTCCAAGACGCACTTGCCGCAATGGAAGCGGGTGCGGATTTGATTGGATTTAATTTTTATCCGAAGAGTCCGCGCTATATTGATGTCGGTATTTGTCGTGACATCATGTCTGTCATGCGCAAGTATGGACATGTGACCTATGTCGGTGTGTTTGTGAATTCGCCTGTTGAAGAAGTTCAAGGAACCATAGAAACCTGCGGATTAAGTTTTGCTCAATTGCATGGCGATGAAACGCCTGAAATGTTGAATGCACTTAATGGCAAAGCCTTTAAAGCCTTTCGTGGAATCCCATCCGATATCACAGGCTATGAACGCAATGAAGCGCCTGCTTTGTTGGTCGATGCTGCTGTCAAAGGTGTCTACGGCGGAAGTGGCGTCACCGCAGATTGGTCAGTGGCGGCGGAACTTGCAAAAAGATATCCGCTGCTATTAGCAGGTGGATTGACTCCCGAGAATGTCGCGGAGGCGGTGCGGCAGGTCAAACCTTGGGGTGTGGACGTCGCCTCTGGCGTAGAGTCAGAACCGGGTAAGAAAGATGCGGCGAAGATGTCCGCGTTTGTGAAAGCAGTCAAGCAGACCATTGACGATGGACGATAGACCACCGTGGTCAACGGTCTGTCGTCTATCGTCTAATCAAGGAGAACTTATGACAACATTATTACCCCCAAAGTTCGGCCCGTATGGCGGACAGTTCGTGCCCGAGACGCTCATGCCCGCACTCATTGAGTTGGAGCAGGCGTTCGTGGATGCGCAAAAAGACCCTGCCTTTAGAAAAGAATTTGAAGGCTTATTGGCGTCGTTCGTAGGCAGACCTACACCGTTGACTTATGCAAAAAGATTATCGGAAAAATTAGGTGGCGCGCAAATTTATTTGAAGCGCGAAGACTTGGCGCACACAGGCGCGCACAAAATCAATAATGCGCTGGGGCAGGCATTGCTCGTCAAGCGGATGGGAAAGAAGCGCGTCGTTGCCGAGACTGGGGCAGGGCAGCACGGCGTGGCATCTGCCACCGCTGCGGCATTGCTCGGACTCGAATGCGTAGTGTATATGGGCTCCGTGGACATTGCGCGGCAGGAACCGAATGTCTTCCGCATGAAATTGCTAGGCGCGGAAGTGCGGCCAGTGGAATCTGGAACGAAGACATTGAAAGATGCCATCAACGAAGCCATCCGCGATTGGGTGACGAATGTGCGCGACACACATTATCTGCTCGGCTCGGCGCTGGGGCCGCATCCATACCCGACCATCGTGCGCGAGTTTCAATCGGTGATCGGCATTGAAGCACGCGAACAAATGCTGCGCGATGTGGGTCGCTTGCCCGATACAGTGATTGCCTGTGTCGGTGGCGGGTCAAATGCCATCGGTGTTTTCAGTGGATTTGTAGACGATGAGCAGGTGGAGTTGATTGGCGTCGAAGCGGGTGGAAGTGGAATTGCTTCTGGTAAACACGCTGCTCGTTTCGGTGATGCGACCAAAGCAAGAGTGGGTGTGATTCACGGAACACGAACGTATGTCTTGCAGGATGAAGATGGACAAATTGCCGAGACTCATTCTGTCTCCGCTGGGTTGGATTATGCGGCAGTTGGTCCTGAACATGCAATGATGCGTGATAACGAACGCGCCTTCTATACCTCCGCAACAGATGCGGAAGCATTGAGTGCATTCCAAACCTTGTGCCACACCGAAGGGATTATCCCTGCGTTAGAGTCGTCTCATGCCGTGGCGGAAGTTATCAAGCGTGCGCCGACTATGCGGAAGGACCAGGTGATTCTGGTCAACCTTTCGGGACGAGGGGATAAGGATTTGAATACGGTGATTAAGGAATTGGGAGAAACTCTTTAACCACAAAGGGCACGAAGTTGGTAAATAATGATTGTGGTTTTGTGCTTTAGAACATCGTGAATAATGGCCTCAAAGAGTCAATATGTTGCGCCGTGTATTAGAACCTTTGTGCTCTTTGTGTCCTTCGTGGTTAAGCTCTTTTCAAAGGAATTATTATGAACAGAATCGAAAATGCTTTCAAAAGTAGACCCATCTTCATGCCCTATTTCCCTTTGGGATATCCCAATCTGGAAACATCTATTGACGTGATTGAAGCGCTTGCCAAAAATGGCGCAGACTTGATTGAAGTGGGACTATCTTTCTCAGACCCACTGGCAGACGGCCCAGTGGTCCAACAAGCTACACAAGTAGCTTTGGAGAATGGCATCACTGTTAAGAAGTCAATCGTTGCTATAGCAGAGTTGCGTAAACGTGGCGTGATTATCCCGTTGATTTTGATGGGGTATTACAACCCGATGCTGGCATACGGGTTGGAGAAATTTATCCGTGATGCACACGAAGCAGGCGCCGATGGATTTATTATCCCTGATTTGCCATTGGAAGAGGCAGAGGAATTCGTAGGGGCAACTCGTAATTTGCCTCTGCCGTTAATTCAAATGCTTGCGCCAACATCACCAAATGAGCGCATGGAGTCGATTGCACGCAACGCGAAGGGCTTTATTTATTTGGTGTCAGTTACAGGCGTAACAGGTGCACGTTCTACAATTTCAGATGGACTTGGCGATTTGATACATCGCGTGCGCGATCATACATCCGTACCTGTGTGTGTGGGATTTGGAATCGGCACACCCGAACAAGCCAAACAGGTTGGTCAACTTGCGGATGGAGTCATTGTTGGTTCAGCGTGTGTGAAAACGATTGGAAGTAGTGAAAAGCCTGTCGAAACAGCGAAGCAATTTGCGGCGGAGTTTCGAGGCGCTTTACAAGGATTGAGAAAATAATCCTCGAAGTGGCGATGCTTGATTTTGTGCCCCGTCATGAATCAGCTTTCGCACTGGCTTTCCGATGGTTGCATAAAAAATGCGGTGTTACTTTATTGAAGAGTAACACCGCATTTTTTATTTTAGCTCTTATCCCATTGGGTTCATCAGTTGAAAATAGTTTCCATCCGGGTCAGCTAGGGTTGCAATCAATCCGCTGCCCATCTCGTATGGCTCTTTGACCACTGTGCCACCGAGAGCTTTGATGCGTTCAAATTCCTCTTTGACTTGCGGGGTTTCAAAATTGATCATCACACGACCTGGTTCTTTTGAATTGCCACTCATTTCGGAATGTGTCAGGATTCCCATGAACACATTTCCAACCTGCCATCCCCAGAAGCCATTTTCCTGGTCCGCCATATCTGCGGGCTTTCCAAATAACTTTTCATAGAAGGCTGTCAACACGAGGGGTTGCTTTGTACCTAACATTACTGAATTCAAATTTAACATTTTACACATCCTTTCTAAAGTACATAAAGTTCAAGTGGTTACCAATAGCTTAATCCATTGTAGGACTAATGTTCTATTTTGGCAAGGCGCGTGAAAATGATGAATAAATCAGGCAGTCAATTCACCACGTAGGTTGGTTTGCATCAATCGTTTGATTTCATCCACAGGAAGATTTTGACTAAATAGATACGAGAGCTTTGCCAGAGCGGCTTCAGCGGTCATGTCGAAGCCGCTGATAACTCCCGCGCGGGCTAAGGCAGAGCCAGTTGCGTAATCCCCAAGGTGAACGCTGCCGCGTAGACATTGGGTGCAATCCACGATCACGACTCCGCGTGCGGTGGCTTCTTCGAGGGCGGCGAGAAAATCTAAGTTATTGGTGGGGCCATTGCCAACACCATAGGCTCGTAGAATCAATCCTTGTAGCGGAGGTTGCAGAAAGTTACGGACGACTTGCGCAGGAATGCCAGGCCACAAAGGTAGCGCCCCTACATAGATTTCTTTTAACTCTTGCACTTGTAGTATGTTTTTTTCTGGAGCAGGCAATACTAAATTTTTATGGATGCGAATCTCTACACCGATATCGCCAAGCGGAGACAAGTTGGGAGATGCGAACGCATCCAAACCATCAGTGCTAACTTTGACCGAGCGACAGCCGCGCAATAATTGATTGCCGAAGCATAAGCAGACTTCAGGAATGTCAAAATTGGCGGCGATGGTCAATGCCGTGATGATGTTGGCGCGTGCGTCGTTGCGGACTTCACACAGCGGAATTTGTGAACCAGTGAGCAGGACTGGTTTCCCCAATCCTTGCAACATGAATGGTAGGGCGGAAGCGGTGTAGGCCATGGTGTCTGTGCCATGCAAAATGATGAAGCCATCGTATTCATCATAATGTGCGCCGATATCACGAGCGATTTTATGCCAATCTTCGGGCGTCATGTTTGCTGAGTCTAATAGCGGATCATATTCCTGGATTTCAACTTCAGGCATCAGGTCATTTTGAAGCTCAGGCATAGACATAATTTGTTCTGCCAGATACCCAGGTGCAGGTGCATAGCCTTCAGGCGTGGGTTGCATGCCGATAGTCCCGCCAGTGTAGATAATGTAAACGCGTTTTTTCATGGGAGAGTCCTGAAGTTGCATAAGGTCATTTGGTATATAAAAATAGTACTTTTACTAATTATTGATTGTTGAACATTTTTGGATTCGATGTATTGCCTTGGTTGCATGTTCTTTAACGCTTTCACCAAACTCATCTATTCCAGTATCATTCTTTCGTGCTAATTTCAGTGCTGGTATGGCACGACTATTTCCAAGATAGCCTAGCCCATCAGTTGCTGCTATTCTTATTACTTCATCTTCCTCCGAAAGCGCTTTGATTAATGGCTCGAAGACTTTTTCATCTCCTATTTTTCCTAACGCCACGGCAATATAGTGCCCACACCATTTTCTTGTGCTGTCATCATCAAATAACTTTAGAAGGGGCTTAAGAGCTTTTTGCGATTGAATCTCTCCCAATGTATATATGGCAGCATAAACTAAATTTCGATAGTCTGATTCTAAAAACTCAAGAATATGTTCATCAATATTCTGGTCACCAATACTTCCTAATGCAAAAATGCACGCAACTTGTACTTCTTCAAAACTGTCGATGTAAGATGGTGTAGTACCATTTTCTCTCTTTATCGCCTCATTTTTGAGAATGTCTAACAATGGTTGGATAGATTTCGAGTCTTTGTATTTACCAAGAGAATACGCCGCATATTTTCGGACTATATTATCTTCATCTTTTAGTGCTTCAATTAAATATTCAATTGCTTTTTTATCTTTTACATACCCTAGAGCTTCGGCGGAGCTACGGCGTATGATAACTTCTTTAGATATTAATCCTGAGATTAATGGTTTTGTAACTCTTTTGCTCTTAATAGAACTTAAAGCTCTTGCTGAGTAATATGCATGAGATGGTTTATTAAACATTAAAACAAGGGCATCGATAGCTTTTTGGTCTCCCAGTTTGCCTAAGGCTAGAATAGCCTCATCACAAACTGAATGGCTTGGGTCATTAAGGGCTTGTATAAGAGGCTCTACCGCTGAACAATCACCACGATTTCCTAGCTCATGTGCGGCAACCCTCCGTACTCCCCAATCTTTGGAGGAAAGAGCAATTAATAGCTGATCTACTGTCCTTTTGTCATTTGAAAAATAAATACGAGGCATATTAATTCTGGTTTGTCTTATCCTAAAATGACGTGATTGTTCAATGTCATCAAACTGAACTGAAATACTCTTTATCGAGATTTTCTCGTAGATTGGGTGTAACCCAATTTACGGAGGTAAGCTGATAAAGTCTGTCATACTTAGCCGATGAGGTTATGGAGTTCTTTTTCTCCGATGAGTTCTGTGATGTGCTCTCCCTCTAGTTTTTCGAGATTTTTCATAAGGCTTATTTTCAAACGTTTGATTTCATCTTGTAATTGTTCAAAAGCCACTGGACGAATATCGGCATCAAAATGGATTTCAGGGAAATTACGCTGAAAGATATTTTTTACCAGCAAAACCTGATAAATCTTTCTGCCGCTTTCCATCATCCCCTGATCTTTCAAAACTCCTGTGTACATCAACTTATCTTCAATGTATAAGCCAATATAATCACCAAGTTTCATAGGAAACTCCTTAACTTTATGGGCATTCTATCATACCCACCCGAACTTAGACTTTTTCAAATGCTCGAATTGCAAGCCCGCCTACTACGCTACTCATGGCATTTGACTCTTTCACTTTGTCTATGCCGAAGATGCGTGTGAGCATATTGGTGAACAAAGGAATATTAGAAGAACCGCCTGTCTTGACCACCGCATCAATTTGACCCGGTTCAAGGCCAGATTTTGCAAGCGTCTCCATCAATACCTTTTCCACTTCGCTGACGTAATGGCGAATATCAGCTTCAAATTGATAGCGTGTGTACATATCCCACACTGCGATGTTTTTATCTTCAAGGCTGATGATGGTTGCGCCTTCTTTCGAGAGTGCAATCTTGCCTGCTTCCACGCGATTGTAAAAGGTGAAAGCCAAATCGTTATAAATTAAATTTTCCAAAGCTTTCAAGCGGACCGGGGCGATCTTGGCATGAATGGCTTTTTCAAGGATGGTGCGATTGATGGGCGTGCCTAACTCAGGAAGTGCCATCCAATCGGGGATGGCGTGAATCATTTCTAAAATTTCGGGATGATGTTTGACCTTGCCATATCCGAAATGCGGCAACATGCGCTTTTCAATAATGGTGCGGTCAAAGTCACTGCCTGCTATGTCCACACCACCACTGGCATACACCTGACGGTCTTTGTCACCGAGGCGCATCACTGCAATATCTAAAGTTCCGCCACCAAAGTCAAAGATGACTACATTTTGTGGTTTGGAAATGGATTGTTCATAATACAAAGCCGCTGCGATGGGCTCCAATTCAAAATCGATTTCTTTGAAGCCCGCTTCATAAGCGGCCTGACGCAGAGTTTCTTCAGCTTTGTGATCTTGTTCCGCTGATTCAGAAAACTTTACAGGTCTGCCTAAGGTGGCCGCGTGAATTGGTTCACCGAGCACATCTTCCGCGCGGCGTTTGAGCAGACTCAAATATGTTTTTGCCAAATCCCCAGTTGTATAAAAGCGTTCAAAGATTTGCGTGCCGTGATAACCTTCTTTGCGCAAAGCGGTCTTGAGGTATTGCAACAAACGCCCAGGTTTCAGTTCATCCACATATACATAAATATCGCGGACGTAATGCATATCTGCTCCACGAAAGTCAATCTCACCAGCCCATTGTTTTACATATCGGCGCTGACGGTTGACGTTATCTCGATAATACGCTTCAGCTGCTTCTTGCCCAAGATAACAACGATATTCACGTGTGATATATAAAATGGTTTTGATGACTTCGGGTTGCACATTTTTTGGATCGACAGGCAACAAGCGCACATGCTGACCGTCATACAACGCGACTCCAGAATTGGATGTGCCAAAGTCAATGCCAACTTTTAGACTCATGACGCGCCTCGCTTCTCTTTCCCGTCAGCTTGAATCAGCCCAATGGACAGCACCCAACCTTCGGCGGGGATGGAGCCGTTGCCCGTCATCACGCTGGCGGCATGGATGTTGATTTTTCCAGATGCATCCAAAATTGCGATTCGATCTGCATCCTTGACTGCAGCTGCGCCCATAAACCGCGTCCCTCCTTCAAGGCGTGTGGGCGGAATCAACGATTGTCCTTTGGATGCGGCTGATTTTGCCATGTCAATGCTTTTGGCTTCGCGTTGAATTACTTTTCCATTTTGAGTCACACAGAGCAGGGATGTATCTGGTGGCAGGATGAAAGACCCAATGACATAATCAGTAGCGGTGAGTTTAATGCGCTCATCGGCAGTGTAGGATAAGTCTTCCACATCAAAGGCGAGCACTTTTCCTTCGTAGGTTACCAAGGCAGCTTTGTCATTTTTGCGTGAGAGAGTCATGCCAAAGGGTTGGTCTGATTTATGTAAAGCACCTCTGCCTAGGAAATGATTTTCAAGAATCGATTCTGACATGGAAGCCAGAGTCTTTTTGGTGAAGCCACGACGGCTGATTTGTAAAAAGAAATCGGAAAGGGGGAGGCGTGAGAAAGGGACGATGCAGGCCAGCACTTCGCCTGCATGCGGTTCACTGGGAAGAGCGGCTTGTTCCCAAGTCCATGAGTTGCCAATTGGAAGAATGGGAATCTCGTTTGCTGAATACGTTTCAACTCGCCCGGAGGTGAACAAGAGTAATAAATTTTCATTCGAGGCCACGGCCAAGAGGCGCGGAGGTTCCTGGTCGGTGACCATTTCTCCAGTTAGTTGACCTACTTCGCTGGTCTCTGAATCCAACTCCACGCGAATGATGCGGCCTTGTGAGTTGTAGATTAACAAGTTCAGAGTAGAAGCGCTTTCCTCACCAGTAGGGAGGTCGGTTAATGTAGTGTGGTCGATTCCAAAGCGCCGTTTGAGCATATCCAATTGATATTCCAAATGAGCGATGCGCTTTTGATATTCCTCCACACGGGTTCCATGTTGCAGGTCTATGTTTTCTGCCCGCAGTTCTTCGTTCTGCTCCGATAGTTCGCGCAGACGCCTGACCACCAGCCTGACAATGGTGACGGCTGATTCGGGTCGGTCTTCAACTTCTTTCATCCATTCATCAATTTTGCTTGTGAAAGACATGGCAGGTTCCTTTCAGGGGGAACAATTATACTTGATGCATCTCAATAAAGAACAAAGGAGAACCTCATGATTTTAGAAGTTGCGATTTTAGATGTGATTTCAGGGGAGGAGCGGGAGTTTGAAGAGGCTTTTGTCAACGCTTCGAGCCTGATCGCCAGCATGAAAGGGTATGGCTCGCATCAATTACAGCATTGTATTGAAAAACAAAACCGCTATATATTATTAGTGCAATGGGAGACTCTGGAAGCGCATACGGTAGGGTTTCGCGGTTCTAGTGAATATCAGGAATGGAAAAAATTGTTGCATCATTTTTATGATCCCTTCCCGGTGGTGGAACATTATGAAATGAAGTTTGAAAATCAGAAATAAAATTTGTAAAAAATGGACTGGCAATTGCCAGTCCACTTTTTGTTTGCCCAGGCCCGAGCGGAGCCCAGAGGCGGACTTATGGGGAATAGCTTTCCTTATCCATTGTGTGGATATAATTGTCTACAATAGTATTGATCAGCACTTTGTCTTAGGAGAACATATGTTAAAAAGAGTTCGTTTTCAATTGATCCTTCCCATGTTGGTGACCGTCTTTGTACTGAGCGCCATGTGGACTGTGCCCGCTCTTGCAGATGATGGCACACCGCCTGTGGATGCCCCCGTCACGGTCACGGATCCCACTCTGCCGACAGTTGATTCTACTGCAGAGCCAATCATTGACTCATCCACAACAGAATCAAATGCAGTGGCAGAGTTACAGTCACAACTTCCTGAAGGGACTGAGATTGTCATCACTGATGCAACTGGTCAAGCTTTACCACTTGCCAGTGAGCAGGCTGCACAAACAGTGGTGGATCATGACCCCATGTGGTGCCCTGCTGGGGTGACTCCCATTGCCAATGTAGGAGGATGTTCTGGATCTTTCCCAAGATTTGGACCGTCTACCACGGGAGATATCAACACAGAATTGCTCAAGTGGTTGGAAACCAATAACCCTGGCAAAGCTGGGACCATTTGGATTCATGGCGATTACGATAGCGGGACTGATGAGACGACACTCATCAGTCCCAGCATTACTTTGGATGGAAGTACTCTCACGAATATGGCGAAATATGCCCTGACCCTTCAAGGCGGTTGGACAGGAAGCGGTAAGACCGTAGACCAATTCAACCCTTCTGAGTTCAATGCTTCATTGACAATTCAGAATTGGATTGGCGCGGTCACGCTTAACGATATTTTGATTACAGGGGCCACGGTCAACCCGAATTTTGGGACAAGCGCTACCTCGGCTTTAATCGTGGAAACCAAGCAAGCTATTACTTTGAACCGCGTTCAAGTGACTGATAGTGGGCCTGGTCTAAATGGTGCAGATTTAGCCAACTACGGTGCAGGGACTCTCGCCCCTATTACTGTAAATGATAGTCAATTTAATCATAATGCTGGTGATGGCCTTCGAGTTCTCAGCGATGGCACAATTACCATTCGCAATTTGACCGTTAATTACAATGGTCAAAACGGGGTGTTGGATTACGGTGCTTTTATTAGTAACTTAAATGCTAATGCTGGGAAGGGCATTACCTTCACGGGTTCCAGTCAGTTCAGAGGGAATCTAGGATCTGGCACATATCTGGCCTCTTGGGGAGCCATCACATTAAATAACATCACAGCCTATGCTAATGGTGATGCTACCAACACCAGTGCAGAGAATGGGACGGGGATTTTAATCGGCGGTTCTGCCTCCATTAAGATGACGGGTACAAATGTAATTACCTATAACCTGCGCAATGGTTTGGATCTGACTTCTAATGGCATCATCAGCCTGAACAACATCAATGCTAGCAATAATGGCGGCGGTGGTGCGGTTTTAAATAACTGTATTAAATCTGGCTCCACTTGTACTGTAGTTGGGAAACCTGTCACGTTGACTGGGACAAATACGTTTAATTGGAATACTTTAGAAGGTCTGGTAGTGGAAACTGATGGCACCATCACCATTTCCAATGTTACAGCTTCTCATAATGGTTCCTTCGGCGTGTTTCTTGATAATTGTGCATTTAGCGGTTCTGCTTGTACCAATACTCTGCCTTATGCAATATCAATTACATCTCCCAGCTCATTTCTTTACAATACCAATGATGGTTTGTACATTCGCACCACTGGCGCAGTGACTTTGAATAGCATTACAGCCAATTTCAACCAAAACCGCGGTGTGTTTATTGATAACCATGCCAGCTTGTCAAGTCCGCAAGCAATTACCATTAAAGGTACCAATTTCATTAATGGCAACGACAATACGGGATTAAGAATGGTCAGTTATGGAGCGATCACACTTAATAATATAACTGCAAATGATAATGGTAGAGTTGATTTATGTGCCAATACCTGTGCTGGTGCTTATATAGATAACCTTGCTTATAGCAACCCACTCGTTGGAAGCATTCTAATTACTCGTCAACCGTTTACACTAACAGGCACCAATACATTTAATAATAATTATAGCGGTGGGTTGGTGGTGTATTCAGCAGGCAATATTACAGTCACTAATATTACGGCTAGCCGTAATGGGGTGGCTGGCACAGGGGATGGCGTGTATTTAACAAACAATTGGGATTGGCATCCTAATTCTGCTGTAGCCACAACCGCCTATTCAGCCAACATCACCTTGAATGGCTATGGTGTCTTTGATGGAAATGGAGACGAAGGTCTGCAGGTCTTCAGTCGCGGCATCATTAACCTAAACAACGTTACGTCCACAGGCAATAATGGCTATGGCGTCTACTTAGATAATCGTGGGTACACGGCTGGTGTGATTGCTGTTCGCCAGCCTGTTACATTGTTGGGTGTTAATACCTTTAATAACAACCTTGGTGGCGGAGCTTATATCTATACCCTAGGTGTTGTCACTCTAAATAATGTCACTGCAATTGGGAATAAGGCTACTGGCTCTGGCGGGTCAGGACATGGTATTTATGTCAACAATAATTGGACTTGGTTGCCCAATGGTGTTACTAATACTGTCTATGCGGCCAATGTCACTTTAAAGGGCTATGGTTTCTTTGAAGGCAATACAGATGATGGTCTTGAAGTATTAAGCAAAGGAACAGTTTTGCTTAATACTGTAACAGCCAATAGCAATGGAGATAATGGAGTTCGCATTGTCAATACAGGTACCACGCTTACACAAAATGTCACCTTAAGCGGTACCAACAGCTTCTACGGGAATGGGTTCACCTCTACCACAGGAAATGGCTTGTTCGTCCAAACCGATGGAACCATCACCATCAGTAATTTAAGTGCCATTGGCAACAAAGGCAATGGTGCCTGGTTGGATAACTTTACAGATAAAAAGCCTTCCAAGTTCCTAGGCGTCACACTTACAGGTATAACTACGTTCCAAAGTAATCAAGGAGCAAACGGTTTGTATGTCAACACGGATGGAAGTGTAACCATGACAAACTTTACTGCAGATGATAACAGCGGAAACGGTGTTCAGATTCTCGCCACAAAGAATGTCACACTCACTTGTGGAAATGCCTATTCCAATACAGGCACAGGCTACCTCCTCACTTCTGGTGGGGTCATGACCTTGAAGGGCCTTTATGGCTACAGTAACGGAACGGAAGAAACGCTTACTTATGGTTCATTGGTTCGAACAAGGAGTTGTCCGTAAAGGAATAGAATAAATTTATAAATCAAGAGGATCAGTTTGTGCTGGTCCTCTTGATTTTCCCCCTTGACGCATCTGCACGACAGGCATAGAATAGCGCCCAATATGTTGTCTACCGTCCGTTTTTATTTTGCGTATTACTTTAACGGCCTCCACTCGGTTGCCGCTGGTTGCGCTTAAGTAGACAGAAAAATCTGTAACTAAAGAGCGAGGCCAAACGGCCTCGCTCTTTTTATTTCATTATCTCGTAGGGGCGACCCAACAAGGTCGTCAAGACTCTTGAGCAATTATGGTGGGTCGCCCCTACACAATGAGGAGCAATCAATGGCAATTCGTGGAATACGTGGTGCAACGACTGTATCGGCAGATGAACCCGATTTGATTCTCGAAGCCACGCGGGAATTATTGGAAGCAATTTTGGAAGCCAATGCCAGTATGAAACCAGACGATGTGGCCAGTGCCTTGTTCACTGTGACCGATGACCTCGCCTCCCACCTTCCGCGCAGGCTGCCCGCCGAAATGGGCTGGGGACTTGTCCCAATGATGTGTGCGCGTGAAAGTTTACCGTGCCAGGCAGTTTGCGCAAGGTCATTCGCGTATTGGTGCATTGAACGGAAATGCCGCAAAGTCAAATAACCCATGTTTATTTACGAGATGCCGTCAAACTAAGACCCGACTTGGTTGCCGCACAGTAATTATTTATTTAGGAGAAATCACCATGATGATCATAATGAAAGCCAGTGCCACACCGCAACAAGTGGAAGCGGTCATTGCACAAATCAAAGAGATGGGACTCGCTGTCCACCTGTCACAAGGCGTCGAAGCGACAATTATCGGCGCAATCGGCGAGACTCATAATATTCCTGTCGAGCGTTTCGAAGGGTTGGACGGTGTGGATGTTGTTCAGCGCATCACCCAGCCTTACAAGCTTGCCTCTCGACAATTTCATCCCGAAGATTCTGTTGTCCCTCTAAGTAATTTTGCTGTCGGCGGAAATGAGATCGCAGTCATTGCGGGACCCTGTTCGGTGGAAGGAGTCGCTCGCAGATTATTGAAACAGCTATCGCTGTGAAAGAGGCGGGGGCATCCGCTTTGCGTGGGGGAGTGTTCAAGCCGCGCACGTCTCCGTATGCGTTTCAGGGACTAGGTGAAGAGGTCTCGAACTTCTCGCCGAAGCGCGTGAAAAGACAGGATTACTTGCCTATCGTTGGCGAAATCATGTCTCAAGTGCAAATTGATGCGTGATATGGAGAAAAATATGTGGATGTGTTCCAAGTGGGCGCACGCAACATGCAGAACTTCAATCTGCTGCGCGCCATCGGTGAGACTCGTACCTGCCGTCCTTCTCAAGCGCGGACTTTCCGCAACGGTTGAAGAATTGCTTATGTCTGCTGAATATATTTTGGCAGAGAGAATCAACGTGTGATGTTGTGCGAGCGTGGTATCCGCACCTTTGAAACATCCACGCGCAACACAACCGATATCAATGCTGTTCTGTTTTGAAAAACCTAACTCATACACCAGTCATCCTTGATCCATCTCATTCAACGGGTCATGCAAATTGTATGTCGCTGCCATTGCCCGCGCAGGCATCGCCGCAGGTGCGGATGGTCTCATCATCGAAGTTCACCCTGATCCAGCCAAAGCGGTCTCCGATGGCAAGCAATCTCAAGCCCGAAGCCTTTGCCGCCATGGTCAAGCAGGTCGGCCAAATCGCACAAATTATGGGACGCAGACTCGCGACAACTCAGGGCGATGTGCAACCGTTGAAGCAGGGATTGGAGGCGTGAGGCAGTAATCAGTTATTAGTAATCAGTAAGAAGTAAACAACGGAACACGTAATGCGTTCCATTCATCCTTCATAATTCATATTTCATCCTTAAGAGTTCCACCATGATGATCATTATGCACCCAGGTGCACCCCGTGAACAAATTGACGCAGTCATTGCACCGAAATTGAAAAGCAGAAATTAACTTCCCACCCATCTTTGGTGTGGAACAAACTATCATCGGCGCCGTCGCGCAGGTCACTATGTTGCCAAAGAAATCTTCGAGGCCTTCCCAGGTGTGATGGAAGTGCGGCGCATTTCCAAGCCGTACAAACTCGCCTCACGTCAATTCCATGAGCGGAATTCTGTTTTCAATCTCGATGGATTCTCTGTCGGCGGTACAGAAGTTCCGATTATTGCTGGCCCTTGCTCGGTAGAAGGTCGTTCACAAATTTTAGAGATTGCCTGGGCTGTTAAAGCAGGTGCGAATGCCCTTCGCGGCGGCGTCTTCAAACCGCGCACATCACCGTATGCCTTTCAAGGTCTCGGCGAAGAAGGCCTCGAATACATGGCCGAAGCTCGCGAAAAAACAGGTCTGCCCATTGTTGTGGAAGTGATGGCGGTCTCGCAAATTGAAATGATGGAAAAATATGTCGATGTCTTTCAACTCGGCGCGCGCAATATGCAGAACTTCAATCTCTTGCGCGCCATTGGTGAAACCCACACGCCCGTCCTCTTCAAGCGCGGCATGTCTGCAACTATCGAAGAAATGTTGATGGCGAGTGAATATATTCTCAGCGGTGGCAACACCCGCGTCATCCTTTGCGAGCGCGGCATCCGCACTTTTGAAACTGCCACCCGCAATACAACCGATATCAACGCCATTCCCGTTCTGAAAAAATTAACCCATCTCCCTGTCATCATTGATCCTTCTCATTCCACTGGCGATTACTGCGTTTGTCTCTGCGGTTGCGAAAGCAGGTATTGCTGCTGGTGCTGATGGCGTCATCGTTGAAGTACATCAAGACCCTGCGCACGCTATCTCGGATGGCAAACAGTCGCTCACGCCTGAAGCATTTGCCAAGATGGTGAAGCAGGTCAAGGCGGTGGCAGAAGCGGTTGACCGTCGTCTCGTAACGCAACATGCCACGGCCTGACTTTAATCTTGCAGAGTCCAAAATCGCAATCATCGGATTGGGATTGATGGAGTGGCTCGCTGGCATTGGGACTGCGCGGAAAGTGTGCCTCCATTTACGGAATTGACCCGCATCTTCCCACGCTGGAACTTGCTCTGTCCCAACGTATCGTGGACTTCGCTGACAGTGACCCTGCCAAGCTGCTCCCCGAAGTTGATCTTGTGATTCTGTATCCGGCGCCCGTCCCATGATTTTGACTCTGCTGGAACAGTTGCCAGCCTTTACCCCAAATCCCTGCATCGTCATGGATTTGGGGTCGGCCAAGCATTTGATCGTGGAGGCGATGTCGCAGCTGCCCGAACGCTTCGACCCCATCGGCGGACATCCCATCTGTGGCAAGGAAAAACTTTCGCTGGCAAATGCTGAGAGAACGCTTTACTACGCTGCACCGTTCTTACTCACGCCATTGGAGCGAACTTCTCCACGTGCATTGTCTGCCGCAAATCAGATCATCGAAGCGCTCGGCGCAAAAGGTAAAATTCTCGACGCAGTCGAACACGATCGTATTCTTGCATCCACAAGTCATTTGCCATTTTTGATTTCGTCTGCGCTTGCACTCACCACTCCCGAAGATGTGACTCCTTTCGTGGGACCAGGGTTCAAATCTACGAGCCGCCTTGCTGGGACATCTTCCTCCATGATGTTGGGAGTCTTGCAATCGAACCGTGAAAATGTTTTAAACGCATTGCATGGAATGCAAAATCAATTGGCAGAAATTGAAGCGGCGTTATCAGCTAAAGATTTTGCAAAACTTGAATCCATCTTGAACGAAGCACAGAAAAAATATCAGGAATTCACCGCGTAAAACGCAGACAGGTAAACACGGAAACAGGTACACAAGGATTTTCACGTTTCACGTATCACGAAATATTCATCCTTCATCCCTCCTCCTTCATCCTTTCAATGAAAATTAATCCCATCACTCACCCGCTTTCCGCCACTGTCCGCGTGCCTGGCTCCAAGTCACTGACCAACCGCGCCTTGCTGATCGCGTCCCTCGCAAACGGAACCACGCATCTGACAAATGCACTCTTCTCTGACGACTCGCGTTACTTCGCTAAAGCCTTGCAAACCCTTGGCTTCGACGTTCAACTCGATGAAGCCAATCACTCAATGACTGTCACAGGCTTGGGCGGAAAAATCCCTGCTACCAAAGCTGAACTCTTCATTGGTAACGCTGGCACCGCCGCAAGATTCCTCTCTGCTTTTCTGACTCTGGGAAATGGTGAATATGTCTTGGATGGCGAACCACGCATGCGGGAGCGCCCAATCAAAGATTTGGTTGATGCGCTCAACCAACTCGGCGTGGAACTGGAAGCCACAAACAATTGTCCACCCGTGGAGATTTTTGCCAAAGGGTTGCCTGGTGGCAAGACAACCATTGCAGGGGATATTTCTTCTCAATTTTTATCTGCCTTATTGATGGTTGCTCCGTACGCTCAAAAGCAAATTGAAGTCACTCTCTCCACTGACCTCAACTCGAAGCCATATGTCGATATGACTATCGCCATCATGAAGGATTTTGGTGTGGAAATTGAGCGCGACGAATATTCACGATTCACAATTCATCCTTCATCCTATTCATCAATTACCAGTTACCAAATCGAATCCGACGCTTCCGCCGCATCCTATTTCTTCGCTGCTCCTGCCATCTGCGGTGGAACGGTCAAGGTGGAAAACATCTCACGCAAGTCTGTGCAAGGGGATATTGCCTTTCTCAATGTCTTGAAACAAATGGGATGTCAGGTCACAGAAGGGGAGAACTTTATCCAGGTCACTGGCGCAAAAGAGTTGGTTGGTGTGGACGTGGACATGCGTGATATTCCAGATACCGCCCAAACCCTTGCTGCTGTTGCTCCTTTCGCTTCATCACTAACCAGAATTCGCGGCATTGCATCAGCCCGTGTCAAAGAGACGGACCGTGTCCATGCGACATGTGTTGAGTTGGACAGACTCGGCATCCGCGTGGAAGAGCATGAAGATGGAATGACCATTTATCCCGTAGAGAAGATGCGAAGTGCTTCCATCCAAACCTATAACGACCACCGCGTGGCGATGGCATTTTCCTTAATTGGCTTACGCTTCGACGGAGTTTTCCATCACTATTGAAAATCCATCCTGTGTTTCCAAGACCTTCAATTTCTTTTGCAGAAGTAATTGGAAACTTTGCGATGATCTAACTTGGTTTGTTATCCGCTCGGACATAGCCTGTCTCCAAAATTCCACACCGCCGCTCTTGCAGCAAGTGGATTGGATGGAAACTATTCTTTGTTTCCGCTGTTCCCGAAGACAAGCAGGGATTGAAAGACTTGCTCGCCCGCGTCCGTGCTGGTGAAATGGACCTAATGTCACCATTCCGCATAAGCAAAAATGTGATTGAGTTGATGGATGAACTCACCCCAACGGCAAAAGTCATTGGAGCGGTAAAACACCATTTATCTTCGAAATGGTAATCTTGTTTGGTGACAATACCGATGCTCCAGGCTTTCTTGCTGATTTGAAACAGTTTTTGAATTCATCATTCACCGCTCCGCATTCTGCATTAGTCTTGGTGTACAGGTTCATCTCGTGCAGTGGTTTACGCTTTACTCAACGATGGCTGGAACGTCACTCGCCGCTCCGTCGAATTGAACAAGGGACAACAAATTAGCAAACTCGTTTTCAAATTACACGTTACAAGTTGCTGATTTTTTCATCCTTCATCCTTCACCCTTCATCATTGCTGGTAAACACCACACCATTAGAATGACCCCCAACACGGAGACCTCACCTTTGCCCGAACATACGGCTCTTTCTAAAAAATAACTTAATCTACGACCTCGTCTACAATCCACGCGAAACAAAAGGTAAGAGAGATGCCCGCGCAAGGACTATCTGCCACAACTGGACTTGGAATGTTGATTGAACAAGCTGCTCTTGCCTTTGAAATATGGACAGGTACAAAAGTATCGCGTTGCCATGCAACAGGCAGTCGCATGAAGCGCATTCTTGGATCCGCTCGAAATGGATGGTTGGGTGCCAACAGCAAATCTTATCCCAGGCTTGGTGATTATATTTTTTGCAGCCTTGTTTTTATTAAGCTGTATTACACCTTTTTCTTCCGTGCGCGATGCTTTGGCTGATTACAGTCCCTGCGCACTTCCTGGGGACTTGGTTTTTCCATGCTGACCAGTGCCATCGGCGCAGGATTCATTCCAGGTTTGTGGCCCACGGGCAGTTGGAAAGAGTCAGCGCAATCGCCGCGGTTTTCTTGATTTGCTTACCAGTCTGGTTTGGGCGACCAACATGACGTTTGGGTGGATTACTTTATCAATTTCAGGATTGCTCTGGGGACCTTCTTTGATACTTGGCATTATCATTAAAATGTTATTGGACCAGTTTGCATTCACACCTCTTTGAGTATTCAGCATGTTGCGCTTGGTTTCGATTGCGCGATTTAAACCATGATTTCCAAATCACTCGGCAATGCTTTGCGTGATGACTGGGTTATCAAAGTGATTATTCCCATGATGGTAAAATTGTTGGTTGACTTCATCCCTGGTACGTTGGTGGTGTACTCGCTCCCGCTTCCGCTTCAGATTCCAATTTTTCATGGTTTCTGATTCATCGTTTCTTTGCACTGGAAATGGCTTTTGTTTCCAGTAAGATGAAAATCCAAACGTTCTTTGATGATTGGCTTTTATGCCTTTACGTTTTCTCACCGCAGGTGAATCTCACGGGCCATCGCTCACCACCATTCTCGATGGATCTCGCAGGGCTTTCCCCTACCACTGAAATTATTAACAAAACATCTTGCCCGCCGTCAGTGTTAGGATACGGTTTCGGGCGGCTGAAAATTGAAAAGACACCGTGCAACCCGGCGGCGTGATGGGCGGCGAAACCACGGGCGCTGATTGCTTTGCTCGTACAAAACGATGACCATGTCAAAATGAAGGGCAAAGCCATCGAACAGATGACTGCTCCACGCCCATTACGCGGACTTAACGGTGCAGTCAAATACGGATACAAAGATTTACGTCCCGCGCCGCCTGAACGCGCTTCTGCTCGTGAGACTACCATGCGCGTCGCGCAGGCGCAGTTTGCAAACATTTTCTCGCACAGTTTGGAATCATCGTCGGTGATATGTTTCGTCTATTGGCGAGGTGCAAACTGATTGGCGACATGCTCTTTGAAGAACGCTTCACGCGCCGAAGAATCCGATGTGCGTTGCCCGACCGAATCATCTGCGATTCAGATGCGTGCTGAAATCGAAAAGACTATTCACGGCAAAAATACATTGGGTGGTGTGCTTGAAATCGTCGCGCTCAATGTCCCTGTTGGTCTCGGTAGTTTCGTCCAATGGGATCGCCGCCTCGAAGCCAAGCTTGCGCTTGCCATCATGTCTGTGCAAGCTATCAAAGGTGTGGAGGTGGGCGATGCGTTTGAGAATGCCAAACGAATTGGCACGCAAGCCCATGACCCAATAAACATAATTCCTAATTCACAATCCCTAATTCGTAATTCGAATCGCGCAGGTGGAACCGAAGGCGGAATCAGCAATGGACAGCCGATTATTATCCGCGCGGCGATGAAACCAATAGCCACCACGCTTCTTCCCCAGCCGACAGTTTGATTCTGCGTCAGGGACAGAATCTCCCACCAAATATGAACGCTCCGATTTCTGCCCCGTCCCACGTGCCGTGCCGATTTTGGAATCAATGGTTGCCTTCGTTCTAGCGGATGCCCTTCTCGAAAAACTCGGCGGTGACTCGCTCAACGAGATGAAGCCGCGCTTTGAATCGTTACGCAAAGCCACCCTCGAAGATTTGCCAATGGATAACATTCCACACATCTTTTGGGAATAATCATGAAACATACCTTCTTTACGGCCCACCTGGGACAGGTAAATCTACAGTTGGAAAAACTTGCCCATAATCTGAAATTGCTTTCTAACATCTTGACCGTGTCATTAACAAATGGAATAACGGCTCCGCAATTATGGAACAGCAGGGAGACAACTTTTCACCTTGAACATGGCGCTGAAATAATCTTTTGGAAGAAAAAGAAAGTGTTGTGGCCTTGGGGGTGGTGCTTTTGTTGCGTGACGAAAATCGTGACTTTGCTGAAAGCAATGGCAAGGTGCTTCTTCTCATGGCGAGTTATCTACCTTGCTGAACGCTTGCATTATGAGGCAGGGAATCGTCCTTTTGCTGGCTGGCGATTTGCGTGAGAAACTTTTATCTTTGTTGAATAAGCGTGGAAAACATTACAAACTCTTTCCCCATGTTGATCCATGGATGGAAAAACTGCCGAACAAATGCGTATCGCGGCGGGTGCATTGGGACGTCATCATCTCTCTGCGATGGGAGAATATCCTTTGCCGTTGGGCAGCTTGCTGATTTTAAAAAAGCTTCCCAATCCAAAACAGCATGATTTGTTACCGATGAGAATGTGGCAAAGTTCCATCTGGAAACAATGAAACAAGTATTGGGGACCGATATAAAGTCCATTGTTGTTCCCATAGTGAGGAATATAAAAATCTGGGTATCATCTCCTAATATAAAGGCTTTCGAATGGATTGCATCGCAAGAGTACCATCATTGCTTTGGGCGGCGGTGTGATTGCGATGGTTTGTTTTGTCGTCATTCCGTTACGTTGCATTGAGTGGTGGTGTGCCAACGACTCTGCTTTCGATGGTAGATGCATCTCTGGGTGCAAGACGTTTGATTTGCCTTCGAGGGCAAAATCTAATTGGTTCGTTTTATCCGCTCGAAGCTGGTCTTGAAGTTTATCCGCAATTGCTTACCACCTTACCCCAAGCGGAATTAATCTCTGGGAAGGCGGTAGAAGTGGTCAAGCACGGAATTATCGACCCTGAATTATTCGATTTGTGCTCGCGCGGATTGGATTGGGTCAAGAATAACCGGAAAGAAGTTGTCAAACGCGCGATGTCAAAAGATTAAAGTCATCGAGGAAGATCCGTACGAAAAGGGATCCGTGCGGCGTTGAATTAAAGGCATGGTTGGGTATGCGGTGGAACTGGTCAGCAAATGAAACTGCGGCATGGAGAAGCTATTGCCATCGGTACAGTGGCTACACAGCGGCGTTGCTCAATGGCTGGCAAGGATGGGTTGGTGGATGCGATCACTGAATCCTTCAAGTCTTTGGGATTGCCTATTCAAATTCCAGAAGCCATGCCACGCGAAGAAATCATCCGCGCAATGCGAGTGGACAAAAAGAAAAATGCAAAAGCGATTCGCTTTGCGTTGCCTGTTCAAATTGGCAAAAGTGGATTTGGTGGAAGCGACAGATTTGGAATTTGGTATTGGAGTGAAAATGAAAATTTTACTTTGCACGGACCCACTGAATTTGCTCGGAACGCGTGAACCTGAAGTGTACGGTTCGATGACGTTGAATGATATCAATGAAAAAGATAATCGCATTGCAAGAATTGGGTGTGCGGAGGTTACTTGTCTACAATCGAATCATGAAGGCGCATTAATTGATGCATTGCACGACGCGCGAACTTGGGCCGACGGTGTGGTGTTCAATCCTGGCGGATATACTCATACATCTGTTGCACTGCGCGATGCGATCTCAGCGATTGTGATTCCTGTGATTGAAGTGCATTTATCGAACGTGTATGCACGCGAGGAATTTCGGCATACATCCTTTGTCTCGGCGGTGTGTAAGGGCAAGGTAAGTGGGTTTGGCTGGCGTTCGTATGAATTGGGCTTGCGTGGGCTCATTGATATAATCAAGGTGTGAACACTCAAATCATACCTACAACTGAACCTTTCTTTTTTCCTGGTGGACGGACTGGCGTGTTGCTGACACACGGCTTTACAGGTACACCCAAGGAAATGCGTTGGATGGGGGAATACCTTAACAAGCAGGGACTTACCTGTTTGGGGATTCGACTCAACGGACATGCTACCCATCCCGAAGATATGCGCCGCTCACACTGGACCGATTGGACTGCTTCTGTGGAAGATGGCTATCATCTACTCTCAGGCAGTGTTGACCGAATCTATCTGGTTGGGCTTTCGATGGGCGGTGTGTTAAGTTTGCTGATGTCTACTAAATTCGCGGAGCGTGTCGCTGGTGTAGTTGCAATATCCACGCCGTATCAATTGCCCAATGATTATCCTCTTTGGTTGTTGAAGTTATATAGTTTGTTTGTCAAAGATGCTCCAAAATCAAATGAAGTCCCTGGAGCTTCATGGTTTGATAAAGAAGCTTTTGCCTCTCATATTTCTTATCCTAAAAACCCATTAAGTTCAGTGGCGCAACTCAAATTGTTGCTCAACGAAATGCAGAATGCCTTGCCTGAACTTCGCAAGCCCGTGATGTTGATTCATTCCAAAGATGATCCGTATGTCTTACCTGAAAACATGGAGAAAATTTATGCGGGGCTGGTCAATGCTACAGATAAGACAAAACTCTACGTGACTGGGTCAGGTCATGTGGTGACGCGGGATGCGGCTCGCGGTCAGGTATTTGAAACAGCGTTGGAATTTATTCGCAGGGTGGAGACTACCTTTGAATCGTAACCTTTCATTTATTGCTGTCGCTTTATTTCTTTGGGGAGTAGGCGAGGGCATGTTCTTTAATTTTGTGCCGATTTATTTGGATGTTCAGTTTCACTTGAGCAAATATCTAATTGGATTAATCCTAGGCGCATTTGGCTTTTTCATGGCGATTACTCATATTCCAGCGGGGCGCCTTGCGGACCGAATTGGGAGAAAGCCGTTATTGTTGATTGCGTGGTCATTGGGATTAATTTCCACTTTTACCATGGGCATTTCACAAGCTTTGCCGATCTTTCTAATTGGATTGGCGGGATATGGCTTGACCGCTTTTGTCTCATCGCCTTTGAGCAGTTATGTAACTGCCGCCCGTGGGAAGTGGGAGGTGTCCACTGCACTTTCTTTAACTTCTGCGACTTTTAATATGGGCATGGCGCTTGGACCTGTTACAGGTGGATGGATTGATGACCATTATGGTATGCGGATGAGTTTCTTAGTCGCGGCAGGGGTATTTGTATTTTCATGCGCTTCCGTCTTTTTCATTCAAAGCCAACCCATTGACCATCATGATCCTGACGCACCACCGCCGAGTTTGATGAATAATCAGCGTTTCCTTGTATTGATGGGAGTATTGGCGTTTGCAATTTTTGCCATGTATCTTTCTCAACCTCTCACTCCAAATTTCCTTCAAGGGGTGCGCGGACTTTCATTGAGTCAAACAGGTCTCATTTTTACTGCAGGGGCATTGGGAAATTCTCTGGTGGCGATTGCGTTTAGTCGCTTCAATCCGCGCAAAGGATTTTTGATTGCCCAGGCTCTGGTGATTTTATTTGCCTTGTTTATTTGGAGAGGCTCAAGCCTGCCTGTTTTTGCTTTGGGATATTTTCTACTGGGCGGGTTTCGTGCAGGTCGTCCGATGATGATGGCGCAAGCGCGTGAGCTGATTCACGAATCACAAATGGGACTCACCTATGGATTTATGGAAACGGTCAGCGCCATCATTTCCATTTTGACTCCACCGATTGCTGGGCTGTTGTTTGAACGTGACCCGATGATTGTGTACCCAATTTCCATCGGCTTGATTTTGATTTCCATTCTTGTGAGTTTTACATTTCTACCGCGAAAGGCTGTTGTGACTCATGCTTGAGATTGTCTCGTTTACACTTGGACCTGCCCAAACGAATGCATACTTAGTGGCTGACCCTGAAACAAAAGAAGCTGTCGTGATTGACCCATCATGGGATGGCCATATCATTCTCAAAGCAGCGCAAGATCGGGATTGGCGCATTGGTCATCTTTGGTATACCCATGCCCACTTCGATCATATCGGTGGGGCGGCGGCAATTGCTGATGCTTTAAATCCATTGCCACATGTAGCCTTGCATCCCGATGACCATGTCCTTTGGCGGGCAGGCGGGGGTGGTGCCGCTTTTGGTTTGGATATTGACCCAGGCCCCGAACCAACAATTGATTTTGTGCATGGAATGAAACTTAAGTTGGGCTCAAATGAATTTGAAGTCCGCTTTACGCCAGGTCATACCCGTGGACATTGTGTGCTGTATGTTGAAAAGGAAAATATTTGTTTTTGCGGTGACCTGATTTTCAATGGAAGTGTGGGGCGTACTGATTGCCCAGTGGAGATTGGAACACCTTGGAGAACAGTATCCGCACCCAAATTTTCACCATGCCTGATGAAACCAAGCTACTTTCTGGGCATGGATTACGTACAACAGTTGGGCATGAAAAGCAATTCAATCCCTTTGTCGGAATAAATTAATTCCCGTATAATTCGTGAAAATTAGTGAGGAGATAAAAAATGAAAAATCCAAATGCTCAGAACCAAAAACCTAATTCCGAGTCACCCAGACCATTTTCAAGATTTTCCTTTCCCGCATCATTTCCGGGGTGGGTGATTGGTTTGGTGGCAACAATTATCGTAATTGTTTTGATTGCCAGCTTTAGTAAATCATTCTGGTATTTTGAAGTAGTAGAAAATGATCAGGTTGGTGTAAAAATTGAAGCAGGAAAGATACAAAGTATTGTGCAACCTGGCATTGCTTATGACTTTGGATTGTTCGTAGATTTGGTGAAAATTAATACCAGCGCAGTTGCCATCACCGTAGATGATCCAGAATTGATTACATTAGACAAACAGCGTATCGGTTTGCAAGTGACCGCTGATGTATTCCGCCCGCGTGAAGCTGATATTGTTACTTCCAATTATTCTCGCTATCGAAACATTTATACCAGCGATACATCATTGGAACAGAGAATGACAGCATTTACCTTACAAGCCATGAAAGTATGCGTAGGGGATAAGAAATTCGATGAAGCTGTTATTGGTTCTGGTCGTGATGATTTACGAGCTTGTATTGATGATGAATTGAGCGGCTTGGCAGAGCCAATCGGGCTTGAAGTTCGTAACGTTGCAGTACCGCAAATTACAATTTCGCCAGAGGTGCAAGCTGCCCTTGATGCAATTGTTCAAAGCCGTTTGGCAACCGAAAAAGCCAAACAAGATGCAGCAAAAGCTCTTCAGGAAGCAGCTGCTCAACAAGCCGTGGAAGAAGGCCGCATTCGTGTTGAACAATCCAAGCTGCAAGAAGAAGCACGTCAACAGGCTGTTCTCCAGAAACTTAAACAAGATCAATTGATTGCAGAGCTTAGTGTGATTCAACAGGAAACCATTAATGCCGATGCTCAACTTGTCTTAACAGCCGCAGAGCAGAAAATCGCTGATGAACAAGCCAAAGTGGATATCGCGAAGGAATTAGCCCTTGCAGAAATGTATTCACAGCATCCAGAATATGTTGCTTTACAAATTGCATTGGCCAATGCAAATGCAATCAAAGATTCTGACAAACTAATTTACACACCTTCAGGCGTTTTTCCTGATTTGATTTTTTCAAACGGCGCAGTACCTACAGTTCAAATAAAATAGAAAAATACAGCCCACATCAAAATTTTGTGGGCTGTATTTTTTAAGGAAATCCATATGAAACATGCAGTCGGCATTAGTTTGGGAAGTTCAAAACGTGACAAAAGCGTCAAGGTCAACCTCAATGGACAGGAAATTTTAGTTGAGCGTTTTGGCACCGATGGGGATGTTGAGAAAGCCCGTCAAATGTATTTGGATTTGGATGGCAAAGTAGACGCCTTTGGTGTCGGTGGTGTGGATTTGTATCTCCGTTTGGATGAAAAAGAGTATCCGCTTCATGCTGCTCTCAAGCTTGTCTCTGGCGTCAAACAGACTCCACTCTGTGACGGGCGTGGACTCAAACACACCTTGGAGCGACGCGTCTTCCAGTTGGCAAAAGCTCAACTGGGAAATATCCGTTTTAAGCAGGCGTTTATTCCAGTGACAGTCGACCGCCTTGGATTGGCAGAAGCTGTTGCTGAAGTATCCGATACGATTGTCTCTGGTGATTTGATGGTCGCTCTGGGAGTTCCAATTCCTTTGCATGGAATTCCGTCTTTCAAACGAGTTGCGAGAATTATGTTACCAATGGTCAGTTATTTTCCCATGAGTATGATTTTTTACGGTAGTGACGGTGCCGAGCAGGAACCGAAATACACCAAATACTTTGAAGAATCTGATTTGATTGCAGGGGACTTTCTATTCATGCGGAAATATATGCCCAAGAGCTTGGCTGGCAAAACTATAGTGACCAACACCACCACAGAAGAAAATATTGCTTTACTCAAAGATCGTGGCGTGAAAACTGTCATCACCACTACACCACGCTATGATGGTCGCTCTTTTGGAACAAATACCACCGAAGCCATGCTTACTGCTTATGCGGGCAAAGGCAGAAGATTATCAGATGAAGAGCTGAATGAATTAATCGATGAATTAAAGCTATCCCCAACGGTTCTTCACTTAAACTAATAAAAAGAGCAGAGAAAAATCTCTGCTCTTTTTATTTTAACTATTCTTTTTGCCTTTTAGTTCATCATGGAAGATTAAGGTCAACACAACACTAACAAGGCTGATGACCAGGCTTCCTAAGAAAGCAGGCCAGAATCCATCTACAGAAAAATCAAGGTTGAAAGATTGGCCAACGCTACTGGTTAGCATCAACATGACTGTGTTCACCACAACTGTGAACAAGCCTAGCGTCAATATAATCAATGGACAGGTTAGGAATTTCAGCAAGGGGCGTACCAGTGCATTAAGTAAGCCGAAAATCAATGCAACCCAAAGCAAGTCGGTCCATTGACCACCAAAGTTAATGCCAGGAACGATCATAACGGCTGCATATAATCCAACGGCGTTAATCGCCCAGCGGATAAAAAATTTTGTCATAGGTGTTTCTCCTTTTGATTGGTATACGAAAAATTACTTAAGAAGTTGCCTGCATCCAAATCAACGTGCGCAGGGGGTGAAACCCGCCAGCCTCGATGGCCTTGTCAAATTCACCAGTAGGGAATTCAAGGATGAGATTTGGATGTGAATAGAACAAGTCACGCCGCGCTTTGAATAACAGAGCAGTCAAAGCTTGTGGGTCAGAGTTTTCAGCGGTAGCCACAAACAAAAATTCGCCACGTCCATAAGGAATCCATGAGGCAACGGCTTGTAATGCACTGTCTTTTTGTGCTGCCCATTGACGGGCATTGGTGTCCATCAAAAAAGAGTACAACCAATTCCAAAAGCCTGGTTTGAGTGGCTTAAAGTTCCAATTGCGGTGCCAGGCCAGTGCGTCTGGATAGAGGCGCTTCAGCCAGGTGAGTTGAAGATTCCAATCATTGGGTTGTCTGTTTGTGATGTTGATATCTGCATTCAACGAAGTTGCGTGCGCATCTGTCGAAGCCTGCCAAGTAGTGCGTCGAGCGCGTTCAACAAAACCAAGTTTGGTGTATAGGTCGATGGCACCAGGGTTATCATCGCGGACATGCAACCAAATGGAGTCGGCTTTTTTTTCACGGGCTTGATTTGCTGCATATTCGGTTAGGATGCGAGCAATCCCTTTTCTTCTATGATCGGGATGTACCGCGACGTTTGCAATTAAATAAATGCGCTGCTTGTTATGGTGAAAAGGAACCAGGCTCACGTTCCCGATAATTTTATTGTTTTCTTCCCATACAAAACCAGTCAACGGTAAGGAAGTGGATTCGGCTGCGCGGTTGGCCCATTGAATAAACGAGTTGTCACTGCCTGCGCGGCGCATATCCTGTACATAACGTCTTCCATCATTATCCATGGTGCTGGAGAAACAAATTTCGATTAAGTCTGCTACTGAGGGCAGGTCACGAAATATGCTAAGGGGACGAAGGTTGGCGGGGTGTTCAGTTCGATTGGGAATGGTGATGGATGACATTGATGGAATTATAGCGCGTTGAAGTTATAAACGCTGTTCGGATTTTGTGTCAAAAAAATATAACTTGTCAGGGCTAATTTGCACAGAGATCGATTGCCCGTTATGTAGTTTTATATCCATTGGACAAGTCCCAGAGAAATTTATATTCCCTGCGCGGATGTGGACGATTTGAATTTGATGTGCAAAATCAGATTCGCACGCTTCCACCTCCGCTTGAAGTTGAAACTCGTCAGAAGAAAATGCCTCCGCTGACACTTGAGCGTGCTCACGCCGAATCCCCACGGTGATTTCCTGTCCATTTTCAACCATTGACAGGATTCTTCGTGGAAGTGGAAAATGATAGTTGTCCAGAAGCAATTGTCCGTTTGAGACAGAACCGCTTGGAAGCAAATCCATGGGAGGGAGGCCGAGAAATCCAGCCACAAACATGTTCATAGGGTTGTCCATCAATTCCTGATATGTCCCTACTTGTTCAATATGACCTGAATGCATAATCACAATTTGATCGGCGAGGGCAATGGCTTCCACTTGATCATGAGTGACATATAAACTGGTAATCGAAAAACGTTGAAGCAGACGTTTAATTTCAGTGCGTGTCTGGGTGCGCAACTTGGCATCAAGGTTGGAAAGAGGTTCATCCAGTAAAAATAATTTTGGTGCTCGGACGATTGCACGTGCAATCGCTACTCTTTGTTTTTGACCCCCTGAGAGAATTCCTGGTTTACGCGGTAGTAGCTCCTTGAAATCGATGCCCATGATTTCTGATGTGTACTCAATGCGCTTTCTGGTTTCTTCATCGTTAATTTCATGCATTTTGAAGAAAAAAGAAAGGTTGCCTTCGTTGCTGAAGTTTGGGTATAGAGCATAATTTTGGAAGACCATGCCAATATAACGATCGCCGGGGGGAATATCTTGCATGTCTTTTCCATCGTAAAGGACTTTGCCATAGTAATTGTTTTCAATTCCTGAAACTACCCGTAACAAGGTACTCTTTCCGCATCCTGAGGGGCCAAGGACAGCAAATGTTTGACCATCTGGAATCGTTAAATTGACGTGATTTAATGCAATGACGCCTTTATTGTTTTCCTTGGGAAGGTCTTCTTGATTGACTTCTCTCTTTATCTCCAAAAAACGATGGACTGGGGCATTTGGAGAAGTGAAATAGAAGCTTACGTCATTTAATTGAATTTGAGCCATGGTTTTTCCTCGTGATCAAAATGATTGTATCACTTGCGAATCGCCTTGGGCTTTTCTCCCTTCATGTTCGGCAGTATACTCTCGCACAAGATGAACGATGAGTAAAATCCCATGAATGGATATTGCCTCCTTTGAAAAATCATTCCTTGTTTGCTACATTACGAAGCCTGCGCGGTAACCCGCGCGGTTGTGTGTATTTTGAGCCGTTGTGGGGGATTCCCTATAATTTGTATGCTCCATATGTTTCCATCTATATGATTGCACTGGGATTGAGTGAAAGACAAATTGGTTTGATTGTCAGTGTAAGCTGGTTCTTTCAGATTTTTCTCGCCATGCTGAGCGGGGTAGTGACAGATAAGCTTGGCCGTCGACTCACGACCTTGGTTTTTGATATTTTGTCTTGGAGTGTGCCAGCTTTAATTTCGGCAGTTGCCCAGAATTTTTGGTATTTTCTGGCAGCTGGCATTATCAATAGCGTCTGGCGTATTACTCACACCTCATGGTCATGTTTATTAGTTGAAGATGCAGATCAAAACCAATTGGTTGATATTTATACTTGGATTTACATCGCCAATCTTTTTGTCGGTTTCATTGCACCTTTGGCGGGTGTCTTGATTGGTGTGTTCTCTTTTGTACCAACGATGCGCGGTTTGTATGTATTTGCGGCATTTATGTTTACCTTGAAAGCGGTCCTCACCTATCAATGGACAGAGGAAACTGCGCAAGGGAAAATCCGTTTGCAGGAGACTAAAGATCAAAGCGTATTCCATGTCTTTAGCGAATACAAAGGCGTATTACGCGATTTGGTGCGTAGCCCTCAAACTTTGTACACCGCAGGGATTATGTTGGTCATGAGTATTACCGCTTTAATTAATGGCAGCTTTTGGTCAATTTTGGTGACAGAAAAACTGCATATTTCCACGGAGAAACTGGCGTTTTTTCCTTTTGCCAAATCTCTTATCATGTTGATTTTTTACTTTACAGTAATGCCCTTCATTAGCAAAATGCATTTTAAACTTCCCATGACCATCGGCTTTTTTGGATATGTGGCAAGCCAGGTTGTTCTGGTCACTGCACCACAAGGGCAATATGGTCTTCTGATTTTCAGTGTTTTCCTTGAGGCCTGTAGTGTCGCAGCTGTTAATCCATTGATTGACCAAATGGTAGTCCTGACAGTGGATGCGAAAGAACGCGCTCGAATTCTTTCCATCTTATCTGTCGGTATTATTTTGCTTTCCTCACCATTTGGTTGGATTGCAGGGAACCTTTCCTCTCTTCGCAAGGATTTACCATTTTTGTTGAATATCGCCTTGTTTGTAGTTGGGGCAGTTTTGGCGTATTTCGCGGGGCGTTCTTCCCAAAGAAGTTCTGAAGCACCTGTTTTGGCAGGGTAGCCAACCTTTTCAAATCTAATAAAAAGTTTTACGCTGCATTGATATATTGTCAATGCGGCTTTTGTTATAATGCTCCCATTGAATTATCGTAACGCTTTCCGTTACGGGAGGATATTCTTATGATGAGATTTTGACAGATTTACAGAGAGAGCGCAAGAGGCTGCCCAACGTGCAGCTGAAATTATTCAGCGCCATGGACATAACCAATTGACACTGAGCATATTTTGCTGGCTTTGATTGAACAGCCTGGTGGTGTCATCCCGCAGATTTTGGAAAAATTAAATGTCAGTGCCGAGGCTCTTACCGAACGCCTTGATGCAACTTTACGTGCCAGCCCGAAAGCCAACATCTTTGGCGGTGGGGCTGGGCAGATTTTTATCACGCCTCGTGTCAAGCGGATTATTGATCTGGCCAACGAAGAAGCTAACCGTCTGAAAGATGAGTACATTTCCACAGAGCACATCTTTTTGGCGATTCTCACCGAGCGCAATACTCCCGCTGCTCGCATTCTAGAAAGTGCTGGTTTAACTCGTGACCGTGTTTACGATGCCATTCAAGATTTGCGTGGCGGTCAACGAGTCACTGACCCACAAGCTGAGACGAAATATCGTACTCTCGAAAAATATTCACGTGACCTCACACAATTGGCACGTGAAGGCAAGCTGGATCCAGTCATCGGCCGTGACAAGGAAATTTTACGGTTGATTCAAATTCTGTCCCGCCGTACCAAGAACAACCCTGTGTTGATTGGTGAAGCTGGTGTAGGAAAGACTGCCATTGCAGAAGGACTTGCTCAAAAAATTGCCAGCAACGATGTGCCAGAAATATTAAGTGGCAAACGTGTTGTAGCTCTTGACCTCGGTGCCATGATTGCAGGCTCGCGCTTCCGTGGTGAATTCGAAGAACGCTTGAAGGCCATCATGGATGAAGTTCAACGTGCCAAAGGTGATGTGATTTTGATGATTGACGAGTTGCACACAGTCGTCGGAGCAGGAGCAGCTCAAGGCGCGATGGATGCGAGCAATATGCTCAAACCTGCATTGGCTCGCGGCGAGCTTCAATGCATTGGTGCAACCACACTCGATGAGTTCCACAAACATATTGAAAAAGATGCTGCGCTTGAACGACGCTTTGCCCCCATCTATGTAGATGAACCAAGCGTGGATGATACGATTAAGATGTTGCAAGGGTTACGTGATCGCTATGAAGCGCATCATAAAGTTCACTTTGCGGATGATGCCCTTGTGGCAGCTGCTCGTTTGGCAGATCGCTATGTTACAGATCGTCATTTGCCCGATAAGGCAATTGACTTGATGGATGAAGCTGCAGCGAAGTTACGCGTTGCTTTATATTCTATGCCGCCTGATTTGAAGTCTTTGAAGGGCGAAGTAGATCGGTTACATGCAGAAGAAGAACAAGCTGGGCTTGAGCGTGACTATGAACGTGCTGCTCAAAAGAAAGCTGAACGATTACGCCTTGAGGCTGAATACACTGCCAATCGTGAAAAATGGGAAGTGGAACATCAACTCGATGAAGTTGTAGATGTTGATGATATTGCATCCGTTGTTCATCAATGGACTGGCATTCCTGTTACACAAATGTTGGAGACTGAGTCTGAAAAACTCTTGCATATGGAAGCGCGTTTGCATGAGCGTATCATCGGTCAGGAAGAAGCCATTCATGCAGTTTCAGATGCAATTCGTCGTGCCCGTTCTGGGTTGAAAGACCCAGCTCGTCCGATTGGTTCATTTATCTTTATTGGTCCATCGGGTGTTGGAAAAACTGAACTTGCCAAAGCATTGGCTTGGTTTATGTTCGATGATGAAGAAGCATTGGTTCGTATTGATATGTCTGAATATCGCGAACAACATACCGTCTCACGTTTGTTCGGTGCGCCTCCTGGATACGTTGGTTATGAAGAAGGCGGTCAGTTGACCGAAGCGGTTCGCCGCAGACCGTATCGTGTCGTGCTCTTTGATGAAATTGAGAAGGCACATCCAGAAGTCTGGAATGCGTTATTGCAAATTCTGGATGACGGACGTTTGACCGATGGTCAGGGCAATGTTGTGGACTTCCGTAACACGGTTCTGATTATGACCTCGAACTTGGGTACTGAGTACGTGAGAAAAGGCGGCACTTTGGGCTTTCTCACCAAGAACGATACCAGCGAGGAACGCGAGTCACATGACAAGATTGAGAAAGCTCTTAAGGGAGCTTTCCGCCCTGAGTTCCTCAACCGTATTGATGACATCATCATGTTCTCCCCACTTTCTGTGGAACAGATGGAATCAATTGTTGTGTTACAAATGAAGGAATTGCAAGATCGTTTGAATGAACACAACATCTCAGTGCAGTTGACGGATGCCGCTCGTGCTTGGATTGCCAAGGAAGGGTTTGACCCTGCCTTTGGGGCTCGTCCATTGCGAAGAGCAATACAGAAATTTGTAGAGAGTCCGCTCTCCATGGAATTGCTTGGTGGCAAGTTTAAAGATGGTGCCACGGTGATTGTCGATGTCAAAGATGACAAGGTCACCTTTCAAACAGAAGCAGCACCCGCCAAATCTAAAGAAAAAGTAAACGCATAAATTAAAATGGAGTGAGGTGTACACCTCACTCCATTTTTGTAGCCCAAATATCCTAACCCCATTTTTACCTGTCCAAGGTATGATGGGGTAATCTTTTTTATATCAGAGGAAACTATGGAAGAAAACACACCAAAAAGTAATACAACTTTGCTGGTAGCGGGAATTGTAATTGCCCTTTGTTGTATTTGCGCAATTGTCGCAGGGGTTGCTGGTTATGGCTATTTTACGTTTGTAAAATCTGTGCCAGATGTCTCCACCATTGCTCCACCTGTTGATAATGGAACAACAACATCAACCGATACTTCAGACCTTTTCCGCCCGTCTGCAGATACAATCTCAGTTGAAACCATTCAAGCACTTGATAAATCAATTGTGCCTGAAAATGATGTCTATGAACTGGCTTGTCGATTACAGGATAAGTGTAATATCTCAACTACTTTGCCGCCACCATCTGCTCCTTTAAAGGTGGGAACGAAACAGAAGTTTTGGTTGATTAATGCAGATACCAATGAAAACTTCCAAATTGAAGCTACCTTACTTTATGTCACACCGCTTACATATTTTTGGGCGGAAGACCCAAGTAGCGTCAACAAGGATGATATGAAGAAGTTAATGGATACCTTCGATCAGAAGATTATCCCAACGGACCGTGAATTTTTCGGAAGCGAGTGGACTCCAGGTGTGGATGGAGATCCGCATATTTATGTTTTATATGCTGGGAATCTTGGTAGTAATATCGGTGGGTACTATTCTTCGTCAGATGAATATAACCCTGAAGTCCGTCAATATTCCAATGGACATGAAGCGTATGTGTTGACCAGTTCTCAGCCCCTTGGTGATTCTTACGCATACAGCACTTTAGCCCATGAATTCGTTCATATGATTCAATTCCCAACAGATCGCAATGATGTCTCATGGATTAATGAGGGGTTTGCTGAACTGGGTGCTTTTTTGAACGGCTATGATGTCGGTGGGGCGGATGCGTATTATGTTCAATCCCCTGATTTACAGTTGAATGATTGGGCTACCAATGACTCTCCAGATTTTGGTGCTCATTATGGTCAGAGCTTCCTGTATCTAACTTATTTTCTCGACCGATTTGGTGAGGAAGCCACCAAGGCATTGACTGCCAATCCAGTGAATGATTTGGCAAGTGTGGACGATACCCTCAAGACCCTTAATGCAACGGATGCCCAAACTGGTAAGCTCATTACTGCCGATGATGTGTTTATGGATTGGGCCGCCGCCATGTATTTGAAAGATGGTCAGGTAGGGGATGGTCGTTATACCTACCATAACTATCCAGACGCTCCACAAACTTTTGATACGGAAACGATTTCTTCTTGTCCGCAAGCTGCGTTGACACGAGATGTGCATCAGTTTGGAATTGATTATATTAATATCACTTGTTCTGGAGATCATACGATTTCATTTACAGGTTCCACTGCGGTACGGATGTTACCAGCAGATCCTCACTCTGGTTTATATACATTTGCAACTAATCTCGGCAACGAATCAGATATGACTTTGACGCGCGAATTTGACTTTACCAATGTTAGCGGACCAGTTTCGTTGTCCTTTAATACCTGGTATGACCTTGAGAAAGATTATGATTATCTTTTCCTTGAGGTTTCGGAAGATGGCAAAAACTGGCAAATCGTGAAGACGCCCTCTGGTACAGATGAGAATCCATCTGGAAATTCGTATGGTTGGGGATATAACGGTAAAACCAATGATTGGATCACAGAAGATGTTGACCTTTCACAGTATGCTGGCAAGAAAGTCCAAGTTCGATTTGAATATATTACTGATGCGGCTGTGACAGGGGAAGGCTTCCTGTTGGATGATGTCTCAGTCGATGCAGTTAACTACAAGTCTGATTTTGAGACGGATGATGGCGGTTGGGATGCTCAAGGTTTTACACGCGTCCAGAACGTAATTCCACAAACATTTAGATTATCCCTTATCATTAAGGGAGCTGATACTACGGTTCAGAATATCGAAGTCAATGCCGATCAAACAGCAGAGATTCCATTCTCTCTGAAAGACGGTGAAAGCGCGACTTTAATTGTCACAGGAACCACGCGCTATACTAGAAAGAGCGCAACCTATCAATTTGAAGTTAAATAAGTACTCAGGTTGTTAAGCAAAAATTTTTAGTTCTAATTGGAGAAAACATGGAAGAAGAAAAACCAAAAAATAATACAACGGTGTGGATCGTGGGAATCGTAATTGCATTGTGCTGTATTTGTGTGATTGCCCTTCCTTTGGGTGGCTATTTGTATTATCAAGCCAATCCACAAGTTTTTGCCAATATTCCGTTGACAACTGTTGTTGATGGCGCCACGGCAACTCCAGATGCCACTGTAACTCGACCTCCGCTTGATTCTGTCTCAACAGAAACAGCTGATATTTTGCAGACCACAATTGTCCCGCCGAATGATGCGCGTGATTTGGCTTGTCGTTTGGAAGGGAAATGTGATGTCCCAGAGGTGTTGGCAACTTCTGCTACCTTACGTAAAGTAGGGGAGACGGATAAATTCTGGGTTTCCAATCAAGACACAACAGAGAATACTCAGATACAAGCCAAGCTGATGTACATTACCCCGCATTCTTATTTCTGGGTGCAGGATGGTGTACAGGTTGATGCTGCTGAAGTGAAAGCATTGGCCGATACATTTGAAAATAAAATTTACCCAACAGACCGTGAATTTTTTGGCAACGAATGGACGCCCGGTATTGATGGGGATGAGCATATTTATCTTTTATATGCTCGTGGCCTTGGCGGAAATATCGCTGGGTATTTTTCTTCCGCTGCGTCTACCAATCCATTAATTCACAAATTCTCCAATGGACATGAGATGTTCTTGTTCAATGCAGATAATTCCCCGCTTAGTGATTTGTATACATACAGCGTCTTGGCCCATGAATTTCAGCACATGATTCATTGGAATCAAGATCTGAATGAAACCACCTGGCTCAATGAAGGTTTTTCGGAGCTGGCGGTTCTTCTCAATGGATATGATCCAGGCGGTTTTGATTTCCTTTACATCAGCGACCCTGACTTACAGCTGAATGATTGGCCGAATGATTCAAGTGCAACTACGCCGCATTATGGTGCCAGTTTCCTTTTCTTTACGTATTTCCTCGATCGGTTTGGAGAAGATGCGACCAAGGCCATCGTGAAAGATCCAGCCAATGGATTGGATAGTGTTGACAATGCATTAAAAGAAATCAATGCCACCGATGCTGTCACAGGTCAGCCCATTACAGGTGACGACTTCTTCCTTGATTGGGCGGTGACAAACTTTTTGTTGGACCCCTCAGTAGGGGATGGGCGCTACGTATATAAAAGCTATACCAATGCCAACCGTGCATCTGCCACCGAGACAATTTCCACTTGTCCGCAATCTCAGTTGACCCGTGATGTACATCAATATGGTGTTGACTATATTGAAATTGATTGTGCGGGTGACTATACCCTTTCTTTCACTGGGTCTACGGTCACTGGTTTGTTACCTGCTGACCCTCATTCAGGTCAATATGCTTTCTGGTCTAATAAAGGGGATAAGTCAAATATGCGACTTACCCATGAGTTTGATTTCACTCAGGCAAGTGGCGATATTAAGTTAACCTACAATACTTGGTACGACATCGAAGAAGATTGGGATTATGTGTATCTCGAGGTTTCTGAAGATGGAAAGACCTGGCAGATTATTCAAACACCATCTAGCACAGATACCAATCCCTCTGGTAATTCTTATGGTTGGGGTTATACAGGTGTCTCCAATGGCTGGAAGGAAGAAACTGTTGACTTGTCACAATATGCAGGCAAGAAGATACAAGTTCGTTTTGAATATGTCACCGATGATGCAGTCAATGGTGAAGGCTTTTTGCTGGATGATGTTTCAGTACAGGCAACAGGCTATCAGTCAGATTTTGAAGCGGATGATGGCGGCTGGGTGGCCGAAGGATTTGCCCGAATCCAGAACACGCTTCCGCAGACCTTCAAGCTGGCTCTTATCCGAACAAATGGTAACAGCGTTGAGAGTATCCCATTAAGCGCAGACCAAACAGCCGACATCCCTCTGTCGCTTCAAGCGGGTGATAAAGCCTATTTGGTAGTGACAGGGACTTCCCGCTTTACCCGTGAATTAGCCACGTATCAGATTGAAATAAAGTAGTTTGTAACACAGTAGCCCTCCAAACCTCGGTTTGGAGGGCTTTTTATATGCGGGAATTCTTTACGAAATTGAAATTTCAGATTTCTCTTTCCTGCCTTATAATTTTGCTCATTAATTATGAAGCAAATTCAAAAAACCAACAACTCGAGGAAAACGATCGCTGTGCTTGGGGCACAGTTGAACCGTATGTGGGGTGGTGAGTTTATCTCCGGGGTAATGGATGCTGCCAGTCAGAATGATGTAAATGTTGTATGTTTTATTGGGGGGAAACCAACGGTTCTTAACACGCCTGAAAAAAACACTTCTTATGGGCTATATGATTTAATTAAAACCGAGCAATTTGACGGGATTTTATTTTCCGCAGATATTGCGCATGGCCTAACGCCAGATGAGATTAAGAAGTTTAGTTCTACCTTTGCTCCCATCCCGATTACATCTTTTGCCGTTCCCTCAGATAATATTTCCACCTTCGCTACGGATAGCGAAACTGGAATGCGTTCCATTGTTCGTCACTTAATCGAAGCACATCAATACCAGAAAATTGCATTTATTCGAGGCATTCCCGGCCAGGTTGAAGCTGAGCAAAGATTTAGAGCATATAAAGATGAGCTAAGAACTCATAACATTCCGTTTGATGAAAATCTTGTTGTGTATGGAGACTTCACGCCAGAAAGCGGGCGTGCAGCGATTCGTACTTTGTTAGATGAGCGGGGCGTTAAGATGCAAGCAATTGTTGCATCCAACGATCGTATGGCATTTGGCGCTATGGAAGCTTTACAGCTACGTGGTATTCAAGTGCCAGATTCAATCGCTTTAACAGGTTTTGATGATGTCTCTGAAGCTCAGTCGACTGGCGTGCCTTTAACGACGGTTCACCAATCTTTTTATGATGCAGGCGTCAAGGCATTTACTGGATTGATGCAAAGAATGAATGGGGAAGTGTTGCCACCGGCAACGTTGCTTCCGTCTCAAATGGTTGTGCGTTGGTCTTGCGGTTGTTTGCCTGAAAGTGTTACGCGTGCAGTTGTTTTATCTAAGGAAGTGGCCCAGACCGGGCGTTTGGAAAATAAACGCGATGCTGCCATCCGTGCTTTGTTTGGCGCCGCTGGTATTCTGGAAAATGATTCATTCAAAGACCAATTTCGTGATGTGTTTGGACGAACCTGGGATGTATTCCTTGCAAGTTTGCAGGAGACCGACAAAAGCGATGCTTTCTTGAAGATGATTCAATCTTCGATTGAAGTTTTGCAACGGCACGGCTACGAATTTACAACTTGGAATAATGTGCTTTCTACATTTAGAAAATATGCCTTGGGTGGAATTTCAAGCAACACTACGATGCTACGGGCCGAGAATTTATTTCAACAAGCTCGTATGTTGGCTGGTGAATTATCTCAGCGAGCACAAGCCTATCGCCGTTTGCAGTTTGAACAACTTGAAGAGGCTTTGAGTAATTTTAGTTTTTCCATGGCACCTGCCATGACCTTTGATGAAATAGGGGATGCCATATCCAAGCATTTTCCTGCCTTAGGCTTGGAACGTTGGTATGTCATGTTCTATAGTGATTTCACTGAATCAGGTACTGTATCTTCTGGGTTGCCAGAAAGTTATCGTCTGTTAATGCAGTATGACAATAATAACTTCAAAGCTCCAAATGAGAAATCTGCTATGGCAACAGGGCGGTTGGTTCCTCGTGGAAAGACACCTGAAGAAAGACGTTACACCGCTATTGTCATGCCTTTAACTCTGGCAAGCAATCGCTTTGGTTTTATGTGGGCAGAAGTAGGTCCCAAAGATTGGGATGTATATGTACGGGTAAGGAACTTGCTTTCCAGTGCTCTCTTACGTACGATGCTTGTCGATCAACGCGAACAGGCACAAAAAGAAGTTGTCCGTTTGTTAAGTGAGGCGCGTGAACGTGCTGCGGAACTTGCTCGAGCAAAAGAAGTGGCAGAGAAAGCCGCAACGCAGAATGCTAATTTATTTGAGGCAGAGCAGGCGCGGCGTCGCGGAGCTGAAGCGTTGGCTCGGTCATCACGTCAGTTATCATCTTTAACGACTGCTGACAAACTTCCACAACAAATTATGGAACAGTTGCGATTGGTCCTCGAACATGATCGCGGTATTCTGTTTATGGAAGATGTAAATGGGGTTGCGTCTGTACGATCTTTTTGGGGGCTGCCAACGGATACCCAAATTATTGATTTGAATTTGAAAATTGGAAATAATGATCTCTATCAGATTGTCACTCAAAAGAGAGAGGCAATTCTGATCAATGATATTGATGCAGTGAAAGGCTGGACACAACCGGACTGGATGCCCAAAGACCGATCGTGGCTGGGAGTACCGTTGTTTTTGAAAAATAAAGTAATTGGCATGTTGATATTGGCTCGCCAGCATGGGGTTTTTAATCAAGATGACCTGTTTGCAATCACCACTTTTGCTACACAAGCTACCGTCGCATTGGAGAATTCACGCCTTTATGATGAAGTGACTGGTATTAATCAAATGATGGAGCGGATGGTTTCACAGCGTGTAGAAGAATTAAACAATGCATACACTACACTTGCCAAACACGACACCAATAAATCGGCTTTTATTCAGGTAGCCGCTCATGAATTAAGAACGCCTCTGACTGTGATCAAGGGATATCTTGGGATTTTAAAATCTGATCCAAATGTTTTGTCTGTGAATGCGCTTTCGCAAGCGGTGGATGGTGTTTCTCAAGGAACCAATCGCCTTCAACAAGTTGTAAATAGTATGTTGGACGTAGCTCGTCTTGATAATCAGATTGTAAATCCCCATGTTGAACCTGTTAGTTTGAGTTTGATTTTACGGTTAATTCATAAAGACTATGTTAAAGATTTAGCGCTTCGCAATCTGACCGTGAATATGGATGACGAAAAGATAAAGGAAATTCCCCCGGTCATGGCTGATCCAGAACTTCTGAAGAAAGCATTAGACCATGTTTTTGTTAATGCAATTAAGTTTACACCTGATAGTGGAAACATATTTATTTCTGTAAAAGTTGTGGAAGATTCTCGATTGGGCAAATGTGCAGAACTTGCGATTAAAGATACTGGTATTGGGATAGATGCAGAGCATCATAAGATTATTTTTGAAAAACTATACCAATTAGGAAAAGTGGAATTACATTCCTCTAGTCGTACAAATTATAAAGGTGGGGGAGCAGGCTTGGGGCTTGCAATTGCTTCTGGCATCATTAAAGCGTTACATGGAACCATTTGGGTGGAAAGCACAGGGCATGACGAAGTGAATTTCCCAGGAAGCACTTTCTTTGTCCGCTTGCCAGTGATGAAAAGCTAACTCTTAAGCTAACTCTTAAAGTTTGATTTGGCGTTTATCATTTTTCTAGCATGAAATAGTGATGCAAATTCCTTTAAAACAAAAACAAATAGCAGTAATAAAAATGGGTCAATTGCAAACCTAAATCGATTGTTTTCACCTATTTCCATCAGTGTTCCTGCTAATGTAACAAATACAATATTATAAGTCATGAAAACAACTAATAAACCCTGACTGCTATTCAACTTTTCTTTATTTAAAAAGGTAATAATGATAGAGCCGATAACAGAAATGAAGAAAACGATAACAATAAACCAGCCAACATATTTTGCTGATTGACTACGTCCGTCCCTATCTTTTCTCCATTTTCTATTTGCCCATAAAACAACACATCCCATATATGGTTGATGTTGGAAATTTTTACTATTGCATAAGAAATCATAGTCACTGGGTTGAGTGAAAGTAAATGTAATTGGCTTGCAATATGGATTGAACATATTGTATAGGGTGGATGCGAATGACTGTAATCGCATCTTTTAAATAAAACGTGACGCTTGAATATATACTAAATGATGGTGGTTTATTCCGCTTGAGGGAATCATCTAGTATTGGCACTCCTGTTTTTTCTATTTTTATGAATTTTAGGTAAACATCAGGATTGCGGAATGGGATTATGGTTGCGAAATTTGATAATATACCTTCTTTTTGTAGTTGTTTTCTTTCCTTTTGGGAAAGACGGAAGGTTGTAATGTTTGCTAGGTTCATACCTGCCCAGGAACTGGCTGTGAATTCTCCATAGAGAACTAAGTTCTTTGTGTACCAAGAGACTGTCAATAATATGGGTATGAATATGGAAATGGCTATTGTTTTAAAATTAAATTTAAAAATAATTAGAAAAATGATAGCAAAAGCTAGAACCCAAATCAAATGAAATAGCCCCCACGTTAAAGAAATTGTTGCTAGTAAAAGAAAAAAATATATACCATCTGATGTTTTTTTTGCTTTTACATATCTATATAAAAACACCCCAGACAAGGTGAGCATAGTAGCCAGTGGATAAGCGTAGGAGAGCCAGTTTTCGTATAAAATGGAGCTTGGACTGATTATAAAAATGCTAGATAAAATAGCTGAAGTTGTTGAACGAAATCCTAAAGCATTTCCCAGAAAATATATGCTGACAGCCAAAATTAATCCTGCAAAGTAATATATTACTTTGAATGCAACCTCATTTGAGGTAGGGAATAATTGGAGAATAATCCCTGTAAACAAATTGAACAATGGCGGCTGACTGTGAAGATAAAACACATTTCGTGTTAGATCTGTTTTTAACAATGTTTCTTCAATAAATTGCCAATACCCTTTGTATGTTTCACCTTGGAATCGAATTCCTTGTTGGTAGTATGCAAACCTAGATAGAATAAAAACTATAATTACGGCAAGTAGGGGAATGTTTTTTTTTATAAGCACTTGTAGTTTCATGTAATCTCTTGAGTTTAATTGTTGTAAAGATGTATTTGTTTTGAGCTATTTCTTTTCAAACAAATCACTGATTTGATTTCGCAATGGAGATAGAATACCAATGTGCATTAACATTAGCGCAGAAATAGAAATCATAACCAGGAAAATAGTGAAATCCCCAAGTACCATAATTTTCTTTGGACTTGTGTCAAAAACATAGCGGAAAACAATTACAAATAACTGTAAAACGCTGATAATAAGTAGGGGAATGGCAAATGGCCGTAAATCATGATCTTCCAGCAACAAGTGAAGACAAATTAAGACAAACAACCCACCGAGTAACATAATTAAATAAGCGCCAAAATGCATTCCATCATATTGTTGCATATATAGCTTTTGGATTATCTTGATGTATAGCAAACCAACTGCAGCCAGACATGTCCATGAGTAAAGGGTGATTACATATGGATATACAAGATTTCCAAAGACACGAATACAAGCCAACCCGACGCCCCAGCCAAATAAAAAGGCAAAGCTCAAGACTAGAAGCTTAATGAAGATTCCATCCATGCTGCTGAGCAAACCATCGTTAAATACATCGATAACAAGCTTGGCGGCACCTAGCATGGAGATGCTTAGTGCCGCCATGCTAACGAGCATAGTTGCAATACTGAGCATCCCACGAGTATCAACCCCGTGATTGCGAGGTTCTGTCTTTTTATCTGCAAAGGAATTTTTGTTTATAGGTTCAGTCATCTCATTTCCAGCCTTATCGAATTGATTGTTTAGCAATTCACATCTCTAAAGTATGAGTCTGCCACCCATGGTCATGACGTTTTTGGCATTAATAAGTTCCCCATTTTTATCAGCGGAAACTAAACAGACGCTTTTTTCTCGCGAAAATCATAGATTCCATCTTGAATTCCCCATTTTGCACTGCAAGATGGGCATGATAGATAATCAGTATGGGGTTCGAGTTTTCCGCTTCCACATTCAGGGCACTTAAACAGTTCAATAATGTCAGTTACTGTTGTGACGTTTTCTTGAGATCCATCTTTAACAACAGCTTTTACAAAGACACTAGGCGTAAATTGAAATAGACGCCCTGTCGGCTGAAATAATCCATCTAGCGTGGCTAATAATTTCGCTGGAAAAATTCTTTTCAAGGTACCCAAACGAAAATGAGAAACAGTTAGTGTTTTCTCAATTGTAAATCCTAGATCGGTTAACCAGTTGCGGATAGCCTTAGGGTGAAAGTCAAAATTGAGTTTTACAAATTCTACTGGTTCAAGATTAAAAGGATTCCAACTTTGTTTGCCTAATAAATAACGAAGAATGGCTTTCAAGTTTAATTTATTAGCAAATTCAAGAATAAAAATTGAGCTAGGTTGAAGAACATTGCGGACTTGTTGTAATGCTTTTGGGGCATCGGCCATATGATGTAGAGCACGAATCATTGTGGCGGCATCGAATGAAGAATCTAGGAAGGGGAGGCGGTAGATGTCGGCAGCGACGTAAATATATTTGTCGGAGCGCCCCAGCCTTTCTTGAGCTTGAGCGAGTTGAGTGGTCGAATAATCTAATACAACGATACGTTCAAACCCTGCATAACGCGGCGTGTTGCGTCCTGCACCTGCGCCCAGTTCCAGCATTAACTTTCCACTTTTGGGTAGCATTCGTTTGAAGGCAATACCTTCTGCGAGGTCTTCATATTGGCGGCCGCCTTGTTCCCAAAAAGATTGTTGGTAATCGGAGCCTTCGTAATTGCAAACGGGAGGGGTGGTCATGGAGTTGGTTTCTTTTTATATAGGATTGAAAAAATGGGATAGTCCCCGAAGGTGACCATCCCATTTTGAGTTAAGTCACAAGGTATTAGGCTCTACCAATGGAGCGGTAGGTAAATCCATAACTTCGGATTACAGCTGGATCATAAATATTGCGTCCGTCAAAGATAATTGGAGACTTCAATAATCCTTTGACCTTTTCAAGGTCGAGTTGTTTGAATTCATTCCACTCTGTGACGAGGATTAAGGCGTCACAATCTTTGGCCATTTCATATGGGCCTTTGAACATTTCTACTGCAGGAAGCAATGGACGAGCAACTTCCATGGCAACGGGATCATACCCGCGGACTTTTGCGCCAGCTTTATTTAGTGCTTCAGCGATGTCAATGGAGGGGGCATCGCGCATATCGTCAGTGTTTGGCTTGAAGGCCAAGCCCAATAAACCGATAGTTTTCCCTTTCAAACTTCCGCCCACCATCTTTTCCACTTGGTGAACTACCGTTTGACGGCGGTCATAGTTGACTTCCATTACATCGTTAAGGATGCGTGGATTGAGGCCTTTTTCCTTGGCCATGTAGGCTAACGCTTCTACATCTTTCGGGAAGCAGGAGCCGCCCCAACCGAGGCCTGCATCCAAAAAGTGGCGACCGATGCGTGCATCATAACCCATGCCTGCGGCTACTTCTTTTACGTCAGCACCAACCATTTCACACAGGTCGGCAAGTTCATTCATGAAAGAGATTTTTGTTGCGAGGAAAGCGTTGCTCGCATATTTAATCATTTCTGCTGTGCGTAAGTCTGTGATGACAATCGGTGCACGCAGGGCTAGGTGAAGTTGAGCTACCTTATTGGCAGCATCTTTGTCCATGGAGCCGATGACGGTGCGGTGCGGGCTGGTGAAATCTGCAATGGCAGAGCCTTCGCGCAAGAACTCAGGGCAGGAGACAACGGAGAATTCAATTGGTTTGGGCTGAGCACCCTTTACAATGTCAGCAACCCAGTCACCAGTTCCAATTGGAACCGTAGATTTGTTGATGATAATGATTGGGGCGGCCATGTTTTCTGCAATGGATTTTGCGGCGGCTGCTACATATTGCAAATCTGCCTCGCCGTTTACACCAGAAGGTGTGCCCACAGCGATGAAGGCATATTCAGCGCCTTGAAGAGCTTCTTTATAGGAGGTTGTAAATGTAATGCGACCTGAAGCTACATTTCGTTTGACCAACTCATCCAAGCCTGGTTCATAAATGGGCATAATGCCCTTTTTTAAATTTGCAACACGTTGTTCGTTCACGTCTAAAGCCGTGACACGATTTCCAAGGTCGGCAAAGCAAGCCGCAGTAACAAGACCTACGTACCCTACGCCGACGACACAGATTTGTTTCATAAGTTTCCTCGATTTGAAAAAATTTGATACAAAGGTGAAATAACTATACCACAGGGAATTATTCTTTGCCGAGCCAGTGATTGACCGCTTCAACCATTTCATAAAGGTCAATTGGCTTTGTTAGAAAATCATCACAGCCTGCTTCCAAGGCTCGAGCGCGTTCACTTTCTGTGGCGCGCGCAGTCAATGCAATGACAGGAATTGCACTGGTGCTTGGATTTTGTTTAATGAGTTTGGTTGCTGTCCAGCCATCCATTTCAGGCATGGCAAGATCCATCATAATCAGGTCGGGGAGTTGTTTTATCGTTGCATCTACGCCATCGCGGCCGTTGACCGCGAGAAAAGTTTCGTACCCATTTTTTTCAAGAAAAAACCTAACCAATTCATAGGTATCCATATTGTCTTCAACAACCAAAATTCGCCCTTTGCTCATTCCGCAAATATACTACGCCTCGAGGTTACGGGCAATGTGTATATACTCCCGTAAGGAGAGTGTAATGTCCGAATCTCCGAAGGGTATAATCACAGCATGCGATTACTATTTGTAGCAGATGGCCGCTCACCAATTTCCCAAAATTGGATTCGATATTTCGTAGAGCGTGGTGATGAGGTCTATCTTGCTTCTACATTTCAATGTGACTTGGATTTCCCTGTAAAACGATTGGAATTTACCCCCGTTGCTTTTAGTTCAGTCAAGAGGCAGACTACACGACCAGGCAGCGCTTCTGCTCGTGGCCTTGGCCTGCGTACCCTTATCAGACAGCTTCTCGGCCCCTTGACCATTCCCCGCGCCGCGCAGAAATTGCAAGCTTTCATTGACGAGGTGCAGCCAGACCTTGTCCATGCTTTGCGGGTACCCTATGAGGGGATGTTGGCTTCAAAAGCAAAGATTAAGAGTCCTTTTGTTGTTTCTATTTGGGGAAATGACTTTACATTGCATGCCCCATCCACGCCCTTGATGGGATATTACACCCGCCAAACAATGAAAAGGGTGACTGCTTTGCATGCGGATGTGGAACGCGATATTCGTTTGGCACGCGAGTGGGGTTTGGGGGAAGAGAAACCTACTTTGGTAGCACCAGGCAACGGCGGAATCCGAAGCGATGTTTTTTTTCAGCCAAAGGAATTGACTAAGAATCCCGTCATTATTAATCCACGAGGGTTTCGTGCCTATGTGCGCAATGAGGCATTTTTCAAATCCATTCCGATGGTATTAGCAAAACGGCCTGAGGCAAAATTTATTTGCTCTTCCATGCAAGGGGAGATGCAGGCAATACAATGGATAAAGGATTTAAAGATTGAACAATCCGTGGAGTTGTTACCATCTATTCCTCATAAAGAAATGGGGGAGGTGTTTCGCGGCGCACAGATTGTCGTTTCACCCAGCTTTCACGATGGTACTCCTAATTCTTTAATCGAAGGGATGGCTTGTGGATGTTTTCCAATTGCTGGTGATTTGGAATCCATTCGCGAGTGGATTACACCTGGGCAGAATGGCCTGTTGATCAATCCAAATGATTCACAGGCCATTGCTGACGCGATTTTGTTTGGCTTGGAAAGAGAAGACCTGCGACAGGAAGCCGCAGGTCTAAATTCTAAAATTATTTCCGCACGAGCTGAGTATGAAGCAAATATGAAAAGGGTCGTAGAGTTCTACAAATCAGTCTTGTAGAAATTAAAACTCTCTTGGGGTTTTCATAGCTTCAAGCCGATCGCGTAATTCAATACGGCGAACATCGGCTGTCTGACGAATATCGTTGACCAGAGTTTCTCCACGGTTGCGGAGTTGTTGACGTAAATTTTCCCCAGACTCAGGGGCTAACAATAATGCCATAATTGAACCAACGAGCCCACCTACAAAAATCCCGATTAAAAAGCCAAACATTCTTCGCATGGAAATTCTCCTTCACAGAAGTGTGATAGTTTTTGAGACAAAGTTCTGACAAAATTATTATAGGCGAAAAATCATTTTTGTGGAATAATGAATAAGCTGCACGTATCCAATGAAACGTGACGGCGTTAAACAAATCAAACCGAATCTGTGTGTATAGTAGTGGGTAAACACACAAAGCGGACTCTACCTTTATCGGAGGGTACCATGTCAACAACAACTATTTCTACTTCCACGTCACAAAGAAAAAAGGTGACTACGCTGACGTTCCGTCAAAAGAAGGAACGTGGCGAGCCAATCACCATGTTAACCGCCTATGACTATCCCACTGCGCTGGTGATGGACAAGGCTGGTGTTGATTCTATTCTTGTAGGGGATTCGCTTGCCATGGTGGTGTTAGGGTATGAAAATACCCTGCCCGTTACCATGGAAGAAATGCTTCATCACGCCCGAGCTGTTTCGCGCGGGGCTAAATCTGCCTTGTTGGTAGGGGATATGCCGTTTATGTCGTATCAAGTTTCTGTGGATGAGGCTGTACGAAATGCAGGTCGCTTTTTACAGCAGGGTGGTATGGATGCGGTCAAACTTGAAGGTGGTCGTGAACGGGCAGATGCAGTCCGTGCCATTATGGGGGCTGGAATTCCAGTCATGGGGCATATTGGCCTTACTCCACAATCTGTAAATCAACTGGGTGGGTTTCGTGCTCAGGGCAAGACCGCCTCAGCAGCAAAACGATTATTGGAAGATGCCAAGATTCTCGAAGAAGCTGGCGCATTTAGTATGGTGCTTGAATCTGTGCCAGCGCGGTTGGCTGAATATATTTCCAAACAAATTTCAATTCCCACCATTGGCATTGGGGCTGGGGTGGGTGCAGATGGTCAAGTGTTGGTCACCCATGATGTGCTTGGGTTATTCGACCGCTTCACTCCAAAGTTTGTTAAACAATATGCCAATTTCCATGCGGAAATGGATAAGGCGTTTGCCAGCTACATTGACGATGTAGAAAGTAAGCTGTTCCCTGCACAAGAACATACAGTGGAAATGACCGACGAAGAATGGTCTACATTCTTGAAGGAAGTCAAATGAAACAAGATATTTTATTGGTTGGTACTGGTGCACTTGCCACTATGTTTGCTGCGAGATTAAGTGCAGCAGGTCATGGTGTACATATGCTTGGTACCTGGAAAAAAGGCTTAGCTGAATTACAGCAACATGGGGCCCGCATTGTAGATACGAATGGAAATGAACAATCCTATGAAGTGCATGCGACAGATAATCCTCGAGAAGTGAGAGATGCAAAGTATGCATTGGTATTGGTCAAATCATGGCAAACGGAACGGGCAGCCCATCAATTGAAGGAAGCCCTTGCCAGCAATGGACTCGCCATCACCTTACAAAATGGGATTGGAAATCGTGAAACGCTCACTCGTGACCTTGGACCTGCTCGGGTTTCATTGGGTGTGACCACCACTGGTGCCACCTTGCTTGGACCTGGATTGGTGAAAATGGGCGGGGAAGGGGTTTTGTCTCTCGAGCAGAATCAGGCTCTCGGTCCGTTGGAAGCGGCTCTGCGTTCATCTCATTTCAATCTGCAAATTGTGGATGATGCTCAGTCATTAATCTGGGGCAAGTTGGTCATCAATGCTGCTATCAATCCGTTGACTGCTTTATTACAGGTTTCCAATGGTGAGTTGTTGTCTCATCCCAAGGCGCGTAAGATGATGGGAGAATTGGCTCGCGAAACCGCACAAGTTGCGGCTGCCGAACATGTTCATTTGCCGTTTAATAATCCTGTAGATGCTGCAGAGGATGTGGCGCGTAAAACCGCAACAAATTATTCTTCCATGTTTCAAGATGTGTTGCGTGGGGCTCCCACTGAAATTGATGCAATTAGTGGTGCGGTGTTGAAACGTGGCGTAAAGCATGGAATCAAAACGCCGTATACCAAGGCTTGTTGGACAATGGTGCGTGCTACCGTGCGACAAGCGGCTCAATCAGTTTATGCTGGATAAAAAGGGTGACATTCTTCCACAATAGTTCGTGACTTCGTTTCTGCACGTTGAATTGAGCGCATGGTAAGATAATAGAAACCCTTATTGTTGGAGGTATTTCCATGCGCAAGTTGTTCTTAATCGTTATGTTGGGGGTGATTTTTGCATTCCCCTCTTCTTTTGCTTTTGCTCAAACCAATATCACTCTACCCAGTATGAGTGTTCAATTATGGCCTGAATATGATCAACCCAGTATGCTGGTATTAACTGATTTTGAATTGCCTGCCGATACTGCTTTACCTGTGAACTTGACTTTCCGAATCCCAAAGGATGCAAATTTAATTGCTGTTGCCAATTACACGTCAGATGGCAAACTTGCTGATGCTGTATTCGACGGTCCGAAAGCAGATGGCGACTGGCAGGTTTTCACGATCACGATGAATTCCACGGCTGCTCGTTTTGAATATTATGATGCCATCACATTCAGTGGAAATAAGCGCATCTATTCCTACCTATGGGATGGAACGTATGCCGTAGACCAGTTTAATATTCGTGTGCTTCAGCCGCTGGATACCACTTCACTTACAACAGATCCATCTCTCCCATCAATTGCGAATGAAAATGATTTAAAGTATTTTGTAGGAGATCCGGTTAAGTTGGCCGCAGGGGAAATGTTCCCGCTCAATCTTCAATATGAGAAGACAACCGATTCACTTGTCTCTGCTTCCCAGGGAATTCAAGCTCCAGTGGATGAGAACACTCAGGGACGTATTTCCTTGAATAATTCTCTTCCTTATGTAATTGGCGGCTTGGGTGTCATCATGTTAGTTGGTGGATCTATTTATTTGTGGCAGTCTAATCGTAAATCTTCAAAAAAGCCGCGTCGTCGTGCTTCGGCTCAAGCGGAAGCAGAGTTGGAAGATGGAGATACCTATTGTCCACAGTGTGGAGCACGTGCCAAAGCTGGTGACCGCTTCTGCAGAACATGTGGTGCTAGATTGCGTCATCAGGAAGAGTGAAAAAAGACCCAGTCTTGGGTCTGCAAGTGAAAAAATATGAACTCATCACCTTTCATTGTCATCTATTTCTTTTACGGCCTTGCATTTTTCAGCATGGGTTTATTGGTGGCAATGGAAGGTGGTCGTTCTACAGATGTACGCCTGCGTATGGCACTTCGTCCATTGGCAGGGTTTGGTTTGGTGCATGCGGCTCATGAATGGGTGAGCATGTTTAATGCGATGGGGCATTTTGACGCGCAATATCAAGTCTTTGTTTCTTTTGTTTCCGTTTCATTTTTAGCATTTTCTTTCTTATCCCTTGCGGCCTTTGGCTCCTATCTTGTGCTGGGTAGCGAATCAACTTGGCGAGTCAGCTTGATTATTCCATTGGGGTTGGAAGCGATTTGGGTATTTGGGTTGGTTTCTCTGCGAGAAAAATATTTGCTAGCCGATATGCCCATGATTATGGATGTATGGACGCGCTACTCACTTGCAATCCCTGCAGGGTTACTGGCTGCTGCAGGATTAATTGTCCAGCAACGTACATTTCGTCATGCTGGGTTGGTTCGATTTGGGCGGGACAGTTTATGGGCCTCCATTGCGTTTGGTTGGTATAGCCTTGTGGGTCAATTTTTTACAGAGCCAAGTCCATTGCCTCCTTCCACATTTCTTAATACTGAATTATTTCAAAATACATTTGGCTTCCCTGTGCAATTGTTACGTGCCATCACTGCCATTTTTGCATCCGTGTTTGTCATCCGTTTTTTGCGCGCCTTTCAAGTGGAAAGCGATAGAAAAATTGCTGAGTTGCAGGAAGAGCGTTTGTTTGAGTCTCGTCAGCGTGAACAACTTCGTGCAGATTTGTTTCGCAAAGTGGTCGGTGCGCAGGAGGCGGAACGTCAACGGATTGCACGCGATTTACATGATGAAACGGGACAATCCCTTACGGCAATTGGCATGGGGTTGAGTGGCCTTTCAAATGAAGTCAATGAAAAAAGACGTAAAGACACGCTGAAGCAGTTGCGTTCGCTCACCTCAGATGCATTAGGAGAACTTCAACGCATCATTGCCGACCTTCGGCCTGCTCATCTTGACGATTTGGGTTTATCCGCCACGTTGAGGTGGTACGCTTCGCGCATTCATGAATTAACTTCCATCCAAGTACGAGTGGATATCGAAGGGGATGAACCATCATTAGATGACGCAGTGAAGATCACCATCTTTCGCATTGTACAGGAAGCCCTGAATAACATCATCAAACATTCCAAGGCAACCACTGTCAATGTGCGAATTGACTATAAAGAAAAGGCCGCAGAGATTTTTGTACGAGACAATGGAATAGGCTTTGATTTGGATGCGGTTCAAACCAGAACTGGGCGCATCTCTTTGGGGTTGGCTGGCATGGAAGAACGTGCCATGCTTTTGGGTGGGTCTGTTGAGGTGCATTCACGTCCTCATTATGGAACAGAAGTGGATGCGGTGATTCCGTATCAAGTGGAGAAAGTGGAGAATAAAAAAAATGCCCCGTCTACTATTAGTGGATGATCATGCAGTGGTACGCTCAGGGTTGAAGATGCTGTTGGGCGGACATGCAGAGATGGAGATTGTGGGGGAGGCCGCCACAGCGGCAGAAGCCTTGCTTAAGGCTGGGGAAACCCACCCTGATGTGATTTTGATGGATATTGGCCTGCCCGATAAAACAGGCATCGAAGCAACGCGTGAGATTAAAGCGAAATTTCCTGATGTGAAAATTGTGGCATTGACCATTCATGAAGATGAAGAATATTTTTTTCAAATGCTCAATGCAGGCGCTTCGGGATATGTCCCTAAGCGGGCAGCTCCAGAAGAGTTATTAACGGCCATTCGCGCCGCGGCTGCGGGGGAAGTGTATCTTTATCCTTCAATGGCGAAATTGCTGGTACGCGATTTTTTGAACACGGATCATCTTGCAGAAGAAAAAGCAAATCTCGATGGTTTGACCGACCGTGAACATGAAGTGCTCACGCATCTGGCAGAAGGTGCCAGCAACGATAAGATTGCTGTTGCTCTCGTGATTAGCCCCAAAACTGTGGAACGTCACCGTGAAAACATTATGCGCAAATTAAATTTGCATTCACGCTCAGAATTAGTGCGATACGCTATTCGTAAGGGAATTATTAAGGCATAAAAATAATGACATCAGATTTGAACCCTGAATTATCCAAAATGACCGGAGCACGGCAAACCATGTCGTCGTGGTCAAAGAATATAGAGTCTTTTGAAGATATTCCTGATATTTATAAAAGTTTTTATAAAACAGCTGTGGGAGATTTTAAGAATTTCCCTCATACTGTGCTTGCTCCACCGATAGCAGGAATGCGTCGGCGTAACTCGGTTGAAAGATTGATTTGCGAAGCGAATGATACGATTTATATATGGACACGGTCTGGGAAGCAGATTACTTCGATGGAATATTCCCTGAATAACATCTCTGATTTTGAAGTTGGCAGAATCTTGTTGTTTTCCTGGCTTACGATTCACGGAGTCACCAATACGGGTGAAAAAACTACTTCAACGATTGAGTTTAATACTTCAAGTTTTCGGCATTATGAATATTTTGTGAATAAGATGAGGTCAATGCCGAGCCTGATAAATAAACATATAGTGAGCGAGGGTAAAAATAAATTTGAATCCTTGGCTGATGAAAACTTCAAGTTTATGAATTATGCAACCGAAAGTTTGATGGGAGGTGAGGAAGTTGTCAAAATAGTTTGGCAACCCGAAATGTCCAACCCTGTATTTGCTCTGTGGGGACATGTATTTCATCGCCGTATTCTCTCTATGGCGCACTTGGTGATTTTGACAAACAAGGAATTGATTCTTATCCAAGAAGATGAGCGCAGCACACTTAATCGTGGGGTTCGTTATGGCGGAAAGTGGCAATATATCGCTTTGAATAAAATCAAAGCAGTATCTGTCTTGGAGCGAGCAGATGATTTATTGGCCTTGGTTCTCACATTTTTTCCTGGTGAGAGGCAAGTGGAAATTATGTTCATGGCTTCTAAAAGACAGGACCTGATTCAATTTCAAGCAGAATTTAACCAAATGATGGCGGTAACACAACCGCTGTAATTCAACGTATGATAAGGCTTTTGTAGAGGTCACGTTTTCGTGGCCTCTATGTTTTTAATGGGGCAAATTCCCCACGGGTAGGAAAAAGCATGGGGTGTTTGACACAGGAAATGGGTTAGGAAAGATGCGGGGATATTTCATCGAGGATGGGGTTGTGTCCGAATTTACTTCCACTTTTATAAGTCATACACTGAGTGCAAGATAAAGAAAGTTTGGAAAGGAGAATGTCATGAACGCTTCAGAGTTTGTATTACTGCTCTTCGTGGTCCGCTTGGTGATCCCATTCGGTGGTTTGATTTTGTTTGGAGAATGGGTGAGACGTCAAAATGCCAATTATTGGCTGAAGAAGTGAGGATGTCATGAACACTACTTTTGTTATGTTGCTCGGTTTGTTTGTTCGATTATTCGTTCCGCTATCTGTGACAGCTGTGGTTGTGTATTTCCTGCGCAAATTGGATATCCGCTGGCAGGCTGAGGCGGAGAAGGAACGTAAAGCATTGGTGAAAGATGATCAGCCATGCTGGAAAGAACAAGGTCTTTCTGTAGATGAGATGGCTGCACGATCTGCCCAAAGTAACCAAGCCTGTTGGCAAACTCATCGTCTTTCTAATGGATATTTACGAGAAGCTTGCTTTGACTGTGAAGTATTTCGCTCTGCCCCAGCGCCTGTTTCAAAGCATTCACCCGCTCATATTTAATACAGTTACGGTTCAAGGAGAATGATTATGTTATCGCGTTTTCAAAAAGCACTGATCTCTGTAGCGTTCGCACTTGTATTTGCGGGCGCTACCATGATTGTTGTCTCGGCTCAGGATGGAACTCCTCCCCCGACACCGGATGCAGGTAAGAGCGATGATTGTGCAACCTGCCATGAGGATTCGCAGATGAGTTGGCAGAATGGTCCGCATGGACAAGCCACCACCGATCCCATCTTTGTAAAAGCCTGGACCGATCAAGGCAAGCCGAGTGCTTGTCTATCTTGTCATGTCACTGGATATGATGAAGCTACAGGCACTTGGGCGGCAGATGGTGTCACTTGTGCAGCTTGCCATAAAGACGAAGGTGGTCAGCATCCAAAGACATCCATGACTGTGGACGCGACTCCGAATACCTGTGGTACTTGCCATACTGATACTCGTTTTGGATTACAGGCTTGGGAAGGTAGCACGCACTATAAAGAAGGTATGGATTGTTCTTCCTGCCATGATCCACACAGTGCCTCTTTGAAGATTACGATTAACTTAAAAGATCAAACTTCAAAAGATGCTTCTCGGTTGTGCATCTCTTGCCATCAAGAAGCCAGCATGAACTTTCCTTATTCAACTCATGCAAAAGAAGGCGTGACTTGTATTGACTGCCACTTGGAACATTTAGAGAAACAAGGAAATGATGTCCATGCGGTGCCTGATCATTCATTCAAAGCCAGTTTACAAACCTGCAACACCTGTCATGCTGAGCAAATGCACACCAATGCTGATGCAACTCCATCGACTCAGGGTGTCAATAATCCTTCAGCTTCTATCCCTGTAGTTCCAACCGCAGCAGTTCAAATGGCTTCGTTGACCCCTGAGCCAGCGCCCGTTTCCCCAATTGGGTATGCAGGGTTGGCCGCCTTGATCGGTTTGGCTGCAGGAATGTTATTGGCTCCTTATTTGGAAAAATGGTATCGCCTGGCTTTGAAAAAATCCGAAGAGGTGCGCCATGACGGAAAATAATTTCAACCGCCGCGACTTTATCAAGCTTTCTGCGATTGGGTTAGCAGTAGCCGCTGGAGTGAATGCAATCACAAAAGTGGAAGCCTCTGAAGGTGCAGAAGGGGAGCATCAATGGGCTATGGTGATTGACCAGTCGAAATGTACTGGCTGTAGACAATGTACATTGGCGTGTCAGGCTCATAACGATATTAATCCGAATATCGAATGGACGACAGTTGTCCAAGATGGCACTTTGGATGGAAAAGCAGTGTTTTTGCCAAGACCTTGTATGCACTGTAAACATGCCCCTTGTGTTGAGGTTTGTCCTGTAGGTGCAAGCTATTATCGTGACGATGGGATTGTGATGATGGATTACGACAAGTGCATTGGATGCCGTTATTGCATGGTCGCATGCCCCTACGAAGCACGCTCCTTTAACTGGGAAGCCTTTACGGGAGAAAATCCTGCCGTTCCTGAGTGGGGTGAGCCAGAAGTTGAGCGACGTCCGCGGGGCGTGCCAGAGAAATGCTCATTCTGTTACAACCGCATCGACCGTGGTCGCTCTCTTGGATTTGTCCCTGGTGTGGACGCAGAAGCAACGCCTGCCTGTGTCGTCGCCTGTCCCACGGGCGCCCGTATGTTTGGTGACTTGAATGATCCAAACTCAAACGTCAGCCAGGCTTTGGCAAAACATCCCTCTTATCGCTTGCGAGAGAGTTTAGGAACTGAACCTCGTGTGTATTATCTCCCAGCCAGTAATTCTGTACCTGTAACGGAAGGCTAATATGTTCAAGATGATTTTCAAAACCATACGTGAAAATATCACCACCCCTTGGGGATTGTGGCTTGCCTTTCTTTCCATGTTGCTCCTCGTCGCATTGATCTCAGGTCTCTCAGTCTTTTGGTTTGGCCTTTCGATCACCAATTTGACAGACCTGGTCCCATGGGGACTTTGGATCACTATTGATCTATCGTCAATTGCTCTCAGTGCAGGCGCATTTAGCTTATGTGCTGGCGTATATTTGTTTGGTCTGAAGCGATATCAACCCATTGCACGCACAGCTACTTTTGTAGGTCTCATTGGATACACCATGGCCATGCTTGCTCTTATCTTGGATATTGGCCGACCTGACCGTTTCTGGAAGTCGCTTGTATTTTGGAACATGCACTCCCTCTTATGGGAAGTAACCATGTGTGTCATGTTGTACCTCACAGTCTTGGTGCTTGAAGCGATGCCTATCCTTGCCTCCCTTGATTGGTTACGTAAGCGTTATCCAATACTTACACAAAAGATGGAACATGTTCATCATTATGCTCCTGTACTTGCGATTGTTGGGCTTGCTCTTTCTAGCTTGCATCAATCTTCCCTGGGCGCAGTCTATGGTGTCATTAAAGCCCGCCCAATTTGGTACAAACCAGAAATGTCCGTGCTCTTCATGTTCTCTGCCATTGTAGGTGGCATCTCGCTGACCTTGCTTGCTTCTATGATTTCATCAAAGTTGACAGCCAAGGCAAAAGTGAATGATGCTTTGGTTGAACGCGTCGCTCAATTTGTTGGATATTTGATGATTGGATATCTTTACTTCCGTGCATGGGATTGGCTGGCTCAGACCTATACCCATGAGCCTGGACGTACTGAAGCTTTCCATGTGCTTACACAAGGGACTCTCTCATTCAACTTTTGGTTTGGTGAGATTATCTTTGGCGCGATCGTTCCTACCTTTTTGTTGCTCTATCGACCCACACGGATTTCTCCCTTCTGGCGGATGCTTGGCTTGGCGATGGTAGTTGGAGGCGTAGTTGCCTTCCGCTTTGATACGAATATTGTTGGCTTCCTGACAGTCATTTCATATTTACCAGGCGAAGCAATGATTTCATATACAACCTACACTCCTTCTCTAATTGAGTGGGGTTCTGGACTTGGTATCATCGCTTATGGTGTATTGGCTTTCTCGCTGGGAGTTAAATATTTGCGAGTGGTTGATCATCGCCTAACGAATGAAGTACATGAAACTGTTTCTGTCAAAGTGTCTGATATCGTTCATGTGTAATCAAATATAAACAAAAAATCCCGCGAAATTTCGCGGGATTTTTTGTTGTATTATCCGTAACTTATGGAGCAGGTGTCTGTGTAGTTTGGACTGACTCTGAAAGTGGGGGAATGGTCTTTAGTGCAGTTTGTTCAGAATTGACAAAGCCATAAATTCCAGCCAACATCGCAATGGTCACAACCGCTGCAATCGGATAGTAAATTTTTTGGCGTTTGCGAATGGTAGCTGCATCAGGCCTTCTGTCTGCAATGCCTGCTTTGATGTCCGCAAGCTCAAGAGGATGTTCGTGCATCATTTCCTCTTCGGTTTGTTTGCCTGTAAACATGGCCTTGTTGAAACGTTTAATGTGAACACCATACATGTGCCAGATGATAATGGCAAGTACAGCAAGTACAGCTTCACCACCATGGGCAGCTTTAGCCGCAGGGATAAACTCACCAGGTAGGAATTTGGTAGCAGTGATTGGATTCCACATCAGGAAGCCAGTGACACCCATAACGGCCGCACCCCATACAAAGGCCCAGTATTCCATCTTTTCTTCGAAGGTGTATCGTCCCATTTGGGGATAAGTCTTCACAAAACCAACGTTATATAACAAGGCTTGAATTCCATCTTTGGCATCTTGCAAAGAGGGTAGCATGGACATTTTGTCGCGAAGAACAAAAACGCTGTATCCCATCACCAGGATGTGCCAAGCTGTGCCCAACATCATCACCGTGGCTGCGGTGTGGTGAATAGTTCGGAGAACTTCGATTCCACCCAGAGCCTGAATGATTGAGATGGAAATGCTGGATGTTGAAAACTTCTGGGGGACACCTGTAAGTCCCAGTGTCACAAAGGATAGCATCATAATCCAATGCTCAATGCGACGAGCAATGGGGAAGCGCATGTAGGTTTGGGTTACTGTGTTCATGAGTGTTTCGTTCCTTTCATGCGGTTGACAATTCTTCTATAAATATCTGTGATGATAAAGAAGATCATACCGCCGAGAACCGCAGGAATGAAGAATTTGTAAAATAGATTTACATAGTACACAATTGGGAAATGCTCAGGGCTGGGTTCATAGTGACTCATCCAGGCATCTGGGAAGTTTGCAGTTGCATCTGGGTGACAGCGCTGGCATTTAACCAATAGATTTTCACGTAGGGAAATACCTGTTTCAGGGTTACTAACTTTGGAGATGTCATGGACGCCGTGGCAATCAGTACAAACTGCTTTGTTTGTGGCTTGCCCTGGGAATTGTTCTTCAAACAGTTTGACGGTCGTTCCATGGAAATCTGCCACATAGGTGTTGAGCACATTAGTGGAAAGATTGTATTTGCCCATAATTTTTGGGTCTGCATGACAGTTGGCACAAAGTTCTGGGGTGTTATTGTGAAATGCTGCGGTGGTGGGATCCTGAATATTGTGAACACCATGACAATCCGTACAAGTAGGAACGTCAGAATTTCCTTCTGTTAGAGCTTGTCCGTGAACACTGCTTTTGTATTGGTCATAGGTTTCGCTATGGCATTTTGCACAAGTTGCAGGGACATCTTTTCTGGCAGCGATAGTTAGTTTTCCACTTTCCTGTCCGATGATGCGGGTTTGGGTGTGTGGATTATGGCAATCGGAGCAAAGTGGGGCGTTGTCTTTGCCTTCGTCAAATGCCTTCTGATGAACACTATCTTGTACTTTCAAGTATTGATCATCATGACATTCTTTACAAGAATCTGAATAGCTGACTGAAAAAGCGCGAGCACTTTTGGCTTTTACGGTTGGGTGTGGATAATCGCTGATATCAGTGTGACAGTCTACGCAGTTCAATCCTTCTTGGGCATGCACTGAAAGACCATATTCAGTGGGGTTAATCGTCACTGGAAGTTCTTCGCTTCCAAGTGTGACAGTTTTTCCCTCCTGTTGATGGCATGCGAGACAAAAGTCGTTGCTGGGTTTGTTATCTTGGTGGGGAGCCACTGCTGGTTGGGCTGCCTGAGCAGGGGTGGTGAAGAAGGCGGCTAAGGCGGAGATAAAAAGTCCAAGTCCGAGGAGCAGAATGACGGTCCATAAACGAGGCGGACGGAATTGTATTCTTTGGCGCATTACATTCTCCTTGATTCGTAATTTTAATAATTTTGATAATTATAGTCCCAATGAATTTGTCATGGGGAGAATGCCCCAATTGTAAAATGGCTTGTAATATGTATAAAGTGCTAAATATCACTGATTTGGTGTGAATATAGATAAAAAAAGATGACGAGCAATTTTGCTCGTCATCTTTTTTTGTTACTTACTTGGGCTCGCTTATGGGCGAGTGTAGGTACTAACGTTACCGCCTAAATCTGCAATGGAGTCAATCAAGAATTGAATGACGAATTTTGGATTGTGGACGTAAGCGCCTGGGTCTTTCTGAACATACTGGTAGTTGAAGGCGGCCTTGAGCAGACGAGGAGTCCACGCGGCGTACGCCTTGCCATCAGCACCGGAGAAGTATGGATAGACAGCTGCGTTGTAGGAAATCGCGCCGCCATGTGCTTCAGCGTAGGATTGAATCTGAGCAAAGAGAGCCTCAGTGAGGGTGTCGATTTCGCCCTTGATGCCTTCGGTTACATTACCATCACCATCGTAGTCAACGTCGCTTTCGCGAATGGTTGTTGGGTCTTTGGTGTCATGGCAGGTTTCACAAGCATCTACTTTGGGTTCAAGCGCGTGAACATCGTGACAATCTTTGCACTTGTTCATCTTGCCTGCTTCGTCAGCATGCATGTTTTGGCCTACATATTGTTTGCCATCATACATGTATGCGCCTTGTACATCAGCGCCGAAGATCGTAGCGCCTGCAGCGAAGTAGTGGATGTTGTTGAACTTGATCTTGGCATCCACAGTGTCGGCTTCCTTGTCACCAAGAACCTTGTTCAAGGTAGGTGTGGAGGAGCGGCCCTGATGACATTCGATACAAAGATTGGAATCGTCTGCGACGAAATTACCATCTGCATCTTTGCCACCAAAACTAACGGTTGAACCACTGGGGAATGTTACGCTATTGACAGCGTAGCGATCTGGCCAGGAAGCTTCGTTATGGCATGTGGAGCACATAAAGCCGTTGGAAGATTCGTTGGGAAGATTGGCACCGTAGGCAAGGAACTGAGGAAGGCCAGTGGCGCTATGGCACTTGGAACAAGCGGCATCAACTGTGTATACAGGATTGCCATCTGCATCCTTGTCCCAATGGCGGAACGGTTCTGTGTTTCCTGCAAAGTGACCAGCGTCATCGCGGGCTAAGTTGCTAACATCACCACCGAGGTCGGCAATTGAGTCGTGGAGCAATTCAATGATGTACTTGGGACCGTGAGCAAACGCACCAGGATCCTTAACGGAGACCTGATAGTTATAAGCGGCCTTAAGTAAACGAGGAGTCCAATTTTTGTAAGCATTTGGGAAAACTGCTTCGCCGTCATCTACTGTTCCGTTTGCATTTGTATCAGCAAAGAAATAAGGATACGCATCGGGTGAGTAAACGATTGCTGCGCCAGCTTTATCGGCTGCATATTTTTGGACTTCAGCCATCAACTTTTCTTGTAGGCCTTGTACTTCATAGTAAATGCCTTCTTCAACATTGCCATCGCCATCGTAATCTTTAGCAGAACTGACTTGGCGGATGTTTTTGAGGTCATCTACTGTGGCTACATTTTCATGGCAGAATGCACATTGATCAACTTTTACTTGTAGAGTATGAGGATCGTGGCATCCTGTGCAGGAGTCGTAACCTTCAACGTGAGTATTCTTGGCATCATACTTTAAACCATCATACTCATAACCACCGTGAGTCATGCTACCGTATAGAGTTGCAGCAGCAGCATAATAGTGGACATTGAGGAATCCAAGGGTAACATCTTTGCCTTGGTCATCTTTGATTGCTGCAGGTACTTTGTCGGGGTCAAGATTTTCACCAAATTTTGCAATTGATGCATCGACACTGACTTTAGACTCACGGCCCTGATGACATTCCATACAACGGGAATCATCACCAAGGTTTTTAATCTCTACACCAGAGGGAAATACAACACTGGTCTTTGAGATTGTGACTGCATTGTGACATGCCACACATTGAATACCTTGAGCATGATCGGCTGCTACAGCTACATCAACTTTGCCAGCTTCAGAGCCATCGGCGCCAATGTAATCACGATAACCATCAGTAGTATGGCATTTGGCACAAGAAGTGGGAACGCCATCAGGGTTGGCTGTGGCATCATCCCAATGGCGGAAAGGCTCATCTGCTACTTGGGCATGAGCAGAGCCTTGCCAGTCAGCCAGATAAGGGGTATCTGGAATTGGTGCAACAGGGGCTTCTGTTGCGGCCGCAGTTGGCGCGGTAGTAGGAGTGCCGCCACAAGCGACTAGGATTGTGGCTACTACTAAGACTACGCCGAGTAAAACGAGCATTTTTTTGAAATTCATTCTTGCATTCTCCTTTTCAATAAAGTGAACAAGCTATATATCTATTTCAAAAGTCTTCTACCTCCTTCAGAAAAACTCAACTTAAACCAATTTGGGGTTTATGAGTAAATACGTCCGAATTCTAATTTTTTGCAAGATTAAAAACAAGTTAATTTGCTCTATGTGGCGTGTGACATTAGTCACAAGAATATGTAGGTTTGTCCCCCCTGTATTTTATAGTGAATTAGACAATTTTAGGGGATTTGCCTCACAAGAGTGTTAGGCTTGTTAATTGACGCATATACACCTTCCAAGTATAATTTTTGAACTATTCCATCCTTGATGGGTGATTTGAGGAAATATGGCTCTGCGTGGAAATTTACGCGATTTTACAATTACACAATTACTTAATCTGATTAATCTTGCCAGCAAGACTGGTACATTAATTGTAGACGGACCCGCCGAACAAGCTCAGGTCTCGTTTCGTGATGGAAAGTTGGCTTATGCCCGCATTGGCAAAGAGGATGGGAGCCTGGCGTTGGTTTTGCATAAAGCCAATAAGATTAATGCGAATCAGTACCGAGCTATTGCTGATCGTGCCGGGCAAATGACAGATAAAGAACTCGGACTTCTTCTGATTAATGCTGGATATGTTTCTCAAGAAGATATTCTGCTTAATTTACAAGGGTATTTCACAGAAGTTGTTCGAAAATTATTTACCTGGGTCGAAGGTTTTTTTCGTTTTGAAAACGAACTCCTTCCCCCTGATGATCGTATTAATGTAAAGCTTGATCTTGAAAATATTATTATTGAAGGGTCAAGGCAATTGCGTGAACTGGAGCAATTGCAAGATGAAATTCCAAGTTTGGATATGGCTTTGAAATTTACAGAACGCCCATTGACCAATGTGAACCTAAGCGTGGAAGAATGGCGCGTTGTAAAGTTTGTCGATCCCAAAAATACAATTCGACAAATTGCTTCTACAAATAAACTGAGTGAACTTGAAATTAGAAAAATAGTATACGGCCTTTTACAAGCGGGTTTGGTTGAGATTGTTCGACCCGCAGGTGTGGTTATTCCACAAAGCCCGAAGACCTTCCCAACGCAGGATAAAGAAGAACAAAAAACATTGATCAATAAACTGATCGGCCGCATTCGCACGATGTAATGCAATAAGGATCAGAAGGATAGGTATTATGCAAACGGTCAAAATGGTAGTGACAGGTCCATTCAGTGCAGGCAAGACTCAATTTATCCAGTCTGTCAGTGAAATTGATGTTGTAGCAACGGAACGCAAGATTTCGTCTGACGAAGAACGCTCGGTCAAATCTGCAACTACTGTGGCAATGGACTTTGGACGCATCACTGTAGATGAAGACTTGGTATTGTACCTATTTGGTACTCCAGGCCAGAAACGCTTCGATTTTATGTGGGAGATTCTCTCAGAAGGCATGTTGGGTTTTATCGTAATGGTAGATAGTACCCGTCCTGAAACTTTCCGCGAAGCTCGCTCTATTCTTGAAACGTTTCGGGCTTACGCACCAACTCCATACGTTGTCGCAGCCAATAAACAGGACGTAGATGATGCGTGGGATATGGAAGATATCCGCCATGCTTTGCGGCTAGATAGCCAGACTAAGTTGCTGCCCTGTGTTGCAACTGATCGCTCTACAGTTAAAAATGTTTTGCTCGAACTTTTGTATAGCATTATTCAAGAAATGGAATCCGGGAAATAGAGGCCTGGTCGCTCGCTCACTGTGTCTTCAATCACTACTGATCAGGGAATTGTTCATTACGAAGTATACGGACGGGGTCGTCCGGTAATTCTTTTGCATGGATGGCTTGGTTCCTGGGGTTTATGGCAGGAAACCATGGCGTATCTAGGTGCCTTTTATCGCACCTATGCTTTGGATTTTTGGGGGTTTGGGGAATCTGGGAAAAAACGCGAAACCTATGCCGTTTCTGATTTTGTCAGCCTCGTTGACCAGTTCATGGAGCAGCTTGGAATTGTCCACGCTCCTTTAATTGGTCATAGTATGGGTGGGACAGTTAGTTTATCTGTCGCGATTAATTACCCGGAGCGTGTGAGCAAAGTGGCAGTAGTGGGGTCTCCTATTATTGGTTCTTCACTCGCGCCTCTTTTAAAACTTGCAGGATATCGACCGATTGCGTTTATGTTGTTCAATATGATGGGGGTGTTTCGAACAGGTATGCGGATGTACTCTCCCTTTATTTGTCGGGACCCGCGATTTCCTGAAATGATGGATCGTGACTTATCTCGTACAACCCTTGAGTCTTTTCTACGCTCTATCGCATCCCTTCGCCGCACAGACCTGTCACCAATGCTATCGCAAGTAAAGATTCCTACACTGGGAATTTATGGCGATAAGGATGTAATTGTCAGCCCATTACAGTGGCAACCTTTACAAAAGGGAGTTCCGCAGGCAGTGATTGAACGCTTTCCACAAGCAGGGCATTTCCCCATGTTTGAAGAGCCCACAGCATTTAGTCAAAAATTAAAAGAATTTTTAGATCAAGAGATTCCTTCCGCATGAGTTCCGATTTTCCTTGTTACCCTCAAAAAATGGGAAGAGTTATTTTCCTAGGCGCAGAAGAGGTGGTGGGAAAAGGTGGTTTAAGTAGTGTCTTAAGGCTGGGTTCTTTGGAACAGTTTATTCAAGCCTATCCACCAGCTACAAATGATTGTACTTTCCCATTTGAAACAGTAAGTTCTTTACAAACTGGCTTTGAATTAGTATACGGTCCTCGTGGTGGGCGTGGAATTGCTTTGCGGGTAGGGCGTGCCGTATTCAAACATGGATTAAAGGAATATGGTTCCATGCTCGGTATTACCGAGATGGCATTTCGGTTGCTTCCTTTATCAACCAAACTCCACAATGGAGCAAAAAACTTCGCGGAATTGTTTAACAAACACACAGACCAAAAGGTGCGTGTAGAAGAAACCGAAGACCGCATTTTTTGGCATATTGATAATTGTCCACTGTGTTGGGAACGTAAGGCGGATGAACCAATTTGCCATCTTGCTGTAGGGCTACTTCAGGAAGCTCTATATTGGGTGAGTGGGGGAAAGATGTTCAATGTAGAGGAAACGGCTTGTATTGCCAGCGGTGACTCTTCTTGTACAATTTCTATTGATCGGGCTCCCATCTCGTAAAAAATACTCATAGATTTACAATTTTGTAGGGATGAACTATCCCGTACTTTGATTTATAATCATCTAATGCTTAAAATTATCCTGCATGCGCAAAACCAGATTATGCCATTTTGCGAGCCAGCACGAGAACTTCGCATTCAAAACCAGCCTCTTTGGCTTCATCAACGCAATTTACTTGCCCCTTATGTAACTCGAGAATTAGAATTGAAGCAAGGCGACCCTCTCCAACGAGTACGGGAACCATCCATCGTTTATCGTGATAATTTGTTTTTTGACGAATATTATATTCAAGCGTTTATGGAAAAAGCCTTGAAAATGAATCGTCCCGTACGCGCAGCATTTCGCGCAGATGACCCGGCCTTCCGTGAACATGCTCTGCCACTTTCAACTTCATATACACCTGCAGGCAGTTTGTATCTCGCTGATTTATGGTATTACCCGAATGGTCCAATGGCTGGAGCCGAACCTTTGGTAATTGATTTACAGGCTCGTGAAATTGGCTATTATCACGTGCCGACCTATATGGCTGATAATAGTGGTGACCTTGTTTTTCAAGTTCCATTACGTTCATTGATTGCCATCGATTCGTGGGTGCATGTATTTATTGCTGATATGGTGTTTGGCCAATTTGCTCATGGAGCACGTTTTGAAAAACGTTTAAATGAAGACCTTGCCTTTAAACTTAAGATCATTGGAAAAGCCATTTATGAAGGCAGGCAGGTCTTAGAGTGTTCAGAGTTGGTAAAAATTGGAAAAAACTGTGTTATTGATCCAAGCGCTATTATTCATGGCCCTGCGATTATCGGTGACAATGTAACTATCAATGCAGGAGCTGTAATTGAGAATAGCATTATTGGTAATAATGTTAATATTTCTCAAGATGTACAAATTATGTTATCCGTAGTTGGAGATGGCGCATTCCTGCCGTTCCGTACTGCACTGTTTATGACTACTGTCATGGAACATAGCATGGTGGCTCAAAATACTTGTTTGCAAATGTGTGTGGTCGGACGCAATACATTTATTGGCGCTGGCTCTACCTTTACAGATTACAACTTGATTCCTGCTCCAATCCGTGCACGAGATGGAAACGGGAAATTAAGTGTCTCCAATCGCCCAGTGATGGGTGGGTGTGTGGGTCATAACTGTCGTATTGGTTCAGGCATGATTATTTACCCAGCTCGTACGATTGAGTCAGATGTTGTCTTGGCGGCATCGAAAGAACGCCGTGTCATTGATCGTGATATTTCCTTTGCAGAAAGCGACCACCACCATCTTAAATTGGCACATCTACATCAGACGCCATATCATAAACAATCTAAAGAAGCGGTAGAATCTTGGTAAAACATAAATGGATAGTTTCGCATTCATCATTCACCCCATCGATCCCAAGCGAGATGTCAGTAGAAAGTTTCCGTTTTTAGGCCGAGTCCTTTCAGAGCGGCAAATTGATTTCTTCTCCACATTCTTTCCGCCAATCTACTTGTCGGAAATTGAAGGAATTACCTCAAAGGCAACTGGCAAGGAAATTAAGGGTTGGTTCCTTGCATGTCCGTATACTCCAAAGCGCATGTTGGAATTGCCCGAACGCACGGTCTATCGTAAAATTGTACAGACCGGCAATATGGCAGAAAAGCTGGGAGCCAACATCCTCGGGTTGGGTGCATTCACCTCTGTAGTGGGTGATGCAGGCGTCACCATCGCCAATCAACTGGAAATTCCTGTTACCACTGGGGATTCGTTTACCGTAGCCATGGCTGTACAGGCTATTCGAGAAGCGGCATTGGTGATGGATATTAAAATTGAAGATGCGACAGTTGCTGTAGTAGGTGCCACAGGAGCCATTGGGCGCGTCTGTGCTGAGCTGATAGCTGGTGAAGCGGCACGGACATTGCTTGTAGCCCGAGATGAGAAAAAACTTGAAGTCTTGCGAGACAAGCTCAAGGTCCAGGCAAGAAGCGAGCTTGTCATCAGTACGAAAATGGATGTTTTAAAGGATGCTCAATTGATTTTGACAGTGACCAGCGCAATCCATGATGTCATTCGCCCTGAACATTTACAAGCTGGTAGTGTGGTTTGTGATGTGGCTCGTCCCCGTGATGTTTCTGCAATGGTGGCGGCGGCGAGAGATGATATATTAGTGATTGACGGCGGTATGGTGGATGTGCCAGGCCCCGTAGATTTCCATTTTAACTTTGGCTTTCCTGATGGAAAGGCATATGCCTGTATGGCTGAAACGATTGCCTTAACGTTGGAAGGTCGGTTTGAAGATTACACAGTAGGTAAGGATATTACGTTGGAACGTGTGAAAGACATTACTGCGATTGCTGAGAAACATGGTTTTCGTATGAGTGGGTTTCGCTCGTTCGAGCGTGAAATTACAGATGAACAGATCGAAGCCGTACGCCGCAATGCTCGTTTAGGCAAGCGACGCGCTTAGAGGAGGCTCAACATGGGAAATGCTCGCCTTTTGGTAGTAGAAGACGATATTGATATCGCCAACATGCTCAAGATTTACTTCACGGGTTTACAGTTTGACGTGGATGTGGCAAATCGTGGACGTGACGCGTTGGAGAAAACCAAGCAGGTATTGCCGCACTTGATTGTGCTGGATATTATGCTGCCGGATATCGATGGTTATGAAGTGTGCCGTACATTACGTACCAGCACGCGCACAAGCCATATCCCGGTGATTTTCTTGACTCAGAAAGATGAACGTAGCGATAAGTTACAGGGATTGGAACTTGGTGCTGATGATTACATTACCAAGCCATTTGATATCGAAGAGTTGAAACTTCGTGTAACTGGCGCCATACGCCGTTCTGAGCGTGAAAGTCTGACGGATCCTCGTTCAGGGTTACCCGCTGGTCGGTTAATTGAAGAGCAATTGCGCCGTATCATCCGCGCTAAGGATTGGGCTTTGCTCGATGTTCGCGTAAATAATTTTGAGCCTTTTAAAGATGTTTATGGCTTTGTAGCAGGTGATGATGTTTTACGTTTTGCTGCCATGATTATTGGTGAAGTTGTGGATGAAATTGGAACGACCAGTGATTTTATTGGCCATGCGGGCGGCGATAACTTCATTATTATTACGACGGATGAAGCGGCTCCTGCAATTCGTTCGAAATTAAAAGAACGTTTTGCCACTGAAGTTCAAAGTCACTATAACTTTATCGACCGTCAGCAGGGGTTCATTCAAGCTCCAAAAGCTGAAGGTGGAGTAGAAAAGGTTGGCTTTATGACCCTTTCTGCTGGACTCGTTTCTCCGAGTTTGCACTCGTTTGCAGATATTCGTGAGATTACTGAACTTGCTGCTGAGGCTCGCCGTCAGGACTCGGCGACCCCTTCCACAGCCTAATGTAGGTATTAATTATTCATGTCCGCGGGTTTGGGCATTATCTTATTAGCTGCCGGATTAGTATTGATCTTACTGGTCTTGGCATTTTTGCGTCTCTCTTCGGGGGCGCAAAAATCTATTCAAGATGGTGTCAAACACTTTGCGTTGTATGATTCGACTCAATCCAATGATGCCGTAATGATTTTGCAGCCTGGGGGACGTATTGAATATATGAGCGAAGCTGCGCGTTCCTATTTTGACCTTCGTGAAAACGAGCCATACGATATTGAGAGATTAGCCCGCCGAGTTCGACCTTCAGAAGATTTTCTGGATTTATGCGCTTCGCCAGGGAGTAAGCGCGTAACCGTTGGTGGAAAACTTGTTGAAGTTTCCTCGTTTGAAGTGCCTGGTACTATTCCTGTTATGTTAATTTCCATTCGTGGGAAAGAAATTATTCCCATTATGGAGCAGGGGGGAACTTCATCGGAAGAAATGTTTCGAGTGGTTTCTGAATTTAATCAAAGCATTGCAGCCAGTGTTACATTGGAATCTGCGGTGTATTCGATTTTGGAATATGTACACAGGGTTGTTCCTTGTGAAATTCTTGAACTGAAATTATGGAATTCAGAAGAAAATATTTTTATCCCATTTCGTGTTCGTGAATCATCAGACTCTATTGAACAGGTAAAAAACTCACAGTTTGGAAGTTTGACAAATCAATTGCTCGAAGCGCGTAAATCTGTTTTGCTTTCTGATGTGAGTATGCAGCCTGAATTAACAGCAAGTGGTGATTTGTTGTTGATTCAATCATATTTAGGCGTGTTCCTTACTGCGGGTGGGGAAATGATCGGAACGCTTGAAGCTGGGCAGACAAAGAATGATGTGTTTGGTCCGCATGAGTTGGAGCTTTTACAATTCATATCCAGTCAGGCGGCTGTAGCCATTCGAAACGCAAAATTATATGAAGATGAGCAAAAGCAAGCAGCAGAGTTGGCTGGGCTGGCAAAATTAAACCAATCACTGGGGACAATCCACGGCATTCAAGATTTGTTTTCTCGTTTGGTTGATAGCATTGCTCCGTTGTTTGCAGTGGATATTGTTGGTTTTCTTTTATATGATGAAGAGAAAAGAACATTGGAAGGCAAAATCCCATTTCGTGGTTTGCCTGCTCATATCGTTGAGATTTACCGTACTTCTGTCCCCGTCAATAGCGCTTCTGAAAAAATTATTCTTGAACAAAAATCAATATCAACGTTAAATGCCGCCACCGATGAAGCTTGGCGCGCTTTAGGTTTAACAGATATCGCAGTTGCAGCCAGCTTACGAGAAAATGTCCTAGTCCCATTAATTTCTTCTGGAAGAGTGTTGGGATATTTACAGTTAGGTCATCATTCGCAAGGTGTGACTGCGTTTACTTCTGACGAAATTCGCTTAATGAATATCGTTGCAAGTCAGGCTGCTGCGATTGTTGAAAATGTAATTTTGGTACAACAAGCAAGGGCACGTGCTCAACGTGCAGATGCCTTACGTCGTATTGCAAGCCTCTCGGGGTCTTCTGCGACTCTGGATGAAATTCTAAAATACTCAGTTAAAGAACTGGCCAATCTTTTCCAGGCAGATACGGGTGCCATTTTCTTGATGGATGAAGCCCGTGGTGAATTACGGTTACGACCAGAATCAGTATATGGTGTAACTGAAGATATTAGCGATTCCTTCTTAAATATTTTTGTTGCGGATCCTAACTATCGGTTTACGGTTTCGGGAAGTCAGCGCGCCTTTATGTCGGGACGCTTGAGTGTTGACCGTCGAATTTTGCCTGTCTATCGGCCACTGGCTACTGCTCTTCGAAATGAATCTGCTTTGGTTGTGCCCCTGGTTGTGCGAGAACAAAGCATTGGTGAATTAATGCTTGGTAGCCGTAAGGTTGATTACTTTAATTCTTACGATATGCAGATTGTTTCCACCGCGGCAGGACAATTGGCTTCTGCTGTAGAAGCCGCAGGCTTGTTATTACAAACTGACGACTCATTACGTCGACGTGTTGATAACCTTGAAGGCTTAACCCGCTTAAGCAGAGAGCTTGGCGCGTCTCTTGATATTCATCATTTATTAAAGGTGATTCATGATGAGAGTTTAAGGGCTTTGCGTGCTGATTGTGCTGCGGCAATCTTGTTTGAGCAGGGGAGTAGTACTTCGTCTCCTGTATTTTTACATTCTGTTGGTTGTGAAGGTGAACATGAACTTTCACCTTATGAGATAGATGCAATTCAAAAGAATGAAATCCAAACCATAAATGATTTCTCTCAAGGCGATATGTCCCCTCACCAAGGCGTAATGTCTGCTTTGATTATTCCAATTTCTTATCAGGGAAAAAATGTTGGTTTGCTTAATTTACATTCAAACCATAAAGATTTCTTCACTCCTGAAATTGTTGAACATGCGCTTGCCTTTTCTGTTCAGGCAGGCATTTCGCTTAGTAATGCACAGCGATATCAAAATGAAAAACAGGGTGCAGAAATTTTGCGCCGCCGAGCTGACACTTTAACTCGCTTAACAGATGTCAGCGTACATATCGGCGAAGAACAGCCACTGGACTCTATCCTAAAACTGTTGGCAAGTGGAATTCGAGATGCGACCTTGTTCAATGTCGTTTTGATGAGCGTCGTTGAACCAGATACAAATTTGTTGCGCCGTGTAACAGCGGTAGGAATTCCGCAAGAGACATTGAATGAACTAATCACTCGTAAGCAACCGCTGGCAAGCGTGCTTCAATTGATGAAGCCCGAATTTAAAATAGGAAGATCTTATTTTATTCCTGCTGATCAAGCACCTGTTATTCCCTCTGATGTCCATTTGGTGAATTTTGATGCATCTTCCTCGACTTCTAAATCCTCTGATTCTTGGGATACAGATGACTTCTTCCTTGTTCCCCTTGAAGATAGCGCGGGTCAAATTGTAGGCTTAATCAGTTTGGACAATCCTAGAAATGGGTTGCGTCCAGATAAAGCGACCATTGAAGCTGCTGAGATATTTGCTGTTCAGGCTTCACTTGCCATTACCAATATTACCCGTCAAGCAGAATTGCGCTCCAAGATAGACTCTTTGTCTTCTGGTTTACAACGTCAACAAAAATTACTAAAGCTCAACCAAAATGATCTTCCAGTCCTTCTTCGTAAGGATTTGGAACAAACCATCTCTCTTCATAATTTAGATAGACGCGCTCAACGTGTGCGAGCAGGTCTGGCAATTACAGAATCTGTCAGCCGTCAATTGGATGCTGCTTCGGCACTATCTGCTTTGGGACGTGAAACTCTTACACAGTTGGGAATGTCAGTTGCATTGGTGGCAGAGAACACCTCAGATGGTCCTCGTCTTTTGCATGTGTTGGGAAGCCTGCCGCGTGCAACCAATGTGGAAGCGTTGTTTGGTCAACGAAATCCTTTGCGTGCTTGCTTGCAAACAGGTGTTCCAATCCTTATCTCCAGTTTGGATGAAGATGATGAGTGGCGCGATGTTTCCCTGCTTACATCTTTACGGGCCAAAGGAATTATTTGTTTGCCTGTATTGATTGAGAACAAACCAGTAGCGGCCATGCTTGCGATTAGCCCTGAGCCAATGCCTGTCTTTACAGATGAAGACCGTCAGGTATATTTCCAGATTTCTCAGCAAACTTCGCTTATCCTGCAAAATATTTCACTGCTCAATCAAACCAAGCGACGTCTTGATGAAGTGAATCTACTGCTCGATTTTAGCCGCCAACTCACAGGTCAGAATTCTGATGCGATGATTCGTTCCTTGCTAGATAGTTCTCGTCGCGTGCTTCAACATGCTCATGCTGGCGCTGCGCTTGCTTGGCATCCACAATCAGAAACATTGGTTGCAAAAGCTGTTTCAGGATATGCAGATAATGACACCATGGCTCAGATTAACTATCGCCTTGGCGAAGCTTTGCCAGGTACGGTGTTGGCTACAAAGACAGCACGGCGTGTGGACGAAGTCAACTTTACCCGTGACTATAACTTGAGCGCAGACAATCTTGCTTTATATCGTCAGGCCACTGGTGGACGTTTGCCCGTTTCAAGTTTGGTAGTTCCCATTATGGCGGGCGAACAAGGCCTTGGCGTAATTGTGTTGGATAACTTCAATGCAACCTCTGCATTCCGCCCAGAAGATGAAGCATTGCTATTGTCTCTTGCTCAACAAGTAGCGCTCTCCCTTGAAAATGTAAGACTCGTACAAGCGACTCAAGAACGTGCAGGTCAATTGCAAGCCTTGAACACAGCCGCCGCATCCTTAACCTCAAGCTTGCGCAGTGACCAATTGGTTAATTCTCTTCTGACACAATTATCTCCCATTCTCCCATATGACACGGCCACACTTTGGTTAAGAGACAAAGACCGTTTGTCTGTTGCATCCGTTCGTGGATTTTCAGATGCAGAGCAGAGATTAGGCTTAAGCGTCTCAGTTACAGACAGTGTTTTATTTAAGGAAATGGCTCAAACAGGTCAACCTATTTTAGTAAATGATGTTCGCGAAGATGCTCGTTTTATGCCAGTAGAAGCTCCGCGATTGTCATGGCTTGGAATTCCGCTCATCTCGAAGGGTGAGTTGGTGGGTGCTATTGCCGTTGAAAAATGGCAGTCGCATTTTTATACACGTGAACAAATGCAAGTTGGTTTAACATTTGCAAGCCAATCTGCGGTTTCATTAGACAATGCACGTTTGTATGAAGACAGTGTGAGCCGTGCAACAGAATTAGATCAACGTTCTCAACGTTTGGCAACTCTCAACCATTTCTCTTCTGCTCTCAATGGCTTGTTGGATGTGGATCAAATCCTAAACTTGACCGCAGAAGAATTGTTGAAAGGGTTAGGCTTAAGACGAGTTTCTGTTGTTGCATTTGAACGTAAAAATGCTGTATGGAAATATACATCTCCTCGAACAAGAGCTAAATTCCCACGGCCATTACCTGATTCTCCAATTTTCAGTCGCTTGCGTGAATCGCTTGGCATCTTCAATACAGATGATGCTCGCAGTGAACCAGATTTAGCCTCTTTGAATGAATTGCTGGGTGATAACACCACGGCTTTATTAATTCTTCCACTAACCAGTGGGTCGGAGTTGGTTGCATTGATTTTCGCTCAAATGACAGGCGAAGTTAAATTCAACTTAAATGAAATTGAATTGGCCCGTACATTAAGCAATCAGGCGTCGATTGCTGTGCAAAATGCTCGTTTGTATCAATCTACAGTGCGGACTGCTGATCGCCTGTCTATTCTTAATCAAACCAGTTCCCAGGTCAGTGCCAGCCTTGACCCCGAGGAGATTTATTCTGCTGTTCATAAAGCGGCTGGTCAATTGATGCCATTGGATTCTTTTGTAATTACGTTGTATGACCAGGATAAGAACGAAATTGATCCAGTGTACCTGTTTGATCTTGGAAAACGATATCCTGCCGAGAGAGTTCCGTTCGGTAAAGGATTAAGTAGTCAGATTATTGCTTCTGGGAAACCGTTGTTGGTTTCCAATAGCGAACAGGCAAATCAATTGAATTCTGTGCAAGTTGGTGAAGAGGCTGTAGTGACACAATCAATTGTTGCCGTTCCTATGAATCTTGGTGGTAAATCTCTCGGTATGCTTTCCGCTCAAAGTTATCAAGCGGCGGTCTATACAGAAGAAGATTTACAAATTCTAGGAACATTGGCGAACCAAGCAATTGTTGCTATTCAAAACGCCCGCCTATTTGAAGAGACACAAAGTCTGGCGTCAAAACTTGAGATCCGCGTTATAGAGCGTACGGCTCAATTGCAACGTGAACAACAGAACACTGAAACCCTGCTCCGTATTCTTACCGAGGTTTCATCGAGCCTCGACCTTGACCGTGCCTTGAATCGTACACTTTCGTTACTTAACGATGCGATTGGCGCTGAACAAGGTACCATCATGTTGTTGCACGCAGAAGATAACCTTTTGCATTATCGTGCAGGCTATGGGTATTTGACCGATCAAACAGATGCCAGCAGTAGAGGATTTACGTTAAAAATTGGTGAAGGTCTGGCTGGATGGGTGGTTCAGAATCGTGAAGCCACCTTAGTCAATGATTTGCACCAGGATGCCCGTTGGGTACGTAGCAATACAGGTCAAGACCATCGCAGCGCCATGGCAGTGCCGATGATGGTGGGTGAAGATGTAATTGGTGTGCTCATGGTATTCCAACGAGCTTCATTCTTCTTTAGCTCTGAAATGCTCAGCCTCGTCAAAGCCATTGCTGGGCAGGTGGCTGTTGCGATTAATAATGCCCACTTGTATGAGCTGATTCGTGATCAGGCTGAAAGATTGGGCTTGATGTTACGTAAGGAGCAGGAAGAAGCCAGCCGTTCACAAGCTATCCTTGAAGCGGTGGCTGATGGCGTGTTAGTTACAGGTCCTGACAATCGTATTACCTTTGTCAATACGTCCGCTGAAAAGATATTGACCGTTGAAGAATCGCATCTGCTTGGTAGTTCGTTGGATGCGTTTGCTGGGTTGTTTGGTCAGGTTGCCAGTGCATGGATGGGTACCATTCGCCATTGGTCAGAAGATCCCTCTTCTTATCAGAGTGGTGATAGCTACGCAGAGCAACTTGAATTGGAAAGTGGAAGAATTATCTTGGTCCATTTGGCCCCTGTGATTTTGCAGAACGATTTCTTGGGAACAGTGTCCATCTTCCGCGATATCACTCATGAGGTTGAAGTCGACAGGCTCAAGTCTGAGTTTGTGGCGACAGTCAGTCATGAATTGCGTACACCAATGACAGCCATCAAAGGATATGTTGACATTCTGCTTATGGGAGCTGCAGGTGCTCTTAACGAAAATCAGGCGCACTTCCTTGACATTGTACACAGCAACATCGACCGCTTGAATATTCTTGTTAATGACTTGCTTGATATTTCTCGAATTGAAGCAGGACGTATTACTTTATCACCCCAACCTGTAAATTTGCGCGACGTAGCGGAAGAAGTTTTACAAGAAGTAATGCGCCGTTCACAAAATGAAGAAAAGCCTATGGCGGTTTCTTTGGATGCGCCTCAAAAATTGCCTCCAGTCATGGGTGATACGGAACGAGTCAGGCAGATTATCGCCAACCTTGTTGACAACGCTTACAACTACACTCCGCAGAACGGGATTATTCGAGTTGGTATTCGTCAAGTTAATGGAGATATCCAGGTGGATGTTCAGGATAATGGGGTAGGGGTAGCTCCTGATGACCAACCTAGGTTGTTCGAAAGATTTTTCCGTGGCGAACATCCACTTGTATTGGCAACCCCAGGAACGGGATTAGGATTGCCCATTGTTCGTCAGTTGGTAGAAATGCACAGTGGCAAAATTTGGATGAATAGTTCAGGCGTGCCAGGTGAAGGAAGTACATTCTCTTTCACTTTGCCCCTTCAGAAATAATGGAGAATTCATGGCAAGAATATTAATCGCAGAAGATGAACCCGATATCCGTGAGCTTGTAGCTTTTACCTTGCGTTTTGCAGGGCATGAAGTCACTGCTACTGCAAATGGAGAGGAGGCATTAAATCAAGCCACGCAATTGATTCCAGATCTTATTTTGATGGATGTCCGCATGCCTAAGATGACAGGCTATGATGCTTGTCGGGCTATGAAAGCGGACGCTTCTTTGAAAGATATTCCAGTTGTGTTCCTCTCTGCCAAAGGTCAGGACTCAGAAATTCAAACAGGTCTTGATGCAGGTGCAGAAGAATACCTGCTTAAACCATTTGCCCCCGATCAATTAACCGAACGAGTGAAAGCCATACTTTCGAAATTTGGGAAATAATCTTTTTAAATAATGAGCGCAATTATTCTTGATGGTTCGATGGTGCATTATGAGGCTTTAGGGCGTGGTCGTCCTATTGTCTTTCTGCACGATTGGGTAGGCTCATGGCGATATTGGATCAATGCCATGCAGGTCTCATCCACATCGTTCCGCGCCTATGCAGTGGACTTGTTTGGCTTTGGGGATACCACTCGTGACCCATTGCGGTATTCAATCGAAAGACAAACAGAATTGATTCAGAAATTCCTTGATGAAATGGGAATTGGGAAAGTCGCTTTGGTTGGGCATGGATATGGTGCTCTCGTTGGCTTTTCTTATATCAAACAAAATCGTCAGAGCGTGGATCGTATGATGGCAATCAACTGCCCATTGAATTATGAAGTGATTACGTCCCGTATGAAAAATCCAACCTCAATGACAGACTTGGTGGACTGGCTTTCTTCCAAGACCCCTGAGGCTGTCTCCGCTCTTTCAGACGCTTCTAAATCTGACCTGTTGGCTGTTTCTACATCGATGAAAAGTTTGGAGACGAATACACTATTCTCTGAAATTCTTAATTTGGGTGTACCAAGTTTGCTTGTATACGGCCCAAATGACCCTGCCATCACTACACCACCGCAAGAAAAAATAGATACCCTCCCAACATTGATGCATCAAATCAATTTGGAAGGGACAGGGCACTTTCCGATGATTGATAATCCCACACAGTTCAATCGTTTGTTAACTGATTTTCTTGCTTTAGATTCGGGGATGAGTCCGAAAGAGTTGCAGTTGAAGGAAGAGTGGAAGCGCAGAGTTCGTTGAAAAAGACCGTCACTGGGGTGGCGGTCTTTTTATTTTTTGACTTGACATCCACACTTCACAGTCATATACTCGCGAACACAATTGAACGGGGAGCCTGTCCCTGAACAGGCTGAGAGGAGCGTGAAACGCTCGACCCGAATTACCTGATCTGGTTAATACCAGCGGAGGGACTCCAGCCTTAGCCTGCCTTCATCCTCCGCCCTTGGAGGATTTTTCTTTTATACAATGAATCGCATCTTGATTTTTGCCAATGGTGAACTTCCCGACCTTGAGAAGACACGAGCTTTACTATTGCCAGAGGATTTTATCCTTTGTGCAGATGGTGGAACGCACCATGCCTTAGCGTTAGGGCTTACCCCAAATGTCATTATGGGTGATTTTGATTCCTTTGATATTAATCGTTCAAAAATGGATGTAAAAATCATTCAATTTCCACGAGATAAGAACGAGACCGATTTGGAACTGACCATTCAATATGCGCTTGACTTGAATCCAAAGCAAATTGTGATTATTGGCGCCCTCGGTGGAAGATTGGACCAGACCTTGGGGAATTTGGCTTTGTTAACAGACTCCAAACTTTCTGCGTGTGATATTCGGTTGGATGATGGGGTGGAGGAAATATTGTTTTGTAAAACACAGGCCAAAATCCAAGGAAGAAGCGGTGATCTTTTGTCATTAATTCCCTGGGGTGGGGAAGTGACGGGTGTGGAAACTGAAAATTTAAAATGGCCTCTATTTCGAGAGGTGCTTTACCCAAATAAAACACGCGGCATTAGCAATGAAATGCTTGGCGATGAGGCATCTATAAAAATTGACTCTGGAAATGTACTCATCGTTCATCGCCGTATGAATCATTAGGAGAAATTCATGAAAAAAAGATTTAATATTTTATTCGTTTTATTTTTAGCCCTTTCGGCATGTTCCTCTCAACCCAAAACACTAACAGTGATGACCCATAGTTCTTTTGCTGTGAGTGAAGATGTTGTTAAGTCATTTGAGGATACAACGGGTATTAAAGTAACCTTTGTACAAAGTGGCGATGCAGGTGAGATGCTTAATAAGGCCATTCTTACAAAAGATGCCCCCTTGGCTGATGTGATGTTTGGAGTGGATAATACTTTTCTGTCACGTGCTTTAGGTGCTGGAATTTATGAAACCTACCAATCTCCAGGCTTGGTGGATGTGCCCGATGAATACAAGTTGGACTCTACCAATCAGGCTTTGCCAGTTGATTTTGGAGATGTATGTCTTAACTATGACAAAAAATATTTTGAAGAAAAGGGCTTATCCATCCCTGCTTCTCTTGAAGATTTGTCAAAGCTTGAATACAAAAATATGTTGGTCATGGAAAATCCAGCAACCTCCTCTACGGGGTTGGCATTTTTATTAGCCACTCGCGCTCATTTTGGAGAAGATGGGTATTTGGCATATTGGAAAAGTTTGAAAGATAACGGCGTGACTATTGTAGATGGATGGGAAACTGCCTATTACACTAATTTCAGTGGCTCTTCTGGACACGGCTCCCAGCCACTGGTAGTTTCTTATGCCACATCCCCCGCAGCTGAAGTGGTGTTTGCAAATCCACCAGTGGAAACCTCACCAACGGGTTCCATTACTGCTTCTGGAACTTGTTTCCGACAAATTGAATTCGCAGGCATTCTCAAAGGAACACACAATCGCGCTGCGGCTGAAAAGTTTATCGATTTTATGTTAAGCACCAAGTTTCAAGAAGATATGCCCTTGCAAATGTTTGTATATCCTGTTAATAAAAATGCGACATTACCCGATGTTTTTTTGAAAGAGTTGCAAACCCCATCTACGCCTGCGCTCATCACTCCTGACGAGATTGCGGCAAATCGCGATGCATGGATTGAAGCCTGGACGAAAGAGATGAAATAGCCAATGAAGAAAGAAGGTGTAAACAGATTTTCTGAGATGCAGGCACATTTGATTCCTGCATCTTGGTCTACACCTTCCTTCTCTTCTCGTTTGATTCTTTGGTTCTTCCCTCTGCTCTTCCTGATACTCTTTTTCTTTTTTCCTCTTTCGAAGATTGTTGCAATCTCTTTTGACTCTAGTGCAATTGCAAACGCAGATACGCCAGCAGTTGTTCTTCATGCCATTGGCTTTACCTTTTATCAAGCGACTCTTTCCACAATTCTGACCTTCATTCTTGGGTTACCTTCCGCTGTATTGTTTGCTCGCTTTGATTTTCGCGGTAAGGCATTTCTACGTGCTTTAACTGCCATTCCCTTTATGTTGCCAACCGTTGTAGTGGCTGCGGCATTTAATTCCCTGCTTGGACAGAATGGTTGGGTTCAACTTTTCTCCTCATTTTTATTCTCAAATGCTTCAGTGGATACGTTTCAATTTCAGGGAACTCTAATTGCCATTCTTGTTGCTCATGTTTTCTATAACACTACCATCGTGATTCGACTGGTTAGTAGTGCGCTTTCCCGCCTTGACCCAAAACTGGAGCAGGTTTCCCGTTCTCTCGGAGCCAACCCGCTTCGTACCTGGCGATACGTGACTTTGCCTCTTTTATCTCCTGCCATTCTTTCGGCCGCTTTGCTGGTCTTTCTCTTTGACTTCACCAGCTTCGGTGTGATTCTTTTGTTGGGTGGTACAAACTTCTCCACCCTCGAAGTTGAAATTTATCTGCGCGTGCTCAAGCTTCCGAATTTGCCTTTGGCTGCTTTATTGGCTGTGATTCAACTTGTTTTTACACTCATCATTTCTTTACTTTACTCTAGCATTGTTTCTCAAACCACAACTCAAACCGCACCGCGCTTTTCTACTTCACATCCTCCAAAATCTTTACGAGAAAAGATTTTCGTTGTCTCTTTTATCATCCTTCTTTTCTCCTTCTTTTTCCTTCCACTGGCCTCTCTGCCTCTACGTTCCATTACCCGCCTTGAGGCAGATCGTGGGGATCGTAAAGAACTGCAATACGGGCTTACCACTGAGTACTATCAAGAATTATTTATCAATCGACGAGGCTCTTTGTTTTACGTTCCACCGATTCAAGCGATAGTAAATTCATTAAGTATTGCTGCACTTACCGTATTATTGTCTCTCCTCTTGGGGTTCCCTGCAGCTTTTGTGTTGGCCAAACCAACTTTACTTGAAAAAATTCTTGACCCTCTTATTATGTTGCCATTAGGTTCATCGGCCGTTATGTTAGGGCTTGGATTTATTATTACTTTTGGTCGTGCTCTCGCATCGCCCATTTTCATTCCAATTGCTCATTCCCTTGTCGCTTTACCTTTTGTAATTCGTGCATTGCAACCAGCAATTGCATCCATCCCTGAACGATTGCGACAGGCGGCATCCACACTGGGGGCATCTCCTTTGCGTGTTTGGCAAACAGTAGATTGGCCTATTCTTTCGCGCGCCATCTTGGCTGCAGCTACATTTGCATTTACCATTTCTCTCGGAGAATTTGGCGCAACCCTGCTCCTTGCCCGCCCTGAACTTCCCACCATTCCAATCGCCATCTCACGTTTTCTTTCTCAAGCAGGTGGATTGAATTATGGGCAGGCGATGGCCATGTCCACTATTTTGATGGCAGTTACAATCACGAGTATTTTATTTATGGAAAGAAATAATGCTTGAATTAAAAAACATCTCAAAATCTTATGAAAGGAAACCATTGCTCAAAGACATTTCCTTTCTTGTTCGACAGGGAGAAACGGTCTGTTTGCTTGGCGCATCGGGCAGTGGCAAGTCCACGCTTTTGAAGATGATTGCTGGATTGGAATCACCTGAAAGCGGCACGATGTTATTTAATCAAATAGACCTCGCTCAAACACCGCCTCACCTCCGCGACTTTGGGTTGGTCTTTCAAGACTATGGGCTGTTTCCTCACCTCAATATTTTTGATAACGTGGCTTTTGGTTTGAAGATGAAGAACTTCCCTGTCAATGAAATTCGTGAGCGTGTGACAAGTTTGTTGGAGCAGGTAGGCTTAATTGGATTTGAGAAACGCAAAGTCACAGACCTTTCAGGAGGGGAGCAGCAACGGGTTGCATTGGCAAGAGCACTTGCCCCACAGCCGCGTCTGTTAATGTTTGATGAACCTCTTGGTGCCTTGGATAGAACCCTAAAAGAAGATTTACTCAATGAAATACGCGATATTTTGCATCGAATGCAAATCCCTGCTATCTATGTCACCCACGACCAAGAAGAAGCTTTTACAATTGCAGATACCATCCTCCTTTTACAGGAAGGGAGAATTGTCCGCACTGGAACACCAGAAGAGGTTTGGTCAAATCCACAGTTGGTGTGGGCGGCGAAATTCTTGAATGCGGGCAATGTACTCGATGGGTTGTTGATTCAAGCTGGCAAGGCTCAAACTGCGATTGGAGTTTTGGATATCTCTTGTGAAGGAGAAGTGGGGGAGAAAGTATCCCTGCTTGTGAGGCAATCCTCTGATGGAGAGGGGCAGGAGGTAAAACTCAAAGTGGAAGCTGTGCTTTTTAAGCGGGAACAATTTCAAGTTAAAGTTGGCGGCGGGATTTTCATCCAAATGAAGGAAAAGCCAGCGATAGGTCAATTGGTTTCGATAAAAATTAATGTGGAGTGTTTGGTATGAAGATTCAGAAAAAAAACTTGAATGGGGAAGTGGTTTTTGAATATGATGGAGAAGTGATTGCACATGATGAGATGTCGGTCACGCTAGAGGCGTTTTTTGGCCGTAATGACATGGCTTTTATGAATGTAATCTTGAAAAAAGGCGATCGTTTTGTTGAGACCTTTTATACAGATCGTTGGTATAACATATTTGAAATTTATGATCGTGATGATAAAGAGTTAAAAGGCTGGTATTGTAATATTGGCAAACCTGCTGTAGTTGAAGTTGATGTGGTTTCATATATTGATTTGGCTCTTGACCTTTGGGTTGCGCCAGATGGTACACAAACGGTTTTAGATGAAGATGAATTTGAAGAGTTGAAACTGGATGATACTCTTCGGCAAAAAGCTCTGGCTGGAATGGATGATTTACAACTGCACTTTAAAACAAAAAATCCTCCATCGTAATGGAGGATTTTTTGTTAGATGACTTAGTAATTATTCCAGACGTAGTAACCGATGCCGCTCATGGCAATGCAGCAGCAGCACAAAACAACAACTGCAACAACGGCAATGATGATGTTTCGGTTATTTGAGGGAGCTGGGGTCTCGCTCGGGGTAACAGGCATTTGGTCAGACATGATATATTCTCCTAATAAAAAAAAATGATTTGCACGAGTACTCGCGTACTTGAATGCCGGGATTATATCAGGCAGTTTGGGTCTTGTCTCTACGATTCAACCACCACGAAAGTACTAGTCCCAAAACGATGATTATGAAGATGGTCATAATGATGGGCAGGAGAATTGCCAAGAGGGAAGTGATTGTGGAAACCACATCTTCTGCGATGGAAACTGGAATGTTTCCTGCGCCGCCTGTGGTGGCTGTCACTACCGGGCGCACAACTGCCGATTTGGCAACATGAACGGTACCAGCTACAAGCAAGCCACAAGCCAATGCCAGTACAGGATGGATGTTTGTAACCACTTTGGCGCTTGCTGCAAAGGCAATGGCGCCAGCCACAGGGCGGATGATAGTTTGAATCAGGTCATTGACGTGATTAATGGCTGGGATTTTATCTGCAAGCATTTCAATGATGACCAACACACCTAACAGAATTAAAATCCATGGGCTTGCGAGGGTGTCCCAAGGTTGATTGAGATGCAGGGCTTTCGGAAAATAATGGGCAATGACTCCCACTACCAACAGGGGAATGTAGGCGTTTAGCCCTGCGCTTGCAGAAAGACCAAATGCAGAAAACACGCCGAGTAAAAGTTCCATTGAAGTAATAACTCCTTGTTGAATAAAATGAATTTATGACAATAAGTGTACGAAATAAATCAGGATGAGTTTCTTATCCATTCAGTCCGGGGAAGCCACTCCAAGTGCCAGGTAATTGCAGGCGGAGCAGGTCAATGCTAAGCACGAGGAGCATCGCAAGAGTAAAACCAGAAAGGATGGGCAGAATCAATTGGCGCATGGAAGTGTAAGTATTATCTTCACGCATAATGATGGTCCACAGAATTCCGAAGACGATGACCAATAAAGCAAGCGTTCCAAGTGCACTGATATAAGCAACTGGGTAGAGCACAATCGGATTGTCTGTCAAAACAAGTAAATCCAAAATAACCAGCATGCCAACGAGAATTCCAAAAGATTTCCATTCAAGTGCGGGTCGATCATCTTGTTCAAGCCATAGAGTTTGATTGATGACTGGATACAAAACTGCCGCAAGAGCAATGCCCATTCCACTGCCTGTAAAGAGACGTAGGACATTATTTGGAATATATAAGTTGGGAATTGCATCCATGGCGCCTTTAGAAGATTGCTTCAATAGATAAAGATAGGAATTGCTTCCGTCAATTCCAAAGGCGAGGAAAAAAAGAAAAAGAACAAAGAGAATGCCACGGGAAGGAAGTTTGCTGCGTTTTCCGCTGATGACGCCCATGAAGATTAAGGCAATGCCCGCAGAGAAAAACTCCCCTGTGCAGCGAGCACATAACGGAAGTTGGCGATCTCCAATATGGAAGGAACGCGCATCAATACGATGGCAGACTGCATACCCAATGGCATCCAGCTTCCCCAATGCCCCTTCAGGGGAAATGTACATCCATGCGCCAAAGGCGAGGACGGCTGCGATTGGAACAAACCAGCGCAGGATTAATTGTAAAGTTGATTTTTTCGGTTGAGTTTCCATTTTGTTCATTATATGGGGAATGAGTTTGTATGGCAAGAAAACAGGAAGTTCGTCATTATTTACTTGTGTACTCTTCGCGGTATGATAGGCTTTATATTAAAGTAGGAGTGTGTTTTATGAAACGTATTGGAATTTTGACAGGCGGCGGTGATGCGCCTGGATTAAATGCAGTGATCCGCGCAGCCGTCAAAACAGCCATCAATGAATATGGCTGTGAAGTGTTTGGGATTAAGGAAAGTTATGATGGTTTCATTGTTGAAGGTGGTGTGATTCCTTTAGACATGGAAGAAGTACGCGGAATTTTGCCACGTGGTGGCACAATCCTTGGTACGGCAAATCGTGGAAATCCATATACCCGTAAAGTGATTCGTGATGGTCAAGAAGTCACTATCAATGTCAAAGAAGAAATTCTAAAAGGAATTGAGAAACTAAAATTAGATGCCCTGCTTGTTTTAGGTGGAGATGGCACATTAGCCAGCGCTCATGATCTTTACCTCAAAGGTGTTCCAATCATTGGAGTACCCAAGACAATTGATAATGATATCAACGGCACAGAGATTACTTTTGGTTTTGATACTGCATTAAATATCGCAACCGAAGCCCTTGATCGGTTACACACAACCGCTGAGTCGCACAACCGTGTGATGGTAGTTGAATTGATGGGGCGCGATGCTGGCTTCATTACGTTGAACGCAGGGATTTCTGGTGGCGCAGATGTAATTTTGATTCCAGAAATTCCATTTAAGTTTGATAGTGTCCTGGAAAAGATACGTGCTCGAAAGGAACAGGGGCGGAAGTTCAGTTTGTTGGCTGTATCAGAAGGAGCCAAACCGTTAGGTGGTGCTCAATCCATTTCCCGACAGGGAGATGAAGTGTATGTTCCACGCCTCGGTGGAATTGGTCAAGCCGTAGCGGATTATATTGACAAACAGGGGTTTGAGTCTCGCGTGACTGTCTTGGGGCATGTACAACGAGGCGGGACGCCCACAGCCTTTGACCGTGGTCTTGCTACTCGCTACGGAGCTGCCGCAGTTCGCCTCGCAGCTACAGGCGGGTTTGATCGTATGGTCGCATTACGTTCAGGAAAAATCACAGATATTCCTCTTGAAGAAGCCATTGCTACGCCAAAGCGCGTCAAACTCTCAGATGATGCTGTTGTTACTGCTCGGAATATCGGCATTTATTTCGGCGACGAATAACCTTCAACATTAAAACCAGAGTGCTATCCTTTCGGATAGCACTCGTGGGGCGCTGTGGCTTCCTTAAAACTTGAGGAGGGATGCCACAGCGCTAGGTTTACTACTACTTTCCATATGGGCAACACCTCCTCCTTTCATAGGATGGCGGGTTCACTTGTTTGTCCCCGTGCAGTGTGGGTAGTATGTCATAAAATAAATTGGATGTCAATAGGCCAATTTCAACTCTCACAATTTTGTAATATATCAAAAACTTCTGATACCTTTTGATAGCCTCTGCAACTCCACATCGGCTATTCTTTATGAAATTACCTACGGAGAAGCATATGAGAACAAATCCCAACAAACTTTGGATCGCTGTCCTTGCCCTTGGCTGGGTTCTTGACTTTCTTTCCTGGAAGAAGCCGATTGGCATAAATTTTGCCATTTTCTGGATTCTATGCGTCATTGTCGCGCTTTATTTATTAATGAACGATGGCTTACGCCCGCATCGTTCCACCCTTGTCCTGCTTCCGCTATTTATCTTTTTCGCCGCTGTGACATGTATCCGCGCCGAACTGATGACCAGTTTCCTGGCTTATACCTTCACCTTGTTGACCATGACTCTGCTTGCCATCACCTATCTTGGTGGCCGTTGGATGCAATACACCATTGCAGATTATGTAGCTAAGTTTTTCTTGCTGGTTGGCAGTGTGATTGGACGTCCGATTACATTTACGACGGAATTAAAAAAATCTCAAGTTGAGGTAGATGCGAAGCCTTCTAAATATAATTTCTGGCCGATCTTGCGCGGGTTGATTATTGCGCTTCCTGTTGTAGCTGTTTTTGCGGCTTTGCTTTCTTCAGCAGATGTAATTTTTGGTCAACGAATACAGAGTTTTGTAAATCTGTTTAAACTAGAAAATCTGCCTGAATACATTTTTCGCGGCATATACATATTTTTCTTTGCTTATGCCTTTGCAGGTGTGATTTTGCACGCAGCCACTGAGTCAACCGATGCGAAATTAACTTCCGATGGCAAGCCAATGATTCCAGCGTTTTTAGGGTTTATTGAATCGGCCATTGTATTAGGGAGCGTGGTGATTCTGTTTGCGGCGTTTGTAGTGATTCAATTTCAATACTTTTTTGGAGGACATGCCAATATCACTGTGGCGGGATATACCTATTCTGAATATGCAGTAAAAGGGTTTGGAGAGTTGGTCACGGCTGCATTCTTGTCTCTGTTTATGTTGCTAGGTTTGAATGCAATTACCAAGCGCGAAACAAGTTCACAGCGAAATATTTATTCAGGATTAGGTGTGGCGTTGGTAGCTTTGTTGTTGGTGATGTTGGTTTCGGCGTATCAAAGACTGGGTCTGTATGAAGCGGTCTATGGGTTTTCTCGTTTGAGAACCTATACTCATGTCGTTTTGTATTGGATTGGTCTTTTGTTGGTTGCAACAATTGCACTGGAAATTCTACATTTGGAACGCTACTTTACTTTTGCTTTACTGGTAGCTTCCTTTGGATTTGCCATGTCTCTGCCTATCGTGAATGTTGATGCATTTATTGTGAAACAAAATATTGCCCATGAGATTAAATCTGTAAACACATCGAGCAGTGCAAACGTAAGAGGAAGCACAGACAACTTTGATGAAAAGTACTTAACTCAGCTTTCTGATGATGCTGTCCCTGTTTTGGTGGCTGCATTCAACGATAAAAGTGTGTCTGCAAGTTTGCATGAGCAAGTGGGCGCTTCATTAACTTGTGTTCGTTATGATCGTGAACAAGATAAAAGGAAATATCCCTGGCAGTCGTTCCACTTTGCACGTTTTTATGCCGATAAGGCTCTTGCTTCCATTGATAAAAAATTAGATGAATATAAAATCGCCAAACAGGATTGGACGAACACCGTAACTACGCCCTCTGGTGAAGAATTCCAATGTGGAACGTATTATTACGATTAAGTGCGCTTCTCTTTTTCTGAGAGCATAACCCTCAGTAAACAAGATTTATTTTTCAACTTCAACTGCCACATCTAATATGCGGTCGAGACGAAAAGTCCGCTCGGCCTCACGGGTGTGGCAGTATGCTTGCAAATAAAGATAATCTGATAGACCTTGTACTTTCACTTGTGAGATCCAGCGCTCAGAGATTTCCCCGTTCTTATCCATATATTTGATGAAGAGCCGCTTCCCGCTCCGAATTGCTTCACTCAATTCAATGGGAAGATATACGCCTTCTTCGGGCCAGGCGGGGGAGTTGTAGATTCCGATGAAATCTTCCAACGGCTTGTTGAACTGTTTGAGTGAATCCATCATGGCGAAGAAAATATTTTTTGCAGTGAGGGCATCTGCTTGTGCGCGTGAGTTTGGCAATTTTGTCGAGACTTGGAATGCTTCTGCCAAATGCTCCAGACTGTAGGACGGTAATTGATAGAACTGTTGGGCGATAAGCATTGTGTCGATTAAGTTTGGGAATTCCACTTGGCGTCCCAGACGGTGATATTCGCTATCCAGAAATTGGATATCGAATTTAGCATTGTGACAGACCACAATGGCATTTTCGAAAAGTGCATCCAGTGTGTCTGTAATTTCTTTAAATTTTGGAGCTTTGGTCAGTGCTTCATCGGTGAGTTTATTGACTTGAAGCGCTGCAGGAGACAACTCACGCTCAGGATTGATGAGCAGGTCAACGGTCGATTTGATGCGCTTGCCTTCGGTCACCACTACGGCAATTTGGCAGATTCGGTCTCCAAACCAGGGAGTTAGCCCGGTGGTTTCAATATCTAGAAAAGCGAACTTTGCATTGGAAATGTCGAGCATGGAAATTCATCCCTTGTATGTAATCAGTGAATTATAAAAAATAGTATAACATGCAACTTATGACGGGTATAATTCGTTGAATTGTTAACATATAAGAAAGCGAAATCAATGGGCAGACTTAAATTCAAGTTTTCATTAGCAGAGTTGATTGTTTTTTTTCTAATAAGCGGCCAAATAGCTTTGTATGGATTGATGTGGTTTCGACTTATTTATGATGAGAGTTTGAAGACAATGGATTTCATTAGCTTTTATTCTGCTGGAAGAATTTTTCGGACAGGTAATTTTGAAGATGTGTATGACCCGAACTCTGAAGCAGTTTTACAACGAAAAGTTGTTGGTGGAAGCTACGATAGCCCCTTGGTGTTTAATCATCCACCTTATGTTCTGCCAATATTAGGATTAATTGCTACAGACCACTATGTTTCTTCTTATATGTTATGGTCAGGCATACTCTTACTTGTCATTTTATTCTGTGGGGATTTGACTCGTCGTTATCTTTTAAAGCTGGGCTGGAGTGTACAGTCTGCTATATTAACTACATTTGGATGTTTAACTTTCTTTCCACTTTTTATTAGTTTGCTTATTGGGCAAGATTCTGCCTTTACATTGATTGGATTATTGATTTGGACTTTCGCAATATTAAACCAAGAAGAGATACAGGCTGGGTTGGGGCTGGCGTTTGCAACTTTGTCTCCAGTAATTGCTGGGGCTCTTGCTTTTCCACTTTTCGCTTCGCGTCGCCGCGCAGGGATTTGGTTTATAGTGGGGTCCTTTGCAATGGCAATTTATAGCTTGTTGTTAGTTCGAATTAAGGGAATGATTGGATTGATTGATCTTCTTCTCTTAAGTTCTAAAGGACAGGCGTATGGCTTTAATTGGTCAAGCATGTACAACGTTTTGGCGTTTTTGATAAGGAATTTTCCAAACATGGGAATTGGTGAAGCTCGAACAATTGCATGGGCTTTGACCGCAGTTTCGATAATCATATTGAGTGTGTTTTGGTGGAATAAACGTAATTTGTTGCGAATTGAGCATATTGGAATTGCTGTAGCTTTAAGTACACTTACCGCACCGCATTTGAATTTGCATGGCTTGAGCTTTTTGGTCATACCTATTATTGGGTTGGCGATTGTATTACGAGAACGTGGATACACATCGTTATCTGTATTGCTTGCACCTATATTTTCGACTTTTGCAATACTAATTGTTTTTTTGACACCAAATTTGGGCTATTCCTTTTTTTATTTCCTGATATTATTTTTAATTTTAAGCCTGTGGTTTAATTTGAAACTTGAACGTCTATAACTGTTTTTGATTGATATTTTACTGGAAGGAAGTAGCAATGAATAACAAACAACTTGCAGATACATTTACCTTGATTGCCGATCTTTGCGAGATTAAAGGCGAAGTCATTTATGTGACATTAGCTTACCGAAAAGCGTCTGAGAGTTTGATTGCACTTGGACGTGAGGCCAGTGACTATTGGAAGGAAGGAAAATTACGCGAGATTCCTGGCGTAGGCAAAGCCATTGCAGAAAAAATTGATGAATTGCTCTCGACAGGACAATTGCAATTCTTGGAAAATCTAAAAAAAGAAGTGCATCCTGACCTTGCTGCATGGATGAAGGTGCCGAGTCTTGGTCCCAAGAAAATTGCGATGATTTCCAAGACTCTAAATATCACGGCTCTTGCAGATTTGGAAATTGCTGCAAAAGAAGGTAAGTTGCGCTCACTGCCAGGAATGGGTGCAAAATCAGAAACAGCCATTCTCGAAGGAATTGCTTCGCTTGCTAGAAGGTCAGGAAGAATTCCATTGGGACAGGCGTATCCACTCGCCTATGAAATTATTGATACCCTCAAAAAGGTAAAAGGAGTTGTCGATGCGCAACCCGCTGGCAGTTTAAGAAGGATGCGTTCTACAGTGGGGGATTTGGATATTTTAGTAGCAGCAAAAGATTCATCAGCAGTTATGGAGGCGTTTACAACGCTACCGCGAGTCAGCCGTGTACTTGGTAAAGGTGAAACAAAATCCAGCATTGAATTTTCAGATGGCATCCGTGCACAGGTGTGGGTACATCCGCCAGAAAAATTTGGAACTGCATTACAGTATGCAACTGGTTCAAAAGATCATAACGTTGCGCTTCGTCAATTGGCATTGGATAAGGGGTTATCTCTTTCTGAACATGCTCTGACAAAAACAAATGGTAAGGGAGAAATCCTTTGTGCAACGGAAGAAGAAGTGTATCAAACCCTTGGCTTGCAATGGGTTCCGCCTGAACTGCGTGAAGGCCGTGATGAAGTTGCACTTGCCAAAGCGAATAGACTTCCAAAGCTAATCGAAGTCAAAGATATTAAATCAGATTTGCAAACCCATTCCACGTTTAGCGATGGAAAATTGTCCATGCTTGAGATGGCGCGCGCAGCTGCCAAACGCGGAATCAAAGTAATTGCTTTTACTGACCATTCTGTAAGCCTTGGTGTCACAGGTGGGTTGAGTATTGAAAAACATAAAAAACAAGCTGCCGAAATCAAGAAAATTCAAAAACAATTGGGTGATGAAATTCTGGTATTGCATGCCAGCGAAGTTGAAATTAAAGCCGATGGCACCTTGGATTATCCTGACGAGTTTTTAGCCAGCCTCGATTTAGTATTGGCCTCATTGCACACCAGCTTACGTCAACCACGTGATAAGGTGACGCAACGGTTGCTCAACGCAATACGGAATCCACATGTTGATATCATCGGCCATCCGACAGGACGTTTAATTCCAGAACGAGAAGGGGCTGATTTGGATATGGATGCGATTCTCAATGCTGCGGCAGAAACAGGTGTGGCTCTTGAAATTAACGCACATCCTTCTCGCCTCGATCTTGACGATATGTATGCTCGCCGTGCGAAAGAATTAGGTATCCCTATCAGTATCAACACAGACTCGCATTCAGAAGAAGATTTTGACAATTTGTTTTATGGTGTTGCAGTTGCTCGCCGTGCAGGGTTGACAAAAGAGGATGTAATTAATACCTGGTCTGCAAAGAAATTGCTTGATTGGTTGAAGAAGAGAAAATAAACCTGGAGAATATCAATGTCAGAAGTGTTTATTCGTCGTGCAACACATGAAGATAAAGAAATATGGTTTCATATGCGGAAGGGGATTTGGCCAGATGCTCCTGAGGAGTATATGACTTTTGATCAGGATGAAATTTTATCGAGTGATTCAGACGCTGTTTTCATGGCCTTTATTGGAGAAAGACCAGTCGGCATGATTGAAGCTCGCTTGCGGGAATATGGTGAGGGATGTGAGACCAGCCCTGTTGGGTATATTGAAGGTTGGTTTGTGAATGCTGACATGCGCGGTTCAGGAGTGGCAGGCGCTTTGACCACTGCTGCAGAGAATTGGGCGCGTGAAAAAGGTTGTACTGAAATGGCTTCAGATACGTGGTTGGATAATATCGCTAGTATCCGTGCACATGCAAAGTTGGGATATGAAGAGGTCGAAAGACTGGTTCATTTTGTGAAGCCGTTATAACTTTTTAAGTAGGTAAAATTTGAACTCATCCAATCTGATTGGCGAGATTGCAGGTTTGGCAACCTCGCTTTTTTATGCAGTCAACGCAATTTTCATAACTAAGGCTAGCAAGCAAGTAGGCTCGACGATTTCCAATCGAGTGCGAGTTGCCTTTGCTTTGATTTATCTGGTAATTATCAACCTTATATTTTTTAAAGAACCGTTACCTTTTCACGCGACGTCTGATCGTTGGGTTTGGTTATCACTTTCAGGTATGATAGGACTTGCCTTTGGAGATGCGTTTCTCTTTCAATCCTACTTGATGGTTGGCCCACAAATTGGCTCTTTGTTATTAAGTCTCTCGCCAATTGTTGGTGCGCTGGAAGCATGGATTTTCTTTCATGAGTCGCTGACTCCGCTTAAGATTCTTGGCATTTTGCTTACCTTAGCTGGCATTATTTGGGTGGTCGTTGCACGTGGAAGTAATATGACGCAAACGAAGAAGCATATGCTGGCTGGTGTAATGTATGGAATTCTTTCTGCTATTTTTCAAGCCACAGGGTTTGTGTTTTCAAAGCAGGGACTTGCTGGAAATTTCTCTCCCTTTCAGGCAAATGCGATTCGGATGTTGGCTGCATTCTTCATCTTGGTTTTGATTATGTTGCTTCAGAAAGAATCAAACCAGACGATACAAACATTGCGCACTAATTCAGGTACTCTTAAATTACTTGCTATTGCCGGTTTTATTGGCCCGGTATTAGGTGTCTCTGCGTCCCTTCTTTCAGTGCAGTATGCCGAGGTGGGGGTGGCCAGTACGCTTACGTCACTGTCCCCTGTTTTTATGTTGCCATTGGGATATTTCTTTCTTAACGAAGAAATCCATTGGACCTCAGTTGCTGGAACGATTTTGGCCCTTCTGGGGGTAGCCATCTTGTTTTTGACTTAGTTGCGGATAGATAAATGATTGGTCTTAGAAACAAATGTGGGTGGGCGAGAAGCGGATTGCGATTTTGCCTGAAATACGACAAATTCCCTCTATATTTTCATTAAAATAGGCTTGCAATTTTGCAATGTCAAAAACAGCAGATTATAATGCTCTTATAAGTGTCTGCATCTAGGCTATGAGTATTCGTTTAAAGGTCATCCTGCCTTACCTGATTTTGACTCTGGTGGTTGCTGTCATCGGCGTCTATGTGGTCACGCGTCTGGTAGCTAGCACTTTAAGTGAACGTTTAACAAATCAATTATTGGAAGCAGGGCGGGCGGTTTCTGATAATTTTGTTCGTCAGGAGGGGACGCATGTTGATCAAGCGCGTATTATTGCTTATACAGAAGGGCTTGCAACTGCGCTTCAAAATTCGGACCGTGAAGCTGCTCTAAAACTAATTGAACCAGTTGCTTCAGGGTTGGGAATTGAAAACTTGATTCTTATTACCCCAGATGGAAAAGAATTGATCCATTTATTAATGGATAACAATGGGAAATATATTAGGGTGGATAAAGATACTGGAGCTGTGCAATCTCCTATAGTTGTCCCTTACTTGAAAAATAAAGATTCAAAAGAACCGCCTCATCGAGCCCTTGGTCAGAATCTAGTAAACGAAAAATATTACTACTACACTTCTTTGCCTGTTCCGTTGGGAGATAGATTTGCTGGCGTGGTTGTGATTGGCACTTCCATGGATTCGATTTTGCCTTTCATGAAAAGTACAGCTCTTGCAGATGTTATTGTTTACGGTGGCGATGGACAAGCAATTGGTACTACCCTTGCCTCTGGTAGTGCAGAGCAAAAGACTGTGCTTGATTCGATTTCCATTACAAGCCAGGAATACAACCAAGCTATCACCAATGAAAATACAATTGTTGGCGAGAATTTCATTTTGGATGGTCGTTCCTATCGACTGGTCCGTGGTCCGTTACAAGTTGGGAAAGACCGTATTGGCGTCTTTGCTGTCGCACTTCCTTTGAACTTTGTAATCCAATCTTCATTGGACAATAGAACCAACTACGTTGTGTTATTTACAGGTGTAATGTTTATCGTAATCTTGATTGGATATGGGATTACGCGTTTGATTATTACCCCATTGTATTCATTGGTTCGATCCTCACAAGAAATTGCAAGCGGTAATTTGGAAGAGAGAACGGGCATTCACTCGCGAGATGAAATTGGCACGCTCGCCACTACTTTCGACACGATGGCGGCCAGCTTACAAGAGCGGACCAAGCAACTTGAAGATGCAAATGAAGTCCTGAAAAAAATGGATCGGACAAAAACAAATTTTATTCAAGTCTCTGCTCATGAACTTAGAACGCCGCTTACTTTAATCATGGGATATACCCAAATGCTTGAGCATAAGGGAAAGGATGATACTGAAATCCTAAAACTTGCTCAAGGGATTCTTGACGGGGCCGAGCGAATGTCTGAAGTTGTCAATAATATGTTGGATGTGTCGCGTATCGATAATAATTCACTGACTCTTAAAAAGACAGATGCTCATGTAAATGAAATTATTGAAAAAGTACATAACTCTTTTGCATCTGCATTCGAAAACCGTAATATTCAATTTGAGACAGACGGTCTTGAAAAATTACCTGCAGTTGTAGCTGACCCTGAATTATTACAAAAAGTGTTCTATCATGTGGTGATGAACTCTATTAAATACACTCCAGATGGTGGCAAGGTTATTGTGAGTGGCGTTTATAAAAACGGTAGTGAGCCACCCCATATCGAAATTGCGATACAGGATACTGGTATCGGCATTGCCCAAGAAGCTTTGCCCATGGTTTTTAATAAGTTTTACCAAACGGGTGATGTGATGTTGCACTCGTCAGGTAAAACGAAATTTAAAGGGGGAGGGCTTGGGCTTGGGTTGTCAATTGCCCGTGGAATTGTGGAAGCCCATGGTGGGCAGATTTGGGCTGAAAGCCCGGGGTATAATGAGCAATCTTTACCAGGTAGTATATTTCATGTTTCTCTACCCGTTGAGAAAGTGAAGGAAGGTTCCAAATGAAAAATGACAATACCAAACGTCGTGATTGGAGTTTGATTATTTTCATTCTCCCTATTGGGATTCTTCTCATGCTACTTGCTGGTCAGCTTGCGATTCGAATGGCTCCCAACTGGCTGATCGATGGAGAAATTAATTCGAATCTTGATCCTGAAACTGCCTCTAAACAACAAGCTTTGGTTGTTCGCCCTGTATCAAATGGTATTCTCACCCCCATGAGTTGGTGGGATACGTTTTTGACTCCTGGTGCGGATGATGGTTCAGGAGTTTCGTATCCACCTTTCGTTATTTTTGTCCCAACCTCCACGCCAACGTTGAAGCCAACCACTACACCTGTTGTTACAGCAACTAGCGCCACACCCACAGTAACAGCCTCAAAGACACCAACATCAACCCCAACTAAAAAACCGACAGGCGAGACACCTTCTCCAACAAGTACAAAGACTAGTACACCAACTGTTACAACAACACCAACGACTTGTACAGATCCTCTAGCCACAAACAATGGCGGACCTTTGCCTTGTACTTACCCGCCAACGACTTGTACAGATCCTCTAGCCACAAACAATGGTGGACCTTTGCCTTGTACTTACCCTCCAACTACCTGTACAGATCCCTTGGCTACAAATAACGGTGGACCCTTGCCGTGTGTGTATCCTACACCAACTGGATTTCCTTCCACGCCAGATGCTTCTTGGACACCAGCAACATTGGCTCCTGTTGTAGTTATTGGCACTCCTGTGGCTGGTGGTCCAAGTTCAACTATTCCACAAGGTTCGTATACGGTTATTAATATTAGTGGGCGACCAATTGTTGTCGTGGGGACCGCTGAAACGAATTATGATCTTGTCTATTATGAAACTGAGAGTTTATCCAGTCCTGGTAATATTCAATTGGATAATGTGATTTTGGGTATCTCGACTCATGCAGATGGTAGTGTTTATTATGAGGTATTTAATTGGGGTAACGGCATACCCGATACGAATACGAACGTAGCTTCTGTACCTGAGAATGATAACCAGATTATTCCTACAACGAATTTATATTCGAACCCTGGAACAGGTATTTTGATTGATGTGGATAATGCTACTAGTGCTCCACCTCCAGATACTTATAATTATTTAGTGGTGATTGCTCCAGTGTCGACTTCGAAGCCTGCTTCCGAATCCATTGACGTGGGGGCTGTAGATGTGACAGAGGTTTCATCCCCACAACCAACCCCATAAACAAAAGAGACCGAGCAATCGGTCTCTTTTTATCTTGACCCTTCCCATTTGACACTCTACAATTCAATAATGCTGAAGAAATTTACTTCTTTGTATTTGCCAATTCTATTAGTGCTTTCCTTTCAAGGAATTCTTTTAGGGTGGGCTGTGCAAAGTGGAGGGAAATCTTTACGTGAAGTTGCGACATTGTTTTCTTTTATCGTCGCTATATTGATTTTTATTACAGGATTATTGCCTGCTTTTGTTCGCCCTCAACCTAGTCATACTCTGGTTGCATGTTTTGCTGTTTCATTTTCTTTTTTCATCTTTCTTCCCTTTGATTTAAAAGATTTTCCTTTTATTCAACCTGGCTTACCACTTTATCATTTTCTTGATTCGTATTTGATTGTGCGGTTAGTGAGCGCCAGCCTTCTTTTGCCGATGGCTATTCATGTCAGCGCACGTTTTCCGCGTAAGAGTGATTTGTCTGCGAAAACTATTGCGAGCGCGTATGCTTTTTCGTTTGCTATTTTGATTGTGTTTTTATTTTCTTATTTGGCTTGGCAGCGCATCACTCTTTTGCTCTTATTTCTTGGCTGGTTTACCTTCGTTATTGTATTCTTTTTTTTCAATCTGATTAAAATTGCTCGTGATACCTCTTCTGAAAATATTCAAGATGCACAACGCGCTCGAATTATTTTATTTAGCATTGCTTTGGCAGAAATTCCTCTTTGGCTTCGCCCTTTTACATTTATTCTCGGCATAGATATCTTTCCCTACAACTTGTTGCTCATCTTTCAATTATTTATTCCATTTGGAATTGCCTATGCTGTTTTGCGTCACGACCTCTTCGGCATTGACCGAGTCCTCAGGCGGACGCTAGTTTATGGGACTGTCTCGCTTCTTCTCTTGACTTTGTATTTGGCACTCACCACAGGCATGACCGAACTTTTTGCAGGCTCTTTGGTATCACGTCCGCTTGCGCCAGTGGTGAGCCTGTTTGTATCTGCAGTTTTGTTTGAACCCACACGTCGATTGGTACAAGCCTGGCTGGATAAGATTTTGTATCCAGACCACCTTAAATTTCAAAGTGCAGTGGTGGAGATGCAAGCCCTACTAGTGCGGACGAATCGCCGTGAAGAGATTATCCGCTTGCTGACTGAGGTGTTTCCAAAACAAATTGGCGCGGAGTGGGGATCCTTGAAATTATTTCCCGAACCAGATGTTCCACCTGCTAATTTGGAACCCGCATGGAACGCCCGCTTGTTGGCTGGGAATGTTTCAGTGGGTGGCTATTGGTTGGGACCTCGTCGAACTGGTCCACTATATGATGTAGAGGAACGCGTCCGCTTGAATGCGATGGCTAGCCAAGCTGCATTGGCGCTTGCCTATTCCAATGCCTATGAAGCTTTGTATGAATTGAATCAAAATTTGGAAGAACGAGTTCGTGAACAGGCACAGCAAACAGTGGCAGATCAAAAATCCATTGCAGCTTTTGAGGAGCGGCAGAAGATCGCTCGTGACCTGCATGATTCGGTTAGTCAAGGCCTTTTTGGAATGCACTTGATGGCGCGAGGATTGGCAGCCAATTCCACGCCAGAGATGAAGGATGATTTGCAGGCTCTAGAACTTCAGGCGCGTGAGACGTTGAAGGAAATGCGCCTGATGCTGAGTCAGTTGAGAAATGTATCAGCGGAAGAGAATGTGAATTTGGTAGAAGCAGTTCAAAACTTGTGTGATGCGTTTGCTCGTCGAAGCGGGCCTGAAGGGGGAGTGTTGCTTTCGATAACGCTGGAGATGCCGAAGGAAATCATCCTCTCAAAAAGTATTGCAGAGGAAGCGTTGTGGGTGATGCGAGAATCTTTGCACAATATTGTGAAGCACAGCAATAGTCGTGAAGCCTTGATTGAGATTCGTTGTGATGAGAAATTATCTGTAGTCATTAAAGATAATGGAAATGGTTTTGATGTGAATTCCCTGCCAGCAGGACATTATGGTTTGCGCGGTATGCGTGAGCGAGTTTTGTCACTGGGCGGAGATTTTGAAGTTGAGTCTGTTCGTGAGATTGGAGCTACGATTCGTTTTAGCCTGTTACTGCCGAGGTGATGCATGTTGAAAGTATTGATTGTGGATGACCATCAAATTGTGCGTCGTGGATTGCGTATGACCATCGATGCGGAAAAAGATATGAAGGTGGTAGGGGAAGCCGAAAACGGCGTACAAGTATTGAAGTTGATAAAGCAGCATGCACCCGATGTGGTGTTGATGGATATGCAAATGCCCGAAATGGATGGCGTGGATGCATTGAAAGCCGTGCGTCAAACATATGCAGACTTGCCTGTGTTGATGTTAACTTCCTTTGCAGATGATGCGCATGTGTATTCTGCATTGCGTGCAGGGGCGAGTGGTTTTTTGTTGAAAGAGATGAGTGGAGATGAATTGGTGGATGCAATTCGCGGTGCAGCAAAAGGCAAGCCACAACTGCACCCCGAAATTGCAAAGCGTTTGATGGCGCGTGCGCCCATGCCTGATGATCCGTTTGCTTCTTTGACTGAACGCGAACGAGACGCCTTGAAATTGCTGGCGCGCGGATTAAGTAATAAAGAAATTGCACTTCAATTAAACCTAACTGAGATGACCGTGAAGGGATATCTCAGTGATGTCTTTATGAAGCTTGGTGTCAGTGACCGAACCCAGGCCGCGTTGATGGCAGTACGTTTTGGATTGGTAAAGCCTGAAGAGATTTGATTTTTGTTGTTTCTAGTACCAACGAAAGTGGGGGATGAATCACCAACCAATGCGGGCGGATGAAAAGGGTTCTCTCTTGTATCCTAGGGATATAACGAAAAGGAGAGCCCGATGGAAACAAATCTATATCTAACCGCCAACGAAGTTAATATTTCGCCGCTTCACTTTATTTGGGGCATGTTGCGAAATCCACTGGAGACGCTTACCAACTTTGCTCAAGAGAATGGTGATATCACGCATATCAAAATGCGAAAGCGGGATTTTTATTTTTTCAATCACCCTGAATTCATTGAACAGGTTCTGGTGAAACAACAAGGAAATTTTGTCAAAGGTCCCAGCCTACAGCGTGCCCGCGTAATTCTCGGGGATGGGTTGTTAACAAGCGAAGGCGAAGAACATCTTGCACAGCGTCGTACTATGCAACCTGCTTTTCACCGTCAGCGCATGGAAGAATATTTGCCTTTGATGAATAAAAATACATTTGCACATTCCTC
>JAXLVT010000009.1:0-130469 GCA_046328925.1 Anaerolineales bacterium
TCTGTTGTGACGCCAACGGATAGCATCGTCAGCGCATAGAGCGGACCTGTAATCGCAAGCCCAAATTGAATCGGAGTCAGCGGCCAATATTGCAGGCCGGCACCAATCTGAGCGCAAACAACACCAATGCCCATCGCCCAGGGAAAATCCCAGCGATCTGTTCCATCCAGGTGAAGGATACGCAAGCTGATTAATCCAGCAGTGACAAATAACGCGGGGATAATCAAAAACATGCGGACACCTGAAAACCGCAAAGCCATTGCAAGAATCAAAAACAAGACATAGGCTAAAGCCGTCAAGCCTGCACGAGCCAATGCATACATCGGAGCAGATGGGTCGATGGTGATGTACTCTGCCAGAAACACCCCCACCAGAATCAATGCCGCCATCAAAAACGCAACCCACCAAACAATACCCTTTGGCAAAAGAGCTAGTGGACCACCCAATACCAAGGCTGTTAAAGTAGGCAAAAGTAAATGCTCAATGTTGGTTTTTTGCCCTAGTGAGGGATGACCGCGCGTCAACCAGTCCATGCCGGTAGCCGCCAGGGCTGCAGCCAGCACATTCATCACAGCACCCAAAGTCAATGGGTAGGCGAAATAAAAGCCCGGTAAGGAGATGCTGAGCGTAAATTTTGGGGATTGGATAATGCGCGTGAGGGCATAGGTCAACAACACAGAGGCAATCAAAATGCCCACACGATCAGTATCGGGAAGGTAGGAACGTTTTTCCTGCATAAGAAGATTGTACCCTGTGGCAAGCTAGGAACGCAAGCAGGCGACTCAGCGCGTATGGTAGAATCAATGGGTTATGGAAACAACCAAAGTAGAACTCCCACCCCCACCAGGAATCATTGCCTCCTTAAAAGCAGGGTTTGACGCAATCGCTTCGCACATTACAGCGATTCTTCTCCCGCTTTTGCTGGATCTTTTTCTTTGGCTGGGCCCGCGTCTGCACATCGAGACGCTGTTCAATTCGGTCAAGGGAGACATGATCACAATTTGGAAGTCTGCAGGGCTTTCGGCTGCCGATATTCAAAAAATGCTGGCTGACTATGAAAAAATTATTCCCAGCATTAATTTATTCTGGCTGCTTCGTACCCTTCCCATTGGGATTTCAAGCATGGTCTTTTCAGACCCAAGTCCCAAAACCCCGCTCGGTGCACCTATTATTTTGCAGGCAGATGCGCTCTCTCTGTTTGGCTGGATTTTTATGCTTACCTTCATCGGCTGGATCGGTGGCGGGTTGTACTTCCGCAGTGTTGCCTGGGTCTCCACTGGAAACCAGGAAGAAGATCGGCTTGGCATTTTGCGAGCAGTGATACAAACTGTTTTACTTTCCATCCTTTGGACTATTCTTTCATTTGTCATCGGCATCCCTGTATTTTTAGTGTTATCTCTGGTTCTTCAGATTAATGAATTTGTGGCCAATATTGCTGTACTGGTGTTGAGCCTTGCATCCATGTGGGTAGTGGTCCCCATCTTCTTCTGGCCGCATGGAATTTTCATCCGAAAACAAAATTTTCTGGCTTCGGGATTAAGCAGTTTACAAATGACTCGCTTCACTCTCCCGACCAGTAGTTTATTCATCCTGACCATTTTCTTGCTGACGGTGGGTCTGAACTTCTTATGGAGCATTCCACCAGAAAATTCATGGATGACTTTATTGGGAATTTTTGGTCATGCCTTTGTGACCACAGGTTTATTGGCCGCCAGCTTTATTTATTACCGCGACATGAATCTTTGGTTACAAAAAGTGATTGAACGATTAAGACCCAATGCATTAAAAAAAGCGTAATTACAAAGAAAGTATATAAGACAGGTTAACTGTTGGAGGTTTTATGGCTGAAAAAGAAAACAAACCAAATTATGACGTAGGCTCAATTCAAGCGCTGGAAGGCATTGAACACGTCCGCAAACGCCCAGGTATGTACGTGGGTGGTACGGATATCAAAGCGTTGCATCACCTTGTTTATGAAGTTGTAGACAATGCCATCGATGAAGCGCTGGCGGGAGTCTGTACTTCCATCAATATCACCATTCACGAAGATAGCAGCGTGACCATTGAAGACAATGGGCGTGGTATTCCAATCGGTCCACATCCCTCCAAAAAGGATGCCAATGGTAAGCCTATGGAAACCTTGGACGTGGTTATGACCGTAATCGGTGCAGGCGGTAAATTCGGCGGCGGCGGGTACAAAGTCTCTGGCGGTTTGCACGGTGTAGGTATCAGTGCTGTAAACGCTCTTTCTGAATGGACCACTACCGAAGTTAAACGTGATGGCAAGCACTGGCGCCAGGAATACAAGCGCGGTGTACCGCAAGGTAGCATCAAGTTAATTGGCAAGGTGAAGGACGAAACCGGCACCAAGCAAACTTTCAAGTTTGACAAACAAATCTTCACTGAAGATATCGATTTCCGTTTTGAGACCCTGGTCCAACGCTTCCGCGAAATGTCCTTTGTGACCCGCGGCGTGACCATTAAATTTGTAGATGAACGCGCCACCCGTGAAATGACCTTCTACTTCGAAGGTGGGTTGACTTCCTTTGTTCGTTATCTGAATCGCAACCGTGAAAACCTACACTCGGTTGTATATGTGGAAAAAGAAATTGAAGGCATCGGCATTGAAGCTGCCATTCAATATACAGATGCTTACACAGAATCTGTGTATTCATTTGCAAACACCATCAACACCATTGACGGTGGTACTCACCTCACAGGCTTGCGTTCTTCCTTAACCCGCGTCATTAATGATTATGCTCGTAAGAATGGCTTGCTCAAAGATGCAGACCCCAACTTCTCTGGTGATGATACTCGTGAAGGCTTGACTGCGATTGTTTCAGTCAAACATCCGAATCCACAATTCGAATCACAGACAAAAGTCAAATTGATGAATCCTGAAGCGCAGACCTATGTCACGCAAGTGGTAGGTGAAGCCTTCAGCACTTTCCTTGAGGAGAATCCACAAGCAGCGAAGGCAATTATCGCGAAATGTCTCACCTCTGCTCGTGCGCGTGATGCGGCTCGCAAAGCTCGTGACCTCGTCATCCGCAAGTCAGCGCTTGAGTCGTTGACTCTTCCAGGCAAGTTGGCAGATTGTTCCGAGCGCGATACATCCAAGACTGAGCTTTATATCGTGGAAGGTGACTCGGCTGGTGGCTCAGCCAAGCAAGGACGTGACCGTCACTTCCAAGCCATCCTTCCGTTGCGCGGTAAGATTCTCAACACCGAGCGTGCCCGCCTCGATAAGATTTTGGGAAATAACGAAGTCAAGTCTTTGATCTCCGCATTGGGGACAGGCATCGGCGATAACTTTGATATTGAAGGCCTGAGATATGGACGCATCATCATCATGACCGATGCTGATGTGGACGGCAGTCATATCCGTACGCTGTTGTTGACTTTCTTCTTCCGCTACATGCCGAAGATGATTGAAGATGGACATTTGTATATTGCCCAGCCTCCTTTATATCGCATCGCCTATAAGAACCAAGTCAAGTATGTGTATAGCGACAAGGAAAAAGATAAAGCCTTGAAAGAAATTGGCGAAAAGGCCAATATGCAACGTTATAAAGGTCTCGGTGAAATGAACCCCGAGCAGTTGTGGGAAACAACCATGAACCCCACCAACCGCACCCTACTGCTGGTGACTGTGGACGACGCCGCCGAAGCAGACCGCACCTTCGACATGCTGATGGGCGATGCCGTAGACCCAAGAAAGAAATTCATCCAAACCCATGCGAAGAGCGTACGGAATTTGGATATTTAGTTGATATAAAACGCGCCCCTGATTTCTCAGGGGCGCGTTTTTGTTTTCTATTTCTTACAATCCAGCAGCAGACTTCAATGCTGCGGCCTTGTCAGTGCGTTCCCATGGGAACTCGATGTCATCACGGCCAAAGTGACCATAAGCAGCAGTCTTGCGATAGATTGGGCGGCGCAAGTCAAGGTCACGGATGATCGCGCCTGGGCGCAAATCAAAATGCTCGTTAATGAGCTTGGCAATCTTTTCATCTGCAATCTTGGCAGTGCCGAAAGTCTCAACATTGACAGAAAGTGGATGAGACACGCCGATAGCATAAGCCACTTGCACTTCAACACGGTCAGCCAAACCAGCAGCCACAACGTTCTTGGCTACATAGCGGGCAGCATACGCAGCGGAGCGGTCCACCTTTGTGGGGTCTTTCCCGGAGAAAGCACCGCCGCCGTGACGACCCATACCACCGTAGGTATCAACGATGATCTTACGACCCGTCACACCTGCATCACCCATCGGACCACCCACGACGAAACGACCAGTGGGATTGACGAAGACCTTAAGATTCTTGTCCACGAGGTTTTCGGGAAGAGTCTTCATGATGAGTTCTTCGGTTACGATTTCGGTCAATTCGTTCTGAGAAATCTCAGGAGCATGTTGTGTAGAAATCAAGACAGTATCAATGCGCTTGGGTTGACCCTTGGAATATTCAATGGTCACCTGGCTCTTCGCATCAGGACGCAACCAGGAAATGGCTCCGCTCTTGCGAAGTTCACTCTGCTTGCGGGTGAGCTTGTGAGCCAAATAAATTGGCAAAGGCATGAGGGTAGGGGTTTCGTTACAAGCATACCCGAACATCATTCCCTGATCACCAGCGCCGATGGATTCAACTTCCGCGTCGGTCAACTTGTGGCCGTCACGTGCTTCAAGGGCCTGATTGACGCCCATAGCAATGTCGCCGGATTGTTTGGCAATCGCAACCAACACGCCGCAGGAGCTTCCATCAAAACCCTTTTCGCTGGAGTCGTAACCGATATCGTTAACGACCTTGCGAACCAATTCATCATAGTTGAATTGAGCGTTGGTGGTAATTTCTCCCAACAACATGACATACCCGGTCTTGACTGCGGTTTCGCAAGCGACACGGGAACGAGGATCCTGTTCAAGACAGGCATCGAGTACAGCATCCGAGACTTGATCACAAATCTTGTCAGGATGGCCTTCCGTCACCGATTCTGATGTAAACATCAAACTGGGTGAAGACATAAAAGTATTGGACATTGTTTTTGTTTCTCCTTAAGAAAATAAATTGCCCTTTCAACACGCGAAAGGGCAATCTGCATAAAGCTATCTACCCTCTCATCTCCCAGAATACACATCTGTCGGATTTGGCACCATATTCAACTTTCGCTGACTGGTTGTCGAGACATCGCAGGGCCGTTCCCTCCGTCTCTCTGGATAAGAGCGCCGTATTGGGGCTATTGAATTGTGTCGGCATAATACCATAGGTAAGTAGATGCGTAAAGATGAATATCCGCGTCTTTCTTATCTGATAGTTATTCCTGTTTAATTATTTTGCACACACCGAAAGCCAACTTTCACCGAACTTTTTCCATAATAAGCATCTTCATTTGGCAAAGCAGATGGATTAGGACCCACTTCATATCCACGGTTCGAGATGCGCATTGTAATTTGGTCATCTTGAAATGAACCGCCACGAATCACACGTAGGAAGTTAAGCCCGCCATTATCTGGTCCCTGTGGATTTTCGGTAGGTGACTTTGAATAATAATCTGGGGCATAATAATCATGAACCCATTCCCAAACATTGCCTGCCATATCCAAAGCGCCAAATGGGCTGGCACCTGCCGCATAGGAACCCACCCGTGAAGTGTCACCAATGGTATTGTTTGCGTTTGCATACACTTCGCTAGGTAACTCGCCACCCCATGGATATAAACGCGTATCATCTCCACGAGCCGCACGTTCCCATTCCGCTTCAGTAGGGAGTCGACGCCCTGCCCATTGGCAGTATGCATTTGCGTCATACCAAGAGACTTGAACTACGGGATAATCTCGAAACTCTGCATTCCCATAATAATCAGCACGATTATCAGAATTCAATTTGACGGGTAATCTACATGCTCCAGCTTGCACACAAAGCGCATACATACCATTGGTCACTTCCACTTGGTCAACCCAAAACGCATCGAGCTGTACATGATGCGCTGGCAATTCGTCATTTTCAAGAAGAACATCCAACCCGCCCATGTAAAGACTCCCTGCCGGGACAAACATTTGAGTCATCCCATCCATGCTTGAAATTTTGGAAAGGAATGGAGTAGGCGAAGGGACCAACGTGAATGTAGGTTGAATCGTTGGCTCAACAACAGATGGGGTGGAAGTATCCTCCACTACAACTAGCGGAGTAGATGTGGCCTCAACAACAGTTGACGGTGTGGAGGAAGGTTGCGCAGTACAAGCAACCAGAAGAATAGAAAGAGAAAGAATAATTATTTTTTTCATTTTATGTTTATCTGGAATTTGACAACTTGCTGTCAAAAGAATTCAGGATTATGGAACCAACTGCAAGGCATTCTGCGCTTGATTTTCATAGAAGTTGGGATTGATCTTATCGGCCTTTTCCCAATCTTTGCGAGCACCAGCCAAATCCCCTTTACGATATAAGCCGTAGCCATCCCACAACCAAGCTTCTTCCGACATTTCCGTCACACCACGCGCATACTCTGTCAGCACGAGCAAATCATCATTACGGTCAGAATGGAAATAGGCAAGGAAGGGGCCAAATTGATAGCGGAACATACGCAAAGGCAATCCAATGGAGCGTGCTTTATCATAAGCCAGCGCCGCTTCTTCATAGCGATCAAAATAAACCAAGTTACTGCCAAGGTTGAACCAAGCGAATGCATCTGTTGGATTTGAGACTGTATCTACCTGGGATGAATCTAATGTCCTTTGACGATTCATGTCCGGGTCCCAGTCTGCTGCGAGAATGGTTTTGACTTCCTCTTCATATTGCGGAAAGTAAATCACCATATACATATTATTGAAAGCATGCCAATTCTCAAGCAATTTTGAATAAGAAAGTTTTAGGTTCGCGCCATGATAAGAATCTTGAATTGTAAATTCCTGTGTAGAGTCATCATACCCAGTAAGCAACAAATAATGTGCAGCCCACAAATCGTCATTGGGACCCAGCGCATCGTTGGGATCAAGCGATGTGACACTTTCCACGATGACAGGATAATTGGCCGCCAATAAACGCTTAAGAATATCAAGCGTACCGCCTACGCGGTATTCCATATTCAACCAACCTGCATTGGTACGGACGTAGTAACGCAGTTCTTCAGGGTTCACATTACGATCCTGCAATACAGGCTTAATCACATTCGCAATATCGGTCTGACTTCCCTCCCAACCGTAAACATGTAAAGCCATCGAAAGCACAGCAGGACCACAATTATTCGGAGTTTGCTGTTCGAAAGGAGGTGCTTCTATGGAAGCTTGAGCAGGCAAAGGCGGTAAGGTGGCGGTTGGCGTCACAGATGGAGTTAATTCAATGACTGGTGTTGACGTGCTAGTTGCAGTAGAGGTCAACGGCACAGGTGTAACCGGCAAGGCCGTCGGCACAGGCCCGAGAGGATGAATTTCATTCTTTGTATAAATGAAAAATTTTTCAATCCGCCAGGAAAGCCGCGAATTGACATAAGGAATTTGGTAAACCAAAATGGCCAGCAGGATAAACCCTGCCAGCCCAATAAGAATATATTTAACACGTTGCGACATATGACGAGTCTACCACGCGTTTATGAAAGAGATTTAAGAGGGATTAAGAAAACGCCTGACGCAAGATGATCTGAACTACAACGGCTCCGCAAGAAAAAATACAACAACACAGCAAGATGAATGCAATCACAACCGTCCAAATGGCATTCTCAATCTTGTCACCGATTTGCCAACCGATACGGCGTGCAATCTGACGAGTAAAACCTTCTAAAAAGTTCATGGGATTTCTCCTAAATAAGATGATGTGTCTAACAGACCCACTGTATATACCCCTCTTTTATTGAATGGCTACATCCCCTTCAGGTACTAGCATTTTATATTAGGCCCTACCAAGTAAATCTTGCAAAGGCTTTAAACTCGAAACAGGTAAAGCCAAATTTTTCACTTTGGTATGTTCATATTGAAAAGTTCGCGAGTTGGGCAAAAGCGGTTTCGCCCGCTGACCAAATTCTTCATAGGAAAGATAACCTGCCAGAAAAATATCCATGCCATAAATCCACAGGTTGCCCCATCCCAACGGAGAAACAACAAGCGCTTCTTTGATGTTTTCACAACGAAGCCCGATCCGTGCCTCGGGTACACGGCGAACATGTAATGCGGTAATTGAATAAAAGGAATCGGTTAAGCTGACTTTTGTTTTCGGTGGCAAACTGACAACACGACGTATCCCTTCCCGCCCTGCATCCTGCCCATTGACTTCAACCAGCAGTTCCTCCTCTGAATCAGATTTCAAGGTCAATGTGTCAAGCGGATTCCAATTCAAGGGTTTGCGCCATTCCTCTGGCATCACATAAGCGAGGTAATGCGGTTGATTTGCAGACATGGCTTTCTTCAAATCATCTTGCGAAGCGGCAATCAAACCACCCAGAAAGGCAAAGAGATACAAATCATCGCGACGGTGGCCTTCGCGTGCATGCTGGTCAGATGGGACGAGCGCAGGTACTTTTAATAAAATCTCTGGAGTCCGACGCATTTCCAAAGCTTGCTCACGATACGAAATAAAATAAGATTTAACATCACATCTGCGGCCATCAATGGAGACATCATATCTTTCAGAATCTGTGAACGGCATGGCGGTCTGTACTTCAAACGGAATCCCCTGCTGTGAAAGATAGCGCCGAAATGCCAATTCCACTGCGGTATTTGCCACCAAGCGACGTAACTTATCGTAGGGAGAGCCTCCTGCACGATCATAGGTATATGTCAGCGAACGCAATGCATACGCGATGCCGCCTTCAGTTAAGTCGGAAGTATAAGGAAGACGAATAAGATGAGAAGAAGAGAGCATACTTTTATGATTTCCCTCAATTTAATTATTACGGTTGTGGTGTGGCGGTGGGTGGAAGATAAGTCACATCTTGCACCATCAAATCAGTAAAGCTGACTACTACGGGAGTATCCCCTGCCGAATTGACAAAGACTCCAATCGTGCCGCTGGTGTAATTGGCATCAGTAATGCTAAATTGATAGTGACCATTGAGGAAGAGGCGCATCTCGGTACCAACCGCCCAAATTCCAATACGCACTTGTCCAGGTGCTCCAGGTGGTACATCTCCGCTGGGCATGGGAGGCAACAATAATTGTCTTGTGCTATTGCTATTGCGCTCAACGCCGGTTGTGCCATTACAAAACAAGGCAAATCGATAATAAGCTACAGCATTGGCACGCACAAGAATCCCATAACTATCATTATCACGGCACAATCCTGGGACTGCAGTAATTTCTGCATAAAAGTTATTCAATACCAAATCATGGCGCAGGCTGTACATAAATACTTTACTCTGCGCTGCCAGGTTCAACTGGCCTGTATGGACCTGAGCACTGCCTTGGTCAGATGTGGCGGTGTCCCATAAGGACGAAAGCTTTAAAGAATCTGTGACGAGAACATCACCGAGGCCGGGGCGCATTTCAGGCGTTGGCACTTGGGTGTTAAAAACCATCGGCGAAGGAGTAGCCGTTGCTGGGAACCAGTTATACGTCGCAGTGGGAAGCGGGGTTTCCGTCAGCACTGGGATGGTTGGTGTGGCAAGGAATGCATCCAATGTAGTGCAGGAGGAAAGTAAAATCGCGGTAACTAGAAAAATCATTCCCCGACGTATGTTGATAGGAAAGGTAAAAAGTATCATAGGGTTTTGATGACATCAATTCTTTTATAATGTCGTAAAATTCAGTTACTTCATTCTAGCATATCAGGAGAAATCATGACCGAACAACAAGTGCTCGTCACTGGTGCATGTGGTGAAATTGGTCAGGCGCTCGTGCAAGAATTGTCGAAGAGAGGCGGGTATCGAATTGTCACATCTGATTTCATGCCTTTGCCGGATTCGATTAAGAATCTTTCGGCAGAACATGTACAAGGTGACCTGGTATATAAAATAAAAACTTTTTATGATTACGATTTCGATATCATCTTTCACCTTGCGGCTTCGCTTTCTTCGAAGGCTGAAATTGCGACTGAAGAAGCGCATCGCATCAACGTGGAAGGGACCATGCAGTTGTTGATGTTAGCTGCATATCGTTCTGAAAAATATAAAAAAGCTGTTAAGTTTTTATTTCCAAGCTCCATTGCCGCTTATGGTATGCCCACAATCCAAGCAAAGAATGGGGCAGGCTTGGTCAAGGAAGAAGAGTGGGACAATCCGCAAACCATGTATGGGTGCAATAAATTGTATTGCGAAAAGCTGGGGAGATATTACAGCAAGTATTATGGTCAAAAACATTTGGATGAAAAACCACCGGTCATGCTGGACTTTCGCGCGTTACGCTTCCCAGGCTTAATCTCCGCCTTTACATTGCCCAGCGGCGGCACCAGTGACTATGGTCCTGAAATGTTGCATGCAGCTGCCCAGAATAAGGCGTATTCCTGCTTCGTACGTGCAGATACAAAAATCTCATTCATGGCCATGCCCGATGCAATTAAATCTCTATTGATGTTAATGGATGTGCCACGCGAAAAACTTTCAAGCCATGTATATAACGTGGCAGCCTTCGCCATTACAGCAGAACAATTCCGCGAACGTGCAATCAAGGCTTTCCCAAATGCCGATATCAGTTTTAATCCGAATCCGCGCCGTCAAGGCATTGTTGACTCTTGGCCAGAAGATGTTGACGACTCCCGCGCCCGTAAGGATTGGAATTGGCATCCTGATTACGATGTAGATAAATTCTTTGAAGAATATTTCCTGCCTGAAATTCGCAAGAGGTATGAAAAAAGATAAGGCGAGTCAAAGTGGATGAGTTGGAACTCAAATCGAAAATCAACATTCAGAAACTGAAATATACATTCCTCGACAAACCGATTCTTTTTGGCGGTATGGCCATGGAGTATTATGGATTACGAGAACACGGAGATGATGTCGATTTTATTATTACAGAGCGCGACTATCAACAATTGAAAGTTAAATTTCCCAACAACCGAAAAGATGTTTGGGGAGACTTTGGAATTAACATTGAGGGATTCGAGTTATTTCGCAGTATCTACAAATTTGATTATGCTCATTATTCACTCGGCGCCATTGAATTGACGGATTACAAAATTATTAATGTAGATATGCTATTTCGCATGAAAGTATTTGCTCTAGGGGTGGCACAAAAGCATGACAACGATGTTCAACTTCTCAAAGAATATTACCTGCAATTTCAAAACCAAGAATATCAAAGTTACATGAATAGGCACATTGAGCGCTACACTTCTTCTGAAAGTGGTATCTTTGTTGGCATTGACTATGATGATAAAGTTTAATTTAAAGGTTTCATCACATGATAAAAATCATTAAAAGTGAAGATTGTGGGAATTCTCCAAAAAACATTTTCCTCGAAGCATTAACCATCGCATTTGCCAAAGGAGATATAAAATTTCTACTTGCAAGTGTAACAGATGACATTAGCTGGAATATCATTGGAAGCCAGGTTATTGAAGGAAAACACAATTTCGCTAAATCGCTGGAAGTGTTAAAAAGCAAAGCCGTTTCAGTGCTGACTATTCACCATGTAGCCACCCATGGGAAAGTAGGTGCAGTCAATGGAACAACAACATTCAAAGATGGCAAGCCTGTCTCTTTTTGCGATGTGTATGAATTCAACGGAGCCAAAGGCACTAGCATCAAAGCAATTACATCATACATCATCGAAACAAAATAATTCAAATTGGAGATTCCCCTCCAAAAAGAAGCTGATTTCTGGCTTCTTTTTGCTTAATCGAATCCTGATATAATTTTCGGTATGAATCCAAAGCGCTTTCTCATTATCCTGACTTTAATCACCATGCTCGCTTTTGGGCTATGGTTACCAGCCAATGCCGCCCCTGTCGGGCAAATCATCCCTACCCCAACTGCAGGGGCTGATGGGCGTATCATTTATGTGGTCAAACCCGGTGAGACTTGTATCCGTGTGGCTGCCATTAACAACATCACTATCGACCAACTTCGCCAGTTGAACACCAAACTTGATGAAAACTGTACCTTGGTAGAAGGTCAGGAACTGCTGATTGGAATCATTTCACAAGAAGGGACGCCTACCGCAGGTCCATCTCCCACAATCGCTCCACCCAGCGTCACTCCTACACCTTTTACAGGCACCACCCTCATTTGCGTGCTGGTCTTTGAAGATATCAATGGAAACACACTACGCGAAGCTACAGAACCTTCTGTAGCAGGCGGTGCTATCAGTGTTACCGAAATTAATGGCGAGTATTCCGCATCTCTAAGTACCGTCGCCAATACAGATCCCACTTATCGAGGTGAATGCTTCACCGATGTACCAGAAGGAAGCTACAACATCACCGTCGGTATTCCAGATAATTACAACCCAACCATGGAGTTGAACTATAAGCTCGATGTCAAAGCAGGCGATAAGGCCTATGCTAATTTTGGTGTGCAATCCAAATCCGCAGTGCTTCCTCCTCAAGGCAATGGAGGTAATCCCACTTCAGACTCAGGTACATCACCTCTACTGGGAATCCTTGGAGGGATTTTCCTCCTCGGCGGTGCAGGACTTGGGTATTACGCCTGGCGCTCAGGGAAACCTGAAAGCAAATTGTCTGGCGGCGGAATGTTGAAAAAATAGAAAACAAAATCCCTAAAAGATAAACTTTTAGGGATTTTTTATTTGAAATGATTTTCGATGAATAGGGGAAGGAGAAAGCATTGAAATCTTTTTTCGATGAGACAAAGTCCCATAGCCTTTATGGCGGGCAAATCCATATTGCGGATACTGTGCATCCAGCTCAAGCATCCATTCATCTCGTGAAGTCTTTGCAAGAATGGAAGCAGCTGCAATACTTAAAGATTTTTGATCCCCTTTGACTATGGCTGTTTGCGAAACATCCAACTCTGGAATTTCAAGACGGAAATCTGTTAGCAGATAATCAGGGAAAAAAGTCAACGCTTCTACCGCACGACAAGCTGCCAGCCGAGTCGCAGGCACGATTCCAAGCGAATCAATTTCATCTGCAGAGGCAAATCCCACTCCCCAGGTAATAGCAATCTCTTTGATAATAGGATTAAGGAAGGTACGCTCACGGGGAGTCATCTGTTTGGAATCACGTGCCCCGCTCAAGGTTTGAGTCAGATGCGTTTCATTTGTGTTTGGAAGAATCACTGCCCCTACACAAACAGGTCCAGCCAGTGCGCCACGTCCTGCTTCATCCAACCCTGCTATATACGGATAAGCTGGCCAAAGTTCTTTTTCAAATGATAGGCTAGGAGTTGAAATCATACCGGCCACGCATGGCATTGATATGAACACGAAAAATATCCCCAATCATACGAAGGGCATCTGGCACTGCATTCACCTTACTATCTGAATCATAAAACCATTGAATAGGAATTTCACGAATGCGCATCTTTTTTCGTCTGGCAAGATAGAGTAGCTCAATATCAAAGGACCAACCTATCAGTCTTTGTTGCTTAAATAAGGTTTCGGCAACCTCAGCACGGAAACACTTAAATCCACATTGAGTATCATCAAAGCCAGGCAGAATTAGCAAACGAATCGCTAAATTAATCAAGCGTCCACCCCAATGACGATAAGGTGGCTCGTTATAACGTATTGACCCTTGTGCTTCGCGAGATCCAATCGCTACATCAAAATCATCTAGTTGTGGTGGTATAAATTTTTTAACTTCTTCAATGGGCATAGATAGGTCGGCATCGCAAATGAAACGATACTCTCCTCGTGCCGCCAACACCCCACGGCGTACAGCACCACCCTTGCCACGAGACTCTTCATGAATCACAATCAGGTTGGCAAGATTTAATGTTAGCTTTTGTGCAATTTCTAAAGTACGGTCGGTACTTCCGTTTTCCACAACCAAAACTTCAAATTCATAAGGTTGTTTTTCCAAATACGCAAAAACCTGCCCCAGTGCACGGGGCAGGCGTTTCTCTTCATTATGAGCAGGGATGATGATTGAAAGGAAAGGCTTTGACAAGTTTTTTATTGACTGAATAAGAAATAATACCCACCAAAGGCCACCAAAATACAAAGCTCAAAAAATAATAAGCCAGCCAGCAAAGCAATTTGTGATGATGTCATGCCCATCACTTTCTTCTTTTGCGGAGTCTGCTTCGGGCGAGGGCCCCCCTGACGAGCTACCTGTGCATTCCTAGGTTGTGGGGGTAAGGTGGGAGCTTCCCCTTCTTCAAAAGCAAATCCAAGATCGTCTGAAAGCGGGGCTTCTTCTGCATTAAAAATAGCTTGCGCACGGGATGGTCCCTGCGGAAGTGGCGGGGCAATGACCGGAGTTTGTTGCTCTGGAGGGGTGGGATCTAACATCCGATCTGCCAAGCCATAGGCAAAATCAGCTCTCCATATAGGTCTGGCCTGTAGGATGGAAGTGGCAAACTGCTTGATTGCATCGCTCATGACAACACGAGCAACAGGTCGCATGGACTCAATATGTGCACCTGGATCTACTGCGATTAACACTGCTTCCACGGGAGTAGTCAATTCAACTTTTTGACGTTCAAGAAAAACTTGGACTGCCCGTGCAAAACGTGAAACACGAGTAATGAGGTTAATTTTTGCAGGTTGAATACTTCCGTTGGTATCGACATTCCATTGATCCCCTTTGGCTTCAAAGTGCCCTTTCACTGTGGTCACATGGATAACCGTGACACCGCTAGGTCCAAGCAAAATAATCGGAATAATAATCTCACTATTCGGCAAAGTGAAATTGCGAATCAGAACATATCCTTTATCAAGTACTCGCATTAACTGTGCAACTACTTGAGTTTGGGCTTCCAATTCCAAAGGCCAGCTTAATCCATATTTCAATCTGCCTTGAATTTGGCCAGCAAGAGTCAGCTGACCTTTTTCATCGAGCATAGGGGTTTTATCAATGATCTTCATTGAATATCACAAATTAAAAAACAGGGACTTCCTCAAGTTCATCGCGAGTAGCTGTAGCCTGAGTGGTAATCCATTCCCGTTCATCTTGCTTCACGAGGCGAACATCACGCCCAAGTTTAAAAGTACTAGCCTTTAACTCTTCGCGGGAACCAATCAAAACTTGTTGGCCTTTTTGCAATCTTTCAAGCAAAGTCTTACGATCTAACAAGACCCTATCAGAAAACGTAGTGCCACGCCTTTCGTAGCCACGAGCCATCACAATCTGACCGTTTTTATAACGGACTGCTTCAATTACTATGTCCACTTTCTTAGCCATATTTTTTCTCCATATCAATTTTAGCACATCCATTAAACCACAGAGACACTTCTCACAGAGTATTAACTCCATGCCAAGTGCCTCTGAGATCAACGTGTCGGGGCGACAGGATTCGAACCTGCGACCTCTTGCTCCCAAAGCAAGCGCGCTAGCCGGACTGCGCCACGCCCCGAAACTGCACGAGTATAATGCGAAGGATGATTACCCGTCAAGCAATTCTCAAAACTGCCTTTCTACCGCTTCTTCTTGGACTTTCAGCCTGCGCCACCAAAATTGAAAGCACCCCAACCTCAACAGTCACCATTCCTCCTCCAACAGCAACGGTGACCTTCACACCAAGCCCCATTCCACCTACCCCCACAGCGACCCCACTGGGCTGTCTGACGGAGCCAGGGCAAGTCAAAGAAGATGTGATCTCCTCAACCAACCCAGTTCAAAAATTTTTAATCTATCTACCACCCTGCTATGAAGCGCAGACCGATAAGAGGTATCCCGTTCTGTACCTTCTCAATGGCCTGACTTATAACGAAGATCAATGGGTACGGCTCGGCGTTCCAGGAATTGCGGATCAGCTCATACACTCTAATGAGGCAGAACCCTTCATTGTCGTTTTTCCAGATGACCCGTATTGGAATCTTCCTCCAGGAGATACATTTGGAGAACGCCTAATCAATAACGTAATTCCTTATGTAGATGCCAACTATCGCTCCATTGCTGATCGCAATCACAGAGCCCTTGGAGGTCTTTCTCGTGGTGGTGGCTGGACGGTGAAACTCGGATTTGAACATCCTGAATTATTTGGATACCTTGGCCTGCACTCACCGGCCATCCTCAAAGATAATGCACCTGAAATCGAAGGGATTGTCAGGTCAATTCCTCAAGAATCACGGCCACGTTTATGGTTTGATATAGGAGATCACGACCGCGAACTGGGTCAAGCATTCTTGCTTGAAGAAATTCTCACTCACAACAACTACTTGCATGAATTTTATTTGTTTTCAGGTGACCACAGTGAGGTGTACTGGAGTGCCCATGTAGAAGCATACTTGCGCTGGTATACAACAGCATGGTCTGAATCTGCTACACAATAAGATATAATTTTTAAATCAATTTCCGCATGTTAATAAGCGGAAATATATCAGGAGAATAAAATGAATATATTTGTCACAGGTGGCGCCGGGTATATTGGGTCTGCCACAGCAGAAGGATTAATCAAAGCTGGGCATTCCGTCACGATATACGACTCTCTCGTCACCGGACATCGGGCCGCCATTCCTGCTGGAGCCAAATTCATTCATGCTTCATTGGATGATAGCCACGCCCTAGCAGAAGCACTCACCACCACAAAATATGACGCCATCATGCACTTTGCTGCGTTTATTGAAGCAGGCGAAAGCATGCGCGACCCAGGCAAGTTCTTCCGCAACAATTTCACAAACTCTTTACAGTTGATGGAAGTTGCCGTGCAAACGGGCGTGAAAAAAATCGTCTTTTCTTCGACCGCTGCTGTATATCAATCCAGTGAAGAGCCATTGACAGAAGATTCCAATATCGGCCCAACCAATGTCTACGGTCATACCAAATTGATGACCGAACAAGCATTGGAATGGTATCGCAGTATTCATGGGTTACATTTTGCAGCTTTGCGCTATTTCAATGCTTGTGGCGCCATGCCCGGGCGTGGTGAAGCGCACCAACCAGAGTCACATTTGATTCCACGCGTGTTACAAATCGCATTGGGACAAGCGGAATCCGCAACAATCTTCGGGACAGATTACCCCACTCCCGATGGAACCTGTATCCGCGACTACATCCATATTGCAGATCTTGCATCTGCACATATCCTTGCATTGGGTGCGCTCGATTCAAAGGATAAAATGATTTACAACATCGGGAGCGGAAATGGTTTCTCTGTTCGCGAAGTGATTGAAACTGCCCGCAAAGTGACTGGGCATGCCATTCCTGCAATTGAAGCTCCACGCAGACCTGGAGACTCAGCTCGCTTGGTCGCATCTCCTAATAAGATTATGAAAGAGTTGGGTTGGAAACCTACCAACACCAACATGCAAGATATTCTCTCCAGTGCATGGGAATGGCATAAATCTCATCCGCACGGATATGAAAAATGAGTTTTACATTTCATCGAATCCCTGTTGGTATTTGCAATTGTTTCCTTTTGCGTGGAGACCGCACCATCCTCGTTGATGCTGGTGCGCAAGGTGGATTTCCATCTTTCATCAAAACGTTAAAACAATTTGGCATTGACCCAAAGTCCATTGACCTGATTTTGCTAACTCACGGTCATTGGGATCACATTACCTGCTTAAGTCAAATCCAAGAAGTGACCTCGGCGAAAGTAGCTGTTCACCAAAAAGACCAGTTTATGGTTGAGAGTGGAGAACCACCATTTCCAAATGGCACAACGCCATACGGAAACTTCATGTCTTGGACTGCTAAAAAGGTATTGCATCCTCATCTTCCAAAAATAAAAGTGGATATGGTCCTTGATGACAACGGAATGTCTTTGGCAGGGTATGGAATTCCAGGTCGCGTGGTTTATACACCAGGTCATTCGCAGGGACATTCGAGTATTTTGCTTGATTCTGGCGATGCCATTGTTGGCGATATGGCCATGAACGACTGGTACTTACGCCTCACACCTGGCTTGCCCGTGCTTGCAGATGATATTCATCAAGTAGTTCAAAGCTGGAAGAAAATTTTGCCAATGGGCATCAAAAAAATATATCCTGCGCATGGTATGGATTTTTCGGTTGATGTGATGCAAAAGGAAATCGAAAATTTTAAGTAGCTAAGAATCGATTTTAGGAAACAGAGTCAGGCCTCCCGTAGAAAGAAGCGGGAGGTTTTTATTTTCCGCCTCTTATTGTGAAATACTTTACAAATAAGACCGTCTTGGGTATAATAATAGTGAAATAAATCACTATCCAAGAGGCGAGAATGAACATTAAACACATCCCCCACATCGTTATTATTGGCGCAGGTTTTGCTGGCCTTGAAACTGCGCGTGGCCTTGCCCAAGCCCCCGTGCGCATTACTTTAATTGATAAAAATAATCACCATCTTTTTCAACCGCTCTTATATCAGGTTGCGATTGCAGGTTTGTTGCCTTCACAAATTGCCCAACCTGTACGAACGATCTTTCGTAAGCAAAAAAATCTCACATTCCAAATGGGAGAAGTAAGCGCAATCGATTTTGAAAAAAAATATATCAAGCTCAATGGTTCGATAATTGCTTATGATTATCTCGTGCTGGCAGTTGGTGGGCGAACAAATTTCTTTGGCTTTGATGCCATCGAAAAATCTGGTTTTCAACTCAAAGATTTAGATACCGCTGTAAAAACTCGTAACCATTTGCTTTCCATGTTTGAAGGAGCCAGCCATGAAGCAGATGCAGAAAAACGTAAGGTTATGCTTACTTTTGTAATTGTGGGCGGCGGCCCAACAGGAGTTGAAACCGCAGGTGCTTTGGCAGAATTAATGACACACGTGATGAAGAAAGATTATCCGCGCTTGAATTTAAACGAAGCTCGTGTGATTCTATTAGAAGCAGGAGCCAACCTAATCAGCTTTTATCCTGATGAATTACGTCGAGCAACCGTCAGGCTTTTGACAAAAAAACAAGTGGATGTTCGTTTGAATTCAAAGCTAGAAAGTTATAACGGTCAGCAAGTAAAACTTGCAGATGGAACTCACATTGAAACACAAACTGTGATTTGGACAGCAGGCGTCAAAGCAACTGAAATTGTGGAAGAACTCAGCGTAGATAAAGCCAGTGGTGGACGTATCCGCATCGAACCGACCTTGCAGTTGCCTCAGCATCCTGAAGCATTTGTCATCGGGGACGCCTCTTTTTTGCTTGATGAAAAAGGTCAACCCTTACCCATGATCTCCACGGTAGCCATACAACAAGGCGTATTTACAGCAAAGAGTATCCTCAATTTAATAAAAGGAAAACCGCTGGAGCGTTTCCACTATAAAGACCCTGGTCTACTTGCCACCATTGGACGCAATGCTGCCGTGGCAAGAATTTTCGGAATTTCTTTTAGCGGATTTATCGCTTGGGTGATTTGGGTTTTCCTGCATATTTACCGCATCATCGGCTTCCGCAACAGGATTATTGTGTTGTTTAATTGGGCTTGGGATTATGTTTTTTACGACAATCAGGTGAGGTTGATTACAAAGGAGTAAGGGTTATCGTTTTTCTAACTCCCGATAGACAAACCACTCCCCCTTGCGCTTATCTACCTCTTTCATGGCGCGATCGTAATAAATATCAAAGATCTGACCAGAATCTACTTTTACGCGAAAATAAAATCGACCCACATTCAAAGAACCTTTGGTAGCTGCCGTAGCAGCATGAGCTGGATGCATATTCTTTGCCATTTTTCCACTACGTGAAAAATCCACCCACTCTGACAATGACTCGTTGACTTGATATATTTTTCCACTCCATGTAAATTCATTCGGGCAAGTTGGTGACTTTTCATGAGCAGGCGGCACATGAAAAGTCACGTCAATATGTTCATCTAAAAAATGAATGGGCGTGTATTCGTCGGTCATTACTCTTCAGCCAAATGAAAATGATGCAAGAAACGATGGAAGATAGGTGCAGCGAGAATTCCAACTGAAGCCAGCAGAATCACCCCTGAATACAAAGCATAAAAAGAAGCAAAGATTTTTCCCGCAGCTGTTTGCAATGGGTTGACAGGTCCCATGCCACCAAGAATCATGGATGCATTTAACAGGGAATCAATCCATGATAAATTTTCAAGGAAATGGTAGCCAACCATGCCCATCCCCAAAGAGAAAAACAGCAACAGCAATCCAATCAAGCCATTAAGTATCAACCGTTTTGCAAAGACCGATCGACGGGCTAATGGCTGCTTGTGACGTTCATACATAATATTTCCTCATAATATCTTTCTTAATATTACAAAGTTCGAGTTACGCCACCATCGACATCGAAAATGGCACCTTGTATATAAGAAGCTCGTGACGAAGCCAAGAAAGCCACTGCACTAGCAATTTCCTCTGGTTCACCGAAGCGGGCAATGTTGAGGTTTTTTGCCATTTGTACGGTCGCTTCTTCATGACTGAGATTCTTTTCATTGGCAAAGGTTTTGATTCTGGTTTGCAGTCTTTCGGTGGCAATGGAACCTGGGTTAATAGCATTGACTCGCACCCCTTCTTGCACACCGCGATCTGCAAGCACTTTGGTGAAATTCATCAATGCTGCATTGACTGAACCACCAATGGCAAACTCAGCAGACCCTGTCCGCCCACCAACACCAATAATATTGATAATCCCCCCACTGCTCTTGACCAAGTGAGGCCATGCTACGCGAGAAAGGCGCATGGCTCCAAAGAATTTCAAAGCGTACCCATCTGCCCATTCTTCATCGGTGAGAGTCAAAAAGTCACCGCGTTTGGTGGCGCCAGCATTGTTGACCAAAAGGTCAAGTGTGCCAAATTTTTTTATCGTAGCTTCAACAACTTGCAAAGCAGAATCAGGGAAGCGCAAGTCAATGGAGAGAGGCAAGCTCTCGATAGGAAGTGAAGCGGAAAATTCTTCCAAGGGAGAGCGTGCTACCAGAGTCAACTTCACGCCTTCAGCAGATAATGTCTGCGCGATAGCTTTTCCAATTCCACGGCTGGCGCCAGTGACAATGGCTACTTTATTCGTTAATTTTAAATCCATAAGAACCTTATCCAGAAAGTAATGGGACCTACATTTTGCATTAACGTTACGAGCACGCATAAGCTAAATGAATTAACTAAAGTGTGCAAAATAATTCCTGGCCAAATCGATGAAGAGCGTTGATAAAGATAGCAAAAAACAAGTCCGAGGGTAAATGTGGGGATAAAAGCTGCAAGTTGAAGATGACAAGCCGCGAAAATGGCAGAACTTAATAAAGCCGCTTTTTGCCACCCCATTTTTTGGCGCAAGCCTGGAAAAAGAAATCCACGAAAAATAGTTTCTTCAAAAAGCGGAGCAATCACTGCTCCCGTGATTAACAAAACAGCAGGATTGTGAAGATCATTGGCCAAAGCCGTAAATCTCTCTGCTTGAATTTGAAATTTAAAGAGCATCATAATAATGTTGTTGATAAAGGTCACGATAAAAGATAAGACAATAAACCCACATCCAAGTGCCAATACATTTGGCTGACCTTTTCTAAAGCCCAAATCTGCCCAGGTTGCTTTTCGTATTTTCATAATTATAAAAACAGGGATGAACTGCAAAGGTTGATATACCAACAACCAAACTGCCATCATCCAGTTTTGGGTAAAGTAATTATTGATTAGCCCCAAGGCGAGAAAAAGTATAAAGAAAAGCACGAAACCAATCCACGAGTCGAGGAAAGTCCACGGGACTTTGGGATTGGTTTCGGTAGGTAGCATTTCAGGAACAGCTTGCATTGATTCAGTCACGGCATATCCTTTAATTTATGATATTCAGCGATTTTACTCCTACCTCGCTGTATCTGCCGTGATTCTGAATCAAGGAGAGTGATGTATCTATCGCAATCTTTGTCAGGGCTTACGATCGACGAACTAGGAAGGGAATTCCAACAGATAGAATTATCAATAAAACGGAAACCATGCACAAAATTAGAGGGACCAACCAGAGTTCCCCAAAACCATTTTGGCGAGCTTTACTTGGGTCATTAGGATTTACCAAAAGAGTCTCTACATCTCCAACTTGATTAGAAGGTGGATCGGAAGAATTAATACTTTCATACTCATACTGTTGACCATTGTATGTGTACTGGAAAACAGGAGAGTAGGTAATCCCATTTTCAGAAGTAGAAGATTCCAAACGAATCACGGTCCCTTGTACTTTCACTCCTGTTGTTGAGAATGTATAACTTGAATATAAATACCAGACACTGACACCTATTAAAATCACAGCACTGATAGGTAATAGTAAAAATGCGCATCCCAACCTTTGACGCGGCGGATTGACTTGATTCTCTGTTTTCATTTCACACCTCTAAAGTTTAATTATTAGTTTAAAAAACATCACCCACGTAAAGCGATGTTAACCACTTGGGGATTTGCAATTCGGAAGTAATCTTCCATTTTCATAAAGATGGATTTTTCAAGACTACCTGCATTAAATACAACTTCTTCATTTTCTTTGATAAGCGGATCGGCCAACACTTGGAGTTGGTCATTGAAAGAAAAGGGTGGAATCGACCCGATGACACAACCTGTCAATGCTTCGGCTTTTTCCCGCGCCGCCATGCCAATTCCTGCTGCATTGAAATGAGCTTTGATGGCATCAAAATCCACACGACAATCCCCAGGAACGTTGGCGAGGTAATATAGGTTTTCCTTCTTACTCATACGCACCTGCACCACCATGGACTTGATGGCTTGTTGGATTTTATTTCCACGGATTTGAGAAATAATTTCTGTTCGTCCTTCGGCTTCGTGTTCCAAGACACGATAAGTCACCCCTTCCTTGTCCAGCAAAGCTCGGAGTTGGTCAAAAACATCTGTCATCGGTTCATCTCCAGTTTGATAAAAATGTCATATAGATTTAATGTGACAACATTATACTTTTACAAGCCTCATCTGCATGACAAGGAATCGTAAGCGATGCCAATTTCTCAAGACCATCACAACTTGTTCCACGATTCAGACGCATCTGACAAATTGAATTTATTTCAAACTTTATTAGATGCTCGTGCCTTAAACCCAGACGAAGCGCTTGCTTTGTTAAACACTATTCATATGGAACTTCAGCAACCTAAAGGCCATGACTCGACGGTCTACGTCCGCTATGCACAAACGATGGAAGCCCTGCGTCGCCAAATGCCAGAAGTACATCAAGAGGTGATGAAGAAGTGGGAGGAGTTGCATAAAAAGATCCAAAGCCAGGTTAAAGAAGATTCTGAATCTGAGGAGGAATATGATCAAGAAGTGAAGAGCAAACCTCACAAACACGAGAATATTCACCCTGAAAAAACGGTAAAGCCAACTCTTAACGTAGAGAAAAAATCTCACACTGAAGAAGAAGTAGAAACTGAAAGTGAAGAAGAACTCGAAGGACCTGAAGCAGAAGAAGAGGAAGGTGAAGAAGCGGAAGAATCCAACGAGGATGAGAAGGAAGAGGAAGTCGAAAAAGAAAGTGAAGAAGAAACGGAAGAAGACGAAGAAAATGAAGAGTCCGAATCTGAAGAGGAGGAGGTAGACGAATCAGAAGAAGAGGAAGAATCTGAAGAATCAGACGAAGAAGAATCTGAGGATGAGGAAAAAGAGGACGAGGAAGAAGAAAGTGAAGAAGAGAAAGAGGACGAAAAAGAAGAAGCCGAAAAAGAGGAAAAGGAAGAAGGTGAAGAAATAGAGCAGGAAGAAGAAAAAGAAGAAACTGAAATCGAAGTGGAAGCAGAAGAAAACACGGAAGAAGCAGACCACCGAGCCACTGAAGCTGCCGAAGCCGTGGAAGAAATGGAGCACGAACCTGAAGTAGAAGCGGAAGAAATTGAAGTTAATCCAGGAGAAGAAGAACCGCCTATGGAAGCATTGGGATAGTTCTTTGCTGAATGATTAAAGAGCGCCAAAAGACGCTTACGGCTCAATCTTTATACTTTTGCGGAAACAGGATAAAGTCTGTAAAAATTACGCCTGCGATAAGCAAGACGAGCGCATCTAGAAAAATCGTCAATACCCACAAACGCGGCAAAACGCCAAACAAAGCAAGGATTGCCATTCCCATTAATACACTACAAATTCGTGTGAGATTTACCGCGTAATTATCCATCGGGCGGACTTGCATCAACAACAAAATCAGGCCGCCTGAAATCATGGCAACAAGACTTGCAACAAATAACAGAATCAAAGTTTGGTTTCCATTCAGCCCAAACAAGCTGAATAAAAGTATCCCACATGAACCCACATACGATGGATTATTTTGATAATGAGATTGAATCACATTTACTAAAATCAATCGATTGAACTGATTATCAGAGGCGCTTACAGTCCACTCAAGGGTTTTGGATTCTCCAACCACCAGTTCAACTGTCTGCTCAGCTTTGAGAGGCAATCCGGGGTGACTAATTTGAGAAGAAACTTGCGGTTTAATATTCCTATCAATGACATTAACGATATTCCCAGTCACCAAACCTGATTCATTTGGTGAAAGCAATACGGGGCATTTCAAATGCAAATTACCATCTGCGTTATACGTTGAAAAAACATAGGCCTCACTTTCGGCCCAAGCATAAGCAGCAGAGACTCCCAAACCAATCAGTATCCCTGTTATAAACAGCACGGCGCCCAGCACAGATAAAATGATTGGTTTGAGTTTCATATCATCTCTTAATTACTTGACCGCATAGACCGCAAAGCCACGCGGACCTGCAAAAAATTGAGCTCGTCCATCTAAATCAGTATGCTGGGAAATGGGCGGCGCCATATCAGTTTTGCTCCACCAAGCCACAGGCGTGAGTTCTGCATTGCGCCATTGGGTATTGGCCCAAGTTCCATTCCAACGGTCGCCGCGATTGTTGAGCACATAAACTAGCCCGGGCTGGTCACCATATCCACCGCGCTGCATAATATATAAATCATCAGAAAGATACAACACAGAAACGTTTCCACCTGCATATTTTTCATGGGCAGAGACCAGGGCGTCAATGCCATTAGGGGTTCCACTCAAGGCAAGGTTGTAATTAAAGTAATCTTTCCAGAACACACAAGGAAAGCCTTCGTGAGTCAAAATGTAAGAGTAGGCAAGCAACTTATCGTTTGTAATGGGGCGGCCTTCATCGCGCAAATCATGATTCTCCACAAAGGTCACAGCATTTTGCGGCTGCTTTTGCAAAATCGATTCACCATTCACCAAATTTTTTAAACTAAATCCATATTGGTCACATAATCCCTTGAGCAACTCGCGCAATGGAAAATCAAAGGCATCAACAGGATTCGAGTTTGAGAAATTCGCTTCATTCACCCAATTGAGTGTATTGGTGGTTGAGTCCCAAAACTCTGCCACACCATACGGTACAAAAGGTTTGCCTTCCCGCATGTAACGATATTCTTGAATGGCAGTGATGGTATTGGCACCATATCCTTTGACAAAGTCATAACGAAACCCATCAAACCTAATTTCCTCAATTAACCAGCGGGTCATTTTTAGCAACTCAGCATACACATACGGGTTCCGATGCGAAAGGTCGGGCATATCGCCGAAGGTCATCTCATCCCATGATTCATACATGCTTGGGTGAAATGATTGCCAATCCCGTGGAAATTTTCCGCTCTTTGGATTAAAGACCGTCCAACGTGATTGCCCTGTGATGGGATTCACTTCCTGCGCGTCTGCTCCGCTGTTGTGATTGATGACAATATCTGCGATCAAACTTAACCGATGCTTGTGTGCGCTTTCAATTAGGGACTCTAATTCTTTGCGTGAGCCAAACCAGGTTGGGATCGTACCCTTTTGGTCAAACTCTCCGAGATCATAATAATCATATGGGTCATATCCCATGGATGGGCCAAACAGATTCGCTGCCTTATGAATTGGAGGCAACCACAAAGAGGTAAACCCTGCTTTTGCCAACCTAGGGACTTTCTCGTTGATATAGTTCCACCATTGAAATTCTTTTTTATCTTCACGGGGACAATCCCAGTGAAAGGTTTGCATCATCACGCCCATTTGACCATCTCCTGACAAAGATAAGGAAAGCAGACAAAGTCTGCCATTCTGTTGATGGATTTTAATCCCAATTTCCAAAATAAAAAGCGACCAAAAGTCATAGAAACTTTTGGTCGCTTCAACAACTATAAACTCAACTCAATCCCCACTACCCAAGCCGTCTTACCCCAATCACTCATTTCCTGCCCCTCTTTCCAATTCTGATACTTCCCTGTCAACATGTGACGCGCCATCAATTCTTCTTTCTCCTCTTTCACAAGGCGCGCTAAACCTGTGAAAGTTTGCTTTTTGATTCGCACTGTCACATGCGGGTCAGCGAGCAGGTTCTTCACCCAGTGTGATTGATCTCCTCCACCCGATAACAAATAAATGGAATTTCTACTCACACCAAACCAAATTTCAATTTCATGTGGGTTGCCTGTCTTCCATCCTTTGGTGGTGAGGTAACAGTAATCTTCCTTTGCAAATTGAGACAAATCAATTTCCACGTTTGCCATCCTCTAAGAATCGTACTGATTAATATCTTGTATTTCGTTTGATAGAAAATAAGTTTGTGCGGGCAAGAGCAGGTGTTTGCGCTTCCAAGTTGCATACACGGTTGTACAGTAAGAACGAGGCAAACGTTTGATTAAAGCAGAGTCATACAACATGATTGAACGGCTGGTGATGCTCTCAATGACAGTCCAATGGTCGTGATATCCCTGCAATCCCAAGATAATAGCCCGTCCTGGTGTGCCATTTAAAAAACTTTGCATGGAATTCCAGAAAGTAGTTAAATCTGGATTGGGCACACCGCGCCACGGAATTTGCACATTGGAGATGCGCTTCTTCCCTACCACTTTGTTTAAAATCACCAACATCTCAGTATGAATAATGCCGCCAATTAAAAACTTGGTCAACAATCCACGGCGAGAAAGATAATGAATCAGGTCATTGAACAATTGCTGTGTCTCTTCATCAGAAGAGTGGTTAATGAACCGCTCTGCATTGATGATGCTATACAGTCCGCACAGTGAATCCAAGCCACCTTGTTGAAACGGGGGAAACCCACTGCGCAATTTCGAATAAGTACTCATGTCCTTCACCCTGTAGTGAACACTTCAATTAACTTTTAAAATACCTCAAGTTGAAATTAATCTTTCTTGCCAAAGTATCCAAACGCAATCAATACAGCAGACATTAAAGCGGTGGCAATTCCTGTCAACAACAAATCCTGAGTATCTTTCGCGGTCAATAATTTTTCAAGAAATTTCACAGCCATCACCAGCACAATCATGCTGCTTAATTTCGCCTTCAATTCGTACAGATCATGAGCCAACATCCACTCTGGTAATTCCAGCGGAGTAATAAACAACTCATACAAACTCACTGCGAAAATAAGGATGGCAGTTGCAATCAAAAAGCCATCCACAATCTCAATGAACTTAATGGTGATGGTCGCATCTTTTCCTAAGGACTCCACCACCAACAAAATCACATTGAATGTCTTCAAGGCTCCCCAAGCAAAGGCGGCAATCGCCGCCAACAGCAGGGAAATGACACCAACCAAGGTCAAATATTTTGATTTCTCCAAAATTGTCTTCATAAAATTTATCTCCAGAAAAATATTTCTTTTGTTAATAAAAATGTTGCAGGCGCAAGAAGCACACTGCAACATCTTAATCTACTAAAAGTCAGGAAAACTTATTCTCCATGCATTTGACGATATAAAGCCCGCAGGTTGCGCTCATGCAAAGTGATGGCGAGCCCGCCAAGATGAACGCGGCTCTTACCGCAATCTTCAATGGTGATGGTCTCGAGATATTCATCCACATTTTTGCGCTTGCCCGCAGATTTGACAGCCTTCTTGATGTTATTGAGATAGTTCATATTCTCGCGTACGGCTGCATCAATTTCACCGCGCAGAATAATGTCACCGTGGCCTTGAATGATATTCTCCAAGCCCATGCGTCCAACTTTTTTGACTGAACCCAACATGTCATCAATATCGCCATCTACAACATAGGGTAAAGGCATAAAGGAATCACCAGCAAACAAAACACGGTCTTCTTCCACCAACACGGAAATGCCATCGTTGCTGTGGCCAAATGCTTGAGAGATGATGAGATTCTTCTTCCCGACGCGCATGGTCAATTCGCCAGAGGCAAATGTCATCTGGGGAAGAACGATCTTTACTTGTCGCAAGCCTGGATTCTGTTTACGAGCATTTTCTAGCGAAGGAATCCCGCGCTCTTCCAATAAGTCACGGCAGTTGGCATGTGCAATTACGGTCGCTCCGGGGAAGAAGCAGTTCCCCCAAGAGTGATCAGCGTGGTAATGGGTATTGATGACATAGCGCACCTGCACACCAAGCTCATGTTCGATAAACTCACGCATCCCCAAAGTCTCCTCTGGGAGAGCCAAGGTGTCAATCACAACTGCCCATTGTGGGCCAACAATTACGCCTGCTGTAACCTGTGCGTACACTTCACTTTGAAACCAATACACGTTTTCTGAAACTCGTTCTCTATGCATATCACACGCCCTTGCCTTTGCTGTTTATTAAGTCTTCATTGTTAATAGCACAATCCCCGTTAAATTTCAAGTCGAATAGACAAATTTGCAAGTTTAGGACCACAGTTGTCTTGATTCTCACCCTTGTAAGTGATAAACTTTATCAAATGCCTGCCGATATTCTTGTTGTGACCAGTAACGAAAAAACAGGAGAAGCCATCCGTCAAACAATGGAAGAGACGGGGCTGTATCGGATTCACGTTGTTACCAACAGCATCAGCCATCGTCAAGGCTGACGAGTCGGGCGTTCCCTGCAATGCCAGCACCTTGCATTGGAGAGACGGCTCATGACATCGCCTCGCACCATTCGCGGAAACATCAACCTCATCATTATTTGTGATGATAAACAAAATCCCCCCGCCTTCGATAGCCTGCGTCCATGGATCCTTGTGAGGAAACCATTCGATATGTCAGATTTTATGAGTGCTATCAGCAAACCCAATACAACCCCTGTACCATCCACGGCAACCCGTGATGTTGCTCCCCCAGCCCACCCCTGGTTAAGTGATGTGATCAAGGCTGCGCAACATCTCACACGCTTAACGTTGGAATCTTCAGCGCAAGCTGCATTAATCACACGCAGAAATGACCTCTGGGCATACGCTGGTGGTCTTTCTCAAAACGCGGCCAAAGAAGTAGCCCAAACCGTCACTCGCAATTGGGACGGACAAAAAGGTTCTGACCTATTAAGATTTATTCGGCTGGAAAGCACCAAGGCCGAACATATGCTGTACGCCACCCGCCTCGCTTCTGACATTGTTTTGGCTCTCGTCTTTGACGCTGAAACTCCCTTTAGCACCATCCGCACGCAGGCAAGTCAACTTGTTTCTGATTTGGATAACAGCAGTAACAAAATATCGATTAGCCAACCTGTAAAAACTGTTGCACCAGAAGCGGAACCAGAAATGGAAATTGGAGAGGACATTCCTCAAATTTCCAACATCCTTAATAATGTGCCTCCACCTAACCCAGAGGCTTCATCAACCCGTCCATTAGAACAGGCACAACCTCAAACTCCATTTGACCCCAACCAGACTCGCATTTCTGAATCTCTTTCTAATGCGACTGCCTACAATCGAAATTCGCCACCTGCCAGAAAAAATAATATCCTCGCTTCCATTCCGCAAAACAGGCGGACCGTGGAAACTTCTCAATCGCAGGTTGATTTCGAACACATTGACGTGACCGCGCCATCCCGCCCGCAACAGCGTCCAGAAACACCAGTTGCCAAACCAATCAACGATACAGATGTGACTCGCGAAAGTCCAACAACAGAAGCGGCTCGCAAACTTGTTGTCGAGCCAACCACAGCTGGTTTATATCACCTGACCTATGCTTGCCTGCTTGTTCCACGTTTTTCATCTCACTTTATCGCAGGTGATTTGGCCGAACGTTTGGATGAATGGTTACCCAACATTTGCATTGCTTTTGGTTGGCGCCTCGAATATCTCGCGGTTCGCCCTGATTATTTGCAATGGGTTGTAAACGTTCAACCCAATACTTCTCCTGGTTATTTGATGCGCATCATGCGTCAACAAACTTCTGAAAATATCTTCAGTGAATTTCCGCGTTTGAAGAAAGAAAATCCATCTGGAGATTTCTGGGCACCTGGCTATTTGATTATGGGCGGGACTCAACCTCATCCTGCTCAACTGGTGCGCGATTACATTCGCCAGACTCGCCAACGTCAGGGACAGGAAGCGCCTCCCACTCGCGGATAATTGGCACCAAACCTATAAATTTCCGCCTCCCCTTAGGCATAAAAAACGCAGAGTATAATCACTACTCTGCGTTTTATTTTTATATATTGCCTCATGCTTAACTCCGAATAAGCATATCGTACACAAAAAGAGACTCCCATGCCCCCTACCCTTTATCTAATTGATGGACACGCCCTCGCCTACCGCATGTATTTTGCCCTCACCGCAGGTGGCGGCAACAACTCCCGCTGGCAAACCTCAAAAGGTGTACCTACTGCTGGCGTGTATGGATTCGCACGCGAACTATTCCGCGTGCTTGAACAGGAAAAACCTGAATATCTTGCCGTGGCATTTGACGTGGGCAAAACTTTCCGCGATGCTATTTTCGCCGATTACAAAGGCACTCGCGAAAAGATGCCCGATGACTTGCGCGTGCAATTGGACCACATCCGCGAAATGGTGGATGCTTTTAATATTCCGCGCTTGGAAATGGAAGGCTACGAAGCTGATGATGTGCTTGGCAGTGTTGCAAAAATTGCCGCAGAAAAAGGCTTGGGTGTAAAAATCATCACAGGTGACAGAGACCTGCTTCAGTTAGTCAATGAACGCACTGCGGTTTACCTCGCAGGTGATGACCAAACCTATATCTCCGATGCAGATGTTATCAAAAAGCTGGGCGTGCGCGCAGATCAAGTAGTAGATTACAAAGCCATCGTTGGCGATACTTCCGACAACATTCCAGGCGTCAAAGGGGTTGGTGAAAAAACAGCCATTGCATTGCTGGAGAAATTCCAAACCTTGGATGTATCTATGCCAATTTAGATCAAGTGGAAAATCGTTGGAAGGAAATTTGAAGCCAGCAAAGAAACAGCATACATGAGCCGTGACCTTGCGCAATTGTTGACTTAAAATCAATTTTGACTTTGATCACGCCGCAGTCAAACCATTCGACTCAACCAGACTTGAAGCCTTCTTCAAGGAAATGGAATTTAAAACCTTACTGGCAAAGGTGCCAGCTATTAGTGGTGCTATCACCAGTAACAACAGAAGTCATCGCCAAACCTAAAAGGGTAAAGCGGGCGAACAGATTTATACCAAAATCAGTTACGTAGCAGGATTTAAAGCCTTCACATTATGACAAACGTTACGAAGGCGAAATGAAAAACTGGAATCGCTGAAAAAAGAATTGGCAAAAGCAAAAGTCATTGCCTTTGATACCGAAACTACATCCACAGAAGAAATGAAAGCGGACATCGTTGGCATCTCTCTGGCCATTAAAGATGGGCAGGGATATTACATTCCCGTTGGTCATTCTTCTGGCAACAATCTTGAGATTGAAACAGTCATCGAAGCTCCTCAAGCTATCCAGTGACCAATGCAAAAATTGGTAAAGTAGCTCACAACGCAAAATATGATTACATCGTGTTGGCAAAAATATGGACCCTGTTGTTTCCCCATTCCTTTGACACCATGTTGGCAGAATTCATTGTCGATCCTCTCGCGCAATCTCGGCTTGAAGAATCTTTTCTGAATTTTCGCCTTGGCGAAGAAATGACTCCGCTTACCTGAAGAACTCATTGGCAAAGGGGCAAAAAGCAAATCAGCATGGCGGATGTTGCGATTGAATCTGTCGCGCTCATGCAGCAGCCGATGCTGAAAACACATTGCGTCTCATGCCCATCATGGAAAAGAATTGGAACGTGTCAACGGCAGAAAATGTACTGGATGAAATTGATATGCCGCTTACTGCCGTTCTCGCAGATATGGGAAATGACAGGCGCTTTTAATCGATGTCGTAAATTCTTCACTAAAATGTCAAAAGAATTAGAGAAGCGTTTGGCAGAAATTGAGAAGGAAGTTTTTTCACTGGCTGGAAAATCTTTCAATATCAACTCACCGCAACAACTCTCAGATGTGCTCTTCAACCACCTGCGCCTCGAACCACCCGACAAAGGCCGCAAAACGGCAACAGGCTTTTACTCCACTTCAGCAGATGTACTCGAAGCCCTACGTGATAAACACCCCATCCTTGAATGGATTTTGGAACAGCGTGAGTTATCCAAACTCAAATCCACTTATGTAGATGCTTTGCCTTTGCAAGTGGATGAAAACACAGGCCGTGTTCACACCTCCTACAGCCAAATTGGCGCAGTGACAGGCCGCCTGTCATCGAACAATCCGAATTTGCAAAACATTCCCATCCGCACAGAAACAGGTCGGCGCGTGCGCAATGGCTTCATTGCAGACAAAGGTAATGTATTGCTCTCTGTAGATTATTCACAGATTGAACTACGCATCGTCGCACATATGGCACAGGACGAAGCCATGATTCAAGCCTTCCGTGCTGGCGAAGATATTCATGCAACCACCGCGGCCGCCATCTACGATATCGAATTGGATAAAGTGACCAAAGATATGCGCCGTCACGCCAAAGCCATCAACTTCGGTTTGATTTATGGCATGTCGGCCTTTGGTTTAACCCGCTCCACTGAGTTGACATTGGCTGAAGCAGAAGACTTCGTCAAAGCATATTTCAAGAAATTCCCCGGCGTGAAAAAATATCTGGATGGCATGCGCAGGCAAGCCGCTGAAATTGGCTACGTCGAAACATTGCTCGGGCGTAAACGTTACTTCCCTGCGCTACAAGGAAAAGTCAATGTGCAGATGAAAAACCGTGAAGAACGAGAAGCCATCAATGCGCCCATTCAAGGCACAGCCGCAGACATTATGAAAATCGCCATGCTAAAAATCCCTTCTGCACTTAAGGAGGCTGGATTAAAAGGCAAGATGCTTTTACAAGTACACGATGAACTCGTGTTGGAATGTCCCGAAAAAGAAATGAAGAAGACGGCTCAAGTTGTTCAGGAGACCATGGCAAATGCCTACCCGATGAGCATCCCGCTCGAAACAGAAGCAAAAGCGGGCGCGAGTTGGGGCGAAATGACCGTACTAAAGTAATAGCTGACCCGCTTCATTCATCCTTTATAGAAGGTTATAATTGCGTAATAGATTGAATCATCCTGTGCACGCGAAAGTAAAATAACAATATGCCCGGACGAGAAGATGTTTTCCAAAAAGCGATGAACGACGGCCACTCTGCGGCCTGGGATCAGGAATGGGACAAGGCCATTACTGCCTATCGTCGCGCCTTACAGGAATTTCCAGATCACCCCAAAGCCTTGAACAGCCTCGGCTTGGCCTTGTACCAGGTCGGCAACATCGAGGAAGCTTTGCAAATGTATATCACCGTTGCCAAGCATTCCCCAGATGACCCCGCGCCAATGGAAAAGGTGGCACAGATTTCAGAGCGCACAGGTGACCTGAAAATGGCTGTAGATGCCGCCATGCGTGCAGGAGACCTCTTCCTTCAACAACGTGACACCGATAAAGCCATGGAAAACTGGGTTCGAGTCACCAACCTCAACCCCGAACACATGCCTGCCCATTCGCGCCTTGCACAGGTACATGAAAAGTTAGGCCACGCACAACAAGCTATTCGTGAATATCTTGCAGTGGCGGCACTTTTACAACGCGCAGGCAATGCGGATAAAACCCGTGAGATGGTCGAGAAAGCTCAGGCAATCTCTCCTGACAGCCCTGAAGTAAAGCAAGCTCAAACCCTGCTTAGAACAGGTCAACTCCTGCCGAAACCGATTCGTGGAAAAGGTGGCACGGGGCCGATTCGCATGTCGCAGGTGAAGCAATTACAGCAACCACAAAAATCCGCTTCTGGTCTGGACCCTATCGCTGAGGCTCGTCAAAAAGCATTAACTCAACTGGCAGAACTTCTCTTCGAATTCACCGACGAAAGCCCCTCCGCACAAGAAAGACGCGGCCTCTCTTCCATCATGAAGGGCACGGGCGGACTTTCAATGCAACAGAACGATCAAGTCAAAGTTATTATGTACTTGAGCCAGGCCATCGATGCCCAAACAAAAGGCAATGAAGCGCAAGCCTCTGAAGAAATGGAACGTGCCATTGACGCAGGCTTCAAACATCCCTCCGTTTATTTCAATTTGGGATTGATGCGTTATAAAGCAGAAAGATATGAAAGCGCTCAACGTGTTTTGCAAAATTGTGTCAAACACGATGACTATGCTCTCGCTACACGTTTATTACTCGGGCAAATGCTCACAAAAAAATCTCAATTTGGCGAAGCCGCCATCCAATATCTTGAAGCATTAAAACTTGCGGATTCGGCTACTGTCCCTGCTGAAAACTCTGATGAACTTCGTCAAAGCTATGAACCGTTGATTGAAGCTCACCAAACCCAAAAAGATGAAGCCATCCTTCGCAAAGTTTGTGACAACATCCACTCTTTGTTGATGCGTGCTGATTGGCGCGAGCAATTGCATAAATCACGCGAACAACTCCCCAAGCAAGAAGGGGATATGCTCGTACCGCTTGCAGATGTGATTTTGCAAGCACAATCCAGCTCTGTACTCGAGTCAATGAATCGGGTGAATCAACTGGCTCGTATGGGCAACCTGCGCTCGGCGATGGATGAAGCGTATGATGCCATCACTCATGCACCAACCTATCTTCCTATCCATTCATTGATGGGTGATTTACTCGTACAAGAAGGTCGCACTCCAGAAGCCATTATGAAATATGGCATTGTGGCTCATTCCTACAGCGTGCGCGGTGAAGTAGCACAAGCCACGAAACTTCTGAGGCGCGTGATTCAACTTGCCCCAATGGACATGCCTTCCCGCAATCGCCTCATTGACCAATTGATTGCCCGTGGTCAAGTAGATGATGCCATTCATGAATATCTTGAATTGGCCGCCATTTATTATCGTTTGGCTGACTTGGACATGGCTCGCAAAACCTACACCACAGCCCTACGCGTTGTTCAACAAGGCAATGCCAATCGGGATTGGAACACGCACATCCTCCAGCGTATGGCTGATATTGATTTGCAGCGCCTCGATTGGAAACAAGCCATGCGTGTTTATGAACAAATCCGCACTCTCGCTCCAGAGGATGCTGCCACTCGTAAACAACTCGTAGAACTTAATATGCGCATGGGCCAGCAAGATAAAGCCCTCAACGAACTCGAAAACTATATCTCTTATCTCGAAAGCCAGAGAAAAAGCGATCAGGTCATTCCGTTTCTCGACGAATTATCGAAAGAACATGAGGACAAACCAATTCTCAAGCGTACGTTGGCCGCGCAACTATATCAGGCAGGCCGCGTTGAAGAAGCCATCACCTTGCTCGATCAACTTGGAGAGACCTTAATGCAAAGCGGTGATAAACAAGGTGCAATTGACGTCATCAACCAAATTGTGTTGATGAATCCGCCAAACGCAGAGGATTATCGTCAACTACTAATACAAATGAGGAACGGCTAAAAAAAGCACAAATGCCCATTGATTTCACAATGGGCATTTTCTTTTTCGCTTCTTTGTACCCCGCTTCTGCTTCAACTCAAGCAATCTTTTTCAATGTGACAAATTGTTACCCCAACTAATGACAAACGTTTATCCTGCTTACGCTATAATCTCAGCGATTTCAAAAATGGAGAAATAATATGCCAAAAACCCAAAATAAAGCTGTCATGCGCTGGCTGCAAGTATTTGCCTTCGTTGTGGCTTTTCTTGTAGTATTCGGCGGATTCGTCCGCCTAACTCGTTCTGGATTGTCCATTGTCGAATGGAATCCTATCAGCGGAGTCATGCCACCCATTGGTCAACAAGCTTGGGAGCAGGAATTTGCCAAATATCAACTTACCCCTGAATTTATAAAAGTTAATTCCAGCATGACCCTTCCTGAATACAAGTTCATCTTTTATATGGAATGGTTCCATCGTTTGCTGGCACGAATGATCGGTGTTTTCTACGCCATTCCTGTATTCTATTTCCTGTACAAAAAGACCATTCCATTCAAAGAATTTGGGATTTACTTTGCCATTGGCATGCTCTTTATTGGTCAAGCATTCATGGGCTGGTATATGGTCGCCAGCGGATTAGAAAGCCGTCCTGAAGTCAGCCACTTCCGTCTGACTGCCCATTTGTTGTTGGCCCTGTCTCTCTTTAGCCTCTCTATGTGGACTGCTTATGGTCATAGACATGGATTTCCAACCGACAAAAAAGCCAAGTGGTCTCTACCTTCAAAGTTAGCCTTATTTTCATTAGGAATTTTGATTATACAAATCTCCTACGGTGGTATGACAGCAGGCCTTAAGGCAGGTCATGTTTCTGACACCTGGCCGATGATGTTGGGGAAATGGATACCCGCCAATATTTTCAACTCATGGAGTAATCTTTTAGAATCACCGCAAACCATTGTTTTTGTTCATCGCTGGTTTGCATGGTTGGGAGTCATTCTTGTTCCACTCGTTTATTACATTACGATAAAACAAAACTACCCGCGTGAAATTCTTAATGGATTAAAGTGGCTGATTGGCGTGGTCTTATTACAAATCACACTTGGCGTGTTAACCATCCTATCCTACGTCAACATCGCAATTGCATTAATCCACCAAACCAATGCCATCGTCTTGCTCGGGCTGGCTATATATTTCATTCACAGATTTAGAGCTTACGATCGGGGCGAAATTCAATCCCCTGCTTAATAAGCAAAACAAAAAGGAGCTGACTTTGAAAAGTCAGCTCCTTTTTGTTTTAAGATGTTTATGTATTTACACCACCAAACCTAGGGAGTGGAAGCCAGCATGGTCTGGCATCCACTCCCTTAACCCAAGCGGGGATTTCTTGTGAGGAGAATCCGCTTATTCGTTACATGTATCATACAAACTTTTTCTTGAAACACCACACTTCTACTTGTTCGTCTTTCCTAATCAATTTGAAGGGTCATTCCTTCTTCCAAGCATTAAGCCTCAAACCCAAAAACCACCCTACAGGAGGGGTACTCAAGGAACATGGCATGCTTAATTTGCATATAATTGTAAAATCATGCGCTTCCGAAACATCCTCTGGATTATCTTCCTAAGTTTACTTGCGACCTCCTGTCAGGCAACCCCATCAACACCGCCACAATCGGTAGTTGACCAATCTCCCGCCTCGCTGACTCTGCCTCAGCCTGGTACCATACCCAATAGCAGCTATTACGCCCAAACACCTTACAGCCAAAATATTCGTTTCGAACAATTTAGCCTTGAAGAAGGACTTTCTCAAAGTGTCGTCAATGTGGTTTTACAAGATCGCATGGGATTCTTATGGGTTGGCACAGAAGATGGTTTAAACCGCTACGATGGGTATTCCTTCAAAGTATTTAAACCCAATGAAGATGACCCAAACAGCCTCAGCGACCGTTGGATCACCAGCATGGTGGAAGATAATGAAGGGTATCTTTGGGTAGGAACTCGTGTGGGTGGCATCAGCCGATATAACCCTGTCACAGGGAAGTTTACGCGCTACTTACATGATGAAAGCAATCCCCTAAGTATCATCAGTAACAAAATATCCTCTTTGCTCATGGATATCAACGGAATTTGGATTGGCACAGAAAACGGTCTTGATTTCTATGATTATGAAACTAAAATTTTTACACATTTCCGAACCTCTGCCGAAAACCCAAATAGTTTACGTAGTAATTCAATTACTACTCTTTTTAAAGACAAAGATGGCGTCATTTGGATTGGCACAGCCAACTCAGGCTTAAATCAATACAATCCAAAAGAAAAAACTTTTCAATCGTTTCGATATAACGAAGAAGATGCATCCAGCTTAAGCGATAATCGCGTTCTAAGCATTGAGGAAAGTATTTCTGGTGAGATTTGGGTTGGCACTGCCAATGGGTTAAATCGTTTCGAGGTGGCAGGTAAATATTTCACGCGCTTCGTCAATTCTAAAAATGACCCTAACAGTATTAATGGAAACAGAATTTTTGTTATCTATACTGATCGCGCTGGCGGTTTGTGGATTGGCACAAACAATGGCCTCGATCGATATGACCCGTTATCAAAAAAATTCATACATCATCGTCACCAGCCAACGGTAGGCAACAGCCTTAGCAATAATGTCGTGTACGAAATTTACGAAGACCTCAATGGTATTTTGTGGGTGGGAACATATGGTGGCGGACTTAATAAATACAACCGCCAACAAGACAAATTCTCCTATTACCATCAAAATACGGATGACCCTTTCACCTTAAGTGACGACTTGGTATTCCCCATTGTCGAGGATAACCAGGGTTTCATTTGGGTTGGTACCGGCAATGGATTAAATCGCTTCAACCCTTCCACTGAAGAATTTGTTCAATTTACGCATGACCCAATCAATTCAAACAGCCTGAGTAGTAATGACATTACGGCACTCCTTTCAGACCGTAATGGAATTTTATGGATTGGAGGCTCTCATGGGTTGGACCGACTCAACTCGGATGGTAAAAGTTTTTCCCATTATCCAATTGAATCCATTAATGCAAATTCTCTAACTATCTTTTCTATTTACGAAGACCGACAAAACAACTTACTGGTGGGCACCAATCGCGGACTTTTTACTTTTGATCCGATAGATAAAAGTTTCAGTCCATTCGGAATCAGCGAAGCCACATCCACCCCATTAGATGGAATCGGCATAAACTACGTACTGGAAGACAGGGAACATAACCTGTGGATTGGTACAGCAGATGATGGTCTAAAGCTGATTAACGCTGGAAGAAATAAAATTACTCAATATAAAAATGATCCCAACGACCCATATAGTTTAAGCAATGATTCGGTCATGGTGGTGTATCAAGACACTTCAGGTACGATTTGGGTTGGAACCACCGGCGGCGGATTAAATCGTTACAACCAAAATAATGACACATTTTCACGTTTCACGGAAAAAAATGGCCTTCCCAATAATGTTATTTATGGAATCCTGGAAGATGAAGCTGGCAATTTATGGCTGAGCACAAACTTTGGGATCTCACGCTTCAACATTGAAGATCAAACATTTCGTAACTTCACCGCTGGTGACGGCTTACAAAGCAATGAATTTAATCAAAACGCCTTCTTAAGGGCGCGCGATGGTCACCTATATTTTGGCGGCATTAATGGATTTAACTCATTTCTGCCGAAAGATATTGAAAGCAATCCATATCCACCTCGTGTGCTTCTCACGTCTTTAACGCAAGATGGTAGGCCAATCAATCAAGAGCAAAATGCAGAGTATTTGCAAACCATTACGCTAAAATATCCAAACAATTCCTTCGAGTTTGAATTCACAGCTCTTGCTTATGGACAACCTTCAAAAAATCACTACGCCTACAAGTTGGAAGGGTTTGATACCAATTGGAACGAAATCAACAATAAGAGAAATGGACGGTATACCAATTTACCAGGTGGCACATATACCTTGCTTTTAAAAGGTTCAAATAGCGATGGCACTTGGAATAATAATGGGCAGAAATTAATTATTAGCATCATCCCTCCATTTTGGGTTACCTGGTGGTTCCGCAGTGTGCTTTTATTCGGACTAGCGATAAGCATTGCTGGTGTATTACGCTGGCGCGTCAAATCAATTGAAGGCCGTAACCGAGAACTTGAGCGTGTGGTGCAAAAACGTACCGGTGACCTGGAAAAACGAACCCGTGAAATGGAAGCGCTCTATCAGGCTGATGAAAAAATTCTACGCAATGTAACCCTCAATCAGGTTTTCCAAACCTTGGTTGATGTATCTGTCACCATGCTTAAGGCAGACCGCAGTGTTGTCTTCACATGGAGTAATGAACAAAATAAAATCATTCCACGCGTAAGTCATGGCTTCCGTGCTGAAACGCTCTTCGCCCTCAGATTTGACGAAGGAGAAGGGTTGGTAGGGCAAGCCATGAAGACGGGAGAATCGGTACTTGTTCCAGACCTCAAACTCCGAGATTTACGCGGTGATGTACAAACCGTCATCCATGCTGAAGGGATTCAATCCTTTGCCCATTTCCCCATTTCAGTAGATGGAAAAGTAGTTGCAGTTTTCAATGTCGGATACACTCGACCTAATGCGATTAATGAAGATAACATTCGCCTCTTCACTGCCTTGGTTCAACGCGCCTCTTTATCCATTGCCAATATGCAATTATTTGAGCAAACAAAAGACCTGGCAGTAATGGAAGAAAGAAACCGCCTCGCTCGTGACCTGCATGATAGTGCCAAACAAAAAGCATTTGCTGCGCTCGCACAGTTAGGCACGGCCAACGGCTTATGGAAGGTGAAAGCAGATGGAATTCAGCCACATCTCAGTGAAGCGGAAAATCTAATTTATGAAGTCATTCAAGAACTAACTTTTCTCGTCCAAGAAATTTATCCAATTGGGTTACAAGAAAAAGGCCTTCCTACCACCTTGCGCGAATACATTTTTGAATGGGAAAATAGAAATGATATTAGTGTCAATGTTGTTATTCGAAATGAGCGGGCGCTGCCCCTCGAAGCAGAGCAGGCCGTATATCGCGTTATTCAAGAGGCGCTGGCCAACGTATCTCGCCATAGCAAGGCAAAGCAAGTTGATATTTCACTCGTATATAATCACGATTCACTTCAAGTTAATATCTCCGATAATGGAGTTGGCTTTGACATTAATCAAAAAGCAAAAGGCATGGGGTTCCGTTCCATGCGTGAAAGAATTAGCAGTGTTCGTGGAAACCTACAAGTTAAAAGTGTACCGGGTCAGGGCACTCATATGATCATACAGTTGCCCATCAAAATGAGCGCAGGAGTTGAAAAATTATGAAACACCACCGCACAAGTATCTTAATCGCAGACGATCACGAAGTAGTAAGGAATGGTATACGCTCTTATCTTGAAACCATTTCTGATTTTAATGTTGTGGGCGAATCCTCATCTGGAGAAGAGACTTTAAGCCTGGTTGCTGAATTAATTCCAGATATTGTGCTCCTCGATTTGATTATGCCGGGCATGGACGGGATTGAAACCACTCGCCGCATCAAGCACATCAGTCCACGCACACAAGTAGTGGTGCTCACCTCGTACCATGAAGATATTCATATTTTTCCAGCCTTGAAAGCAGGGGCCATATCCTATATCTTGAAAGATATGAAAATGGAAAAGTTGGTAGATGTCCTGCATCGTGCTGTACAAGGAGAAGTAACACTTCACCCACGAGTAGCGGCCAGAGTGCTACAAAATATTCGCGGTGAGAACAGTGAAGAGCAACCACTATTTACAGAATTAACAGACCGAGAAACCGACGTCTTAAAGCTGATTGCAAATGGGCTGACCAATAGCCAAATCGCAGAAAAACTTGTGATTAGTGAAAACACTGTAAAAGGGCATGTCAGCAATATTCTAAGCAAATTACATCTAGCGGACCGAACTCAGGTGGCTGTCTATGCATGGCAACAAGGAATCGTGCAGCGAAACAATGTCAACGGCGACAAATAGACAGGTATTTAAACAAAAAAGACACGAAGCTAGCTTCGTGTCTTTTTTGTTTAATAAGAAGAACTATTTACCAGATGCAGCCAGTGCAGCTTCAATATCCGTTTGGAATTCGCTAAAAGATACAGCCCCTTCAATATTTTTGAAAAACACAACATTTCCACTTGCATCTTTATAAGACAAAACAAAAGTGGGGGTACCATTTACACCAGCAATAACAGCATCTTTAAAATCCTGATCCACGGTCTCTTGGTGTTTGTTACTATCATAACAATCGTTAAACTTGGTCATATCTAGGCCAGTAGCTTCGGCAATGGCAGGCAAGCGGCGGTCTGTAAATGATCCTGCATCTTCGCCGATGACGTTGCTAAATAACATATCATGCATTTCCCAAAACATACCCTGGTCTCCTGCACAATAAGCAGCTTTGGCTGAGTCTTCAGATTCAGTCTTACCTTGTCCCATATTTCCACTGACCCAGTTGCCTGCAGAGCGATAAGTGAAATGCACTTTACCAGTAGCAACATAGGTATCTTCGATTAAAGATTCTGTATCTTGAAAGAAGCGTTCGCAAAATGGACATTGATAATCAGCATATTCGACCATTTGCACAGGGGCATTGGGATCACCCATACTATTGCCATCAGCCTGAGGTCGAGGCCTTGCATCGATGGTGGTAATGCTGGCAATTGGTTTTATATTAGGATAAATGATCAAGAAAGCGACAAACAATGCGACAATAACGATAATCCCCATAAACACCATACGACCACGGGATTCTTTGCGACGTATCTGCTCACGGCGGGCCTGTCGCTTGCTGGAATTATTAGATTGATTCATACGTTACTAGCTCCTGTAAGAAGTGAATTGAAACCCATTCTCCCATGTGAAATTTGATTTGTCCAGCATGGGGTTAAAGATTTCTTATTTTGCAGATATAGAAGGTGTAAGAGTGATTTTTCTTATTAATTTCAAATAAGACCTTATCCCATAGTATCTTTCAAACGGGCATCCATCCAAATGGTCATCGTTTTGAATACTTCAGCTTGCTCGGGCTCGTTGTGTAGCTCATGATACCCATCATCCCACAGGACCAAAGTACATTTTTCCTTGAGTGGGGCAGCAAACTCAATACTCCCCGCAGGAAAAGCAATTGTATCTGCCTTGCCATGTAATAATAAAAGCGGCAAAGGAAACTCCCCAGCATGTGCCAGAGTCCATTGGGTTACGCCTAACATGGTCTTCCCGAAACCAAGCGAAATTTTGTCATGAACCAGAGGATCATTATTATAGGCTTCAACTACTTTGGGATTTCGTGAAATGGCGTTTGCATCCAAACCACTGGGCAAAGCAACACTTGGCATTAATGAGCCAAGGATTTTCGCTGCTGCAATTTTAGCTGGCTGATTCTCCAAGGCAGTACGCAAACCAGAGCTTGTTGCAATCACTCCGTTTATAGCGGGTTTACGGTTTAATCCATAATGCAAGACAAGAATTCCACCCAAGCTATGGCCGTACAACAATAAAGGCAATCCAGGATATCTGGAGCGAGCTTGTTCAAATAACAGGTCAATATCCTGCATAACTGCTTCAATGGATGGGAAATGGCCACGCGGCCCACCTGACCGTCCATGTCCACGCAAGTCTGCACCAAATAATACATAACCTTCCTTTCCGAAGGCTTCTGCAACATGTGCATATCTTCCGCTGTGTTCACCGAGACCATGTACAAGGCAGACTACAGCCTTTGGAGTACGAGCATCAGGCTCCCAACCTTGTGCAAAAATATTGACACCATCTTTTGATGACCAACTTGTTTCAAAGTGACTCATATTAACCTCCAGCAGTAATCTTGAATTCGCATTGTGAACCGCCTAAAGCACGGCATGTGTGTTCTTCAATATCATGTTCCTGCCCTGTTGCCCAAAACAGACTTTCTCGAATCAAGCCCAAAGTAACATAGCAAATCGGCTCTTCATGTTTTTGATCAATCGTTGTGGGAGAGACATGGTCAACAAACAAGAGGTCAAGGTCTTGCGTATGGACCGTGATATCGCTTGAAGATGAGCTTAATAATTTCGCGAGCAGGTCAAGCACAGGCTTGCGGCGAAGCGATTTTGGTAATCCGCGTATCACCGCAGATTGCGTCTTCAAACCAAAGGTAGCGTCACTTAATAATCGTCCCCATAGTTTGGTACCAATGCGCAATAGAATACCGCGCGCACCACGGCCATAATACGTACGCAAAGCAGCTTGTAAACGAGCATAAGCCTGGGCAGTGCGGATATCATCCAATGCGCCAAAATGGGCAGCATGTGCCCACTCGACTGGCAATCCTGCTTTGGAAAGAACTGCTGAAAGCGTATCATGCCCCAATTCCGCAGAGAGTGTATCAACAAATTGGCGCATTACATTTGCAGGAAAACTTCGTTCAGTCATCAATCACCTTTCAGAATAAACCAACACAGGATAATGCTCCCCTGTGCGAATAAAACCAAGTTTTTTATAAAGAGCTAATGACGCCATATTATCAGATTGCGTATTTACTGATAACCGTGCCATATGTTTTGGATCCAATTCTCGGACAAGCTCACTGACAAGCGCGGCTCCTATCCCTTTTCCTTGCGCTTCTTTGACCACGCCCAAGCGGGCGAGATGAGCCCCAAATGGACTTCCCGTACTGATTTGATACCCAACAATTACTCCAGAGGAATCTTCTGCAACTGTAGCATTCATTGCTTGAGATCGAGCACGTTGCAAAGCATCATGAGAGTTATGCCAAAAGCCACCGAAGGCCTCCAAATCAATTCTTTCTACCGTGGGAATATCCTCTGCGGTCATGGTGCGAATTTGCACCCCTTGGGGAATTTTAAAGGGTTTGAAATTTTCTCCCCGCAAATCAAGCAGCACAATATTTTGAGCTAACTTAAAACCACTAGCCAGTAGCAGGTTTTGAAACCAATGCTTAATCACAATGGCTGCAATTTGAGTTTGTCCCATACGTGTTGCAGTGGCGCGAACAGCCTCCCATAATGGGAGCCAGGCATCCGCTGCGGGGAGATGCGTCAAATATCCAAAGAGTCGAATCCAGGCAACTTGTGGAGGATCTTCCGGGCAGGCAAGACCAGCAACGATACGCCCCCCATCTTCCAGCACCCAGTAGTTTGGAGAGCCCAGCCAATCTAATGGAGTGCGCCAATCCAAATGACGATGGACATTGGCTTCATAAAACATAAGATTTGCGATTTGTTGATGATCTTCAACAACCGCTCGGCGAACCTGTAAGCCAACGTTAATCATTTTATAAAACGAAGAAAAAAGCGCATAATACGTTCAAAAATCGTGGGGGTATCTTTTGCATCCAGTGATCCCATCATCTTGAATGCAGAATCAGTAATCTTGCCTGTTTTCAGCTTGATACCTGCCGCTGATTTCATGACCATGGCTCGCATATCCCCTTCACCAGCTTGGCCAAATAATTCAGCTGAAAGTTCATACTTGGCAATGGCCTCATCATTACGCCCCAGTGCTTCAAGCGCAGCCGCTTGATTTCCTAAAGCCATAGCGTGGCGCGTCAAATCATTTGCTTCTGCAAAAACAGTCTCTGTGCCCAAAGCAGCATCCAAGGCTTCTTGAGGCTTTCCCGCCTGCAACAAGGCCACGCTGACATTATTCATCATCTCATTAGACATTAAACTTGAGCGACCTGCAGTAAAACCATCGGCAGCTTGTTTAAATAATTCAGCAGCTTCTTCAAATTTTTTATCTTGAAAGGCTTTTTTTCCTAATTCAGAAAGTTCAGCGGGGTCGGGTGTCATGGCATATCCCTGAATAACTCTTAAGAAATTTCCTGCGAACAATCTGCCAATTGTTCGCAGGATTTGATTAACAACAATTTACAAAGTAATGTCTAACAAACCTTCAGCCACAGAGCGCAATTTTTCTTTCGACATACTGCTTAGCTTCATGGCCAGCTCAAGATAAGGCCTATTCACAGGCTGACAAACAAAATCCTGAAACTCTTCTGGTAAATCTAAAAATTTCTGCATAGCTTGTTGGTTGGTCATCCATTGACCTACAGGGCCGCTCTGGTCAAAAAAGCTTTCCATACGGCTTCCCATTACACCCAAAATAATTTCAAACTCAGGCAAGGGGATGGCTTTCTCACCCATCTCATATGTCTTTAAACGAGCCTGAGAAATCCCTGTTTCTTGTGCAATATGCCGTAAAGAAACATTCAGATTGGTGCGCTCCTGTCGAAGTAAAGCACCGATCATGCGTTGGCGTAAAGCAATGAGGCGTGGCATATCCAAAGACTCAACAGGAGATGGCGCTTCTGACCGAACATCCCTGCTCCAAAATTGTGAAATCGGAATCTTCAAGTAATACACCAATGTCTCAAGTTCAGGTAAAGAAGGTGAACGAGTCCCTTCCTCGTAAGCACGGAATAACCCTGCCTTGATACCAATGGCATCTGCACATTCCTTAACACTTCGACGTTCAGATGTGCGAGCATCACGGATCAATAATCCGAGTTTTTTTGCACGTAATGTGATCTGGGCGTTGTTCATAAATCCTCTATTGTTACCGTCTTAATATGTCCAGATTATAGCAGAGTGTTTCAGCGATGCGAACCAGACTTACTAGAGAAACTTGCGGCAAATACGTCAGCCCCTAACTTGAAACCAGCCGCTTCCAAACGTGGCGTAAAGTTGGGGCGAATTCCAGTGGCTTTTAACTCACCGAGAACTTTTCCATCAGGATCAACTCCAGTCTGTGTGAACTTAAATACATCTGTCAACACGACTGTATCTCCTTCCATCCCAGCCACTTCAGTAACTGCCGTCACTTTGCGTTGACCATCTTTGAGGCGAGTTTGCTGGACAATTAAATCAATAGCCGAAGAAATTTGTTGACGCACAACTTTCAAAGGCAAATCCATACCCGCCATCAGAACGAGAGTTTCCAAACGAGAAAGGGCATCGCGAGGTGAGTTAGAGTGGACAGTAGTCAACGAGCCATCATGGCCTGTGTTCATGGCTTGTAGCATATCTAATGCCTCACCACCACGAACCTCCCCGACCACAATTCGGTCTGGACGCATGCGCAAAGAATTTTTTACCAAATCACGAATCGTGACCGCACCATGTCCATCTGAATTGGCGCTCTTCGTCTCCATGCGCATTACATGATCCTGCTGAAGTTGCAATTCAGCGGCATCTTCAATGGTAATAATTCTTTCATTTTCAGGAATATACCCAGACATTACGTTTAATAAGGTCGTTTTTCCAGACCCTGTACCGCCAGAAATTACGATATTGAAGCGCGCTTTGACACAAGCCTGTAAAAACTCAGACATCGATTGAGTCATCGAGCCGAACTTAACCAAGTCCTCTGCTTTTAGTTTATCTTTGCGGAATTTTCTGATGGTAATAGAAGGCCCATCGATAGACACAGGCCGCACCACTGCGTTGACGCGAGACCCATCAGGCAAACGAGCATCCACTGTGGGCGAATCTGCATCTGCACGGCGGCCAAGTGGGAGAATGATACGGTCAATAATTCGAACTACATGATCATCATCATCAAAAGTAACATTGGCACGAGTTAGTTGACCTTTTTTTTCAATGAAGATTTTCTTGGGGCCATTCACCATAATTTCTGACACATCTGGGTCATCTAATAATGTCTGGATGGGGCCATAGCCAAGCAAATCATCTAACACTTGTGCAAATATTTCTTTTTTTAGGTCTTCAGGAAGTTTCAGTTGAGTTTGGTCAAAAACGCGGGAAATATTTTTTTGAATAAACTCGTTACGTTGAGAGGCGGCAATCCCCTCCATTTCAAGCGCACGCAACAAGTTATCAGCTAGATATTTTTTTAGCCGTATTAAGTCCTGACTGGTCAGACGAGAGGAAGCATTGGGACTGACCATATTATCCTTCGATGCCTTGATGATTATCCTGATCGACAGGCATGACCCATACAATCTGTTCTCGTTGTACAGCAAGGAAAGGTCCCTTGAAGGTGATTGCCCCATCCTTGTCGTAAACAACTGCATCGGTCACAGCAATGAAGCGTTCCCCACCTTCGAGCTCATTCTTCAACCTTTCCCCCTGCCTTACATGAACAAATCCACGAATCAGATGGGTTGTCGTTTGAAGCACAGCTGGAATCGACACCTTGGTGATTACATCTGTATAAAACTTTCCCTTTTCATCATATTCAATGGTCATGGTAGTACTCCCTTATCAATGAGTGTTGCGCTTATACATCTCGCAATTTATGAGCCAGTGCAGAAATTTCCCTGGCTGCATCTGCAAATATAATGGATGCGGTATCTTTTGGAAATTTCAAAGAATAGGGTTGGTGTTGGTTATTTGCCAAGGGAAAGTTACTTCCAAGGTACGGAATTGCCGTCTTTATGGAAATATCCAAAATCCTCTCGGCATCCGTTTTGCTTAAACCTTCCAATCCAATTGCTCGATTTAGAATAGTATAAACCCCATCTTCATGAACACCCTTGTTTTTAATGTAGTCTAGTAAGGTCTTTGTAAGGTTGACCGAACTCATATCCGTGCCCACAACCAGGGAAATCAGATCTGCATGTTGAATCAAAGGAAGGCTGATTTTAGAGAGAGAGCGTCCCAAATCAACAAAGACAAAATCATAGGATAGTTTTATTTCGGCCACAATATCCCATATCCGCCCAACATTTAAATGATTACTGCTTTCAGGGTCGGGAGAGCCTGCCAACAAACGAAATTTCCATACTCCCATTTCTATTAATTGGTTTTTAAAATATTCTTCATCTACTTCTGAAGGAGCCAGGTTGGAAACTGCAATAATATTCTGTGGACCTTGATACCCTACAATAGGAGCTATCGAACCAATCGGAAGGACCATATCAATAACAGCCACACGAGCTTCAGGCTGAGCCAGGGAGATATTCATCGCAATGTTTGCACACAAAGAAGAAGTCCCTACTCCTCCTTTTGCACTCAAGAAAACAACCAACAATCCACCTTGCTTGGCTGTTGCCGCCGTGACACCCAGCAGGCGATTAACTGTTTCATTGAGAATAGAAACCGCTTGCCCAGATTTTGCAATATATTCGTTAAACCCAGCATCCAAACATGATTTGATGCGTGAAACGGTAGGATCACTACTTAAAGCAATAATGGGGATATTAATCGTACGAGAATCCTGCCTCAGTTTGACAGCAACGTCTTCCCCCCTTAAATCTGAAACAGTAGGGTCTAAAACAATCAAGTCAGGACGATCACGCCATGCGCCAATAAGTCCTTCTTTGCCAGAGCCTGCCTGAATAATCTCGTATTTCTGCGCCGCTAAATTACGGGCAATAAAATTTCGGCTAGCAACATCCGCATCAATAATGAGAATCTTTTTTTCAGGCATAACTCTTTTTCCAGTACGGCAAAGCGTACAATTTTATGTCACGCTTCGTGAGGGGGCATTAGATAACCGAGCCCGGAGCGGGTGACAATATGGCGTGGGACATGAGCATCCTCTTCAAGCTTTTGTCGCAAGCGAGCAATGCTAACCCACAAAATTTCCTTATCATTTTTATATTCAACGCCCCATACGCTGGTGAGCAAATCTTCTGACGTGAGAATCTTGCCGATATTATGAGCAAACTGAAGAAGCAGACGATACTCCGTAGCGGAGAGAGATACAGGTTCTTCACCAATCCACACTTCAGCACGAGCAAAATCAATTTTCAAGTTGTCATGTGTAAAGAAGCGAGCCTGACCCGTCTCTATTGGAGATTGAGCGCGGCGTAATACTGCACGGACACGCGCCAGCAATTCTGTTGCAGAAAATGGTTTTACCAAATAATCATCTGCGCCAAGGTCTAAGCCTCGAACACGATCGTGCTCTTCCCCACGTGCGGTAAGAATCACAATCGGCACATTTGAGAACTCACGCAACCTTTGACAAACGCCAAACCCATCCAATCGGGGCATCATGACATCCAACAAGACAAGGTCGATTGGTTGCGCCGAGAACACATCCAGCGCTTGAACACCATCTTGTGCCGTGGATACTTCGTACCCTTCTGTACGAAGGTTTGCCTCAAGCAAACGCAAGTAACGAGGTTCGTCATCCACAATCAAAATCCGCTTGGCCATATGATTTCTCCTTGAAAAGATAAATAAATGCTGGTCAAAGCGTTGGTTCTGCAGGCAACTCGATAAAGAAGGTTGTACCCTTGTCCAACACTGACTCTACCCAAATCTTACCATGATGCGCCATAACAATTTGCTTGCAAATATACAGCCCCAATCCAGTCCCTGTCACTGTTCGCTCTCCAGGGACACGATAGAAACGCTCAAACAAGAAAGGCAAATAATCTTCGGGAATTCCATCGCCTTTGTCAGCAAAAGCGACCAGTACTTTTTTGGCGTCCACAGATTTTATAGAAATGGTTAAGCTTGAACCAGGGGCATATTTAATCGCATTACTAAAAAGATTCTCAAAAACCTGTGACAGGCGAACTCCATCTCCTAAAACGGGAGGTAATTGTTCAAAATTAAAGGAAATCTCAAGGTTAGGATGATGCGTATTAACACGGGTAGCCACATCACGCACCAATGCATCCAGCCGAATCGGGGCAAACTTAAATTGCAAAGTTTTACTCTGCAAACGCGCCGACTCCAACATATCTTCAATTAACTTTGCGAGGCGGTCAGTCTCTTCATCAATAATCATCAGGAATTCATTTTGTGTTGCCTGATCCCAGGATGTATCCTGGCGTAACAAACTTGTACTATATCCTTTGATAAATCCCAAAGGAGTGCGCAATTCATGTGAAATGGTTGAGACAAAGTCATCCTGCAAACGCATCTGTCTTTGGACCGAATTTAATTCTCTACGTGCTTCTTGTAATTCTCTACGCTCAAGGAGTGCTGCTGACCAAAACGCTTGAAGCGCCGCGAGATGAATATGTGTTGCAGAATATTGTGGCCCACCAAATCGAACAAACACGATGGCACCTTGAATTTTTCCACCAATAGAAAGAGGATAGCCTAACAAAAAGGCTTGCTTCAAACGATCTAAGGAACTTGTATTTCTACTAGCTGGTTCCTTCAAAATCATCTCACCCTTAACCATGACATCATTTGCAAAATTCTCACCCCAACTTCCATCTGCTTCTGCGGCCTTGCCACGTCCGAGAGATCGCGCATACACAACATCCATACCGCGTGTATTTGCCAAATAAATAACTACATTATCAAAAACAAAAATACTCCGCAAAGAGCCGAACAACGTATCAAGGGCCACTTTCCAATCTGTTTGTTTTTGAACATCTTGGAAAATATCATGTAAAGAGGCAAGGGTTTTTGAGTCCATATTACCTTTTCAGTCATTCATAATCAACAATGGGAATTTAAATATGGAGCCTTTTCCTTCAACAGATTGAACGTCTAATAAAGAGCCATGAGCCTCAACAATTTGGCGCACAAGAGACAGCCCCAGCCCTGTGCCACCATAATGCCGTGTAGAAGATCCATCCAATTGATGGAAAGGTTCAAAAATCTCACTCATACGATCCGCAGGAATTCCAATTCCTGTATCCGCAATGGAAACCATTACCAGATTGTTTCCCTCTTCTTTTAACTCGACAGTGACTCTTCCATTCGATGGTGTGAATTTAATGGCATTATCCAACAATTGACTTAACACCCATCCGATTTTTTCAGGATCGGCTTGAACGAGTGGAACTCTTTCAGCAGCCACGACAGTTAAGGTCACGCCTCTTTCTTCGGCCTTGGTTGCTGCGGTCTTAACTACCAAATTCGTCAACCGACGAATATCCACATCACTGAGTTTCATACTCATTTCCCCACGAGTTGCCAGTGAGAACATGATGAGATCTTCAATCATGCCTTCCAACCTTGAAGTAGCCCGTTGACTTACCTGTAAGCCATGGCGTTGTTCATCAGAAATTGGGCCTAGTGACTCTGTAATCATCAGCTCCAAATACCCTTTGACATGGGTTAAGGGAGTGCGCAACTCATGTGAAATATTTGCCACAAAATTCGCCTTCATCTGACTTAATTCAGATAAGCGGCTTAACGCTTCATTCAATTCAGCAGTACGTTCTTTGACTCTTTGTTCAAGATTACGATTGGATGCCTGTAAAGCGGAACGCAATTGAATAATTTGCTCAGTGACCACTTGATCCAAAATTTCACGGCTGATGAAATTTAAATCCATCAGCGCTTGGCCAAGCAATGTGGGTTTTCCCTGTGCAACTTGCTCCTGTTGATACGACAATGCTTGTTGAAGTTGAAACTCTGAGATAAATCCCTTTTGGACGATATATTCTCCCAACCGGGGAATCAACATTTCAGGAGTAAGTTTGGGTAAGTTTTGACTCATATTATTTTTGCCAGGTCCATTCACCGCCAACCATGGTTGCAGAAGATTCCATGGTCAAAAGTTCATCAGGATTAATGGAGAAAATATCTTCATCCAACACAATCAAATCGGCTAGGTAATTTTCAGCGAGTTTGCCCATACGGTGTTCAGCATTGGCAGCATAGGCTGCGCCAATGGTATAGGCAGAAATGGCTTCAGATAAAGTTAATTTTTGTTCGGGGTACCAACCATCGGCAGAGGGAGAACCGTCGCTTCGTCTGCGAGTAATGGCTGCATGTAATCCAATAAATGGATTGGGAGATTCAACTGGGGCATCCGATCCAAAAGCGAGAGGTGCACCATACTGAAGTTGTGTTCGCCAAGCGTAAGCGAGTGCGGAGCGTTCTCCCCAAAATCGATCTGCGGCTTGCATATCAGACGGGGCATGAATGGGTTGCATGGATGCAACCACATTTAATTGTCCGAGGCGGGGTGCATCATCAGGATGTAAAACCTGTACGTGTTCGATTCGATGGCGCAAATGCGGAAGTCCCTTTTCTGTTTCGTATGTACGTAGTTGTTCGTAGGCGTTCAGCACTTCATGATTGGCCCGGTCACCGATGGCATGGACGGTCATACTTAATCCCACATCAGCAGCTTTGCGGCAATGTTCGAAGAGTTCCTCACCATCCATATTTAGAATACCGCGATTCTCACCATCATTCAAGTAGGGTTGGAACATTGCGGCGGTATGAGGGCCAAGGGCTCCATCCATAAAGGCTTTAACAGAACCTATCCACAACCATTCGTCGCCAAAGCCAGTACGTAAGCCAAGAGCATTGGCTTGCTCCACACTTTCAACTGGGATATTTTTATTCACCCTCAATTTTAGCTTGCCCTGGCTGTGCAATTGTTGCAATGCCATAAAAGAATCACGACGATCAAAATCATGAATCCCAGTAATGCCCATCTTCCATAAGATTGGCTGGGCGTTTTCAATGGCCTGTGCCAAAGAATCGGTGGAAGCATCCGGGATGGCAGACTCGACCAAGGACATGGCGGTCTCAAGCAAAATGCCAGTGGCACGTCCACGCTCGTCTCGTTGGATTTCTCCATTTTTCGGATGGGGAGATTCATTGGTAATTTGAGCAAGAGTCAATGCGGCTGTGTTTGCCCAGCCTGCATGCAATGACTTGGCGGATAAATACACTGGATTATTGGGTGCAATCGCATCCAACTCAGCAGCCGTTGGCCAAACTCCGCTGGAAGACCATGTGTTTTGATTCCAACCATGGCCAAGCACCCATTCCCCTGGTTTTGCTTTTTTCACACGGTCAGCAACACGGCGTAAACATTCTTCTTTGGTATCGGTTTCACAGTCAATTTTCGCAAGGGAAAGTGAGTAATGTTGAATATGAATATGGGCATCTGTGAGACCAGGCAAAATGAGTTTCCCCTTCATATCCTGCTTTTCCACCTTGCCATGAGCAAGGCTTTCCAGCTTTTCTTTTTGGCCTACAGCAATAATCCGCGAGCCTGCAATCAGGATCGCGGATTCAATGGATTGTTTGTCATCGAACGTATGAATTTTGGCGTTGTAAAGAAGTTTCATGGTTATAACAGTTTCTCAATCAAGGCATCTAGTTCTTCATCGGAATGATAAAAAATCGTCACCGTTCCGCCATTCTTTCCATGTTTCAAGGCAACTTCTGTACCTAAACTTTTTTGTAAACGTTTTTCAACATCGCTTACATCTGCATTTTTTGCAGGCTTCTTTGCCAGAATGGGCTTTTGACCTTTCCGTTTATTTACCATCTCTTCGGTCTGACGCACACTCAACGAAAGATTAACCACCGTTTGAAAAGCCGCATCTCGCGCCTTTTGAGTAGAGAGTCCCAACAAAGCCCGGGCGTGACCTTCTGTAATAACCCCATTGATGACAGCTTGTTTCACCATATCTGAAAGTTCAAACAACCTCAACGTGTTGGTGACCGCAGAACGACTCTTCCCCACCCGTTTTGCAATCGCTTCATGCGATAAACCAAAATCATCCACCAAATGACGATATGCCTCGGCTTCTTCCATGGCGTTCAAATCAGCACGCTGAACGTTTTCGATTAACGCAATTTCAAGTAGTTCTTGATTATTGGCATGGCGCGTAATGACAGGTACGGTTCTTAAGCCCGCACGTTGTGAAGCCTGCCAACGTCTCTCCCCAGCAATCAAGGTGAATGTGCCATCATCCAATGGCAAAACAATTAGAGGTTGAATCACCCCATGCTCACGGATGGAAGCTGCCAATTCAGCCAATTCTTCATCTTTGAAACGTAAACGCGGCTGACGTGGATTGGGCTTGATCAATTCCACTGCTACTTGTTGCACACCTGAACTTGTTCCACCCAAAGCGGCGGGTGGGGTAAAAGATGAAGACCCACTGGATTTTCCACCAGGGATCAATGCATCCAATCCTTTGCCAAGACCTTTTCTTTGTTGAGCCATGCTTTGCTCCTTGTTTTACCGTGTGCTCCATCGAGCACTAAATGATTTAAGCCCTATCGCCCTTGAGCAATTCTTTTGCAAGCGCTTCATAGGCCAATGCCCCAACAGATGTGGGAGCATATTCAGAAATTGGCAACCCATACGAGGGAGCCTCAGCCAAACGAACACTGCGAGGCACTACACTTTTGAAAACCTGATTCGGGAAGTGACGATTCACTTCCGCCACAACATCTGTCGATAAGTTGGTGCGGTTGTCAAACATTGTCAACACCACACCGCGGACCACCAACTCTGGAAACAAAGCCGAACGGACTCGCTCAATTGTTTGAGTCAATTGGCCCAAACCTTCCAACGCCAGATATTCACATTGAACAGGAACTATCACACCATCCATGGCGGCCATCAATCCATTGACCGTTAATAACCCAAGCGAAGGTGGGCAATCCACCAACACATAATCATAGCGGCTTGAGATGGATAAAATCGCTTTGCGCAACCGCGACTCGCGTGCCAACTCATCCACCAACTCCACTTCTGCACCAGCAAGCGAAGGGGAAGAAGGCAACAGAGATAACTGTAAACGTTCGTTCAATAATACATAAGGGAAAATGTTGGGCTCACCCAACAAGGCTTCATACGTGCCGCCCTGCACACTAAGCTTATCCACACCTAAACAAGACGTAGCATTTGCCTGCGGGTCGAGATCCACAACCAGCACATTCTGCCCAAGCTTTGCTAAATAAGCCGCAAGATTAATTGTGGAAGTTGTCTTACCTACTCCACCTTTTTGATTCACTAATGTATAAATCTTCGTCACAACAAAACCTCCATCAAACAACTTTCAATTTCTTTCTGTGTGGGAATACCATTCAACCCAACTCTCGTCACAGAGTATGCCGCTAAACTTGTAGCAAAGCGTGCCGATTCCCATGGGTCACGTGTCTTAAATAAACGTACAAAAAAAGCCGCTGCAAAAATATCGCCAGCCCCAGTCGCATCCACTTCATTCACAACAGGCGGACGAAACCGACGTCGATCTCCATTCCAATGCAAGATGGATCCAGACTCTCCTTCCGTTAAACAAAGGAGACGAGTCTGATGCGCCATTGATTCGACAAGTTCCAAATCGCGATTGATATCTTCCACACTCATGACAACGCATCCAGCCGCGCTCAGGGTTTGCTCATTGTTTTCCCAGGCAGTTGCCCTCACCCTACCATTTTCATCCCAGGCACGCATCCAACCTTGGGGGGTAATTCCCAGCAAAGAATCTGGAAACTGCAAAGACAAAGATGAATCTAATTCTTGAGCAATCGGTGCAAGGTGCACAACTGGAGTGTTCCTCCAAACCGACGGAATGTGATCGTAGGTAAGTTTTGTGGCCTGATGATGTATAGTTTGTTTACGGCCATTTTCTGTTTGTACATTTTCAAAAGTCGTGCTGAATTCAGATGGAATATTTACAACTTGTATTCCATCCAACACTTGCATGGGAGCATCTTCGCCAGCCGAAGTGACAATCCCTACCCGCATGCCCAACGCACGAGCGGTCAAGGCAGCATATGATACAGACCCGCCCAGCTGATTGCCCCCAGGCACAATATCCACAGCCACATGACCAACCGCTACATAATCCACTGGCTGAAGGGAAATAATTTCAAGCATGGATGAATTATACCGTAGGGAAAAGTGCCATAGGCTGAAGTATTTTTTGAAACCGCTTAAATAAAAACTGGACACAGTTTCCCATGTCCAGTTCATCAAGTTCTTTATTCCTTCGGCAAAATCACTACTTTGCGATGTGGTTCTTCGCCCACGCTTTCGGTTTTGACCGCAGGATCACCCCGTAATTCAATATGAACCACACGCCGTTCGCTGGAGTTCATCGGCTCCATAGTCACCTTTTTACCGGTCTTGGTGACTTGGTCTGCCATACGGCGAGCAAGGGTGCGAATTTGTTTTTCGCGACGAGCGCGATACCCTTCGACATCAATGGTCAACTGCACCCATTGCTGAGTTTCCTTGCCAACGATGAGCGAGGCAATATGTTGGAAGGCATTCAAAGTTTCAGCATGGCGACCGATTAAAGAGCTCAAATCATCGCCACGCACATCAACCAGAATGTTGTGATGATCTTCGCCGCTTGAATCATCAAAATGGGCTGAGACTTGTGCCTTCATCCCCAAATGAAACACCAACTTGGAAACTACTTCTTCTGCCTTGTTGAGCAAGGGATCGTTGAGTTGATCCATCACAGAAATAGTCGGCTCTTTTTCCTCAACCTGTTTTTTCTCAGGACGTGGCTTGGCTTCACGAACAGGCTTTTGCTCACGAGCCTTCGGCGTTGCTTCTGCTTTTTTGACAGGAGCAGCCTTTTCCTGAGTCCGATCGCTGGGTTTTGGCTCAGGCTTTACTTCTTCCTTGATTTCCTGTCCAGGTGGCGGGTTGACTGAAAGTCGCACACGCACTTGGCGACCACCAAGTCCAAATAATCCTTTGGTGCCTGAATCCAAAACTTCCACAGTGACAGCGTCAGCAGTAAGCCCAAGCTGATTCAGTCCCTGGCTTAGGGCTTCTTCGACAGTTGGTGCAATGATCTCAAGCGTAGTTCGCTCGCTCATGTGGACCTCCCTTATTTTTTCGTGGTTGTAGGTTGTTTATTGCCACCGGGTAACAAATTGCGCCAGTTGGCACGACCTGTGGCAGCATATTGAACGATACCCAGCAAGTTGCTGGTAATAAAGTAAACGGAAATACCTGATGCAAAGTTAAGTGCAAACCAACCAAGCATGAGGGGCATATACACACTCATGGTGCCATTCATGGCAGCAGATTGGTCATTGGGATTAGTGGATGGGGGCATGGTCAACTTGGTTTGCACATAGGTGGTCAATGCCACAATGATGGCAAGCAAAGGAAAACCATGAGGCAGGAAGGAAACATCAAACGGCAATGGAATTCCTTCAGGGATACCAAGGTTCATCCATAAGAATTTGCTATTCAATGGGATGATATTTTGAACGCTGAGGAAAGGATACACGGTGCGCGCAAGCTGTAACATGCTCAATGGGGTAGCAGCCATTGCACGGCTGATGCTTTGATACAAACCGATAATAATTGGGAATTGAATCAAGGTCGGCAGACAGGAGGCGAAAGGATTAATTCCTTTTTCCTGATAAATACGCATTTGTTCTTGTGCTAATTTTTCACGGTCTTTTGCGTATTTCTTCTGAATTTCCTGCCAATCCTTATCATTCTGTAATTCCTGCATGGCTTGTGCCCCTTTAACTTGCGAAGCATTTAAAGGCCAGGTAATCAGACGGATGACAATGGTAAAAAGAATAATCGCAATCCCAAAGGTATGCGGACCATGACCTAATAAATCATAAATCCACAGTAAAAGATTGGTCATGGGTTGAATAATAAAAGTTTGCCACATAGGTTAATTCCTTATTTCTTCGCTGGCATGAAAGTCCAGGCTTGTTTTCCATCGGCATCATATGCCGCAAGGATATAGTCAGCCTGAAGATATGGAGCAACAATTACCAAATCACTGGAATATACAGGAGTTGTGTAGAGATTACCACCTACTGATTTATTCCAAACTGTCTTTCCATTTTGATCGAGGGCATACAAGGAACCCGCTTCAGTACCAGCGTAAATCTGGTTGCCCATCACAAGCAGGCCAGCCACGACAGGTCCATCGAGTTTTACATTCGTCCAGTTTTGTTTTCCACTGGCAATATCATATGAGAACACATTTCCATTAAGGTCGGCGTAATACAAAGTATCTCCATCCACAACAGGAGTGCCCCAAATCCAGTTGGTCGCATCGGCAATGGCTTTGTGGTCGGCAGATGAACTTACAGATTCAATTTTGGAAGCAAATGAACCCACATAAGCTCCCTCTTTTCCAACCACTGGGCTGCTGGGAGCTGCTCCACCAAGGTCAACGACCTGGCTGGAATTATCACTTAGTTTAATGACATGCAGATGATGATCCAAGGAAGTTACATATAAATTGCTTCCATCGGTAACCGGCGCTGACCAAAGGGAACCACCAATTTCAATAGGATCGCTAATTTGCTTTCCGCTCATATCCAAGGTGTAAAGGAAACCATCTGTATTGGGTGCGTAAATTTTCCCATCAGAAGCAAGAGCAGGAGCAACCCAGGCAGCTTTGGCATTGAAAGGGGCTGCCCAATTTTCCTTGCCGGTGGCAGGGTCGAGGCTTAGGAAATCGTGAGTTGAACCTTCACTATTAATTAGCAATTGGCCATCTTGAGTCAAAACTGGGGTTGAATAAAACAAGCGCTTGCTATCAGCAGCAGCGGGATATCTCCACACTTCAAGGCCGGTCTTTAAATCTACTGCATAAACAAAACTACCACTGGCAAGGTAGGCGCGATCTGCATCTGCAGAAAGGCCAGACCAGTTGGTGGTAGCGGGCCCTCTGGTTCCACAGCTACTGACCAAAAGAGCGGTCAACAGCAACAAAGGGATAAGTATTAAACGTTTAGTGTTCAAGTTGGTATTACTCCTTGATGAATGTTTCTACGGAATGGGATCGTATCCACCGCGGTTGAAAGGGTTACAACGCAAAACACGCCAGGCTGCCAATAAGGAGCCTTTGATTGCGCCGTGTTTATAAATGGCTTGATATCCATAATGTGAGCAAGAGGGGTAAAAGCGACAGGTGTTTGCCGGCAAACCAGGCGAAACCACAGCCTGATATGCACGGATTAAGGCCAACAAAACAATTCGCGGCCAATTAACCAGTGTACGCGGCATATCACGCAAGCGAGGCTCGTGCGAATAGTCGTGCAAGTGGAATTGATTTTCAGGTTCCATCCGATAGGAGGATTTTTGCGCGGCGGAGCAGACCAATAACAGCTTCGCGGGTTTCTGCCAAAGTGGCAGTGACAAGTTTGGGTCTGGCAATCAAAACAACGTCTTGATGGGAAGCGAGTGAAGGTAATAAAGGACGCATCACTTCACGTAGCAGTCGCTTGGCTCGATTGCGGTGAACTGCTGATCCTGTTGTCCTTCCAGCAGTTACACCCACCCTTGGATCTTTCAATTCACTGGATTGTGTAACTAACACAACAAGCGGGTGAGCATAAGACTTGCCGTTTTGCCGCACCCGCTTGAAATCTTCCGATCGGGTCAGTCGAAATCTACTCTGCACCCGTGCCTCGAAAGAGAATTGTTACTCCGCGCTAACTCGTTGGTTTACCAACGGGTGCGCTTTACATGCTCGTTGGACTTGACGGTCAGTTTATAGCGGCCCTTAAGGCGGCGGCGCTTGAGCACCGCGCGGCCATCAGCTGTGGCCATGCGTTGGCGAAAACCGTGTACACGCACGCGGCGGCGGATCTTGGGTTGATATGTACGCTTAACCATTCTTGATATTTCCTTATATCTTAAAAGATGAGTGCAAGTCCCATTGGATTGAGGGAACTGGCTGGCTATTTATAGGCGGGCTATTATACCCCGAGGATTTCGATTCGGTCAATTTCATTTCAAGGGGATTTTTTGAAGTCGATTCCCACCTGAGGATTGTATAATCTTCATATTCAAGGAGCTGATATGCCGAAATCTACAAGCCATTTTGAGAGTCTTTTCGTATACGCCCCTATTTCTTTATGGGAGGAGGACTACAGCGGCATTAAGAACTTCTTTGAGCAACTTCGAAAACGCGGCGTCACGGACTTAAATCAGTATTTTGATCAGAATCCACAAGAGATTGATACGTGTATGGGGTTGATCAAAGTAATCCATGTCAATCATGAAACCCTTGAAATGTTCCACGCCCGCTCAGAAGAAGAATTATTCAATAACTTGGATCAAGTGTTTCGCGATGAGATGCGGGAGCATTTTCGCTCCGAATTGTTGACCCTCTGGCAGGGGGAAACCAGCTGGAAGGGCGAAGGCATCAACTACACCTTACAAGGCGAACCGCTCAATATCCGCTTACATTGGCGGATTCTCCCTGAATGCGTGGATGACTGGGAATGTGTGATGGTCGCCATTGAAAACATCACCCCTCTCAAACAAGCTGAGACCCGCTTCCGCAATCTGTTTGAGTATGCCCCCATTTCTTTGTGGGAAGAAAACTATCACGGGCTCAAGCAATTACTGGATGATTTACGGACACAGGGCGTGACGGATATTCAAGCGCATCTGACTCAACACCCTGAGTTGGTAGACCACTTCATGAGCTTGATTCAAGTCTTAGACGTCAACCAAAGAACCCTGGAATTATATGGAGCCTCTTCCAAAGAAGAGTTGCTTTCAAACTTAGGCAAAGTATTCCGTGATGAAATGCGTGAACATTTCTCTGAAGAATTGACAGATATGTGGAATGGCAAACCGTCCTATGAACGTGAAGGGATTAATTATGCACTTTCGGGAGAACCCTTCAACATTCATTTGGATTGGAGATTAATGCCTGGATATGAAAAAGACTTCAACTGGGTATTGGTTGCTGTTCAAGATATCACGGCCCGCAAAAAAGCGGAGGATTATCTACGCTATCTTGGCACTCACGATGTAATGACTGGTCTCCACAATCGTGCCTATTTTGAAGAACAAATGATAAACCTAGCCGAAACAAAAACTGTTAGCATTATCATGGCCGACCTGGATGGATTGAAACAAGTCAACGACACTTTGGGACATCAAGCTGGCGACAAATTTATCCGACGTGCGGCTGAAATTTTCAAGTCCGCTTCTGATAAAGGCATCATCATCGCTCGTATCGGCGGAGATGAATTCGCCATATTGCTTCCTGAACATAACAATGAAGATGCACAAAAAGTTCTTGAACATCTCCGCTCTCTACTACCTATTAATAATAAATACTATCAAGGGCCAGAGTTAAATATTTCCTTTGGAATAGCTACCCGTAAAAATAACGAGACCCTTGAAAAGACTATGATGCGGGCAGATGACTCGATGTACGAGGAAAAAGCCATTCATCACAAACAATCCAAATAAAAAAAGCGCCCTTTTGAAGGGCGCTTTTTTTATTTCTAGTTTTATTTTAACAGTAAGCCAATTTTATCGGGATTGGTTGGGTCAGACAGGTCAACCATTACAGGGACAACCAACCCAGTCTGCACTTGAGACATGCGAATCATGGGAACCGTTAGCGTTTTGGTAACTTGATACGGTGGGCGCATCGCCACACGCACCTCAAGCAACACGGTCACACGCGGATTATCGTTAATACGCATGCCAGTATCTTGCAGGGAAAGAATCGTCGCTTCTCCTTGTGTGCCGCTTTGCATCAAAGCCTCGGCCCGTTTCTGATTATTACGCATAAAGTAGATTGGAATGGCAATTGAGGCCGCAACAATGACACCTGTGCAAACCAGGGAACCACAAACCATAATGAGGGTAAAAATAATACTGCCACCAGCAAAAATTCCAGGATTCATAAAGAAATATCTCCTTGGGTAATATATTGATAGGACGAGTATACAGTAAGTAGTACTAAAAATATGTGGGTATTTAGTCCTACCCAAAGGAGACTTATGGATTTCAAACTGACCATCTTCTCAGACTATATATGACCCTGGTGTTATGTCGGCCAGGGTGTGGTCGAGAGGCTAAAGAAAGAATACAACGTGGATGTAGAATGGCGTCCGTACTACCTGAGGCCTGATACTCCACCCGAGGGCATGCCCCTCCCCGACTATGTGTTGCGCGCCCGCGCTTCCGGGTCGGAAGATCGGCTAAAACAAATGGCGAACATGAACGGGTTGGAGTTTGTGTCGATAGAACGCATGGCCAATACTCGGCTTGCACATGAAGCGACAGAGTATGCCCGTCAACATGGCAAGGCGAATGAATTCCATCACATCGTCTTTGACAAAGTCTACGGCAAGGGATTGGATGTCAGCCAATGGGATGTGCTCCGCGCAGCCGCCGAAGAAGCTGGCTTGGACGGCGCAGACATGCAACAAGTGGTTGAAAGCGGAACATATACCGCTGAAGTTGCAGAGCAGGTTCGGCAGGCACAGGAAATTGGTGTGACTGGAGTGCCCACTTATGTCATCAATGACCGCTATGCAGTTGTTGGCGCTCAACCGTATGAAGTGTTCCAAAGAGCTCTAACAAAAATACTAAACAGTAAATAAAAAGAAAAGGTCACCTTGATGGTGACCTTTTCTTTTAGATAAAGTATTTTTCAACCTTTTTCTTTTCTACATCAGGAATAAAAGAAGATTCGTAGGCAAAGCGATTACAAGTTTTGATATCGTCCATGCTCATGCCGAGAATTTCGTGGGCAATACGATATTCGTTGTTGACATTGGTTTCCAAAACTTCGGGGTCATCAGAGTTGATGGTGACCTTCACGCCCAAGTCAAATAATTTCTTAAGTGGATGCTCTTCAATGGTCTTTACGGAGTTCGTCAGGTAGTTGCTCCATGGATTAACTTCGAGCGTAATGTTCCGTTCCTTAATTAACTCAACCACTTTCATATCTTCGATGCTATGAATACCGTGACCGATACGGTCAGGCTGAAAAGCGTGGATGGTATCCCAAACTGCGGAAGCAGGCGTATCTTCGCCTGTGTGAATAGTGACCTTCAAGCCTGCGTCTTTCGCTTTTAATATCGGCTTCACAAAATTACTTAATGGATAAAGCAATTCTGCATCCGCAAGGTCAACGGCATGGATGTGCTTCTTATGGCGAATTGACCAATCTACAGTTTTTACGCAAGATTCCGCACCCATGCCACGCGATGTGATGGCAATAATTCCAATTGCCATACCCAATTCGCGTTCGGCTCTTTCTTTCGCGCGGAGCAGTCCATCCAAACAAGCGTCCCAATCCAAGTTGTGACCATGAAACGCCCAATCAGGCGAGAAGCGCACTTCAAAGAGTTTGATATTCTGCTTTGCGCAATCTTCAAACAGTTCCCATGAAATTCGTTCAAATACAGCAGGGGATGTAATGCTATCTTGAAAAATATCAAACGCATCTAACACAGCTTGCAAACTCTGCATCTGGTCATAGACCTTGACGTGCTTGTCCAATTCACTGGCTACATAAGTGGGCAATTTTAAATTATTCTCACGTGCTACATCGATGATAGTCTGCGTACGAATCGCACCTTCGAGGTGGCAGTGAATTTCGGTCTTTGGGATGTCGTTATACTTCGATTCAAAGTTTTTCATGGATTTCCTAAGTTTCACCACAGATAAACACTGATAAATAATCTGACAACAGAAGCACACTTTAAACCGCAGAGTTCATGAATTTCTCTGCACCTTCTGCTTTTTTGCGGAAAAACTTACACCTTTTGCAATACCATTATTTTACCCTACAGCCAACTTCAGCACTGTTTGCAACAGCACATTTGCACCGTTTACGCAATCTTCCCATTTTGTAAATTCGCGCGGGGCGTGACTGGCACCATCCACCGAAGGGACAAATATCATCCCAATCGGGCAGACATCCACCAGAGATTGGGCATCGTGAATCGCACCCGAAGCCAGCACCGTGCTGGATAACCCCAAACCTTCGCATGATTTCAAAAATGCCTGTTGAATTTCTGCACTCATCAAGTTAGGTAAATGCTTTCCAAGTGGTTCGGCTGTCAACTGTAACCCAAATTGCTGAGCTTTATTTTGAGCCAATTCCATTAATGTCTCATCCAATGCTGAAAGTTGTTTTGCATCTGGTGAGCGGAACTCCAACAAAAAGTCTGCACGGGCTGGCACAATATTTGAGGCGCCAGGTGCAAACTCAACTTTGCCCACGTTCGCAACACAATACGGAAAATCTCGCATCACAGTTTCACGCACTGACAAAATAAAAGCCGCCAAGCCCTGCCCTGCATCCAAACGGTCTTCCATCGCAGATGAACCTGCATGGTCAGCACGCCCAACGTAACTCATCCGATACGAACCATAACCAACAATCGCAGAGACCACACCAATATCAATCCCCGCACGCTCCAAACGCTTGCCTTGCTCAATATGCAACTCTAAATATCCAGCAACTTTCTCTTTGGATCGTTTTGCTGTCAACAAACCTTCTTCCGTCAGACCCGCACGCGCCAAACCTGCTGTAAATTTTTCACGTCCGCTGTATGGAGTTTTTAAATCTTCAGGATGAAGATGCCCTGAAAGCGCACTGCTCCCAAATAGACTCAAATGCGTACCTTCTTCATCTGTGAAGTCCATCGCTTCCAAATTTAACTTCAAGTTGATTCCGTTTTCTTTGACAGTTCTCAACGCTTCAAACGCCGCCATCACACCGAGTGCTCCATCAAACCGTCCACCTTTGGGGACAGAGTCCAAATGCGAGCCAAAGATCAGAGTTGGCGCATCGGCTTTGCCGCATGAAAGAAACGCAGAGTGATTGCCCGCACCATCTGTACGGAATTCAAAACCAGCGCTTTCCACCAATTCTCGAAACCATTTGCGTGCGGCAAGATGAGGCTCGCTAAAAGTAGTACGGTCCACGCCGCCGTCGCCTGTCGCACCGAAAACTGCCAATTGGTTGAAGGCAGCCAGCATTCGGTCAGAGTTGACGCGAAGAGTTGAAAATGATTCAGTCATTTGAAGAATCTCCTATCACCCAATCATAAATCAAAACATAACAGCTAGAAGCTTTTTATTTACTTAACTGTAAACTCAAAAAACACCAATCAAGATAAAATCGCTCTTAATACCTATCACCTTTTCAAGGAGCGGAAGCCATGACTGACGTTTTCATTTCCTATTCTCGGCGCGACAAGGTCTTTACTCAAAAACTGGTTGACACTTTACAAGCAGCCAACCGTGAAGTGTGGGCAGATTGGGAATCCATCCCTGCCGCATCAGATTGGGACGCAGAGATCAAAGAAGGAATAGAGAAAACGAACACGGTGCTTTTTGTGCTCAGCCCGGAGTGGGTTAAATCCAACGAGTGCCGTAAAGAATTAATCCATGCTTTACAAATGGGGAAAAAACTTATCCCCATTTTATACATCATGCCAGACCAGGGGCAGGAAGTTCCACCTGAATTGGCAAAAATCAACTGGGTTTACATGCGCGAAACAGATGATTTCAATAAAGCTTTTGAAACCCTGCAAGGCGCAATGGATACCGACCTCGATTGGGTGAAAACACATACTCGTATTCAAGTCCGCGCGATTGAATGGAATAAAAAGAATCGTGATAACTCTTTCACATTGCGTGGCAAAGATCTTACTGATGGCGAACAATTTATCTCCGAGGCTACAGGGAAAAGCCCAGAACCCACACAATTGCAGGGTGAATACGTTCTTGCCAGCCGTAAAGACGCCACTCGTAGACAAAGAATCACGCTGGCCGGGGTGACGATTGCATTGGTGGTCTCTATTGCACTGGGTATCACTGCATATTTCCAACGACAAGTAGCTGTGGCAAATGGGAAAATAGCGAATGCAAACTTCTTGGGCGCTCAAGCTGAATTATTAATAACCAGAGATTTTCAAAAATCTCTTTTATTAGGCATTGAAGCTTTTCACTATATGGATAAAGAAAATACAAGGGGTGCTTTATTAGATTCGTCTGCAGCAAACCCAGCCATTCTTCGATATCTTAATGGGCATACAAGCGAAGTTTTTACTGTGGCATTTAGCCCAAATGGGCAAATCCTTGCATCAGCTGGCTTTGATAAAACAATTAGGTTATGGGATATAGCAACAGGCAAACCAATAGGTCAACCGCTTACTGGACATACAGATACGATTTACAGCTTAGCATTTAGTCCAGATGGTAAAACCCTTGCATCAAGTAGCAACAATATTATGTTGTGGGATGTTTCGACAGGTAAATCTATAGGTCAACCTCTTAAGATGGTTACAGATGGTCCAATAAGAGTAGCCTTTAGTCCAGACGGTAAGACTTTGGCATCCGGCAGCGTTGATTCCACCATCGTACTGTGGGATATATCAACTGGCAAACAAATTGGAGAACCACTTATAGGGCATACTGGTAGTGTAATTAGTTTTAGTGTTTGTCCAAAACGGCAAAACATTGGCTTCAGGTAGCGCTGACAACACCATTAGATTGTGGGATGTGGAAACTGGTCAGCCGGTTGGAGAACCACTTACAGGTCATACCAATATGATTATGAGTATGGCAGTAAGCCCAGATGGCGAAACCTTGGCATCTGGTAGTGCTGATGGAGCTATCCAGACTATGGGAAGTAAAAACCGGTAATCAAATTGGCGAACCACTCACCGGTCATGATGATATTGTAACCAGTGTAACATTTAGTCCAGATGGATTAAACTTGGTATCAGGTAGCGCTGACCAGTCTGTTAAAATGTGGGCACTAGGGTTTGGTATCAGTATTGATGTGTTAGCACCAAGGGTTATTGGAGCGAGTCAATGCTTTGGCATTCAATCCGGACGATAAAACTTTGGCTGTGGCAGATAACAGTTCAAGTGTTATTTTGTTAACTACAGAACATAGCAATCCTATCGGGCGACAAATCTCATCACAAACAGAAGGTCTGTCACTTATGTCTTTAAGCCCAGATGGCAAGGTTTTAGCGAATATTGGCTTGGGCTCCGACGCCATCATACTTGTAGATGTGGCAACAGACAAATCGATTGGTCAACCACTTACGGGGCATACAGGTGCCATATGGGGATTGGCTTTTAGCCCAGATAGTAAAATATTAGCATCAGGTAGCATGGATAAAAGTATCAGGCTGTGGGATGTGGCAACGGGCAAACCCATTGGGCAGCCGCTTATAGGTCATACTGACACTATATATAGTCTTGCATTCAGTCCAGATGGTAAAACTCTAGCATCGGCTAGCAATGATAAAACTATTATTTTATGGGACTTAAATACTGGACAACCCATTGGGCAACCTTTAACAGGTCACACAAGTGCAATAATAAGTGTAGCATTCAGTCCAGACGGTAAAACTCTGGCATCGGGTGGTGGCTTCCCTGATAACACCGTAAGATTGTGGGATGTAACTACTCGCAAACCTATTGGTCAACCTCTAACGGGGCACACAAGCACTGTTATGGATATAGTATTTAGTCTAGATGGAAAAACTTTAGCATCGGGGAGCACTGATCGATCAATCATTTTATGGGACTTAGAAACTAGCAAACCTATTGGCGAGTCACTTACCGGATCTACCAATAGTGTTACAGACTTGGCATTAAGCCCAGATGGGAAAACCTTAGCTGCTGGCTACGCTGATCAGACCATCATTCTGTGGAATATGGCTACTGGTAAACCTGTTGGGCAGCCTTTGCTTGGGCATAACGGTCCTTTAGTACAAGTTAGCTTTAGTCCAGATGGCCAAACCCTTATCTCAGGTAGCCAATATGGCAACATCATACTGTTCAACCTAGAAACAGATTATTGGATTAAAAGTTCATGTGAACGTGCAGGTAGAAACTTTACACAAGCAGAATGGTCAGAATATTTTCAAAATGAGCCATATCATAAAACTTGTGAGCAATGGCCTCTTGAAACAGAGAATACATCTGCTAGTGTTTCATTTCCATCACCATACCCTGTAAAAATAACGCCTACACCTGTTTCCAATCAAAACGATTCCACTACTCCACCAAACTCAAGTAGTGGAATCGTTCTTCAAGACGACTTTAACCAAAGACCAGATTATTATGAATATATTAATGTCGAACAGGCAATTTCAGATATTTCAAACGGTGCATATTTCATTAAAGTTAATACTCCAAATGCTTGGGTAATTCCAACTTCAGGCATAGAAACCACTGACAACGAGATATCTGTAGATATTCAACAAGTATCCGGCTCTGTAGACAAAAGTGCTGCATATGGTCTAACTTGTCGCATGGCACCACAAGGTGGATACGTATTTGCTGTGACAGGCGATGGAAATGCACTCATTCTTGAAAAAGATAAGGATGGTCAATTTTCGCTTCTATCAGATCTTACCCCGATAAAGTCCTTTAATCCTGGCGAAGCAGTCAATACATTATCCATTTCATGTATCGGTACTCAGCTAATCCTATCGGTTAACGGAGAAAAAGTCATTCAAATAATCGATGACAAATTTACAACAGGCAATTTCCGGTTTCAGCATTTACAACCAACACTTCATCTGAAACCATGCAAGTAAATTTTGATAATCTGGTAATAAGTAAACCTGATGTTTCATCTACAACATCTTCATCTAATCAGCAAGAAAACTCAAGTGGACAAACAACAAACAGCATCATCTATCAGGATGACTTCAGCACATCCAGTGATGTGTTGCAAATGCATCAAGGGAACGATGCCATTACAGAAGTGAGCAACGGTGTATTTTTATTGACTAATAAATCAAATTCCTGGTGGATTTCGGAAATTTCCGTTCCTGCTTCAGACAGCATCTCCTCAGTACGAATCCACCAACTTGCCGGCCCACCCAGCAATAACACCGGTTTTGGGGTGATGTGCAGATATGCAGTCAGCGAGACAGGCTATCCTACAGGATACTTATTTGCAATCAGTGGAGATGGATATGCCTCCATCCAAATCATCAAGCCTGATGGTAGTATAGCTCCGTTGGTAGATTGGACGGCATCAAATTTGGTAGAGCAGGCAGGAGCATATTTGATCTAACAGCCTCTTGTGTTGGCAATAACACCCGCTGTGGTAGCCAAGTAGCAATTGAGACCACTGATGATACCTTCACCAACGGAGATTTTGCCTTCACCCAGCAGTATCTTACGAGAAGGATCTTTGGAAGTACGAGTGGGTTTGATGACTTACTAATTCTGCAAACCATAAGCAATCAAAAGAAGGAGTTAGGCACATGCCTAACTCCTTCTTTTGATTTACAAATCATCTTGTTTTGATGATTGCCAAAAGGTTTTCCTAAGATCAAATTAACTTACATAATAAAAACATACTTTCAAGTTTTTCGAAATTTGAAAGTATGTTTTTATTTTCATTAGCCTGTTAAGAAAATTGAAATTTATCAAACTCAGCACATCTAAAAGAAAAACAAGAGTATTTACATCCAAATAGTACTATTCTGTTTTACTAAACTGTAAACTCCTAAAAAAACATACCTAAGTAAAATTCGATTTAACATCAATACATTTTCATCAAGGACAAAGGCCATGACTGACGTTTTCATTTCCTATTCACGACGTGACAAAATATTTACTCAAAAGCTGGTTGATACTTTACAAGCAGCCAACCGTGAAGTGTGGGCAGATTGGGAATCCATCCCTGCCGCATCAGATTGGGATGCGGAGATCAAAGAGAAGGAATAGAGAAAACGAACACCGTGCTTTTGTGCTCGGCGGAGTAGGTTAAATCCAACGAGTGCCGTAAAGAATTAATCCACGCTTTACAAATGGGCAAGAAGCTGATTCCCATTTTGCACATCATGCCAGAGCAAGGGCAAGAAGTTCCACCCGAATTGGCAAAAATCAACTGGGTCTACATGCGCGAAACAGATGATTTCACTAAGGCTTTTGAAACCCTGCAAGGCGCAATGGATACCGACCTCGATTGGGTGAAAACACATACTCGTATTCAAGTCAGCACGATTGAATGGAATAAAAAAGATCGTGATAACTCTTTCACATTGCGTGGCAAAAGATCTTACTGATGGCGAACAATTTATCTCCGAGGCTACAGGGAAAAGCCCAGAACCCACACAATTGCAGGGTGAATACGTTCTTGCCAGCCGTAAAGACGCCACTCGTAGACAAAGAATCACTCTGGCTGGGGTGACGATTGCATTGGTGGTATCGATTGCGCTGGGGGTGCTTGCCTACTTTCAACGTCAAGCAGCCATCGTAGCAGAAGCGAATGCTGTATTAAATTCCCAAATATCTTTTGCACGTGAACTAACAGCAAATGCAATTAATACACTTGATAAAGATCCTGAATTAAGTATTTTACTCAGTCTGCAAGCAGTAGATGTGCTTCAAAATGCAAAACAACCTATTTTTTCGTCAACACAAGATGCATTGCGACTTTCCATACAAACTTCGCGATTAAGGTATGTAGTACCCGCCAATATGCGACCTGATGGTCAAGGTGGTCAGATACCTGACGACCTAATGAGTGTAGCTTTTAGCCCAGATGGGAGATTTATAGTCACCGGAAGTATCACAGGAAAAATAAAAGCCTGGAAAATCTCGCATTTCCCATACTCCCCTTACAACCAAACAACCTATGCTGGAACAGTCTGGCTGGAAGATGCGTTTACCATCCCTGATGCATCTGACCAAGTATTAAGTCTTGCTTTTAGCCCGAATGGAAAAAAGTTGGCCGCCTCCACATCATCTGAATCTTTGATGCCTGCTGTGTGGGATGTTGAAACCGGAAAAGAACTATACACCTTATCTGGACATAAATCTCTTGTACAAAAAATTATTTTCAGCCCTGACGGAAAACTAATTGCCACAGCAAGCACTGATGGCGAAGTCATCATTTGGGATGCAAATAACGGTACAAGAAGATTAACTATTCTCGATCATACTGCGGAAATAAACAGTTCCTTTTTTAATAACACAGTATTAGCATTAGCTTTTAGCCCAGATGGAAAATATTTAGTAAGCGGCGGATACGACGATTTATTAATCGCTTCAGATATACAAACTGGAGAATCTGTTTACTCTTTTGAAACTAATTTTCTAGTTGCATCTGCTGTTGCCTTTAGTCCAGGCGGAAACTATTTAACATACGGGAATGGAGACGGTAACGTTATTACCTTTGATTTTAAGACGCAAAAACAAACTTTGACAAACAAAGAGCACAAGCATCATATTACATCGGTTAAATACAGCCCTGACGGAAATTTTCTCTTAAGCGCTGCTCATGACGGAAAAATTATAGTTTTAGACGCGCATGACGGCACTGAAGCTTTTGTACTGAGTGGAGATAAAGGCATTCACATTATTGATGCAGATTTTAGTCCAGACGGAAAATATATCGCATCGGTTAATTACGATGGCCAGTTAAAGATTTGGGATGCTTCTCCAGTTGCAAACTCAGAAGCAGGCAATCTCAATCAATCCACCTTGCCCGTTTGGGGACTTGACTACAGCCCAGATGGTAGTCAACTTGCCATATCGCATCAATTCTCTGAAATCTCAACCATATGGACATTGCCATTATCAAACAATCAAACAGTGAAACTTGACACCAACCGATGGATAACAGATTTTGATTTCAGTTTAGATGGAAAAAAGGTAGCATCAAGTTTCACAAGCTTTGATGGGGGAGCAACTATTTGGGATACTACAAGTGGAAAAGCTCTACAAACTTTTGACGTAGAAGCCTCTTCTGCAGTTGCTTTTAGTCCGGATGACAAATTTTTAGGTGTCGGGGTAGACGAAAAACAAATCGCATATATTTACGACGTCAACACAGGTGAAAAACTAAACGAATTAGTAATCAACAATAATCCACGTATAGATGACATTGATTTTAGCCCAGACGGAAAATGGTTTGCCGCTGCTTTGAGCGATGCAACGATTCAAATCTTAAATCTTACAGATGGACAAACAGTTACAACATATTCCGATCACACTGATTGGGTCACAGCTGTCAAATTTAATCCTGATGGGAAGTATCTTCTTACTGGCAGCATGGATGGAACTGCCGTGCTGCGAGATATCAACACTCAAAAGATTGTTTTAAAACTCAATCTACAATCTCCAGTCATGGATGTTGCCTTTAGCCCAGATGGAAGCAAAATTGCAACAGCTACCGGAGATGGCATCATAAAAATGTGGGCAATAGATAACGGTTCACTTCTTTACACGATGCCACCTTCAAACACTAGCATCAATAAAATAAAATTTAATCCAGACGGAAAGATTCTTGCCGCTGGTGGAGCAGATGGTATAGTTCGCTTCTATTATGTTCAAAATGAAGATATTGTTTCCCTAGCAAAAGCCAGAATAACTCGTTCTTTAACTGAAGAAGAGTGTCAAACCTATTTGCACCAAGAAAAATGTCCCGAAACAATTGCCCAACCATATAAAAACAAGAAACCTGATGATTTATTTCCATTAGCCCCAATCACCTATGCTCCTCCAAAATTAAAGTCTGGATTCGGTTCTACTCAAGTGACGTTGAGTCTTACAAATAACTCAAATGAAAAGATTAAGTTAATTTGGGTAAACTACGAAGGAGGCGAAGATTTATATTCTGAAATAGCACCAGGTCAATCTATTGAGCAGGCTTCCTTAAATACTTTCATCTGGCGGCTTCGGGACTCAAATGATAATTCGATTCTCGAATACGAAGCTACCACTCAATCAACCCAGAAAATTACAATCAACACAGATCTAACTATCGCTGTTGAATAGTTACTTTCAACAGCGATAAAAAAAATTTATAAAACACTCTATAGATCCTTTCAGGATAAATAAAAAAGCAGGAGTTAGGTATCTAAGCCTAACTCCTGCTTTTTTCTACTTACAAACTATTTTGCTTTGATAGTAATGGTCTTGGGTTTGGCTTCTTCAGCCTTAGGGAGAGTAATGGTGACAATGCCGTTTTCAAAATCGGCTTTGGCTTTGTCAGCGACCACAGCGGTGGGTAGAGCGAGGGAGCGTTCAAACATTCCCCAGCGTTGTTCACGAATGTGATACGCTTTTTCCTTGGTCTCTTCCTTTTGTTTGGTCTCGCCCTTGATGGTGAGGATTTCACCAGTCACGTTGATTTGTACTTCATCAGCTTTGATACCGGGTAGCGAGGCTTTTACCACTACCTCATTATCTGTTTGGTACATATCAACAGCTGGCACAGACCAAGCGTGTCCATTGCCAGCAAAGCCAAGTGGACGAGTGAAGGCGTCGTCGAAGAGGCGATCCATGGCCTCTCTCAACGTCATCATCTCACGAGCGGGTTCCCAACGAATTAAGTTAGACATAGGTACCTCCTTTTAGGTATGTTTTTTTGAACCACACGCTTAATTTAAAACGCCCACGTTAAAAAAACGTAGGCGTTTTGTATTCATTCTATAAGAATTTTTATGCAGTCAAAAAAGTAATCAACAAGACAATCCCATAAATTGTCCCAAAACATATAATACAGATGGCAATCATTTTGACTGCGGTTATAAGTTTGCTATCTGGTTTCTCTTCTGACATGACGATTACTCTTTACCACGTTTGAAATCTACAAAGCGATATCCGACACCACGTTCAGTGAGAATATACTGTGGATCCGCAGGGTCTTTCTCAAGTTTCTGCCGCAAATAGTTGATGTAGAGGCGGACATAATGCGGCTCATCACGATACTCATATCCCCAAACCTTTTGGAGCAATTGGTCGTGGGAAACCACCCAACCTGCATTCTGCACCAGGTGAAAAAGCAGGCGATACTCAGTTGGGCGAAGCTTGACAAGTTTGCCTTCAAGCCAAATCTCACGGCGGTCAAAATCAATCTTGAGGCGTTTATCAATTTCAAGCAGGCCATGCATGGATCCGCTGGCACTCTCTGTTCTGCGTAGGACAGCTTTCACACGACTAACTAGTTCACGTGGGCTAAACGGCTTGGTAACATAATCGTCCGCACCATGCTCAAGTCCGCGCACACGGTCATCTTCTTCGCCTTTGGCTGTCAACATAATGACAGGCACATTGGTAATTTCACGGACAGTTTCCAAAACTTCAAAGCCATCCAAATCGGGCATCATAATATCAAGCAGGATGAGGTCTGGCGTAACATCTCTTAGCTTTTGAATGGCTTGTTTGCCATTGAATGCTTCCACAACCTGAAAACCATCGTGTTCCAGATTCATGCGAATGAAGCGCACCATGCGCTCTTCATCGTCTACTACAAGAATGCGTCGTCTTTCCAATGCTTCAGACATAACTCTTAATCCCTCGCAAACCCGATAACTTTCTCCTCGTCGGAGCCTTCTAGCACTTCAATGAAACTTACTTTGGATAATGGCCAGATTACTTTTGTAACGTTGTTATCGAGGTAATGTAAATCTTTTCCATCTTTCTGGCGCGGATTCATAACAACAATAATATTATCTGTTGGCTTGGGCAATTCTTCTACTTCGCCAGCCACCGAAGCTTCTCCAGCGATGTGTAAAATAATAGTTTGTGACATAACAAATTACTCTCTTTCCAAATTCGTTTATTAAATGTTCTTAACCAAAATTTGCATTTTTAGTTTTCCCAAGGCAACAATATCACCATGGTTAATAAATTGCTCGACATTGGGCTGTAGCCGTTTCCCGTTAATATAGGTTCCATTGGCTGAGCCAAGATCCATAAAAACAATACGAGATCCGTCTCGTTTTATGATTGCATGCAAGCGAGAAACTCCACCTGCATATGCTTGATAGGGAGAAAGATCAATATCAGGCATAATGGGCTGTCCTTCACTAATGCGACCAAGGGTGAATTCATTTCGAGCCGCCAGCGGTAACACCTGACCGGTATCCAGCAAATGGATACTTCCCCACGCATCACGCCCATCAAAAGGCTGATAGGCATCCTCATTGTTTTTAGGAAGGCTGGACGTAAATTGTTCAGTGGAAATATTTTGTGTGGTTAAAGTATCCTTGCCCATCAGTTGGGCGCCACATTCAGCACAAAACATTGCCCCGGTCATATTGGAATGTTTGCAATTGGGACAGACGATCATACAAATTTCTCCTTCGAGCCTTCCAACAGGAGCGCTCGTGTACTATATTTGATTTCCTTACTTCCAGCAGCGCTCCAAGTATGCATACGTTCAAGGCTTTCTGCTTCCATTAACGCTGTTTTTGCAAGAGAACTTTCCCCTTTAGATAGTAGGTGAGTTGCCATATTTTGAAGATGACGTGCTGCAGCTGAAAACTCGCCATTCTCAGCAGAAGTGCGTGCACGTTCTTGCATTCGGTATAAAGTCAATCGTGACAAAGCCGTCAAGATACGGGTAGGAGGCGGCTCTGCAGAGGGATTCTCATCCACATCGCGAATCAAACGAACTCGAATGGGAGGTGCAGGACTTGGATTCGCTGTGATGGAAATCTTCAAGGCACCATCGAGCAAAACAACTTGATCTTTATCCAAAGCCTTGGGGTCAACCATAAATTCTACTAAAACTTTTAAAGATACTTCACGGGAAATTGGGCCAAAATGAATTGGAGAATCTACTGCCACACCACCACCTTCAGGCTGAAGACGGAAAGCGTAATTAACTCGAATATGTTCCTGTTCTTTAAATTCCAAAACGACATCATCCGCAAAAGTACTAGCCAGAGCATTAAATTTATCAACCAAAATTCGTTGAATGTCTTTTGCTTTTGAAATATAGACTGAAGTTCCACCTGTACGAGCGGCAAGGGCATCCAGAAAAATATCGTTCCACTCATGACCGATTCCCAAACCTGTGATGCCGATATTTTGCTTCGCCGCTTCTTCTGCCAACGCAAGGCAGGCTTGCTCGTCCCCATACGTGTGCCCATCTGTGAGAAGAATAATGTGATTCACTCGCGCAGGGTCCAAGGAACGGCGCACTTCATTCATTCCAGCTTCCAAACCCTGGAAAATTTCTGTTGCACCAGAAGGCTGCATCAAATGAATGCGGCTTTCCTGCTTATTCTTATCCCAATTAATAGCTGCAGGAATAATTACTTCAGCGCGATCACTGAAAGCAACCACGCTAAACACATCTTGAGGTCGCAGACTGCGAATCAAATGCATGGCGGCAGCTTTCACCATGTCAATTTTTTCCCCTTGCATGGATGTGGAACGATCCAACACAAGACAAACATTTAATGGAGGAGTAGGGATTTTATCTGCGGCTTCGCGTGACCCCACTTCAAGCAGAGCGTAAATTAATTGGGGTTCATTTAGTTTTACGAGATTGGGTCTGCTATACAGAAACTCATAGTTAACAGATGTATTTGTATCAATCTCTGGAGCTAGAGTTGCATCATAGAGGCTTCGGCGCTTGGGGTTTGAAAGTACTTCATACGCTTGCTGAATTTCAAGAAACAGTTCAGTTTCACCGGGCGCTATATTTTTGTCGGGGTGCAAACGTTGGGCAGCATCAAAATAAGCACGCTTAATCTCATCCTGTGTTGCATCACGGAGTACACCAAGCATTGCATAATGGTCCCGTTTGCTGGATGGCATTTAATTTATCCGATCATTTGAACAATAATCACTGAAATGTTATCAGGTCCACCCGCAGCATTTGCCGCTTCTACAAGATTCTGGCAGGCGCGGTGCAAACTTGGAGCTTCAGTAATCGCGCGATAAATATCTTTCTCATTTACAACGCCCCATAATCCATCACTACAAATCATTAAGTACCCAGGGGTTGGGAACGGAACGGTAAAGACATCTGCTTCCAATGTTTCACCTTGTCCCAAAGCACGAATCAACACATTGCGATGTGGGAAGTTTGCGGCCTCATCTTTGCTGAGGTGTCCGAGTTCTTCAAGTCGTTTGACCAGTGAATGGTCACGTGTGATCGCATCCATCCTGCCGTCAGGATAAATTGCATATGCACGGCTATCACCAACATGAGCAATTGTCACTTGTTGTCCTAGAACTAACGCAGCCGTAACTGTAGTTCCGCTTCCAGGAGCTTCACGTTGAACATACTTATGAGCCTCCTTAATGGAACTTTCCATAACTTCTTGAAGCGAGTCTTGCAAAGGTTGGGTTGGCAGATTGTATAAATAGGAATGGAACTTCTTGGTAATGTTTCCAGCCATAATTCGAATGGCCGCATTACTCGCTACCTCTCCAAATTGGTGTCCACCCATTCCGTCTGCAACAATATACAAGCCAAAGGGAATGCTATCTGCATTGCCCGAAACCGTATTAGTAAATGCCAGCAAACTATCTTCATTATGCTCACGTTGTTTACCAACGGACTGGGCTGCACTTGCAACCAACTGCTTCATTTCATAACTAAGATTCTGGTTGGAAATGATTGCATGAATCTGCTGATCTGAAAGCGGTGCAGTGGTGACCATATCCACTTGCTTTGGCTTTTCAGGTTGTTTTTCATTTTTTCCAAACAGTTTACGAAAAAAATCTGCCACAGGGACTCCTTTTAGGCAAACAGAGCATAAAGCTGGTGATCTGTTGAGCCAATGTATACAATATCATCATAAACCAACGGTGAGCCAATAATGGCAGCCTGCGTCTCAAACTTCCAGCGCAAACGACCCGTTCGATACTCAAGGCAATACACACTGCCATCCACCGAACCACAATATAAAGAATCCTTATAGATCGTCGGAGAACTGGTGACTTGATTCTCAGTTTTAAAACGCCATATTTCCTTGGCGCTATGAATATCTACGCAGTAAATAAAACCATCTGCCGCACCCACAAAAACATAATCTTCTGTTAGGGCTGGGGATGAGACAGAAGCTTTTCCAAGACGGAATTTCCAAATTGCCCAACCATTTTTCACATCCAATGAATAAAGAGTACCATCCACAGAAGAGAAAAATACAGCTTGCTCACGAAATGCCGGGGAAGAAGTAACTGCCCGTTTCGCTTGGAAACGCCACTTTAACGAACCACGGAAATCGACTGCGTAAAAAGCTCCACTTTCAGTTCCAACATAAACTAAATCATTGACGACCAAAGGAGTGGAATGAATAGGCGCATCCGTAGCAAACTTCCATACTGCACGACCCGAATTGAGATTCACCGCATGAAGATCATTATCATCAGAACCGATAAAAATATGACCTTCCGCAATGCGCGGGGAGGAACGAATTTTTCCTTCGGTATAATACTTCCAAATCATTTTGCCTGTGCGAGAATTAATCACATGCAAAGATTTATCTTCTGAACCGAAAAAGATATTTCCATCAAAAGTAGCGGGGCGAGAAACAATGCCACCCTCTGTTGCATATTTCCACTGGAACTTTCCATCTGCAGCATTAAGTGCATATAAGTTATTGTCGTAACAACCAATAAATACTGAACCTTGGTGCAACAACGGAGTGCTTCGAATTTCATCTTCGCACTTAAACGACCACAAGGGTTTGACACTGCCACTCTTCGCGGTTGGCAAAGCTGTCGTGATTTTGGAAAGCACACCCGTTTTTCTGGCTACATTCATCAACGCTTCCTTCATTGCCGTAGCACTGGGAAAGCGTTCTGAAGGATTGTATTGCAAAGCAGTATTTACAACCGCTTCCAATTCGACAGAAATATTGGGATTAATTCTGCGGATGGGACGTTCTGCAAAAGAGAACGGAGGTTCCAACCGAGGATCACGACGAGTCAAAGCGTGATGTAAGGTTGCGCCCATGGAGTAAATATCTGCAAGTTGGGTTGCTTCACCACGATACTGTTCGGGAGGGGAATATCCTTCCGTCCCAATCATGGTTCCCTTTACGCCAGTTTGAAAAGTTTTAGCAATTCCAAAATCGACGAGAATCACGTCCCCATTGTGATTGATCATCACATTGGAAGGCTTCATATCACGGAAAATGATTGGGTCTGGCTTATGGGCATGCAAGTAAGCCAACACATCACACAATTCAATTGCCCAACTGATGACCTGATCTTCAGGTAAAAATCCATTTGCATCACTAATAACGGTCTCGAGATCCTTGCCGTGCACAAATTCAAGGACTAAATAAGAGCGGTTATCCTGTGTGAAATAATCATAAATTCTTGGGATGGAGGTATGGCTAAGTGTAGCCAGAAGGTTTGCTTCACGTTCAAAATTCTGGACAATGGTTTGGCGCACCAAAGGATCGGGCGCCATATTAATCATTTCTTTAACAGCAACAAGCTTCACTACATTGGGAAAATGCAAATCACGCGCACGGTAAACAGACCCCATTCCGCCCACGCCGATTACATCCTGAATACTGTAACGCTCGACAAGTGTGGAACCGGATAAGAGTTGTTGTCGTGGAGTGTTATCGTCACCCTGGCTAAGCGGCGATGTGATATTTCTTGTTTCCAGAATAAGCTCCTATTTACCTATATTATCTTTGATTATAGTGCCCCGTAAGTAGATTTACCAGCCCTATATTTTGCAATTTCGTAGGGAAAATGCCTTGCACGGAAACAGGTTCTACGGCAAAATGCTAGAGTTGTGAAAATTCTGGCAGTTAGCGACCAAGCTCTAGACCGAATTTATGCGCTTGCATCCGGCGGACAATTCCATGATGTGAAGCTCATCCTTGGGTGCGGAGACCTCCCCTACGAATATCTTGAATATCTGGTTACGATTTTAAATGTGCCGATGTTCTATGTCCCAGGCAACCATGACCTGGAAGAAAACAGCTATCGTAAGGAATCAAGAGCCGAAGGCGGCTCCAATCTGGACCTCAAGCTGGTTCGCCATAATCGATTTTTAATCGGCGGCTTTGGCGGCTCAGTCCGTTATCGACCTGACGGGACCAACCAATACACCCAAACAGAGGCGTATCTGAGAGCCTTCTCGCTCGTTCCAAAGTTGGTATTAAACCGCCTCCAATATGGTCGTGCATTGGATATCCTCATCACTCACTCGCCGCCCTTTGGCATTCATGATGATGAAGACCCTGCTCATGTCGGCTTAAGAGCCCTAAACTGGCTCATTAAATTTGCAAAACCTCGGTATTTATTCCACGGCCATACTCATTTTTACAAGAAAAATTTGGCCAATTCAGAAACAGTCGTCAACCTGACCAGCATCACAAACGTTTATCCATATAAGGTCATTGAAATAAGTCATTAGTAAAGAAGAAAACCATGTCAGAAGAAATTAGAAATCGCGCACGTGCAGACTTTAGCAAGGCTCGTCTTAAAGCCTTTGTGAACCAGCTCATGTCTTACATGTCTGGAAAACGTACCACCTTGCTTTCCTATGATGAAATCAAGGAAAAGTTACATATTGGTGGCCCTGTCTATCGCGGGGTAAAAACCATTCGCGTTGACCAAATTGCGGGTAGTTTGAATCGATATCATGAATTTGATGACGCCTTCCTTCCCAAGGAAGATCAACTCCTCAATCGTTGGGTCAGTGTGGACAGTGCTTTTTATCAAGATGTTCATCTCCCTCCCGTCGTTCTCTACAAAGTTGGCGATGTGTATTTCGTTGTGGATGGCCATCATCGGGTGTCTGTCGCACGGGAACAAGGCCAGGTTTTTATTGAGGCAGAAGTCCGTGAATGTTCTACACGGGTTAACATCACGCCAGATATCAGAGCGGAAGACCTTGAAATTCTTGGCAACAAGGTTCAGTTTTTAGAAAGAACCAAGCTAGATGAATTCTATGCTGAAGCCAACGTCACCACCACCATTCCTGATGGTTTTGATCGTATGCTGGAACACATCGCCGTCCATCGGTATTTTATGGGCATCGATCAAAAGCGTGACATTACCGAAGAAGAAGCGGTTCGCCATTGGTATAAAACTGTATACATGCCCATCGTGACTGTAATTCGTGAAAGTAACATCCTTGGTGATTTCCCTGGAAAAACTGAGGGAGATTTATATCTCTGGATTCTTGATCATCAAAGATATTTGTCTGAAGAAGAAGGCAAACCCCTTCAACCCCCAGAAAAAGCCGCTCGCCAATTTTTAGAAGAAACGGAATAATCTTTTGTCTACTCTGCACCCGCTTGCCGGAGTCTATGCTGCGGCGGTGACTCCCCTCAAGACAGACCAAACCATCGACTTTGAAGCCCTGCCAAACTTGTTGCGCTTCCTTGCTTCCCGTGGATGTCACGGCGCTTTGTTATTTGGCACCACTGGAGAAGGGCCATCCTTTTCCCCAAAAGAACGCGAAACTATGTTGCGCTCGGCACGAGTTTTCCGCAATCAACTACCTGGCTTTCGTTTGCTCGCCGGCACAGGGACGCCCAGCTTAAGTGAAACCATTGAATTAACAAAACTTTCCTTTGAGCTTGGGTACGATGGTGTGGTGGTGCTTCCCCCATATTATTTTCGAAAATCAAGTGACGATGGACTCTTTGCCTGGTTTAGTGAATTGATTGTCAAAGCAGTACCTTCGAATAAATATTTATTTGGATATCACATCCCTGGGACCGCTGGCATCGGCTTTTCGCTTGACTTGATTGCCCGCTTGAAAAATGCTTTTCCTGTGCAATTTGCTGGCATCAAGGATTCATCTCACGATGAAGCTTTTTCTGCTCAAGTAGGGCAACGCTTCGGCTCTAACCTGACAGTGCTCAACGGAACTGACTCTCACTTTCACCATGCATTAAAAAACCATGCACAAGGTGCCATCACCGCAGCCGCCAATTTAATCTCAGGAGATTTGCGCGAAATTTGGGATTTATATCAAGAAGGCAAAGACCCCAGTGAAGTTCAATCACGAGTCGCTGAACAACGACACATACTAGAAAAGTACACCCCATTTCCTGCATCATTAAAAGCACTCCTCCATAAAACGCAGGAATTCCCTCAATGGTCAGTGCGTCCACCGCTTGAAAACTTATCTGAAGAACTTACAGAACAACTCACGCAAGAATTTCAAAATATTCCTTAAACAAAAGCTCCCTTATTGTAAGGGAGCTTTTGTTTTCAACTCGGATTTAGGTCATCTGCCATCGCAATTAAGTCAAATCCTTCTTTACGAATACGAAGGTCATAATAAATCAGCACTTTCACGCCCATTGTAAATGGCAATGTAACAATTAAAATTAACTGCTGAAACGCAGACGTAACCACATTTCCAGTAAGCGGAGACATACCAAACAACCTTATCAGGAAAAAGTTAGCAAGTAAAGTTGGCAGGTAAGAAAGCAAAATGGCCAACAAACTAGATGCAAAAGATGTTCCCAAAACCCGCCAGAAATATTCTTCTGTAAGAAACCAGCTTCGCCTTAAACCAGTGCTAGCTCCGGTCTTCTCTTCAAGCACAATGGTCACCATATATAGAAGCCAACGATTTCCCAAAAATATAATAATGGGCACCACCAAAATGCCTCCAAATATCGCCGCCCCACCCCCGCCTAATGCTATAAGGACTATCACTGCAGCACAAATACCTACAGCAAGTCCAAATAACCATGCCGCCCCTAATACGGGCCAATACTTCTTGGAACCAATTGAATAAGAAGATGATATGTTCACATCTTTTCCAAGATACAAATTAGATATTGCAACAATCATCGCAAGGCTTGCAAAAGGAGCCATCAAATAGCCTGTAGCAATATCTACAAACCGAGTGTCTTTCAAATATAGAACGGCAATGGAATGGATAATTGTGATTGGTACAAAGATCAATGCGCCAATTCCCATCAACAAAGGGACATGGCCCCTGTAGATTTGGAGTGCTTTATCCAATAATTCAGGCACACTCAATGCCCTAAGAGTTGGTTTTTCCATAATTCCTCCTTGATTTAAGTTTCCTGCCTATAATTCCAGACATTATAATACCTGTATGAACACTTGGCGATTAATTTATACTACACCTACACACGGCGCATGGAACATGGCCGCTGACGAATCCATCCTTGAACATATTGGGCGTGGAGAATCCCAGCCTACCTTACGTTTATATGCATGGAGTCCACCCTGTTTATCGTTAGGACATGCACAATCTTTTAACGATGTAGATCTTGATCAAATCCGACAACACGGTTGGGAAGTGGTCCGCCGTGCTACGGGTGGACGGGCGATTCTGCACACAGATGAATTAACTTATTCTGTAACAGGTAGTGCGGACGAACCTGCGTTGGCAGGCAGTATCCTTGAATCCTACAATCGGTTGGCTCAAGCCTTGCTGCACGCCATTCGAGAGTTAGGCTTGCCAGTTGAGATGAAAGAACATATCCAAGAACCTGCAGTCCAAAATTTAAATCCTGTTTGTTTTGAAGTCCCTTCTACCTATGAAATCACGGTACAAGAGAAAAAGTTAATTGGATCGGCACAGGCACGTAAAAAAGAAGGTGTATTACAACATGGTTCACTGCCACTTCATGGAGATTTGACCAGAATCTGCCAAGCATTAATCTTCAAAGATGAAGCGGCTCGTGAAAGAGCAGCGCAACGATTACTTGAACGTGCTACTACCGTAGAAACTGTGCTCGGGCGTAGAGTCAGCTGGGAGGTGGCGGCGCAGGCTTTTGTCCGAGGGTTTGAGTCGGAATTGGGAATCCAGTTTGAGCGTGGAGAAATGTCTGCATCCGAATTAAAAAGAACTGATGAATTAGTCAAAGAAAAATATGCACATGCATCATGGACAGAGAGAAATTAAATATGAAAAAAATTCTAATTTACGGTTCTTATGGATACACAGGGAAATTAATTGTTGAACAAGCCGTCAAAGAAGGTTTGAAACCGTTACTCGCAGGACGAGATGAAGGACAACTACGAACACAAGCAGAACAATTTGGGCTTGAGTATCGCGCATTTGATTTGAACAACAAGTCTGCTCTTCTCTCTGCTTTGAATGAAGTTGAGATGGTCTTACATTGTGCAGGTCCGTTCTCTCTCACTTTTGAAAAGATGATACAAGCTTGTCTTGAGACAGGCAAACATTATGTAGACATCAGCGGTGAGATTGAGGAATTTGAAGCGCTCGCCAAATTGAACGAAGATGCCAGCAAAAAGGGAGTGATGATTCTTCCAGGCGGTGGCTTCGACGTGGTGCCATCCGATTGTTTATCTTTATACTTAAGCAAAAGACTCCCAAGCGCAACAAAGCTTGAATTAAATATCATGAGCATTGGAAGTGGCGTCTCCCGTGGAACCGCTCGCTCGGGCATCGAAAACATGCACAGGCAGGGACGCATTCGCAAAGCAGGTGAAATTGTCAGCGTGCCCAATGCATGGCGCATCAAACAAGTAGATTTTGGGCGTGGACCGAAGCCGCTGGTTTCCGTTGGTTGGGGAGATGTGAGCATGGCGTATTACAGCACGCACATTCCAAACATTGAAGTCTATATGGCATTTCCGAATTCGGCAATTAATGTGATGCGCCTGACACGCTGGTTGGGTGCCATTCTCTACACCCGCACATCCAAAGACTTTCTCAAATGGCTTGTTGGGAAAACCATTCCAGCAGGACCTTCTTCTGAAAGAAACAAAAATGGATTTAGTTTAATGATCGGCGAAGTAACCGACGGAAAACAAACTGTACGAGCCAAGCTTAGAACCCCAGAGGCTTATTATCTAACCGCATTGACCACTGTGGAAATTGTTAAACGAATTCTGGCTGGTGAAATCAAGCCAGGGTTTCAAACACCCGCCAAAATGTATGGAGAAGATTTTATTTTGCAATTTACTGGTGTGACAAGGGAAGAGCTATAACATGAAATCAATCTATTCAACACTTTTATTATTTCTCATAACAGCTTGTGCATCACCCACCGCAACTCCCACAATGGCACAAACAATTCCTTCAACAGAAACACCAATTGCTGAAACTGTCGCATCTTTTGAAATCAAAAGCCCTGTGTTTCAAGAGGGGGAGACAATTCCTGAAATTTACTCTTGCCAGGGAATTAACATTTCACCTCCACTTACTTGGTCAAATATTCCCGACGGCACACAAAGTTTTACACTTATCGTAGATGACCCCGATGCACCAGGTGGAACCTGGATTCATTGGGTTTTGTTTAATCTCCCCGCCTCTGCTCACGAACTTCATGAAAATATTCCTACGAGTGAGCAACTTGAAAATGGGGGCATACAAGGAGTCGCATCTTCTGGGCGTGGCTATCGTGGACCTTGTCCACCATCTGGCACACATCACTACTACTTCACACTTTATGCGGTGGACACCTTATTGACATTAGATGCTAAAGCGAATAAAGAACAGATTCTCGTCGCCATGGAGGGACATATCCTTGGCAAAGCCCAACTTATTGGGCTGTACAGTCGCTAAGGAATTATTTCCGCATCCACGCTGGACGCAAGCTTGCCACCTTCCGAAAGGTTGGACAGTTCTCCTCATGTGCTCCTGCCAAATACCCCGTGGACATGAGAAACTCGTTCACAATCTCACCACCTGTAAAGACAAAAGTCTTCTTGAACAACTTCACCCATTCTTCTTTCGAGAGTGGGTGATTTTTATCCAGCCAGTTCTTAAATGAGCCATGTTCTTTTTGCAACTCAAGAATTTTCTGGGCATTTACAATCGCTGCATTGACCTTTAAACGATTACGAATGATGCCTGCATCCGCCAGCAACCGAGCGCGGTCTGCTTCTGTATAGTTTGCTACTTTTTTAATATCAAATCCGTTATACGCTTTATGGAAATGATCTGCTTTTTTCAAAATCGTGATCCACGATAGACCTGCTTGATTAATTTCCAGAACCAGCCGTTCAAACAACAAATTGTCATCATCAATGGGAAAGCCATATTGAGTTTCATGGTAATTCTTGTTAAAAGTATCATCAGGATGGGTAATGCAGTATTCGCAATAGGTCTGGCTCATAATTCAATCTCCATGATGGGTAATATTCTCACTTCCCCATCAATTTCAGTTTGATGTTCAGTCACTTTTCGCGCGCCCATATGTTCATAAAAACTTTGAGCATTAGGGTCTGCTTCAATCTTTAAAATGGAAATTTGCTGTTCTTTACATCTTTCAAGTGCGTGGGTAAATAATAACTTCCCAACACCTAGCCCCATAAATTCAGGCAATACCCAAAGGTTATCCAACCAAAGTCCATCTTTACTTTTCTCAAAGGAATAATAGGCAACGGACTTGTCATCTACGATAACCTGCCATGTTTCATGAGTTTGGATATATTCAGGCGTCACCGTCAATTTGGGCATCCAAAGTTGTATCCAAGTTTCGGGATATTGCCAATGGCGTTTCGCGGCAATGGTAATTTGAGTTAAAGAATCAGCATCTTCAGGAGTTGCACGAATGATTTGAGTCACTGAAACTACTATAAGTTTTCGGGTTATCCCACCACTCGAATCTCACGTGGCATATCGCTCAAACAATCATTGCCTGTCTCGGTAATGACAATATTATCTTCAATGCGCACACCATTACGATTGGTCAAATAAATGCCAGGTTCTACTGTATAAGCCATTCCAGGTTCAAGCAATTGCATATTATCACCGCGCATGTATGGGTCTTCGTGAGCTTCCATACCAATACCGTGACCAGTGCGATGTGTAAAATATTTTCCATACCCAGCGGATTCAATTACGGCACGAGCGGCTTTATCCACATCTGCGCAAGGTGCGCCAGGCTTGCCCGCCGCACGCCCAGCTGCATTGGCTTCTTGCACCACACGGTGAATCTTCTGGCATTCATCATCTACTTCACCAACAGCGAAGGTGCGAGTTAAATCTGAAATATAACCACCATAGGCAGCGCCCCAATCAACGACTAACAAATCACCCGCTTGCAACTTCCGTTCACTTGGAGAAGCATGTGGGTTCGCAGAATTTGGACCAGATGAAATAATAGGTGGAAAAGGAAATTCAGAATCAGAACCGTGCTTGAGCAATTGCATCACCAATTCAGAGGACAACTCACGTTCAGTCATGCCAATTTTGATTTGTGGAATCACAGCCTCTAATGCATCCTGCGCAATCTTCACAGCCTTACGCATCGCATCTACCTCGGCTTTATCTTTTCTCAAACGTAAACCAGTTAAAACATCTGAAGCATCGGGATACTCCGCTTCAGGCGCACCTGCTTTGACATGACGAAACTCCAGCAAACGCATTTGACGTGGCTCAACACCAATCCGCTTCCCATCCAAACCGAGAGATTGAGCCGCCTTTCGAAAAGCATCATCCCACTCTGATGGATTTTCACCGTACGCAAAAGCTTGTATCTTGTATGGAAACATATCCACTTTCGGGAGTTCCAACTCTGGCAAGACAAGTACAGGGTCTTTATCTTGTGCAACCAATAAAACCACGGGGCGTTCCATCAAATGAAAAGCGACGCCCGTGAGATACGTCAGCGTGGGACCTGGATTGAGGGCAACAGCAGACAAACCAGAGGTTCGAAGAGATGCGATAAGTTTATCGAGGCGAGATTGAGTCACGAGGAATCTCCTAATCTAAGGTATGTTTATTTTTCGAAAAGATGTAGCTGATCCAATCTACTACAACGGGAAAAAGTGCTTCGAAGGTTGTAATGACACGAAACCACCACGGGATGATTAAACTGCGGCGCGGCCACTTGGCTACACCGACAACCCGCTGGGCAACATATTTGGATGACATGTTGATATTCAAAAGCGATTTCACAGAAGAGTATGCCTGATTGCCACCTACATGTTGACCAAATTCAGTAGATGCAGGGCCAGGATAGACACCGCTCACTTTAATTCCTAATGGCCGTACTTCTCTGCGCAATGCATCTGTAAAGGCACGTGCACCCGCCTTGCTGGCAGAATAGGATGTGATTAATGGGACCGCCAGTAATCCAGCGACAGAAACCATGTTGATGATATGTCCCTGACGGCGCGCAATCATATGCGGCAACACCGAGCGTGTGACCTGCATCAAGCCTGTGAGATTCACTTGCATAAGAACATCAATATCTCGCGCGGGAGTGTGATCTTCAAACCATCCCACGCGGCCAATACCAGCATTGTTGAAAAGAATATCAATATGTCCGTAAAGTGCCAGCGTGGATTGCACCATGTTTTCAATATCAGCGCGGTCCACAATATCAACTGGGATGGCAATAGCTTCGCCACCTAAATCTTGAATCTTGCCTGCAAGTTCCTGCAACCGATCCATACGACGCGCAGCCAGCACCACCTTGCAACCTTCTTGTGCAAAAAGCAATGCGGCATCTTCTCCAAAACCAGAGGATGCGCCTGTAATAAGAACAACTTTATCTTTTAGTTTTGACATGAGCAACTTCCCTTAAAGATATTATACACAACCCAGTTGATTGAAAAATTTCAATCCTGTTTCTGATGGAAAGGAGCAAATGCCTTGGATTGGACACGATCGGAAACAGAGCTAAAGTGGGAGTTAAAAAAGCTGGAAAGCGTTTGCCAACGCGGTGTGACGATCTTTCTGCGCGGACGTTTGGCCAACCCCACCACAGAGTGTGCTACATCTTTGGCGGTAAGTTTCAACCAGTCGGGAGTCTTGAAGCGTTTCTTCGCTTCATTCGTTCCCATATGACTTTGAAATTCCGTAGAAGCACCGCCTGGGTAAATGACAGACACCTTCACTCCAAAATGAATCGCTTCGCGACGCAGGGCTTCGCTAAACCCGCGCATGCCAAATTTAGCGGCGGAATAAATGGAATATAACGGGGGTGCTGCAAAGCCAGCTACCGAACACATGTTGATGATATGTCCACCGAGTTGTTTGTACATTTGCGGAAGCACAGTGCGTGCTACCCAAATGGCAACTAATTAAATCCACGTTGATTTGTTCTTGAATATCTTTGATGAAGTCGAGCGCCTCCAACCAGTCGAGTGTCCAAAACCAGCGTTGTTTCAAAAAGAATATCGATGCGACTATAGACATCGATTGTTTTCTGAACCATCGCTTGAATCTGTTCGAGTTGAGTGACGTTCATTTCAACAGGCAAGGCCTCTCCCCCAGCGGAACGAATCTCTTTCGCAAGTTCTTCTAAACGGTCAAGACGCCGTGCACATAACACCACCTTGCAACCTTCTTTTGCAAAAAGTTTTGCGGCTTCTGCACCAAACCCAGAAGATGCACCCGTGATAATTACTACTTTGCCTGCGAGATGGACCATATATATCTCCTAAAAAATAAAAACAGTGCGGATATTTTATCATCCGCACTGTCAAGAATTATTTGATTGAGTTATTCTTCGCCTTGTTCTTCATTACGCTTCCTCGGCTTGGGAGGAGGATTGGTCACTTGTTTGGCAAGAGCGATATCCAGAACATCGTCCATATGTTTAATGGGGACAATCTTTAATTCAGCTTTGGCTGTTTTGGGAAGATCCACCAAATCCTTTAGATTTTTTTCTGGCAATAACACGGTCTTAAGTCCAGCACGATGTGCGGCCAGGACTTTTTCGCGCACGCCACCGATGGGAAGCACACGTCCACGCAAAGTGATTTCACCTGTCATACCTACGTGCTTGAAAACGGGGCGACCCGTCAATGCGGAGATAATGGCAGTGGCCATTGTAATTCCAGCGGATGGACCATCTTTTGGAATTCCGCCTTCAGGCATGTGAATGTGGATGTCATAGCGTTCAAAAGCATCCATATCAATTTTCAACGCCGCCGCACGAGACTTGATGTACGTCAACGCCGCCTGACCAGACTCCTGCATCACCTCTCCCATTTGACCAGTCATCTGCATCCCACCCTTGCCTTCGATGATGGCAACTTCTACAGCCATAATCTCGCCGCCGTTCTCCGTCCATGCCAAGCTGGTGGCAACGCCTACTTCGTCATTCCGTTCTGCTTCTGAAGGAAAGACTTGTTGTGGGCCTAATAATTTTTCAATTCCATCTGCTACGATTGCGGTGGGATATTTCTTTCCTTCCGCTTTCATGCGTGCTACTTTACGGCTGATGCGCCCAATCTCACGTTCAAGATTGCGGACACCCGCTTCATACGTATATTCGCGAACGATGCGACGAATCGCATCTTCTTCAAATTTGATACTCAGAGATTCAATACCATTCTCTTCCACCTGGCGCGGAATTAAATAGCGATTCGCAATTTCCAGTTTTTCTTCTTCGATGTAGCCCGGGAATTCAATAATTTCCATGCGGTCAAGCAATGGAGCAGGGATGGTAGAAAGTGAATTCGCAGTGGTCACAAACATGACCTTGGAAAGGTCAAATGGCATTTCAAGGTAGTGGTCACTAAAAGCGTAGTTCTGTTCCGGGTCGAGCACCTCAAGCATGGCTGAGGCAGGATCGCCGCGGAAATCTGAATACAGCTTATCAATTTCATCCAACATGAAAAGCGGATTAGCCGTGCCAGCCCGTTTCATCGTCTGAATAATTCGTCCGGGCAACGCGCCGATGTAAGTACGGCGATGTCCGCGGATTTCTGCTTCGTCACGTACACCACCCAAAGAGACGCGCACGAACTTGCGACCCAACGCATCTGCAATGGAACGACCCAGTGAAGTTTTGCCCACACCGGGAGGGCCATAGAAACAAAGAATCGGTTGACGTTCTTTCTTCGGTTTCAACGAACGCACAGCAATATATTCGAGGATTCTTTCTTTGGCTTTCTTCAAACCGTAATGATCTCGTTCCAAAATCTTGGCAGCATTTTTGACATCAAGATTATCCGGTGAGGTATTCGACCATGGTAAATCCACGATCCAATCAATATAAGTGCGGATGATGCCCACTTCCGGAGCCATTGGCGGCATTTGATTGAGCCGCTCCATTTCCTTCATCACCACTTTCTTTGGTTCTTCAGGGAGGTTGGCTGCATCAATTTTCTTTTTCAAATCAACGACATCGCGAGAAAAGACATCGCCTTCGCCCAATTCGTTTTGAATCTGCTTCATCTGTTCGCGCAGATAAAACTCGCGCTGACTTTTATCCACCTCATTTTGCACACGAGAATGAATTTCATCTTCCAACTCAAGCACATCTACTTCTTGAGCAAGCAACGTATTCAACTGACCCAAGCGCGCTTTCGGGTCAAGTGTTAATAACAAACGTAACTTGGCTTCGTAATTCAACGAAAGCGAAGTTGCAATCATATCGGAAAGCCAACCAGGTTCATTAATATTCAACGCAAATAAATGGGCTTCTTCTGGAATGGAACGATCCAATTGCACACAGCGATCAAACAAATCCAAGGCAGAGCGCATGAGAGCCTGCGTGTTTCTATCAGCAGTGGTGGGCTCATGAATGACGCGCACGCGTGCCTTCAAGAAAGGCTTGGTGCTGATAAATTCAACAATTTCCACGCGGCGGCGACCTTGTACCAAAGCCGAGTGTGAACCATCAGGCATGTTTAACAAACGCCCCACGGCCATTTCCACGCCAATCGGCAAAAAGTCTTCGGTGCCGGGTTCTTCCACATCGGGGTCACGTTGAGTTAACCCAATCACAGTTTGTTCTTTTTTCTGTGCTTCCTGCACAGCCAACAAAGATGCCTCACGCCCGACAAAAATCGGCGAGACCATGCGCGGGAAAATGACGAGGTCGCGTAACGGTAAAACAACCGCCTCGATCAATCCTTCTGCATTGGGCTCTGAGTTCGGAATCCGATACAGTTCCTCGGTCCGCTGAGAGAGCGTCAGGTCAAAATTATCTTCTTCTTCGTTCCAATTATTTGGTTGACTCATTAATTAATTTCCATTCTTTCATTACTTCCGCAGTCACAAACATTGAACCAGCGGATAAGACGATACTACCATCTTTTGAGGACAAATCCAACGCTCGCGCCAAAGCTGCCTTAACGGGAACCACCACCTCATACTCCGCCCCAGCCTGCTCTGCCAACTGTTGAATTTTCTCCACTTCCAAAGCGCGCGGATGATCGGCTCTCGTGACAATAATTTTCGCAATCTTCGGTTTCAATGCCGCAAACATTCCAGGGATGTTCTTATCCTCCGAAGCGCCGAAGATGAGATACACCTTTTTATCAGGGAAGTATTCTTCGAGGGTTTGACTCAGCTTTTCGAAAGAGTCCTGATTGTGAGCAGAATCAAATATCAGAGTGGGGTTGAGGCGAGCGATTTCAAATCGAGCGCGCCATTGTACCTGAGAAAATCCTTTTTGGATGTGTTCATCGGTCATCGGGATTCCACTGGCTTTTAATGCCGCGTATGCGGTGGTTGCATTTTCGATTTGGTGAGAGCCAAGCAGAGGAATGAAGAACTCAGAATGCAGAATGCGGAATGCTTGCCCTTCCAAAGATGACCCGATAAACTCAAACTTTACGTCGCGTCCCACCAAAGTAAGTGGACTATGTCTTTCTTGCGCAATTCGCTCCAGCACAATCAGTGATTCAGCCTTTTGCGGCGAAGAAACCACAGGCACGCCTTCTTTGATAATGCCCGCTTTTTCGCCAGCAATTAAGGTCAATGTGTTTCCCAATACCGCTGTGTGATCGTAAGAAAGGGAAGTAATCACCGAAACCTTGGGCGTGACAACATTGGTGGCATCGAGCCTGCCGCCCAAGCCCACTTCAAAGACTGCGGCGGTGACGCCATATTTCGCAAATGCCATAAATGCCAGCGCTGTGGTGATTTCAAAGGTGGTCAGTTTTTCAATACGCGCCACATGCGGCTTGATTTCTTCCACCAACTCATTCAATTGCGCATGCGAAATCGGCTCGCCATTGACTTGTATTCTTTCGGTGTAATCCAGCAAATGCGGTGACGTATACAAACCCACTTTGTACCCAGCTGCCATTAACCCTGCCGCACACAGCGCGGAGGTGGAGCCTTTGCCTTTCGTCCCTGCCACGTGAATGATAGGATATTTCTTTTGGGGATTCCCCAAAGATTCCATCAATGCAAACATACGGTCGAGGCTGAAATCTGCCTTTGCCAATTCGGAGGAATGTTTCAGGCTATAATCGACAAAGGAATACAGGTAATCGAGGGAATTGTTATAGGTAGTTTCTGTGTCCATGCATGGGATTGTAAGGCGGAATTCTGGATTCGTAAACTTGAAAAAAATATAAATCAACTAAATATAATACACAGGCAAAACATAAAGGCAAGCAGGGAAATAGAAATGAAAAAAACTCGAAAAGCGACCAATTCATCTGAACAACTAATTTCGTTAAGCTCAGAATTAGCTGGAGCAGCCATAGCTGGAGCACTGGGATTCCTTTCAGGCTCACCTGCCATTGCCGCAGGCGCTGGAATTGTGGGTGTAACAATTGCAAAAAGTGCAAACATATTATTAACAGATATTGCCAATCGTCAGCTTTCACGCAGAGAAGAAATTAAAGTAGGAGCTGCAGCAGCCTTTGCATTAGATAAAATCCAAAAACGATTGGAATCGGGGGAACAACCACGAGACGACTATTTTTTCTCAAAAGACTCAACAAATCATTCTGATGCAGAAGAAATTTTAGAAGGAGTTCTGCAGAAAAGTAAGAACGAGCATGAAGAAAAAAAGATTAGATTACTTGGGAATTTCTATGCCACTCTTGTTTTTTCTAAAGGAATATCAATTGGTGAAGCAAATTATCTTTTACAACTCGTAGAAAGTCTGACTTATCGTCAAATATGTGTTTTAGCAATTCTATTAGTGAAGCCAGAATTCTCCGAAGTCATAAATTTACGTACAACAAGCTATGCAAAAACAGAAGAATTACCATTTGAAACGTATTCATTACTACAAGAAATTCTTGATATGATTTCAAGGGGATTGATTAGATTAAACTCGGCTAACAATAAAACTTTCATATCTAACCCTAATATTAATTTACTTATACCTAATCAGTTAGTATTGACCGCCATGGGAGAAAGACTAATTTCCACATTGTCAGTTACAGATATCATTACAGATAAAAACAACAAGTTCCCTGAAGACTTTCAAGTAATTCTAGAGCACCTATCACAAAAAAAAGATGCCTAACAAATATTATGCTTGCCACTCTTACGATACATTTCTACCTTCCCGCCTGCTCCTCGCTTAAAGAAAAGCGCGGACGAATCAAACCACTTCTCTCACGTCTGCACCGCGAATTCAACCTCTCTGTCGCCGAAATGGATTTGCAAGATACATGGACAGAAACTATCATCACCTGCGCCATGGTCAACTCAGACCGAGTCGTGTTGCAACAGTCCCTACAAAGTGTGGCGAAGTGGATTGAAGCCAATTGGACAGATGGGGACGTGTTGGATTTAAGGATAGAACAACTATAAAGAAATAAAAACAGCGGGTACAGAGTGATTCTGCACCCGCTGTTTTGAATCTTCAACCTATTCTTCTGAAGAAAACAAAAACTTTCGCACCACCAGCACTGCAATCAAAAAACATACTCCCAAAATTCCTGTAATGCCTGGCAACACCCACATCAGCGCAGAACTGCCAAATGATTGAATACGCGCATCCAAAGGATGGTCAGGGTCATATAGTACTGTGACCTCATCACCAATTTCATTCGAGGGAGTACTGCTGCCTTCGGTCAACTGAACCTTATGGCCACGCCCGTCCGCAGACGCATATTCAATTACAGGATAATAGTATTCATCAACAATACGATCCTGCTGATTCACATATTCGCGTTTCATCACCATATCCACTACACGGCCAGCTGCACTTTCCTCTTTTGACAATTTAGAAATGGCGCTAAAAGATGAAATGGCAGCAATCAAAAGCATGATTCCTGCAACAGCAGAAAAGATACCCAAAATAATTTTCTCTGCTTTCATCCCTGCTTGTTTCTGTTCTTCCAGTTCTTGCGGGGTAAATAGCTCCTTATCGAACTCAGCGTCAAAGGATTGATCTATCATGGCTTCGAGTTTACGGCGATCTGTTTCGTTTGGAACCTCTTCCAAACTTTCATAGGCTACGCCATCCACTTCAAAAGAAGTCGGAAGGTCGTCCTCCCAATTAATCGAATATTTCTTTTTTGACATTCCAAATGCTCCAATTTTCGCTTACACAGGAAAAAATCTGTATAAGGTTAATCTATAGTTTGATATTTTGTTTCAAATGAGTTCTCAACTTGGCAGGCTTTGCAGCACTCACATCCACTTTTTTTGCATCCACCATTTTTGCAAAACGAATCAACCCTTTAGCAAGCGCATCTGCAAAAGCAGAATCTTTCGGTGTATCATCCTCCAACCAAAAACCGAGGATATGCAGTGTGTTCGTACTGCGATCCAGTTTGGGATCGAGGCGAGCTACTAAATCATCACCATATAAAATCGGCAGGGTGTAATATCCCCAACGGCGTTGATGCTCAGGCTTGTAGACTTCCCAGATATATTCAAAATCGAAGACTTCCTTGGCACGTCCACGCGCGCTGACCATTTCAAGCGGCGCCAACAACGTAACCTCATCCTGAGTGCTCGGCCCGGCAGGTTTCCACAGTTTGGGAAGTTTCCCTGCTTCCAATTGCTCCAGCAAGGGAATATTTTCTGCAAGCGTAATAAATTTATCTTTGATGCCTTCGACATACAAAGAGGCAATGACCTTCTGATCATAGAGCTCAGCAAGTTTTTTTGTTTCTTCCTGCGGAGAGATTTTACGGTCAATAGAGTTTGACCAATGAAAGCGGAACCTTTTCTCGCGCATCATGTTAAGAATGGCAATGCCCTTCGTTGCAAAAAAATCTTCAGCCTCTTTTACACTGGCCACATGATCATATTCTTTAGGAAGCACTCGTTCACGCAAATCGTAAATGCGGTCAAAGCCTTTGCGGTTGGTGATCATCACGTCGCCAAGCAACCAGGAATAAAACAAAGCCAGCGAAGAATCCTTGCGCCCGCGATAACTCCAATATTTCAAGCCTTCCCCAGTAAAGTCACGATTGCTCATGGGGCCGTTTTCACGCAGAGTCGCTTGCACTTGTTGCATGGCATTCGGAAAATGCTGTTTGAATTGTTTAAAGCGTGAATATGATGCAACACGTGGCATCATTGCACGCCAATAAGGAAACTCTTGCATCGGATACAATGCCAGCCATGTGCCATAGTCAAAGGCTTTGCGTTGTTCATAGGCCATCTTATATAACTGCGCAGGTTTGTAATCAAGGATGCGCCCATAGAGGGCAATATCCTGACTACGCGCCACCATGGTCAATGGATCGAGTTGAAGTGCCTGCATGGCGGTCAAAGCTGCTTCAGTGGCGTGAATGCCTTTGAAACGCGGACCAGGCCAAAGTCCTTGTGAAGCGAGAAGGAAACGTCGATATGTTTGTTTTGAGATTGAGTCCATCATCTAAAGTTTTTTAATTTCCTTTAAGAATATATCCACAACTTGTGGGTCAAAATGTATTCCTTTTTGTTTTTTGATGTACGCCAACGCCTCTCTCTTGGACATGGCTTTGCGATATGGACGAGAGGAAGTCAACGCATCCCAAACATCGGCAATCGCGAAAATGCGCGCCACCAGAGGAATTTGCTCACCCTTTAGCCCACGCGGATATCCCGTGCCATCCCATTTTTCATGATGAGAATAAGGGATATCCAGCGAGGCACGCAAATAATGGATGGGTTCCAACATCTCCCGCGCAAAGACAGGATGTTGCCGCATAATCTTCCATTCTTTTTCGGTCAGTTTACCTGGTTTCAATAAGATTTTATCGGGAACACCCATTTTGCCAATATCGTGCAAAAGAGCGCCACGGCGAACGTGCAACAAATCTTTATCTGGAATACGCATGGCTTTCGCCAATTGAAGAGTCAATTGGGTGACACGTTTTGTGTGTCCTTCTGTCTCTTTATCGCGCAGGTCCATGGCATGAGACCAACCTTCAATGGTGGCATCATAGGCAATTGCCAATTCAACATTAGCACTTTGAAGGTTATCAAAAAGTTGGGTATTGTCCACGCTAATGGCGGCTTGCCCTGCAAGAGTTTCCAAAAAGCCCAACCATTCATCGTCAGGGTTAAATGGCTTGCGTAGATACACTTCTAACACACCTTTGACCTCGCTCTTGGCAATCAATGGCATGCAAATGTAACCTGTAAATTCCTCTCGATCCCAGAGTTGCAAAAAAGGTTCGTTATTTACAATCTTGCTACGATCTGGAACTCGAACTACTCGGCGCTCCATGACTGCCCGCCCGGCATATCCATCATTCAAATGGACATCCGCGCCTTCAATCAGGCGAGTACGAAAGCCTTGTGCCGCGCCAAATTGAAGCACCTTACGTTGGGGATGAAGAAGTAACACAGAAGCCGCATCCACTCCAAGTTGAGTGATTGTATGATTCAACAATATTTTCAAAGTGAGACGCAAGTCAATGCTACTGGAGATGACATGCTCCACACTGCGTAAGGCTTGCAGATGTTCAAAGCGGCGTACCGTCTCTTCGCGCAGACGAGCTGAGTGAATCGCTCCAGCCGCTTGTGACGCAAACAATGACAACAGGCGTTCATCTGCGTCGGTAAACTTGCGTGCAGAATCTCCAATTTCATCGGCGGCAAGAACGCCGATTAACTCTCCTTGATATAACATGGGAACTTCGAGAACAGCCCGTATTTTTCTACCTTCATACTTTGCAGAACGGCTTTCCCAGTTTGAATAATCATCCACTCTTAATGGCTGACGGGTCTTTGCTACGATTCCACACACGCCTTCGCCCATCTTGAGTCGCGTCCCGATGATCATTCTAGGTTCTGTATCGACTGTCAATTCAAGCTCATCTCTGATGGCGTCATACAAATACATTCCACTGGAAGCTGTTTTGAGGAGCGCTTTTGCATTTTCCACAATGGTGGTCAACAATGCACGGAGATTGGTTTCGGCAGACAGAGCTTTACTGGTTTCATATAAAGAGGAAAATTCTTCTGCCCGTTGGGCTGTCTCGTTGAATAGGCGGGTATTTTCAAGAGAAATTGCCATTTTTGTGGCGAGGGTAGCCGCCACACGCTCGTCAGATGCGGTGAACCTGTTGGGAACTTCGCACTCAATGCTCATCACCCCGATAAGTTTATCTCCCAATTGTATAGGAACATATAACCCAGAATGTAATCCTATAAACGCATTTGAAAACTGAGCATCTTTTTCTAAATCATCAATACGTACAATTTGTTTCCGTTGAATCACCAGGCTTCCTAAACTGTTTTCAGCCTTGGAAAACATTGAACTAAATCTTTTTTCTACTGTAAATCTTTCCAGTTTCTCTGAAATATGCGGCTGGTGAAACGCTAGAAGATCCAAAGAATTGGTTTCGGAATGAAACACACGAATCGAGGAATATTCCCAGCCAAGTTTTTGAAACATCAAATCAAGCAAACTTTGCGCCAAATCTTTTGGATTCATAAGTTTGCTTAAGGCCAAGTTGCCTTCATGGAACAACTCAAGTTCCATGAATTCCTGTTGTAATTTTTCCTGAGTTTGCCTAAGTACTGTAATGTCGCGCGAAATGGTCAAAATAGAGGAAGGCTGGTTATTCTTATCGTACAACAACTTGGATTTTGATGCGTGATAAAACCAATTCCCATCTTTATGGCGGACACGGTACGATCCAAACCCAACTCCACCTTTGTTTATAAGGTCATTTAATAGGTTATGTACCTGCGCAGCATCATCTGGGTGGACGTTGTCAAAGCCATTTTTACTGACATCATCTTCCAGATCATATCCAAGATTTTTATAATAGGCTGGGTTGGCAAATACCCGATCTCCTTGCAAATCTGTGAGAATAATGGAATCTTCGGCAGCATCAATCAATGTACGATATTTTTCTTCCGACTCAAGCAGTGCATCTTCCACCTGCTTCCGCTCGGTTATATCGTGAATAATTGAAAAAAGAAAAGTCCGCCCATTGTCATCTGCAATAGGAGAGGAATGAACTTCCACAATTCGAGTCTGCCCGTTTGAGAGTTTATGAGGGAAAATAAAATAATTTCGTTCCTCATGCAGCGCACGTTGAAGTTCTTGTTTCACTTTTATTGGGTCAAGCATATTAATGTCTGAAATGGACATGCTCACCAGTTGCCCCCAAGAATACCCATAAAACTTTTCAGCAGCCAGGTTGGCATCCAAGATTCGCCCCGACTCGGCATCAATCATAAGCATAACGGCGTTATGCTTTCTAAACATCAGGTCAAAAATTCCCCCACTCGATTTTGAAGCATCTTCTTGTGATGACGGCACGTAATCCATAATCCATCTTCTTTGCTTCTAAATACTCTTAAAGCACAATACAAAAAAAACGACAGGCGTCCATCTGGATACGACCAGAAAAACGCCTGCCTAGGCCATCAATTTCTTAATGGAATCAATTTACTAATCATCATTCAAGGATGCAATGGCGCGCAAAAGCCCAAAAACAAGGATACCGAGTTTCATTCCTTCGCCCGTTGTGATGGCAGTTTCGCGATCATTTTTTTCTGCTCGACGAGTAATTAGAATTGCGGCAATGAGACCAGTAATCGCACCAATCAATGCGCCGCTTAAGATAATTCTACTTTTGCTCATGGTTTTATCCTTTCAAGGAAATCTTTGATGTATTCAATCCACCCGCCCATGGCTGCAACGGGTTTGACTACCATCTCTGCACCGCGCACAATATATCCCTGTGCTTTATAGACATAGTCTTGTGCAATACCAGTGTAATAGGGCAACCCTCCCAGTGCACGGGCCATCAAATAAATCAACCCGATGAGAAGGACCAAAAGAATAAGCCCTACCAACAAAAGAGGAATCACAATCCAAATGGTAGAAATGGCGGCCCAGCGACCCACATCTCCACCTTGGTTAAACGTGGCAAAACAAATTAACACAACCAAGCCGATTAACAAGAGGGAAGCGATAATAACAGGAAGAATGACCTGACGCACGACCTGCTTGCGATGGACTTGATAAGAGTAATGTTCGGGTTGAGGAAGTTGTGCTTTCATTGTCTTTATTTTAGCATGAAATAAAAGTCCCTAAAGTTTTCGCTTTAGGGACTTTATCATTTTTATTTATCTTCTATTTCTCAAAAACGTTGGGATGTCCAAATCGTCTGAGTTGATGCTTGGGGGCTGAGAGTTGGACTTTGTCTCAGCGGAAGAAGGTTTGAATTCAGCAGTGACATTGACCGATTCCATCGGGCGGGGGAAGACTGTCGAAGCAGTGGCAGGCTTCTCGTTGGTACGAGGCGTGCGCTCAAGGGCGCGACGCGGTACGCCAGTGCGTTCAAATCCTGTGGCGATGACCGTACAACGAATCTCATCACCCATTTCAGGATCAATCACAGCACCGAAGATCATGTTGACATCGGGATGTGCAGTTTCGCGGATAATAGCGGCAGCCTGATTGACTTCAAAGAGAGTCATGTTGGAACCACCAGTGACATTGAAGAGCACGCCACGCGCGCCATCAATGGTAATATCGAGGAGTTGGCTGGAGATGGCTTGTTCAGCAGCGGTCTTGGCGCGATCGTCACCAGAGCCGCGGCCTACTGCCATCAATGCTGCGCCACCTTCAGACATAATTGCACGCACATCGGCAAAGTCCAGGTTAATCAAACCAGGAATGGTAATCAATTCAGAAATACCTTGAATACCCTGATGCAGAACTTCATCAGCCATGCGGAAGGCATCCTGCAAGGATGATTTCTTATCAGCAAGTTGAAGCAAACGATCATTGGGAATCGAAATCAAAGTGTGTGCATGTTCTTTCATTTTTGCAACACCTGATTCGGCCGATTGTCCACGTTTGCCACCTTCAAAGGTGAATGGACGAGTCACTACACCAATGGTCAATGCGCCACATTCTTTGGCAACTTGCGAAATCACAGGTGCAGCACCGGTACCGGTACCACCACCCATGCCCGCTGTGACGAAAACCATATCCGCGCCTTTGAGCACGTTATAGAGTTCATCCGCTGATTCTTCAGCAGCTTTGCGACCAATTTCAGGGTCGCCACCTGCGCCAAGTCCGCGGGTGAGTTTGTCACCGAGGCGAACGCGAACAGGTGCGCGTGAAAGAGTCAGCGCTTGTGCATCAGTATTGGCAGCAATAAATTCAACACCTTGAATGCCTTCTTCCATCATACGATTGACGGCGTTCTGGCCTGCTCCACCAACGCCGATCACTTTGATTCGGGCGAAGGATTCGGATGGTACGTTTTTTCTAATCTGATCCATGTGTTCCTCCTGGCAAGGAATATGCCAATCTTAAACGAGAATGCTATTTTTTTAAAGGGTAAAAACGATTTATTAAGACTTCAAATTACATCAAGGGAGAAGACGTTTCATCCAGTTTTTGACTGCGTCAAAGTTCATACCTTCTCCTTTCGACGTACGGCGCTTCTTTCCGCCGCTGACAATTGCCACTTCATGCTCATGCATGCTCAACGCCCAACGCAGCAAACCAACACTGGTTGAATATGCGGGCGAATTCAACTTATCAATCAAGCCAGTTAAGTTCTCAGGTTGCGCCGTACGAACGGGCATTCCCAACACTTCACTAGCAATATTCTTAATTCCAGGTAACGCTGATGTACCACCGGTCAACACCACTCCAGCAGGAAGCAAACCATCGTATCCAGAGCGCTTAATCTCTTGAAGAATCAAGGCAAAGGTTTCTTCCACACGGGCTTCAATGATATGAGCCAAATCTTGTTTGTTGATGCGTACATCTTTGTCTTCGCCAAAAGGACGAATGGTAAAAAATTCTTCGCTACCAATTTCTGAACGAATGGCAAAGCCTTGTTGCTTTTTGACTTCCTCAGCCTGCGACATGGGCAAGCGCAAACCATGTGCAATATCTTGAGTGACATGATTTCCACCTACAGCGAGAACCATCGTGTGCCAGACATCGCCATCCACGTAAATGGCCAAATCAGTGGTGCCACCGCCAATGTCACAAACAGCCACACCCATTTGTCTTTCCTGTTCGGTCAAAACCACTTCAGCAGAAGCCAGTGGATTTAAAACAAACTGTTGCACATTCACCCCTGCAGCACTGACGCATTGACGAAGGTTATCAATGGTAGCGGTTGCCGCAGTAATAATATGAGTCTCTACTTCCAATTTGTAACCATGCATGCCAATTGGAGATTTGACTCCATCTTGTCCATCAACAGAAATGCCTCGTTGAATCACATGAATAATTTCGCGGTCATGCGGGATGGCAACTGCTTGTGCTTGTTCCAAAGCACGTGCCAAATCAAAGGCATCAATCACTCCGCTTGGAATACCAGCAGTTCCACGGCTATTGACTGAAGAAACATGCGCACCTGCAATGCTCACCAACGCTGTAGTAATTTCTAAACCTGATGTGCTTTCAGCTTTTTCAACTGATTTCTTAATCGCCAATGAAGCCGCAGGTAAATCAACAATAATCCCTTTGCGAATCCCATCCGAAGGTTCAATTCCCACGCCGAGGATGCGCAGAGTCTTTGAATCCTCTATGCGCCCAACGAGGGTGCAAACCTTGGTAGTGCCTACATCAATGCCAACTACAATTTCATCCATAATTACGGTTGTCCACTTTCAGAAGAAGACGTTGATTCAGAAGTAAATTTCGACATGCGATAATACGGAGCACTTGGAAATGCCACATTGATATATTCAGGAATGCGTCCACGGCTAGTCAGTGAATCCACTAGCGATTGATACACGCGAATTTTAAGCGGCATATCTTGTGGATTTGTACCGAAGAACACTTCCCAACCACGTGAGTCTTTCCAACCCAAACCGTCAGCGGGGTTGAATGTCAGGGTCGAGCCAGCAGGCACAGACGGCGCCAGAGCGAGAATCGCTTCCACCAATTCCTTTTGCATATATGGCGGTGGACCAAGCGGGTCATCCAAAGGAGCAGAACCAGCAGGAGGCGTTGCCAACCCAAGCACTGGAATCAACATACCTGCATCGCCGCGCGGACGGAACGCCACGCCAGTCGCATCAATCCATGTGAAGCCTTGATCTTGTTGCCATAAAATTACAGGCTGACGTTCTGTCACTGTAACATAGACATGGTTAGGTAAATATACATTGACCTTGGCTGAAGCCAGTTCTGGATAATTCAAACGCAAACGAGTAGCAACATCTTCAGGTTGAATGAGGAAAATTGACTGACCCGTCACACCCAAAACCGCGTTGATTTCTTCTTTGCTCAAGCGACTATTGCCAAGCACAGTGGCTGTATTGACATGGAAATAAGAAAGGGTCCACATCAAATAAATGGTAATTGCAAAGAAAATGGCCAAGCCTAATGAAGCTGTTCTCCAATTTGCACTTGGGCGTGAAATTGTGATTGCGGGTCTGTGCAGTGCAATATTGGGCAATCCAATCGCTACATTGAAACGGCGACGATTTGCAGTCACAGCAGGTTTATGCTTTTCACGAACATAAGAAACACCTACACGCGAAGAAACAGGAGCAATTGGTTTAACTGCACGTTGTGTGGTCTGTTTAATTTCTTTGGCTGAACGTTGAGCGCGACGAGCACGCACAGCTTCAGCGCGGGAAGTTTCGCGCTTTTCGCTCATGCAGTTCTCCTTCGTTCAGTATGGTCTCGTTGTGCTTTGCGTTCAAGTGCAAGTTCAATCAAGCGATCCACCAATTGGGTATAAGACAAGCCACTGGCCTGCCATAGTTTCGGGTACATGCTAATCGAAGTAAAACCAGGCAAAGTATTTAACTCGTTCAAGTAAATATTATTCGTTCCATTTTCAATGAAGAAATCTGCGCGTGCCATTCCTGCACAATCAATCGCTTTATAAGCACGCACTGCATATTCACGTATTTTGTTTGTCACTTCATCGGGCAACTGCGAAGGAATCAATAAACCCGAAGTGCCGTCCACATACTTGGATTCATAGGAATAAAATTCACGGCTTGGAAGTACTTCACCACAAACAGAAGTAATTGGATCTTCATTACCGAGCACGCTGACTTCTACTTCACGAACATCGCCCGCACCTTTTTCAATAATCAAACGACGGTCATAACGAGCCGCATCCATCAACCCCTCGCCGAGGTCAGAAGGTGAAGTACATTTGCTAATTCCAACAGAAGAACCGAGGTTGGCAGGCTTGGTAAACATGGGATATCCGCCAAGTTCACGTTCTGCCTTCGCAATCACAGACTTGATATCACTTTCAATTTCGCCACGCAACACCAGCATGGACTCAACAATCGGAATCCCGTTGGCACGCATCACATCTTTGAAGATGCCTTTGTCCATACCCACCGATGAGCCTGCCACCCCAGCACCTACATACGCAACATCGGCCAATTCCAATAAGCCTTGCATGGTGCCATCTTCGCCAAACGGTCCATGTAACACGGGGAAGAACACGTCCACACCTGCCAGGGTTTCCAACTTCTCTCCCAGCTTGGTGGAGCGAACCAAATACAAAGATTGATGCGAGGGTTGCGTCGGCGGAATGACTTGTTCCAAACTTGAAACATCTTTTTTCTCAAAAGCATCCAAGGCGTTCGGACCAGTCAACCAATCACCATCCAACGTAATGCCAATTTGAATCACTTCATAGCGTTCAGGGTCAAGAACAGAAAGCACAGAACGCGCAGACATCAACGAGACGTCATGCTCGCCTGACCTTCCTCCAAATAACACTGCCACACGAAGTTTATTCAAACTACCATTCTCCTACGAGTTCAACTTCCAACTCAAGTTTAACATCAAATTTTTTCTTTACAGTCTCGCGAGTTAAATCAATCAACTCGCGTACATCACTCGCCTGGGTCTCGCCATGATTTACAAAAAAATTACCATGCACCGTGCTGATTTCAACATTGCCGATACGCGTACCCTTTAAGTCCGCGGCTTCAATCAAACGACCTGCATAATCACCCACTGGATTCTTAAACATGGAACCCATGCTTGCCCCTGGTGGTTGTGTGGCCTTTCGGCGTTCGCTGAATTGGACGATTTTAGCAGACACTTCCTCTTTCGTTGAGTTTTTTAAACTCATCAAAGCCGAAAGTACTATTGCCTTAATCTCACCACGTTTCAAAACACTGGTGCGGTATCCATATCCCATTTGCTCCACTGATAATTTCTCGCGGCCATTTTCTGTCAACACATCAGCCCAAATTAAATTACCAGACATATCTCCACCAAACGCGCCAGCATTTCCATACACCGCCCCACCTACGGTACCGGGAACTGTTGCGCCCCACTCTAAACCTGACAACCCTTTGGAAGCACAACGATTCGCGAGATTACTAAAGATGACTCCCGCTTCGCACCACACCTGAGGTTGGTCACTGCTTTCGAAGCGCACTTCCTTCGCCTTATTCAAAACCACAATCCCGCGCACCCCTTTATCACTGACCAATACATTAGACCCACCGCCCAACACATAATATTGGATTTGATGTTTCCAAATCCAATGCATAGCATGAGCCAACTCATCAGCAGATTTAACTGTGAGCAATACATCCGCTGGGCCACCAATACGTGCTGAGGTATACGGTGCAAGGAGAATGTTATCCTGCACTGCATTGCCAAATTCGGCACGAATCATTTCAACGGGTTGAGCAGTCACAATCATTTACTCTTTCAAACCTTTCAACACACTCGTGCTGATTTGATCTGCATCTCCAGCGGAGAGCACAATCAAGACATCGTTAGAACCCAGATTCTTTAGGAGATAATTTGTCGTCTCCTCTAAAGTGCCAGAATAACGAGCAGATGGGTGAGGCATGGAACTCACTACTTCTGCTGATGAAAACTCCTGCTTCGGCTCGCGTGAAGCGTAGATTTCAGTCACAAGCACTTCGTTTGCATCGGCAAACGCACGCGAGAATTCAAGAAATAAAGTTTGCGTGCGGGAATAAGTATGAGGTTGCCAAACTGCCCAAATGCGGTGTTCGGGATAACGCGCACGTGCCGCAGAAAGCGTGGCTTTGATTTCAGTGGGGTGATGAGCATAATCATCAACAACAATCACACCGCGTGTTTCACCACGAACTTCAAAGCGTCGGCCTGTGCCAGTAAACTCACCCAGTGCATTGGCCGCAGATTGCAGAGACAGTCCCATGGTTGCCGCTACAGATAAAGCCGCCAAAGCATTGCGAACATTATGTTCACCAGGTACTTGCAACGAAACATTGACCACATCTGCTGCTGCAGTACCAACATTGGTCATGGCTGAAAAGTCGAAGCCGCCCTTTGCATTGGGCTTTTGTGAACGAGCCTGCATCCACTGCGGACTGTTAATCGTCATTTCCGATTGCAAGCTATAAGAAATTGCGTTCAAGCCTTTTTTGCGTCCATAAGACAATAAAGAAACTGCGGCTTCATCTTCTGCACAGACAATCAAAGTTCCATCAGAAGGAAGTAAATCTACAAAGCCTTGAAAAGCTTTATACATATCTTCAAATTTTGGATAGCAATCAGGATGATCGTGTTCTAGATTCGTCACTACCTCAATTTGAGGCTTGAGGCCAAGGAACATGCGATCATATTCATCGGCTTCAATAACAAAGGCATCACCTTTCCCAGCGCGTGCATTGACCTTCAGGTTGTTCAAGGTTCCACCCACAATAAAGGATGGATCACGCTCCATGGCATACAACATCCAAGAGATCATGGCAGTGGTGGTGGTCTTACCATGCGTTCCAGCAATTGCGATGCCGTTTTTATTTTCCATCAACTGACCGAGGAAATCGGAACGTTTGTAAACAGGAATGCCTGCGTTTTTGGCAGCGATTACTTCTGGATTGTCATCTGTCACTGCAGAGGACCGTACCACCCAATCAGCGCCTGTGACATTGCGGGGATGATGTCCGATGAAAATATTAATCCCTTCACTTTGCAAAGACATGGCAAAAGGCGACAAGGTTCGATCTGAACCTGTCACCTGATATCCGCTCTCCTTAAGGAGACGCGCAATGGCAGAAAGCCCTGAACCACCAATGCCAATGAAGTGAACGTGTGTCATAGTTTTCTTTTCTTTCTGCTTAAACCTTTCGATTAAGCAAAAATGAATATCCTAGATATAGACCACAATAATAAAGATTAAGATGATGATGACGGCAAAATAAATACTGGGCTCGCCGAGAAAACGCGGCGGCATGTATTTCATCATGGTATCGATTGCGGCAATGACGGCGGGATCTGTGGCGGGACTGATAATATCCCGATAGGGATATTCTGCCACATGGTTATAGAAAAGAATCGAGCCTGCAATGAAATAGCCATTGATACCACCCACCACGCCACCGAACAAAGCATCTTGTAATCTTTCGCGTGCCGCCTTTGATGAAAGCCTTGGCACCACAGATACGGTCTGATAACCAAAATAAGCAAGGGCAAGCAGAATAATTACGCGAATCCAAAATACGGAACTGCTGTTATCTGGCAAGTCACGTACTAGAGGAATGTATTTATCCATCAACAAGTTGACAGCCAAAGCAGTGATGGCGCTGAAGGAGACCAAGAGTTCCTTGGCCCAACCACGCATAGCTCCTACGATTCCTAAGAGAATCACATACATCCAAAAAAGATAAACGATGCTCATCATACGGTTTGTTCTCCTGCCAATTCCAATATTTGACTGGCAATGGCATCTGCAGCATTCGGGCGGGATAAAAATTTCATAGCGCTACGCATCTCTTCAAGCTTGCTCTTGTTTTCTAATAAGTCTTTCAACACGGATAAAAGTTTATCTTCCAACGATTCATCCTGCAAGATTTGAGCTGCATTTTGCCTTACAAGATAGTCAGCATTGATCTTTTGATAGCGCCAGGCATAAGGATAAGGCACCAATACAGCGGGCAACCCAAAGAATGGATATTCACCCAAAGAAGAAGCGCCTGCGCGCGATAAAACCAAATCTGCTGCGGATAAAGCCGCGCCCATTTCATGGGAATAAGGCATGGCATGATAACGAGATTTCAATTCAACAGGTAATTGATTGGCGGCTTTTTCAACGACTGGCCAATCCAATGAACCTGTGACATGAATGACCTGAGCAAGGTCAAGCAATTCTTTCAAATACTTTAACACGGCCATATTGATGGAGCGTGCGCCTTTGCTTCCACCTGTAACAAGCAATACAGGTTTATCGGAAGAAAGCCCAAAGTGTTGAGTCGCTTTTTCGCGAGACCAGTTTGAAAGGTCAGCGCGAAGCGGATAGCCGGTGAGAACGATTCTGCTTGAGCGTGAAAAATATCCTTTTGAGTCATCGGCAGTCACAGTGATGACATCCGAAAAACGGGCTAGGAATTTCAACGCGAGGCCGGGCTCAATATCAGGAACATACAATACAGTTGGAATCTTTCTGCCAGCAACCGCCATGGGCGCAGCCACATAGCCACCCGTGAAGAAGAGCACATCGGGTTGGAACTCACGCAAAATGCGACGTGAAGCACGCACTCCACGAGTGAGCTTGGCGAGATTACCGGGCAAAGCACGCAGGCCTACGCCATGGACACCAGCGGCCGGAACGGATTGGAAAGGAATGCCAGCGCGATTCACGAGTTCCTCTTCCATGCCGCCTTCACCGCCAACCCACAGCGTTTCAAGCTTTGCATGCTTAGACGTCAGAGCGTGGTGCACGGCTAAGGCGGGATACACTCCGCCGCCGGTTCCACCCGCGCAGATTAACAACCGCACTGTAGGACCTCCATTCTTCGTCTGATAACGTGCCTTCGCCAGTTTGGCGAGAAATGTTGAAAAGAATTCCAAGCGCTGCCAAGGTCGCTACTAAATTAGAACCACCTGCGCTAATGAATGGCAAAGCGTTTCCTGCAAAAGGCAAGAGACCCACCATCACGGCCATATTAATCAAAGCTTCCATGCCGATCCAAATGACCAAGCCAGAAGCAAGGATGGTTCCAAGCATATCGGGAGCACGACGCGCAATCACAAATCCGCGCCAAATGAGAATTGCATATAAACCAATCAACGCAGCGGAACCAAATAAACCAAGCTCTTCTGCTACGACTGCGAAGACACTATCTGTGGGGGGCACTGGCAACCCAGTCAACTTGGATTGAGATTGTCCCAACCCAACGCCAAACCAACCACCATTGACAATGGCTTCAAATGAACGGCGCACATGATAAGAAGCCTGTAGTGGGTCTTTGATACCTGCCAAAAAATCACCCACACGTTGTTGACCTGTGGCACTAATGGAAGCCACAATCCACGCCGCAATAACCGCGATGATTAACAGTGCTCCAATTTGTTTCAAGTCACCACCTGCCAGGAAGAAAAGAAAACCTCCCAACATGATGACCGTCGCGGCGGCGCTCAAGTCAGGCTGTTGATAAATCAAACCACCGACCACACCGAGAATCACGCCCAGCGGAATTAAGCCCAGTGAAATGTCATGTAAATGTTCGCGCTTTGCATACAACCAAACACCTAAATACAAAATTGAAACCAACTTCGCAAGTTCAGAAGGTTGCGCTGAACCAGAGAACAAAGCACGCTTTGCATTGAAACGAATCTCATTGGTTAATAGCACACCAATCAACAAGAGGATGGTCAATGCCATGGCGGGCACAACAAACTTACGCCAGTTGTGATAATCGACAAAAGCAAAGACAATGGCAATCACCACCCCCATCCCCAACCATGCCAATTGACGATTGAACATATACATTGGGTCGCCGTATGCGCCTAATGAAAAATCCCATGATGAGGAGAACAACATCGCCAATCCAAATGCGATCAACGCCACTACAGTCACCAGTAAGGGCATATCAAAACCGCGCAGGAAAGACGCGGGAATATAATTGCGATCTTTTACGAAAGTTCCTGTACCCATTTTCTAAACGCATCTCCTCTCTCAGCAAAATCTTTAAACTCATCAAAACTTGTGCCACCCGGTGAAAACAGGACGACATCTCCAGCGTTGGCAACTTCGGCGGCCATGATAACTGCCTCTTTGACATTCTTTGCGCGACGAAGGTCAACGCTTCTCTCTCCGCTGACAGCTGATATGGCATTCTCAATCAGTTCTGCCGCCTCACCAAAAAGCACCACATGATCCACACGCTTGTGAATCAGTTTTGCGATTCCATCCCAAGGAAGATCCTTATCTCGTCCGCCAAGCATCAATACAATAGGCTCATCAAAGGTATTAATATCGGCCATACTTCTTTCTGGAGCCGTCGCAATGGAACCGTTATACCAACGCACCCCACGCAATTCGCGGACTAGTTCCAACCGATGTGCCACGCCACGAAATTCTTCAACTGCTTCAAGCATGGCATCCAATTTGAATCCAGCCGCATGACCGATGGTAAACGCAGCGAGCACATTGGCTACATTGTGATTGCCTGGCAATTGAATCTTCTCGCGCAACAACAAAGGTAGGTAGGCTCTTTCCTCACGCAAATTCAACAAGCCATCATGGTAATAGGCGCCATTCAGTTTCTCATCCAAATCATGCAAGCTGAAAGTTAAGAGAGCACCTTTTACTTTATCTCTCAAGCCCCATGCACCTTCATCATCATGACCGAGAACAGCAGTGTCTTTCTCTGTTTGAAAATCCAAGATGTGAGCCTTTGCATTGGTATAGGCTTCCATCGTGCCATGTCGATCCAAATGATTCGGCGTGATATTTAAAATCGCGGCAACATTTGGTGAAATGGTCATTTGTTCCAACTGAAAAGAGGAAAGCTCAAGAATCGCAATATCATCTGCTTTCATCTCGTCCACATAATTAATCAGTGGGTCACCGATATTGCCACCCACAAAAGCACGGCTTCCATACTGACGTTTCGCCATCTCGCCCACCAGAGTCGTGGTAGTGGTTTTTCCAGCCGAACCTGTGATACCAATTGTTTTACATGGAACTACTTCCATGAAAATTTGTGAGTCATTGGAAAGCGGAATACCACGTTTGACAGCTTCTTGCACAATGGGCAAGGTTAATGGAACGCCACCTGATAAGCAAAGTACATCTGTCTCATTCAACAACTCCAGCGGATGTCCACCCACTGCCCATTTCATATTGGTGTTGGCAAGGGCTGCTTTAGCGGAGGCTAATTCATTTTCGTTGCGGGAGTCAGTCAAAGTCACGATGGAACCGTGGCGGGATAACCAACGCGCAAGAGCCAACCCTTGTCGGGCGGCTCCAATAATCAAAACGCGTTTGCCATTCCAATTTGTCATCTTTTACACCTGTGACAATCCAATGCCAATCAAGGCGGCCATCAAAGCAATCAACCAAAAACGTTGTACTACTTGTGTTTCGCTCCATCCGAGCAATTCAAAATGTAAATGTATCGGCGCCATTTTGAAAAACCGTTTTCCCTTGGTCAATTTGAAATATCCAATTTGAATCACCACACTAATCATTTCACTCAAGGGAATAATGCCAATAATCAACAACATTGGCCATTGACCTGTCATCAGAGCGACGACAGCAAGCACGGCGCCAAGAGATAGCGACCCCGTGTCACCCATAAACAGCTCTGCTGGATGAACGTTAAACCAAAGGAAGCCGAACAAAGCGCCAACCAAAGTGAAACAAAAACGTGCAAGGAACACTTGATCTTGAACCAAAGCAATGCCGCCAAAAGCTGCTATCGCCGTAGCTGCAATCAACCCTGCCAGCCCGTCCAAACCATCGGTAAAATTAATTGCATTTGATTCAGCCACAATGATGAATGCCGCGATGGGAACATACCACCAGCCCAGCTCAATCTCAAAGAATAATCCTGGAAAGTACAAATCTGGCACATTCATCATATATTTCAAAACATAAGCAGTACCCAATGCCAACAATACTTGAAAGAAAAATTTCGTGCGGGCACGCATACCATCCCCTTTGCGTTTGCCGCGAATTCCTTCCCAATCATCCACAGCGCCAAGAATGGCGTATCCAAGCATCACAACCATTGGAAGGAGAACGGAGCGCCCTGTACCGCTTTCTGCCACACCAATCAAAGCGACGGCGTTGAGCAACCCGCTTAGCAATAAAACAGGCAAAATAAACATCACACCACCCATGGTCGGTGTGCCCATCTTCACGCTATGGTGACCTGGCTCATCAACGCGGATGATTTTGCCAATCTTGTAATGGCGCAAAATGCGCAGTAATGGTCCACCCCAAATTGCTGTCATAACAAAAGCCAACCCTGCAAGGCTCAAGGAGAGGGCAATCTGTCTCACGAGCGAACCTCCAAGGCGGCTGTGATGCGGTCCATTCTTAATCCATGCGAACCTTTGATCAATACAGCATCTGTTGATGTTAAGTTCTTATTTAACCAATCCACAATGGGCTCCAATTCTTCGAACTCGAAAATGTTGGAAGATTTTATTCCAGCGCGACGCGCAGCATCTGCAATCATATGGGCACGAGGACCCAATGTGATTAAGGTTTTCACCACTTGCGCAGCGCGCATCCCCACCATTTCATGTCCCTGCTTTTCGTAGGGACCAAGCTCAAGCATATCACCCAATACGGCAATTTTCCTGCCATCCATTTCATCAAGCAGGTTTAATGCCGCCAACACAGATTCTGGGGCGGCGTTATATGTATCATCAAGAATCAAAGCACCTGTATTACTACGAACTGCCACGAGACGTAATTGAGTCTGCCCAAGGGAAAGACCTTCAAGAATCTCCTGCCAATTCAAGTTATCGTTTAACCCAACGGCAGCAGCGCGCAAAGCAGTATGCACAGAATGTCTACCGATCATCGGAATACGAGCATGGATAGTTTCTTTTTGATAATGCAATCGGAAACGAATTCCATCCAAGCCCAGACCTTCAATTTGGTCAGCCCATAAATCTGCTTCGGGGGAAAGTCCATAGAAGAAAACACGAGCCTTGGATTTTTCTTCCATCTTACGAACCCAGGGATCGTCGAAATTCAAAATTGCTACGCCATCTTCAGGCAGGGATTGAATCAATTCACTTTTGCCACGTGCAATTGCTTCTTGTGATCCTGCCCGCTCTGCATGGACAGTTCCAATATTGCTCACTACTCCGATATGTGGCAAAGCAATGTTACAAAGGAACTGAATTTCTCCGGGTACATAAAAACCCATTTCTAAAACAGCACGTTCATGTCCGCTACCTAGTTTCAACATGGTAAGCGGCAAGCCGATTTCATTATTTAAATTGCCAGGGCTTTTCAAGGTGTGATAACGAACACCGAGCACATCTGCAATTGCTTCTTTTGTAGTGGATTTCCCGACACTGCCAGTAATTCCCACCACACGTAAATTCAATTTGCGACGCCAGAAGCTGGCGATTTGTTGTAATGCAGAAATCGTATTGTCCACACGCAAGCAGAGAGGAGTGGAAAAGTCGAAGGAAGAGACTGCTGATAAACCATTGCGCAGGTCAAGGGTGCGGAAAGAAGCGGAGCTTTCTTTTTGGATTAAAGCAAAAGAAGCCCCCCTTTTGAAGGCTTCCGCTATAAAGTCATGTCCATCTACTCGCTCCCCGGGAATTGCGACAAATAAAGAACCAGGAATCACCTGGCGTGAATCAATGACCGCTTCCGTGATGACTGCATTCGCATCAGAAGGGCGGAATGAAGTAAGTGCTTCGAGGAGGTCAGCCAGTGTTAACATGTTATCTAACAGCAAGTTGTTGACGAATACTATCCGGAGGAATGTTCAACAAGAGAACTGTCTTTTCAGCAACTTGCGAAAATACAGGAGCCGCAGTTTCCGAACCCCAAATTGAGGTGGATGGTCTTTCAAGCCAAACATAAATCATGAACTGAGGCGCATCCACTGGACCCCAACCAATGAAAGATGCATTGGTTTGAGATGAGTCATAATACCCATCCACAGGAATCTGCGCAGTTCCAGTTTTTCCTGCAATACGATACCCAGGCACAAGAGCAAGAGAGCCTTCACTCTCAAGAGAGACCGCCATCATGCCAGATAATGTTGTTGCGGTTGCTTCCGAGATGGGAGTGCCTGCAAATTGTGCGGGGACGTTATATTGGCGGCCATCACGCACCATGGCAAATAAGGTATGGGGCATGACGGTATGTCCCTTGTTTGCAATGGATGAAGCTGCAGCCATGATTTGAATTGGAGTTGAAGAAACGCCTTGACCAAAGGCATTGGTGCCAAGGTCAACAGGATACCAATCCGCATCACCCGGGAATTTGAGTCTGCCGGCTGCTTCTCCAGCTAAATCTATGCCTGTGAGATGACCCAAGCCAAAATTATCCATATAACTATAGAAAGTGCTCGCGCCCATTTGTTCAGAGAGCGTTGCCATACAAACATTCAATGAATGTTGCAAACAACCTGTCATATCTTGAATGCCCCAAGGATTTTGATCCCAGTTTTGAATGGTAGCACCGCCCACCAAAATGGAACCTGTATCAAGATACGTGGTACTGGGAGTCACTGTATTTGTATCAAGCGCAGCTGCCATGGTTAATATCTTGACGACCGAACCTGGTTCATAAGGCATGGAAATGGCAGGATTAAACTCGCTGGCATTGTTGTAGATGGTGCCATAATCCCAAAACTGATTTAAATCCATACGAGTAGAAACCGCCATGGAAAGAACTTCTCCATTGCGTGGATCCATGACAACAATCGTGCCACTCTTGGCGCCATAATCAGCCAAAGCTTGATCTAATATTTTTTCGGTCTCAGCCTGCAAATCACGATTAATCGTGAGAATTAATGTTGTTCCATTGGGAACGCGTGGGATTTCAAAAGCCTTATTCGGATCTGTTGGAACCAAAACCTGTACAGGATTTCCTGCCAATAAGGTGTCGTATTTTTCTTCTATTCCAAAATAACCACGACCTTCGCGATTGACAAAGCCAAGCACATTGGAAGCGAGAGAATTCTCAGGATAACTGCGTTGAGGATGAGATTTAAATTCCAAACCATTCAAGCTCCCAGATACCCCTTCTGGTGCTTGCTCATCTAATGTCTTCTTTAATTTTTGAAGGTTAAGCACATGAGATGCATCTACATAATCTTGAAGCACTACATAAGATACACCAGCAGGTGGATTTTGAATGGCATTAATTATTGAGGCATAATCCTCACCAAGTTCCACACTTAAAGCAGTCGCAATGGCGTTGGCATCTTTCACCACGCCTAAATTTACCCCCACTTCATAAACAATTTTATTTCCAGCCAATAAATGTCCACTGCGGTCATAAATCTCACCGCGGTCTGGATAAAATGTTTTTAATTCATAAGCATAATTGGAAGCTTGTTGACGAAAGATGGCCGCCTCAGAACTATTCTGAATGCGCAACATCTGGACAATAATAGCAAGCCCAACCATCCCCATCGCATAAATAATCACTTGGGAGCGGCGTGCATATTGCTGTCTCATTATTGCAACCCTCGGCCAGACATGGAAATCTTCTCATCCATCCAATCTAAAAGAGACTCGTTATATTCATGAGGAACAGTCGGAGCACTCATTTGCGGCAATTGAGCCGAAGAAAGAATGGCGGGTTTAATTTCATAATATCCGGGCACCACCAAATATTCCACTTCCACTGTTGTAGTTGGGCGGAAGCCTAACTCGATTGCCCGTTGCGACATGACGCTGGCAGAAGTAAGAGTTGCCAAATCTGATTCCAAATCAGTGCTTAATTGCTGGCTGCTAATAACGGCAGCATTAAGGTCTTGAATTTCACGGCCAGCAATCGCAGTCTTAGAAGTTACATCAAGATATAAAGTGGCAACCATGGCAAGTGCAACCACTACAAGCAAGGCAGAACCAATCCACTGGCGTTGAATACGCCAGGGAGCAACTTTGTATGCATGGATATAGTGGTTTACATTCGGTATGTTCATAATTTTTCAACTACTCTTAATTTTGCACTGCGTGCTCTTGGGTTCTCTTTTATTTCTTCATCAGTCGGCAAGATTGGTTTCTTATTGATCAACTGCACAATCGCCTTACGTTCCACTTCATAAATTCTTTCATAAGGCGGATTGATAAGTTCCTTACTCTGCTCTCGAAAATATTCCTTGACAATACGGTCTTCCAACGAGTGGAAGGAAATCACCGCGCATCTTCCGCCTGACCTGAGAGCTGCCACTGCCTGCGGAAGTGTTTTCTCCACTGCAGCCAATTCATCATTGACAGCGATACGCAGGGCTTGAAACGTCTGCGTGGCGGGGTGCACGCGGTCCCCTCTTCGGGGAGATGCTTTCTCTACAACAGCAACCAGTTCACGGGTCGTGTGAAGCGGTCGGCTCATCACAATGGCTTTGGCAATCTTCCTTGAGTCGCGATCTTCGCCATAGCGGAAGATGATGTCGGCCAGTTCTCTTTCGTCAAAGGTGTTGACGATTTCTTCTGCGCTCATCAATGCATGTGGACCAAATCTCATATCGAGCGGACCATCCTGCATGAAGGAAAAGCCACGGTCAGCATTGTCAAACTGCATCGAAGATGCTCCAAGGTCGAGCACCAGGCCATCAATCGAATCCCATTTGACAGTGGCAAGTTGTTCTGCCAGGGTTATGTGGGAGGCCTGCACGAGATGAATGCGCTTTTCGTAAGGAGCCAAGGTCTCACGAGCGAGCGCCAAAGCCTGCGGGTCTACATCAAGACCCAACAAAAGCCCATCTGGCGTACAGGCCTCCAGAATGCCGCGAGCGTGTCCGCCCGCGCCTAGGGTGCCATCCACATAACGGCCGCCACTGTGGGGTTGCAGAGCGTGTATAATCTCTTGGTAAAGTACAGGTTTGTGCTGCATCATTTATAATCCTGCTCTTTCGGGGGCTAAGCTCCCGAAAGAGCATTAAGTTTATTTATGACGCGGGTTTCGCTTTGGAAAGATCAAGTGTGGAGAAGCGTGCGTTGTTGGCTTCGGTATCCTGCAATTGAGCCATTTGTTCGCTCCATTGTGCAGGCATCCACACTTCGAAGTATTCGCCCTGCCCTGCTACAACCAACTCGCCGTTCTCGATTCCAAGAAAAGCACGCAAGTTTTGCGGAACAAGGATGCGTCCAACTTTATCCACTTCGATGGGATATGCGTTGGAAAGGATTAAGCGGCGTAGCAAACGGGCAGTTGGATCAGCAAGGTTCATAGCTTCAATGCGTTCATATACCTGTTTGAAATACGCCTCTGTCATCACCATGAGGCATTTATCAAAGCCCTGGGTGATGAAAGCGCCACCTTCCAACAACTCACGGAAGCGCGCTGGATCATCAAGCGGCCTTTATCGTCGAGGTTGTGTTGGAAGTGACCTAAGAACATCTGTGCTATTTATCCTTTTAATACATGAACGCCGGGCAACGGCGTCTTTACCACTTTCTACCACTTCTTCCCACATTATACTGTTTTGTGGGCAAAAATCAAGTGGCCGAAAGGCTTTCTCATATTGCAAAGGCATTATCGATTCATGAAAACCTCCCCTACCTTTACCCTGCTTGAAGCCAGCAACTGGCGAGATTATGAATTACTGGATTCTGGCGATGGCCAAAAGTTGGAACGCTTCGGAAAATATGTTTTTTCACGTCCCGAATCTCAGGCGATGTGGAGCCGTGCGCTCCCTGTCTCCGAGTGGCACAATGCTCATGCCGTGTTTCAGCCCTCAGGCGAGGAAAGCGGCGGTCATTGGGATGTCAAAAAGAAGATGGAAGAAAAGTGGACGATGGAATACAGTCCGCTTAAGTTCTGGGCGATGACAACGCCTGGGCGTCACTTGGGTGTGTTTCCAGAGGTCGCGGCTCACTGGGACTTTATGTCTGATGCCGTCCGAAAGGCAGGCCGCCAGCCCAACGTGCTCAACCTATTTGGTTACACAGGATTGGCATCTCTAGCCGCAGCAGCAGCGGGCGCCCACGTGACTCATGTGGATGCTTCCAAAAAATCTGTAGCATGGGCACGTGAAAATCAAGCCTTATCTGGATTGAATGACAAACCCATTCGCTGGATCGTGGAAGATGCGGTCAAATATGTTCAACGTGAAGAAAAGCGCGGCGTGAAATACGATGGCATTATTTTGGATCCGCCCAAGTTTGGACGTGGTCCCAAAGGTGAAATCTGGGAAGTTTATAAATCCCTGCCCAGTTTGTTGGATATGTGCCGTGCCTGTTTAAGTGACAATCCATTATTTGTGATTGTGACTGTATATGCAGTACGTGCTTCAGCGATTCATGTCGCTCAGGCTGTAGATGAGATGATGAAAAAATATAAAGGCAGCATCGATAGTGGTGAATTGGTGACGCGCGAGAAAAGCGCAAACCGCCTGCTTTCACAGGCAGTCTATGCGAGATGGGAAAATCAAAAATAAAAAAGCGCCGAGTTCTTCTAGAAGAACTCGGCGCTTTTTTTATGGCACTTCGTAAATGGAGACAATACCTTGCTGGAAGACCTGTTTCAGATGAGAAGCAAATTTCTCTTCACTGACAGGCAAGGTCACTCGTTCGGTATTTCCTATGAATACATAACGGATATTATATTTTTTCAAAATGGAATTTGCTGTATCCCAATCTGGGATGGAATACAAAGTTTGGATATCAGCCTGACGTGTGCCTTGAGGAGCCATCCCACCACGCCATTGCGACTCGTGCCCAGGCCAACCCAACACATTTTGCAAGCCAGTATAAGTAGCAACTCGCGCAAAGGATGCATCATAAGATCCACCCACTGCCTCAACCACCACTCCATCAGGTGCATTCCGCAGCCATTCGATCCCTGCGGCTTCATCGGGGTTCTCACGTTTGACTCGGTCAAAATCATCGAGGGTAAAACCGCCCACAGGATTGAAATTATTCGTCTTGGTTGGAATGCTTAAGGCTGGGTACAAGAGACCTGCAAAAATAACCAACCCCATCCCCACACGGAAGGAGATGCTCCAACCTTTACTGCTAATGTTTTGTATTAAATAAGCTACGCCAAAAGAAGCAGCCAGACTCCATAATATCCATGCTTGATAATAGAACTTGAAGATGGTGTTGATGCGATATCCAAACTGGTCACGCAAATACACAAAGTCTGGGGCGATGATTAAGATAGAACCAAGCACAATAATCAACAAAACGAAATGAATGGACGTTAATTGTCCATGCGTGGTCTGTTCATCTTCAACCATCTCGTTTTTAGAGGAGAAGAAAAGAAAAGACAGAGCAGGAATTAAAACGGCAAGCATGGTAATCAAACCGCCGATATAACTTAAGCGACGCAAGGAGGCAGCACGGAAGAAGGTAGATGCGTCCATACCTTGAGCGGCAAGGAAGGAAGCGACAAAATCTTTTTCAATGAAACTTCCAACCCAGCCAACAAACCAGGAAAATACCCAAAGCAACAAGGCAAAACCCAATCCAAGAATCAAGCCTGTTTTCCAATTGATTGGAAGGCGTGCTCCCTTCCATAGGTATAGCAAGCAGGCGTAGATTGGAATGAGAAGTGTGCCCCACATCACCCACAATTGAGCACCTCGAGATGGATACATCAAGCTGGGTAAAATTCCACCAGCCTGTGAGGAGAACCCTAAATAAAAAGGTAGATACATAAAGATGGAAACAAGCTCAAGTGGCAGACCCAGTAAAAACAAATCCTCGAGGCGTGACCAATTCCAGCCATCTTCATGGGCTTGAGTAAACACATAAGCACCGACAATCAAACTTGCACCGATAAGAATGTCCCAAGTGTTTAGGAAAGCCAGCCCACCTAACACAAGAGCCGAGAAGAAAAAGCCTTCCATCTTGATATACAAACGGGCACCAAACAGATTGATTTCACCCTTCCAGCCGCCGAGAAAAATATTCAAAGCAACAGCAATAGCCAGTAAGGAAAATGGAATTGCCAACACATGTGGATGTAAATCCCCAAGCAGGAAAGAGAAAGATGGAAATTCATCAATCACTTCCAAAGGATTGTGGCGCATATCGTAATCTTGCAATACACGCGAGGCACGCCACCACCAGTAATAACGGCTTGGAACCAAAGTAAACGTCCCTACTGGTGCCGAGGATAAATCTTTGATATCAAGCCACTGCCAAAACGCACTGACAAATTGTCCATTGGAATCTCTTTTCCAAAAGAGGCCAAGGCCATGTAAAACTTCAAGCAGGGCTTCAAAATTTGAGACAAATAGAAGAAAGAGCGGAGCAAGTAAAGAAGATGTGACTGTTGACCATGAAGCACGAACAACAGATTGCAATTCAGTTTTTGATGTTTTCGCCTTGCCAAGCAAGGTATACAAAATTCCATAAGCGCCGAGAGCGCCCAACGAAAAGATGAGCGAAGTCATCATGTTGTGCGCCATGCTGGCAGGGACATGCGTAAGCTTGGCGAGCATGGCTGTCATCACATAGCCAAAGTAGTAATATGAAATCGCATATCCCGAAAGCCAGGGGTCTTGTGGCGGGAAGGTTGGCGAACGCATGATGCCGCTGATAAACGCCAACTCCATGGGCTTTTCGGTGCTGGTCAACTCCGGGTTGGCCGAACGAACCAAAGCCATGAAACCAAAAGCAACCAAAAACAGAACTTCAACGGTGAGAATGAGTGGCACATTCTTCTTAAGAAAATCCACAATCTCAAGTTTGTGATTGATGAAAGACCAAGTGCTAAGACCAATCAAAATGACAAGCGCAAGCAGAATTCCGCCAGAATCATTCTGAGCTACACCTAGTGAAGCCAATAACCAAAATGAATATCCCCACACCAACAAGCCTGCGGTGCGTGCAAGTGCAAAGCCACGGTCTGCTAAAGCAGGGAACAAACGAAAGACCAGCGGAAAGGTCAGCCAGCCAAGAAGAGTAAGAAGAAGATACCAGAGGAGGAGAGAAATCATAATGTAGGTAGGGAAAATGTCCCTGAAACAGAATCAATTCCAAAGTCCACGACAGAGGCGACTGCATTTAAGTTGATAGGCCCGAAGATGTGCGGAAATGAATCGGATTCAGAAATGCCCGGGGCAGGAGGTCCAGCAGGCGGTTCCCACTTAAGCTCGGGCTTGAGTGCTGCTTCGTTGATCACAAGCAACACGAGGTCTGTTCTTCCACGATAAAACGCGTTGGCCACATGCAAAACTTGCTTTTCTGTAGAGCAATGAATAAAACCTTCGGATTGCAAACTAGGCGCAATATATTCACCACGCGTTTGCGCTTCATTCCACTCAGCACGAGATGTGATATGCAGAATCATGGATTTACCTCATAGATGGTTGTATTGGCATCGTGATAAACCACATGCCAGTATACATCTTTATATTTCTCAAATTTTGCAAGCCCGTCGGTGGGATTGTCACCGGGCGCATACAGATTGCTATCGATAGCGGGATAAATATTACGTTCCAACTGTCCAACGACAATATATTTCACATCATACTTCTTGAGGAAACTGCGCGCCGCATCAATATCAAGAGTGGTGTAGAAAGCACCAATCTCATCGACGCGATTTTGTACCTGCGTGGCCAGAATGCCACGTTGTTGACGTTGATGCCAGTTCCAACCGACGACACCGGGCAAACCTGTGTAAATGGTCATGCGAGTGCACCAACGATACTCAGAACAATTCGCTTCAACAATTACAGGTGAGCCCTGAATGTTATCTTGCAACCAACGAATAGCACGATAATCTTCGCTGAGATCCATCATGTTGCCTTCCCAGCGTTGAGCATAGTTCATATAAGTCATACCATCCAAAGTGCGTGGAGCTGCGGGTGCCATACGGTCACTGACTTTATCGGTGACGGCGGTCAACGTGAAGAGAAACGCGCCAGCCATTAAAGAGTACAACCCTATTTGATACACCACCCGCCAGCGCAACTTCCATTGAGCAAATGCAGGTAACAACCAGGCAAAAGCGGCGGCAGCACTCATCGCAAACAGAACCCAAGCCTGCATATAAATCTTGAACACAGTGTTCATGCGTCCAATATCGCCGCGCAATGTAATCATTTCAACCACAAAAGTGATGAGCAATCCTGTACCAATCATCAGGAGTACGCCACGTTTGACACCGGGCATTTCGGGACGCAGGAGCAAGATGCCAGACAAAGCCAACAATGGCAGAACCACCCACACAATGGACACGCCTTCATAGGTGAACAACACCAATAAAGCAATGAACAAAGCCAGTACAATCTCAATCAACAAGCGATAGGGGTGCAGATTTTTCAAATGGGAAAGCGGAGTACTTGCCAACCATTCACGAGCTTCCCACAGAAGCCATGAGGTGATGATAAAGAGGAACAAACCCCATTGACCCAGATAATCTGCGATTTTGGTGTGAGAGGCTGTCCACGGGTCAACGCTACCATATACTTGACCATACCAAGCCGTGAAGGGTTTATACATCAACGCGCCTAAAAGATATAAACCAGCCACCATCGCAAGTGAGAATAGTAAGCGTCCAAGCCAATCTGGCAATCCTAATCGTCCCTTCCATTCAAAGTGACGATTGATGGCGTACAACACTGCCAAAGCAGCAAATGGGAAGAAGGTATATAAGTCCCAAGTGTTGGTGGGTTTCAAAGCACCAATAAACAAGGCACCGACTAGAATTGCAGCGACCCACTCCGGAAGCCTCATCTGCGCATGTGACTTGATAAACGCCAATGCCCAAGCGATGATAAATAAAGTCAACGGAATGACGAGCATGTGAGCATGCAAGTCACTATATAAAAATGTAAATAACGGAAACTCCGTGATTTCATTCCCAGGCCCGGGCGGCATGATGCGGCTGGGGAACCATAACCAATCCCCACGTCCAATTGGCAACATGGAACCGGTAAACATCATTCCAAGTCCCTTGAAAGCCCAGCCCCAACTTTCAAAGAAACCCGCATCCGCTGGCACACTACCATTCGGCGCGGCCAATCGTTCCAACGCATTAAAGATCAGTTTGATTGTGCCTAAATTTCCCAGCAAAATCATCATCACGGATGCAGCCACGCCACCAATCAGAGAAGTAGCTTGTACACCCCAGGTTGGATTTTCTTCATCATAAGGAGTCTTCAATCCTTCCAACAAATTAAACCCAATGGCAAATGCACCTGTCGCCACCATCGCAAACAGGGTTGGCAAAATAAAGTTATAAGCAATTGAAGGCACAATGCCGAGCAATTTCACAGGCGTGCCCACCAACACAAACCCATAATAGTAATAATTGATATATCCACCCGCAAACCAAGGATCATAGGGTGGGAAGGAGGTACTCTTCAAGACCGCATTGAAATACGAGAAATCCATCGGTCGCTCGCCACCCTTTGACTCATGCCACATATCTGAGTTGCCAAGGCGAATCAACAAGTCGATGATGAAAAAGATTAGGAATAGAATTTCTACAAAGACGAAGAACTTGCGATGTGCATCCCACTCATCTTTGAATTGTTTCTTACGCATCATCCACAAGCTGACGCCTGCCACAACCACAATCAGAAGTACCACCCCGATGGTAAATCTTGTATATGGAATGCCAACAGAACCACCAAACCAAGAAATCCACGCAAGCAGGGCTAACCCCACCACACGTCCAAGCGGATAGGAATACGCACCAAATCCAGCCAAGGCATATCTCACAATGGGATAGGCCGCGAGTCCCAGCAAGAAGATGAAGACATACCAAACCAACAATCCAACCACTGGATATTTATTTTGTAGCCAACTATAACTAAATAACTGGGACCATGTCCCACCAGCACGTTGGGTTGCCAAGCGATCAGCAGGCAACATTAAGTCTTTGAAATTGGCCGCATCTTTCGGCGTGAGATGAACAACATGAGTCAAATCCACAGCGCCCAAGGTTTTAGCAACCTGAGCAGCATCATAGTTCTCAGATTTCTTGAAAACAAACACCTTGGGATGATCGTAGAAAGTAAAGGCTTCTTCTGCCGCCTGGTCATTAATCACCAATGGACCCAAGGTTGGGTAGTCTTCGAAGACTCCTACCAAATCAAACCCTAACCGTCCTTGATATGTACCCACTTCTGCAGTGCGATAACACTGGATGATATTCATCGCTTGCGGACAACCAAGCAACTCACGATAATAAACCGTGGTCAGAGGATATCTTTCAGGCAGACGCGTAATCTGTGCGTATTGATGATTGGTCGGGATAAAAATGTAATCGGTCTGATCTAAAATATTCAGATAGCGATGTAACTTGCTAACATCATTGGGGTCGCTAGGATTATCAGGTTTATCATCATCCCAATACACTTGAAGAGTTAAATCACCACGATACATCCCGCCAAAAGGATCGTAGTTGTCAATGCGGAAGGGCAAGCCCCAGTCATAATCTGTCTCATTGGCAATGGCGGAACCACTCAAGGTTAAGTCTGTGCCGAGAGTTTCAAGCTTGAGAATGTAAGAAGCTCCACTGACAACGATAACTGGCTTATCAAACTCCAAAGAAACTTGTGGGCCACGCGGGTCTTTCGTCGAGGTGTAATTCACTTGCTCGGAGGCACGCGCCAGCAACACGTCTGGGGCTGATGCGGAGTACAAAGATGCCACAATTGCAGAGGACCCGCCCGCTGAGTCAAGTGCATGTCCCAAGACTACACTGGATAAATATCCATTGGCAGTGGGAACAAAACTAGCAAGATACGGTGTGCCATTTTGAATCACCAACCCAGTTGGGAAACTTAAGGGTTGAGTATAGGTTCCATCTGTAACCGTATCCAATTTCAAATTTAGTGGGCCCGGTACATTTTGGAAAATCCAACGGGAGGCAGCGATGCGAGGTTCAGCCCGCAGATAAATACTTTGAAACGCAAATGCCCAAATTGCAGTTGCTGATAATACAACCACACCCAACGTAGCTGACAAGATTCCATACAAATCTACTTTGCGTTGAGTAGTTTCATCTGAAACTTTCCGCAAATTAGGCAACTCAAACAGGAACCAAGCGGCCATCATACACAACAGCGGATAAATCGGCAGTTGATACCGCATGGTGGGATTGAATTGAATAGACTGCCAACCAAAATAAAAAGCTGTCCACGCCCACAGCAAAGCGTGTTTCCATTCTCCTTTGAGAATACGCCAGCCCATCAACAAGAATCCAGCCCAAGCTAAAATTCCAAGCGGAAGGCCGAGCCCCCACACTGTGAGATTCGTAAATGAATACAAATGAGTACGACGCGCCCATTGTAAATTCCATGGCAAGTCTGCAGTGCCGTTGGCTTGCGCACGTTGTTCAGCGATATTCGCAATCCATTGAGGATTTAATTTGATTCCGTCAAATGCATAAGGTTGGAAAATGCGGAAGGAAATAATGGTAGCCAAGCCACCAGCGACAAGCAAAAGAACAAGAGAAATCCAATAATCAGAGCTTATGGATTTTCTGTTCTTGTAATCGTTCATAAAATAGCGGACAAGAAATGCTCCGGGCAATACAATCGCCAAAGCAGCCGCATTGATTTTGGATGCCATCGCCATGCCGAGGGCAACTCCAAACCCAATGCTCAAATATAAAAGTGGACTCTTGAAGATAGCGGCATATGCAGTAAATCCAGAAACTGGATTCGAAAGTTGAGTTTCAGATTCAACCGCTTCTTCCTGTTCGCTACTTTCCGCTTTATGATTCACAATCTTTACTGCAAACCACAGCGCCAGAAACATAAACAGATTTACAAACAAGTCAGAAGTAAAAAAGTGCGACTGCTGAATCTGCATCACAGCAAAGGTTGAAAAAGTCGCTGCAATTAACCCAACACGCCGCCCATACAAATTTGAAACCAGTAAATACAAAATAAAAACGGTCAACAAGTCAGCAAGTGCAGAAAACTGACGCGCAAAAAACTTTGACCTACCAATATCATCATTCCCGCTTATTTCCATCGCAATACGCGTCACCGTCATTGGCAGGTTGCCATAAACGAAGAAAGCTTGTCCGCGGTTATAAGGGTTCAGGGTAGAAGTTTGTGTGTTGAAATAATCAGAAATACTCATCCAATGTTGTTGGTCGGGTGGGCAGGCATCAACAGGAATGGATGGTTCATTACATTCATGCGCACGCAAATTATCCAACACGCCAGTTAGGAATAATTCATCTGGATGCTGGTGATATCCCTCACCCCAATGTCCACCAGCAAAACGCAAATATCCCGCAATCAGCAGGACACAAATAAACAACACATCATAAAGCCAGGCTCGTTTTTCGCTCATAAAATTCCTTATGCGTTACAGGTCTGCATTCCTCGTAAGAGGCCTGTAACCATATCATTTCTCCACAGTGAAAATCATGAAATCTTTCCCTACAAAAGCAGAAGTATATCTGCTTAACCTCCCATTCGGGTAGAGTTGTTTAAGAAAAATCTCAGTTTCCATGTCTTCAGGCTTGAAAATAAACAATTTTGAGCCAGCTACCAGCGTAGTTCGGAAAAGCTCATTCGCCGGCAAGGCAAAATCACGGGTCACTTCGCCCATCCATATAGCTGGCAAACGGGTATCCACCCACTGCGCATACGGCACAATCCAAGCAGTCTGCACATTGTCATGCGCTTTAATGACTGCGCCCATTTCAGAAGAGTTCCAAACTGCACGACGAAAACTGGCATCAAATGTACGGAATACCAGATTGTAATTCTGAAACATGGAGACAGACAACAACACCGCGGTCACCGCATATGCGACATACTGACGCCTCCGGTCCACACCCGCACCTGCCAGCCAACCTTCAAGAGCTCTGGCGCTGACAAGAATCGCCACCACCGCCGCACCACCAGCCCGATTCAAAGCCGGGTTTTCCAAAGGAAACGCCAAAGAAAGAATCGACGGCATCAATAGCAATGGAATAGAAATCAACAAAACCAAGTCACGCCAATCTTTTTGACGGAAGTAATTAACAACCAACAACAAAACCCCAATGACAAACAAAGCTCCTGTGACGACATCCAACGCAGGGCGAAACGGAATCGAGTTCACCCAAATATTGCCATCATTTACATTAAACATCAGGACGCCGCGAAAAAAGTTTTTTGTAAATACCACCCAAAGTGAATCTGTCAATTCTGTGCCCGCAGCGCCTAACCTTGAAAACGCGCGAAAGCTAAACGTATCAGGATGTTCAATCCAATATCGTAACAAGGGAAGAAACAAAATGAATGATGTGGAGATCACAACGCCTAACCCAGTCCAGGCTTGTTTGCGTATCTCTTTTGTTTTCGCATGGAACAGAAAAATAAAAATAGACATCAAAACGACAAAAGGCATGACACGAAAAGGAGTATATCCATGCAAGCCTAAGCCAAGAAACAAGCCACAGAGTAGGAAATCGTTTCTTGAAAGGGTACGCAGGCTACGGGTCAAATACAGAAGCGTGGCGGCTGCAAAAAACGGATAGAGAGGAAAGCGTAATCCAATACGGGAGATTACGTTCGGCCAGTAAGCAATTCCAAATAATAAAAGCGCAAAAAATCCAACCAGAGGATTGCCAAATTCTTTTCCAAGATAATAGACAAAAGGCAAAGTAAACAGCCCAATCAACGCTGTACCCATTTTCAAACTCAGAAATGAAAACCCTGTTCCAAAAATTTTGCTAATCAGCCAGGTCCAATACATTTGAATGGCTTCACGCCCTGTGTTGCGTTCAAAGAAAATGGAAGTCTTTCCGAGTGAGACATCGTAAACATCTAATATTTTTTCGGCGTGGTCACTAAAGGGTTCGGCTGGAATTTGGTCAAGCCGATAAAAACGAAAAAAGGCAATCAACAAAAACACAACCGATAATAAAGCAATCCATTCCCAATCCATGTTTTTCAAAGAGGGCAAGTGAAAATCTGTCACCCACAGTGAAGCAAAAAATAAAAGTACCCCTGCTACCCAAAGAGACAGGTTAAGAAGCGTAAAACGATTCCCTGCAAATAAATAAAAAGCGGACACCAACAAAGGCAGTGACAAAATCAATGGCAACTTACGGATTGGTTTCGCTTCAAATGGCAGATCATCCTGTTTTGGCGAAGAAATGCCCCACTCCCCGTTCAAGCCAGCCCAAATCAAAAATCCAATGGCAACGATATAAAACGTAACCGCCGCGGCAAGATGCGACGGCGGTTCAAATAAATATTGAGCGAGTAAGGCAAAAGACAAACTTGCAAATGAAAGCCAACGAAACGAGGAAAGGACAGCCAGCGATCGCTTTAAAAAAATTTCGGCTTGCATTGCAGTATTTCTTTATACCTTGTTCTAATTGCTGGCAGGCACTCGGAAGATATAAAAATCAAATTGTGGCAAATAGGTATGCAAGATGGTCACTTTCCCATTTGGATAGACTGCGCCCAATGTAGCAAGAGTGGCATTATCTGCGAGGTCACGACCATGAATACTTTTGGGCCAGGGATGGATAATGTATCAGCAATGTGTTAGAACGATGGCAATATCATGACTGGGAAGCCAGCCCAAAGCAGGCAGACGCGTATCAGCAGAATGCATACGGGACAATCCAAACATTATCAGGCGATCCGCCTTTTTTCAACAGAAATCCCTTCATGGCTTGTACCCATATCATGGGTATTCCATGCAAGTAAAACGATATTGCTCGTAATAGGTAGTAGAACGTACAAATGGAAATTTTGAAACGAAAAGAAGCGAACAAACCAACAGTCAGCACAGATGCAAATACAGAACACGGAGTTAACAAGGAATGAATTCTTATGAATCGTTTCTGAAGTTTCGTCTGACCAAAGCCGTTCATCAAACTATTCAGCCCGATTCACCAATAAAAAGACAGGCACCAGCGCTCCACCAGTACGATTCAACGATGGGTTTCTTCAGAGATAGCAATGACAAAATAGAAGGCATTTGTAGTAGCGGAACAGCCAACAAAGAGTAAAACATCTTTTCAATGTCGGTTGCGGATACCGGCTGCAAAATCACAGCAATTAGATATAAAGCACCGAAACCCACATCTAGTGCAGGACGACCTGGAATAGAATGAACCCAAATATTGCCGTGGCACGCAATTAGTTGACGCATGGCAACCCGCTGATTACAAGACCAATTGCCATACTGGTGCTGGGAAAGGTCGTTCCAAAGTTCCAACACGAGAGAAGGCGCGTTCTACAAAAATGTCGGGGCGATCCATGGCAAAACGAGCCAACGGAATGACAAACACCCATGAGGTAAATGCCAACAATCCGAACAGACGATCGCCTGTTGCGGGAAGCTGAATCTCGAAGATGCAGGAAGTAGACAAGGAACATGACAACCAAGGCAATCGGCATGATGCGGAAGGGTGTATATCATTGAGCCCCATCGGAGCAACACCTGCCAAAATAAAGTCATTGCGTTTCTATCCGCGTAACCACGGGAAGAAGAAATATAAAGTCGCGGCTGCAAAGGGCGGATGGAAATTCGCAAGCCGAGAAAAGCGTTCAATGACCGACGGCCAATATCCAATCCTGCAAAGCCCACAGCAATCAAGCCAATTCGTTTGCCGCTAATTCTTTTTCAAGCAAATAGATAAATGGCAAAGTCAACAAGCCAGCAAACACAGCTACAATTTTCAAAGTAATGAAGGAGACGCCAAACAATGCGAAACGAGGAGACGCACAAATAAATGTATCCGGTTCGCGGCTTGTGGTGAAATAAATGGAGTACATGCCCTGGGTAATGTCATACGTAAGTGGTACTCGGCGCGATCATGGTCATCTCATTGGGGACTTGCGATAAACGATAGGTGCGGAAAAACAAAGTCAATGCGATGATGGCAAAGACAATTAATCCCCAACGTGTGATGCGAATACTCCACTCTCCACTCATGAAATATTCTTTGAAGTTAAACTTTACCTTGGGTGATACAGAAGAAACCGTGCGCGGTTCATAAACCCAGAATGCCAGCATGTGGAAGATGATAGTCACCACCCACAAAGTTAAATTAAGTGCAGTAAACCGATTATCTGACATTTTATAAAAAGTCAGAGCACTTAGGATTAACGAAGCGACAAATGCTATTCCGCGTACTGAAAATGTATCTTCACGCCTGTCATCTGGAAGAGATGGAGTTAAACTCCATTCACCACGTCGAAACGCAAACAACAACAAGCCAAATGCAGCGAGGTATAAAATAATTCCAACGTTATACAGTTGATGTGGGGGTTCAAACAATTGCTGTCCAACTAGAGAAAACAACAATACAGCTAAGGTAATCCAAGGGAATTTTCGAAGAATCGGGGCAGGAGAAACTTCCTCGGAGGCAGAGGCCAACTCCGCTGAAGATTCTGAAGCGGTAGATTCCCAGAACTCAGGCATTTCCGTTGTATCTTTGCGATCAAAGACAGCCTTCAGGAATTCTTTAAAAGAATCCCGACTCTTAAAAATAGATTTTAGATAATCGAGAACAGAAGGTTCATTCATAATCACTCACCAACTTAAGTTGTTATTTCTTGCGGGCAATAACCAGAATGCTCTCACCCCAGGTCATCGGTAAAAACACGAACCCTGTAATTGCTTGTATACCACCCAGTGAACCAAAAAATAGTTTTTGTAATTGTTTCGGCACAAAGCGAATGTAAGGCACATCCCAAAAGCCATCTGAAAACACGCGCACCAACTCAAAGCCCGCAGACTCAATCAATCGTAACCATTCCTGCGGTTGTTTTAAGGAAATATGCGTTGGGTCTTGATATCCAATCCAGCGGTCCCCTTTCCACGGCTTAAGCAGTGACCCAAGATTGGGAGTGGCAAGAATCAAAACGCCATTTTTCTCAGTCACGCGACCGATTTCATTTAGGGCTTTTTCAGGATCAGGCAGATGTTCAACAATAT